>CAYNTU010000016.1:0-59174 GCA_964400205.1 uncultured Microbacterium sp.
AGCTCGCTTCGGGCGATGTCATCAAGGTCAGCGAAGTTGTTCGCGACCTGTGGCGCCGCGACCAGGATCGCGGCCTCTCGGCTGGTGAGAAGCGCATGCTTGCCAAGGCTCGTCAGATCCTCATTTCAGAGCTCGCGCTCGCTGAGAAGATCGACGAAGAGCAGGCCGGCGAGCTGCTCGACAAAGTTCTCGCGAGCTAAGACCGCACACTTTCGTTCATGAGGCGAGACCAAACGATCGTTCTCGTCGTCGCCGCTGGCAGTGGCGAACGCCTCGGTGCTGGCGTGCCGAAGGCCTTCGTCGAGGTCGATGGGCGCACGATCCTTTGGCATGCGCTCGACGCAGTGACGAAGTTCCGCCCGGCTGGGGTCGTGCTTGTTGCGCCCGCGGGCTACGAAGAGCAGGCGATCAACACGGGCTCGCTGGGCATCGGTGGCACGGTTGTCACGGGTGGGGCGACGCGCCAAGAATCGGTCGCGCGCGGGCTTGCGAAAGTTCCACCGCACTACGCCGTGCTCATCCACGATGCTGCGCGACCGTTCACACCGCCTGAGCAGTTCGAGCGTGTCATGGAGGCCGTACAGCCTGGTGTTGGTGTCGTTCCCGCATTGCCCGTGGTGGATTCCCTCAAGCGCATCGATCGCGAGCAGGTAGTTGAGGGCGTTGATCGCAGCAACCTCGTCGCCGCTCAGACACCCCAGGGGTTCATTGCGCGAGACATTGCGCAGTTGTACGACGCAGCCGATGCGGATTTCACCGACGATGCCGCGCTGTTTGCGGCAAACCGCGGCGAGATTGTGTGGGTCCCGGGCTCTGAAGAAGCGTTCAAGATCACAACACCAGGCGATTTGGCCCGTGCCCGCCAACTGATTGGAGCGGATGTGCCGCGTATCGGAGTCGGCACCGACGTTCACGCTTTCGGTGGCGAGGGCAACCTGTGGCTCGCGGGGCTTGAGTGGCCGGGGGAGCCCGCGCTCTCAGGGCACTCCGATGGTGACGTCGTGGCGCACGCGATTGTTGATGCTGTGCTGGGAGCGGCGCGGCTCGGCGACATCGGCACCCATTTTGGAACGGATGCTCCTGAGTTCGCGGGGGCGCACGCATCCGCTTTTCTTCAGCGCACGGCTGAACTCGTTTTCGAGGCCGGCTACCGCATCGGCAATGTTTCCGTGCAGTTTCAGGCGAATCGGCCGAAGTTTGCCCCGCGACGTGAAGAGGCTGAGCGGGTGCTCTCGCTGGCTCTTGGTGCTCCCGTCTCGGTGAGCGCAACAACAACCGATGGTCTGGGCTTCACGGGAGCGGGCGAGGGCATTGCCGCCTACGCGACAGCCCTCCTCTACCCGATTTCCTAATTCCAGGTGCGCCTTTCTCCCGTTCTGGGCCGGTCCCCGCGGTAGCACGCCGCACCCAGGCGAAGTTTTGTTTCTCCAGGTGCGGCTAACTGCCGCCGAACGAACCCAAGAGCCGTAGATAGCCGCACCTGGGCGACCTCTTTTGCCTCCAGGTGCGGCTAACTCCCGTCTGGGACTGGTGTGCGCGGTAGAAAGGCGCACCTGGACGCTACGCCTCGATGGCGTAAGGTTCGGGGTCGGAGGCATCCGAGTGGCGGCGGCTGCCGAGGGCGATCACGATGAGTGCGGCAAAAACGAGCACGAGGCCGATGAGCGCGAGCGTTGAGAGCCGTTCGCCCAGCACGGTGACGCCGAGCAAGGTTGCCGTCAGGGGTTCCGAGAGTGTCAGGGTCGCGGCAGTGCCTGCGTTCACGCCGCTAAGCCCCCAGGTGAACAGGAGCCACGAGAGCGTCATGCTTGCCAGCGCAAGCCAGAGCCCGAGCCCTATGCCGCGCGGTGTCGCGAGCCACGAGAAATCGTTGAATGGCACGGTTGTCGCGGCAAGCAACGCCGCGATCATGACGGGGATGCCGATCGTCAGCAGGGGGCTCCAGCCAGCCTCAAGCACGCGGCGTTGAGCGACGGCTGTGACGGCGAACGAGGCGCCGGCCGCGAGCGACGAGAGTACACCCAGAACATCGGGCGTCGATTGCACCTCGCCACCCATGCTCAGGAGGGCAACGCCGACGGTTGCTCCGAGCGTCGCAAACGCCCACAGGGCGCTCGGCCGTTTGCGCGTGATGATCCACTCGAGCACGCCCGCGAGTACGGGGGCAGAGCCCAGGGCAATAATCGTGCCAACCGCGACGCCGTTGCGCAGCGCACCAAAGTAGAAGAACGGCTGAAATGCCGCAAGCCCGAAACCGATGACGGCCATGAGCCCCAAAGTGCGGGCGGTCATGGGCGGATGCGCCGTGCGCCGCCACGCAATGACGGTGATAATTGCCATGATGGCGCCCGAACCGATGAGGCGAACGGCCGCGAGCGAAAAGGGCGAGGTGCCCTCGGGGCCGAGCGCCTGGGCGGTGCCATTTGTGCCAAAGAGCACGCCGGCGAGAATCACGGCGATGACGTAGAGCATGAGCCAATTCTGGGGCATCCGCTCCCGGTAGAACTCCAACACCCGCCGGTAGGCTTGAGGGGTGACCGTTCGCCTTTATGACACGCGCGCGCAAGAGCTGCGCGACTTCGTACCGCTCGACCCCTCGAACGTGACGATGTACGTGTGTGGGCCGACGGTGCAATCCGAGCCGGGCATCCATCACGTTCGTGCCGCTGTTGCTTTCGATGTGTTGCGTCGCTGGCTCGAGCATGACGCGCAAGGTCGTTCATATCGCGACGCGGTTTCCCTCAATGACGCGGTTGAGCGGCCCGGGCGCGTCACGTTCGTGCGTAACGTGACCGACGTCGAGGACAAGATTCTCGTCAATGCGACGAGCACGGAGCCCTGGTGGGCTTTGGCGTATCGCGTCGAGCAAGAGTTCAATGCCGCGTATGCCGCCGTCGGCGTCAAACCCCCGACCTACGAGCCGCGCGCGACCGCCTCGATTCCGCAGATGATCGAACTCATCGAGCGTCTGCTCGAGCGCGGGCACGCCTACATCGCCGACGACGGTTCAGGAGACGTGTACTTCGATGTGCGTTCCTGGCCAGCGTACGGATCGCTCACGAATCAGGGCCTCGACGATCTTGAAGAAAGCGCCGACGTAGACGAGCGCGGCAAGCGCGACCCGCACGATTTCGCCCTCTGGAAGGGCACAAAGCCGGGTGAGCCAGCGGATGCCTCCTGGCAAGCCCCCTGGGGCGCTGGGCGCCCAGGCTGGCACATCGAGTGCTCGGCCATGGCCGCGCGTTACCTCGGCTCGACCTTCGACATTCACGGCGGGGGCCGCGATCTGCGCTTCCCACATCACGAGAATGAACTCGCCCAGTCCACGGCGGCGGGCGATGAGTTCGCTCGCTACTGGGTGCACAACGGCCTCGTGAACGTCGCGGGGCAGAAGATGTCGAAGTCGCTCGGCAACTACTTCTCGGCTCGCGACATTCTGGGTCAGTACGACCCCATGGTCGTGCGGTACGCCCTCGTTGCACCCCACTATCGCTCCGACATCGAGTTGAGCGAGAAGGTGTGGCAAGAGGCGCAAGCCGCGCTGGGGCGCATCCGTTCGTTCCTTGAGCGGAGCAAGGGTGGCCGCTGGGAAGAGCCGAGCGTGCCGCAGGCTTTTGCGGATGCGCTCAATGACGACCTCGCAACACCGACCGCGATCGCGCTCATTCACGATGCGGTTCGGCGTGGCAACGCTGGCCTCGATGCGAACGACGGCACCGCGATCGCTGCGCGTGCCGAGGTCGAGGGCATGCTGCGCGTACTGGGTTTTGATGCGCTCTTCGACGGTGCGGCATCAGCGGGATCCGCTCGAACCGATGCCGCGCTCGACGCCCTCGTGCAAAGCATGATCGCCGAGCGGAACGAGGCTCGCGCATCGAAAGACTGGTCGCGGGCGGACAGCATCCGTGACTCACTGACTTCGCTCGGAATCACCTTGAAAGATTCCGGCGACCAAACAACATGGAGTTTTGATGGCTAAGCCAAGCCGCCCGGGAGCGGGCAACAGCAAGAAGAAGGGTGCCCAGAAGGGCACGGGCGGGCACAGCCGCAAGGCGCTCGAGGGCCGTGGCCCGACCCCGAAGGCAGAAGACCGCAGCTGGCACGTCGCTGGTAAGCGCAAGGCTGCCCAGCAACGCTTCGAGGCTGCCGGTGGGAACCGCAAGCCGGCCCCCAAGCAGCCGCGCGACCCCAACCGCGCTGCTCGCGTGCGCGACAACGCTGGTGACACCGAAATCGTCACCGGTCGTAACTCGGTGCTCGAGGCGCTCCGCACGAAGATCCCCGCGACCGCGCTCTACATCGCGCAGCGCGTCGAGATGGACGACCGGGTGAAAGAAGCGCTCTCGCTCGCGACCAACCGCGGCATCCCCGTGCTCGAGGTCACGCGCCCCGAGCTCGACCGCATGGCGGGTATCGACGGGATCCACCAGGGCCTCGCGCTCAAGGTTCCGCCGTACGAGTACGCGCACCCACAAGACCTGCTTGAAAAGGCGTTCGACCGCGACGAGATCCCACTCTTTGTTGCACTCGACGGCGTCACCGACCCGCGCAACCTCGGTGCGATCATCCGCTCGACGGCCGCTTTCGGCGGGCACGGCATCATCTTGCCGCAGCGCCGCTCAGCAAGCGTCAACGCGGCCGCCTGGAAGACCTCGGCCGGTGCTGCAGCGCGTCTCCCCGTCGCGCTCGCCTCGAACCTCACGAGCACGCTCAAAGAGTTCAAGAAGCAGGGTGTCTTCGTGCTCGGCCTCGACGGTGACGGCGATGTTTCACTACCGGCCCTTGAGCTTGCCGATCGCCCCGTCGTGATCGTCATTGGCTCCGAGGGCAAGGGCCTTTCTCGCCTCGTGACGGAGACGTGCGATCAGGTCGTTTCGATTCCGATTTCGGCGGCTACCGAATCGCTCAATGCTGGCATCGCGGCATCCGTTGCCCTCTACCAAATCGCGACGACGCGCGCCGAAAAGAACTAGAGCGCTAATCAATCAGGCCGAAATCGCGTGCGAGCGAGATTGCTTGCACGCGATTCGTGGCCTTGAGTTTGCCCATGGCCGACTTGAGGTATGACTTCACGGTGTTCTCGGTGAGCCCGAGGGAAGCGCCCGCCTGACGGTTTGAGAGGCCGTTCGCGATCTCGCGGAGCACCTCGGTTTCTCGTGTCGTGAGGGGCGTCTCGAGTTCTGGGGTCGGGGCGTCGGGCGTTGCGAGTTTGACGCGCAGTCGCTCAAGGCGTGAGCGCACAAGGCCGTTGCCGGCGATGGCCGCGAGTTCTTCGAGTTCGATGAGCGCGGCGTCGAGCTGCGCGCGGCTGAGCGCTGCTTTCTGCTGCGTCTTGGCGTCACTCGGAAGCGGTTGCGGTGAGAAGAGGGCCGAGCTGAAGTCGCGCAGCAGTGGCGTGACCTGGTCGTACCATCGGTCGCCGATTCGCGTCGGGGTGCGGCGGCCCAGGTAGACGATGTAGGGCGCCGTGCCACCCAGCGAAACAGGGAATACCGAGAGCATTTCGATGTGCTCACCGAGCACCTGTGCGTCGTAGTCGTGCGTAATTCCTGCCGCTGAGCGGTAGCTCGTGACCGAGACGGGGCGTAACAGTGCGAGGGCCTTGCCGCCCAGGCCAGCGCCCCGTCGCACGACGAGATCAGCCATCGTTCCCGTTTCGGCACCAACGATGTTTGTGACCTGCACGGCGTGGCCGTCGGCGATCCGGCGCGCGAGGAAGGCAATGTCGGTGTGGCTCTTGAGGCGGATGCCTTCCAAGAGCGACTCGACGGTGGGGGGAGTGTGCGTCGCGAGTTGCATGCTCATGTTTGTGTCGTCTCCTTTGACGCCAAACGTGCGTTGTATGAACGAAAACATTACCTCAGTTCGTGGGTAACGGTACCTACTTTCGGGTGGAGGCGGGATCGCTTTCACGGCGCTCCCATCCCACGAGTGGTCAGGTTCCGTGGGCTCTGTGCCCGAAATCATCCGAAATCAGGCATTTGCGCCACGGAAACTGACCACTCCTTGTCAAGCAACGTCAATCGACAACAGCTGGTTCCGGAACGTCACCAATTCGCATGATGAGCTTTGAGCCGAACCCGGCCGTCTCGATCGCCTTGAGCTCGAGCAGCGCGGGGTGCGCTTCGAGCACCTGAGCGGCGTTTGCCATCGACCGCAGGGCCGCGGCGCCCGAGCGGGGCGGGCCCGGAAGCGTTCACGAATCCCGCAGGTTTCGTTCGTCTTCCGGGCGCAAGGCCCCGATCAAGCTGGTGCCGCGAAGCGACTCCCAAGGAGTACTCACGCCAGGAGTCTGATCCACAGTCAGATGCCGGAATCAAACCGGCTTGGTGAGTGAATGAGCGCCAACGCGTGGAACCTGCCGGCCATTGCCTTGGGCCACTGGCCACCCATTCGCGCGCCCGAGAGGAGTCGAACCTCATTCAAGATTCCCGACGAATCCGAGCGCTTGAACGCATGAAAAAAGGCCATTCGCTTTCGCAGATGGCCTTCGACATGCAGGGCAAAAACTACCCTGTGGGTTTGTCGAAGGCTCGCGCACCATTGAGCTCGTAGCGCGCTGCTTGACCGTTTTTGAGCACACCGAAGACCCGCTGTGCGCGGTCATGCTGGTGTGTCGTGATCAACATGATGTTCCTTCGAGATTGGTCTGCCGGAGGGCAGGCTTCGTACTGTATGCCCCGATCGGCATACTTGTCAACAGCAATCTCGAAACTCAGTCGACCTATTCAGCTTCGGGCTCAAAATTGAGCGAGAGCGAGTTCATGCAGTAGCGCTGGCCCGTTGGCGTGCCAAAGCCATCGTCGAAGACGTGCCCGAGGTGGCCGCCACACTTCGCACAGCGAACCTCAACACGGTGCATGCCGAGCGAATTGTCATCGAGCAACTCGACTGCATCCGGATTGATTGATTCGTAGAAGCTGGGCCAACCACAGTGCGAATCAAACTTCGTGCCGCTCTTGAAAAGCTCGTTGCCGCAGGCCGCGCAGGTGTAGAGGCCGGCGCGAGCCTCATCGAGTAGCTCGCCCGTCCAGGCGCGCTCGGTGCCCGCTTTGCGCAGGATCGAATAGCGCTCCTGGCCAAGCTCATCAAGCCACTCTTGCTCGCTCTTTTCTACCTCGTACGACATGCCCCAATTCTACGCCGCAGGCACCATCGCTGGCCGAGTGTTCGGGCTGACATAGGCTGAATGCCATGGCTCATCCGAATGCGCAAACCACCTACCAAGTGCGTCTTGCATGGGGTGCGCAGGCGCTTGCGACGCTCGCGGAATCGGGCGTCGTCATCATCGTCGATGCGCTCGATACGGATGCTTCCGCGGGCCTCGTCGCGCAAGCTCGAACCCTCGCGCACAACCCCCTCGTACTGCACGCCTCGCTGCGCAACGCTGCCGCGGTTGCCCAGCGTGCCTACGACGAGCAGCTCGCCCGGGGTGAGCGTACCTCCATGAACCTTGTTCTTGCCGGCGATGATGGATCATTTGCCGTTGAGGACTACCTCGCAGCCGGCGCGGTGGCCGATGCTCTCGTCGATCTCGGGATTGACCACTCCTCGCCCGATGTCGCCGTCGCAAACGAGGGCTTCCGCGGCTTGCAGCGCGCCCTCAAGCACCTCTTGTCGTCAAGTGCCTCCGGTCTCAAGCTCGCCGCGCAGGGCCGCGCCGACGAGGTCAAGGCCGGCGCCGAGCTCAACGTCGACCCGAGCTAGATATGCAGATGGGGCCGGTGCGAAGAATCGCACCGGCCCCATCTGTTTCAAACGTTACAAAGCCGAAGGGCCGTTCACGCGCTCGCCCGACTCGAGGTCGAACAGGTGCAGGTGGTTCTGCTTCGGCGAAAGGATGACGGTGTCACCGATGTTGGGGTGCACGCGGCCGTCAACACGAGCGACGATGTCGGTGCGCTTGCCCTCAGCATCGAGGCCGTGACCGTAGAGGTAACCGTCAGCACCAAGCTCTTCAACGAGGTCAACCGTGACCGAGAGGCCCTTGCCCTCCACGGGGGCAACAACGATGTCTTCGGGGCGAACACCAACGGTGATCTCCGGACCGTTTGCCTTGTCGAGCACGTCCTGAGCGACACGGATCTCTTCCGAACCGAAAGCGATACCGCCGTCGATCTTGTTGACGGGGAAGAGGTTCATGGCCGGCGAGCCGATGAAGCCTGCGACGAAGACGTTGTTGGGGTTCTCGTACAGGTCACGCGGGCTGCCGACCTGCTGCAGAACGCCGTCCTTGAGCACAGCAATGCGGTCACCCATCGTGAGGGCTTCGGTCTGGTCGTGCGTCACGTAAACGGTCGTGACGCCGAGGCGGCGCTGCAGCGCTGCGATCTGCGTACGCGTCTGCACACGAAGCTTTGCGTCGAGGTTTGAGAGCGGCTCGTCCATGAGGAACACCTGCGGGTTACGCACGATAGCGCGACCCATAGCAACACGCTGACGCTGACCACCCGAGAGTGCCTTGGGCTTGCGGTCGAGGTACGGCGTGAGGTCGAGGATCTTCGCTGCCTCTTCAACGCGCTCGCGGCGCTCAGCCTTGGGAACACCGGCGATCTTGAGCGCGAAGCCCATGTTCTCGGCAACCGTCATGTGCGGGTAGAGCGCGTAGTTCTGGAAGACCATGGCGATATCGCGGTCTTTCGGCGGAACATTGGTGACGTCGCGGTCACCAATGAGAATGCGACCCGAGTTGACCTCTTCAAGGCCAGCGAGCATTCGCAGTGAGGTTGACTTACCGCAACCCGAGGGGCCAACAAGAACGAGGAACTCGCCGTCAGCAATGTCGAGGTTGAGCTTGTCAACCGCGGGGCGTTCGCCTCCAGGGTAGAGGCGGGTGGCGTCATCGAACGTGACAGATGCCATGATCATTTCTCCTTCACCGGCAGGTACGTGCCGGACGATCCGTAGTGAAGTGGACGGGCGTGAGCCCGCGAACCCGTCATTGGGCTCTTGCCCAAGTATGGCACGGCGGTTTCCCAGGGCGCCATGCCTAACATCGAATACGTGGCAAAAAACAGCGAGCTGACCCCCGAACAGCCCACCACAACAGGTGGTGCGGTCGTTCCTGCATCGGATGCGATCGCCGATGTGCGAGCGAAAGCACGCAGTGTCGCGAAGCAGCAGCGTGCAGCTCGCTGGGCCCGAATTGGCATCTTCACGGCGGTTATCGTCGCGCTCGTTGCCGCCCTGGCCTTCTACATCGTGCGCGAGGTTGAACCTGCGCTCGAGCCGCGCAGCGAGAGCGTTCCCGCGGGCGCCGTTGACGACGGTTTCGAGATTGCTTTGCCGGTTGACGACGTGGTCGCTGAAGAGGATGCCGAAGGCGCATCCGCTCCCGAAGGTGAGGTAGTTCCCGAGCCGACGCCGACAGCGACGGGGCCGGTCGAGCCCGCCAACATTCAGGTGTATCTCGACTACAAGTCACTCGCATCCGCGCAATTCCAGCGTGCGAACAACGCGCAGCTGGAGAGCTGGTTGCGTCAGGGCGCCGCGACGCTCACCTACCACCCGGTTGTCTTGCTCACGCCAGCTGGTGACAGCCCGCAGTATGCCCGCCGCGCTGCGAATGCGCTCGCGTGTGTTGCAACGTACTCACCCGAGCAGGTGTACAAGTTCAACTACGAACTGCTCGTGAACCAGCCGCAGCCAGACAGCGATACGAACGCTCCAACGAACGAAGAGCTCTACACGCTCGCCGTCGCCGTTGGTGCGCACGACATCGAGCAGCTCGAGCCCTGCATCAACGAGCCCGAGTTCGACCAGTGGGTGAGCTCGGCAAGCACGCGCGCGATTGCAGGGCCGCTCGCGGGCATCGAAGGCACGAAGCTCGATCGGGTGCCGATGATTTTCGTCAACGGCAAGCAGTACACCGGTTCGCTCGAAGACCCGGTCGCGTTCGCACAGTTCGTGCTCGGCAGCGTGAGCACACAGTACTTCGATGAGCCGACGCCTGAGCCGACCGAAACAGCCACGCCAACGCCGACTCCTTCAGCCGCGCCAACGGGTGAGGCTGAGCCTCCCGCAGAGACCGACAAGTAAGTCACTGCCCGCCGCCAGCGCTATGCTGGAGGTCTGCCGACTTGGCGCAATTGGTAGCGCACCGCTCTTGTAAAGCGGGGGTTGTGGGTTCGAGCCCCACAGTCGGCACAGATTCTTCATGTGTGCCCGAGTCACGCCCTACGGGCGGCTTTTCAGAGCCACGGTTCGCACCTCGTTTGCCACCGCATGGGATGCTTCGAGCGCATGCTCAAGGAGCGCCCGGCTTGATTCGGCGTGCAGCCAGTCATCGCTGACTTCGGGCGCGATGAGCAGCGGCATCCGATCGTGGATCTCTGCCGTCTCGGGCGTCGCATCGCGCATGACGATTGAGTAGCAGATGTAGTCGATGCCGTCGAGGGTCTTGCCGAGCCGGGCAACTGCACCGAGCCCGAAGAGGCGACCTTCGCCGAGGTCGTAGCGATGCCACACCTTGGCCGGTTTCTGATGCTCAAACCAGCTCGTGGCGGGCACGATTGCGCGGCGGACGGCATCGCCGGGCCGATCGATCAAGCGCTCAATCCGTGTGTTGATCGAAGGGAACTTCGCGGGCTGGCCGCCCACGAGGTAACCCCACCAGGCGGGGGTGATTCGGGTGGCATCCGATCCATTCGGCACCAGCAAGGGGTTGAGGTTTCGCGCGTGGATACCGGTGGGGCGCAGCGTCTTGCCGTCGTTTTCTTCCGCCCACGCGCGCAGGTCAGCGAGTGTCGCAGCGTCGGCTGCTGCGAACAGGTCCGGGTCGGTGAACTGGGAGTCCAGACCATAGCTCGCGCACACGATTAGGCTCCTTCAGCCTCAGCGACGCGGCGCATGAGCTTCCCGGCGCGCTTGAGGTGCTTCTTGGCCTTCTTGCGCATCTTCTTGAGCTTCTTGGGCGAAATCTTCCCAGCGGGAAAGGGGTTTGGTACCCCGTCGCGCGGCATCGGGCTCATGACGCTCGCGACGTCGAGCTGCTTCGCGGGCTTCGAGGTCTCACATTCCGGGCGGCTGCCGACATACAGCCAGCCCATGAGCGCTTCCGACTCGCCAAGCCCGTGCGCCTCGTGCACAATCGGATGCCGCGTCAGCCCGCCCGTGCGCCAAATGACGCCCCAACCCGCTTCGTCGAGCAGCAGGCTCAGCGCGTGGGCTACACCGGCGGCGACCGCTTCTTGCTCCCAGTGCGGCACCTTGTCGCTCTTTTGGTAACTCGCGACGACGGCGATGAGGAGGGGAGCGCGCAGTGGTTTCGTCGAGGGCTGCTCGGCGCCGTCTGCCGCACCGAGGGCGGCACCAAGTCGCTCCCGATCATCGCCACGAAGCGTGATGAGACGCCAGGGCCGCAGCGACGCGTGGTCTGCAACGCGCCCGGCAATAGCAATGAACTCGGCGAGCTCGGCATCGGATGGCGCTGCATCACCAACCTTCGAATACGAGCGACGTGCGCGCATGGCGTCGAGCGCGCCCGGGGAGGTACGTGCCTCTGTCATGACACCTCTTTCTGTCTGCCTCTATTCTCGTGGTGTTTCCATGGCGCGTGCGTCAGGCATCGTTCAGCCGACGGCTCGAATTGAGCGACTGCAATGTCAGAGGTCACACCTACCGTTATGGTATGGAAACGCAACTGACCGACTTTGAACAGCAACTGCTCGCCTTCGAGCTCGCGCACCCGGGTCGCGACGGGCACAAAGAACAAGCGATCCGCACGGAACTCGGCCTTGCGCCAGCACGGTACTACCAACTTCTTTTGCGGCTGGCGCACACGCACGCCGCGCTCGCAGCAGAGCCTATGCTCGTCAAACGACTCCTTCGCACCCGCGCAGTTGGGCGGCTCTCAGCCGCCGCGTGAGCGAGCGCATTACGATTGCACAGTGAGTTCCCCCCAGCCGATCGTGCACGACCGTTTCGATGACGTGAAATCGGAACGCGGTCGCGTTGGCGCACACCGTGCGGAACAACCGCGCATGCACCGCGGAGTGGTGTTCCTGTGGTCGGCGCTCGCGGCGGTCCTGCTCACCGTTGGCGGTATCCTCGGCCTCCTCTTCATGATGCAAACCCGCGCCGAGCCAGTGCCAGAAGCATCCGCTGCCGCGACATCCGCTGCCGCGACATCCGCCCCGGCACAAACCCCCGATGCAAACTACGAGGCGTTTATCTTCAACGCCACGAGTGATGACTCGCGTGGCGAGGCGATGAAGGCACAACTTGAGGCGCTCGGGTGGCCGGCAGACCGCGTGCACTTGCCCGCCTCGAATGACCACGACTACCCCCAAACGGCGCTCGTCTACGCAAGCGAAGAAGACGCCGAATACGCACGCACTCTTGCCGGCGCACTGGGCATCGAGACGGTTGAGCAATCTGATGCCTATGCGGGGCTTGCAACCGAACCCGGGTTCCGCTCGATAGCCATCGTTCTCGGCAACGACGCACAGTAGGGCTGCGCTTGCACTCATAGGGGTCGAGTGCCAGAATGTTTTTAGCACTCGAAACCTGCGAGTGCTAAAGTCCACACGTTTACGTCCGGGAGGGACGACAACACTCATGGCAAAAACCATCGCTTTTGATGAAGAGGCACGCCGCGGCCTCGAGCGCGGCCTCAACACCCTGGCTGACGCAGTTAAGGTAACTCTCGGCCCGCGCGGCCGCAACGTCGTTCTCGAGAAGAAGTGGGGCGCCCCCATCATCACGAACGACGGTGTTTCGATCGCGAAAGAGATTGAGCTCGAAGAGCCGCTCGAGAAGATCGGTGCTGAGCTCGTCAAAGAGGTCGCAAAGAAGACCGACGACGTTGCGGGTGACGGTACGACGACCGCAACCGTTCTCGCTCAGGCGCTCGTGCGTGAAGGCCTTCGCAACGTTGCCGCTGGTGCTGACCCCATCTCGCTTCGCCGCGGTATCGACAAGGCTGTAGAGGCCATCACGAAGCAGCTCCTCGACGGCGCGAAAGAGATCACCTCGACCGACGAGATCGCAGCAACCGCCTCGATCTCGGCGGCAGACCCCGAGATCGGCCAGCTCATCGCTCAAGCCATCGACAAGGTTGGCAAAGAGGGCGTCGTCACGGTTGAAGAGTCGCAGACCTTCGGCACCGAGCTTGAGCTCACCGACGGTATGACCTTCGACAAGGGCTACCTCAACCCCTACTTCGTGACCGACCCGGAGCGTCAGGAAGCAGTCTTCGAAGACCCCTACATCCTGCTCGCAAACCAGAAGATTTCGAGCCTTAAGGATCTCGTTCCGATCGTCAACAAGGTCCTCGACGCAGGGAAAGAACTCGTCGTCATCGCAGAAGACGTCGACGGCGAGGCACTCGCAACGCTCGTGCTCAACAAGATCCGTGGCATTTTCAAGTCGGTCGCCATCAAGGCGCCTGGCTTCGGTGAGCGCCGCAAGGCACAGCTGCAAGACATCGCTATCCTCACGGGTGCGACCGTCATCACCGACGAGCTCGGTCTCAAGCTTGAGAACGCAACGCTCGAAGACCTCGGTACGGCTCGCAAGGTTATCGTCACGAAGGACGACACCACGATCGTTGACGGTGGCGGCGACAAGGACGCAATCGAGGGTCGCGTGACCCAGATTCGTCGCGAGATCGAGAACACCGACAGCGACTACGACCGCGAGAAGCTCCAGGAACGTCTGGCAAAGCTCTCGGGTGGCGTTGCTGTTATCAAGGCGGGCGCGGCAACCGAGGTCGATCTCAAGGAGCGCAAGCACCGCATCGAAGACGCGATCCGCAACGCGAAAGCTGCTGTTGAAGAGGGCATCGTCCCCGGCGGTGGCGTTGCACTCATCCAGTCGGGCAAGAAGGCTCTTGAGGGTCTCAAGCTCGAGGGTGATGAGGCAACCGGTGCCAACATCGTTTCGGTCGCAATCGAAGCCCCGCTCAAGCAGATCGCACTCAACGCTGGCATGGAGCCGGGCGTCGTCGCAGCAAAGGTTTCCGAGCTGCCTGACGGCCAGGGCCTCAACGCTGCAAACGGCGAGTACGGCGACATGTTCAAGTTCGGCATCATCGACCCCGCAAAGGTCACGCGCTCGGCACTGCAGAACGCAGCATCGATCGCAGGGCTCTTCCTGACGACCGAGGCCGTTGTTGCTGAGAAGCCCGAGAAGGCTGGTCCCGCGATGGACCCGACCGGTGGCGAAGGCTTCTAAGCCCAAAGCATCCGCTCAACAAAAGAGGCGCTCCCACGTGGGGCGCCTCTTTTGCGTGCTGGCTCAGCGGAAGAGCGACAGATTCAAGTGTTCTGCGTCGGCGTAGAGGTTGCCGGCGTTGCCCAGTGCCGCGCCGAGTTCGACGAGCGCATGCTCAACCTGCACGTAGGCGGCTTGCCACTGTTCGAACGTGCCAGAGAAAGCGGATGCCGCGGCACCCTGCCACGACCCTTGCAAGTCACGCAGCTGTGCCGTCAGGAGGGCTGCTTCGTTCTGCAGGCGCTCGGCAGTGGCGCGAGCGGTCGTGGTTGCGAGGGCAACCGCTTCGGTATCAACCGAGAAGATGGCCATGTGAGATTCCTTTCGTCGGAATCTCGAATGTATGGCGGTTACGCACTGCGATCACCCTCGCCGTACGCGATTGTGAAGAACTCTTAGCGATCGCTCGTTGTGGATTCGTCATCCCCCGAGGGGTCGTCGTCTTCGACCTCGGGCTCAACTGAAGGGGGAGCGTCGAGCGCGAGCGGGAAGGCAACCGTGAAGGTTGCGCCGCCGCCGGGCGTATCCGCTACGTTGACGCTGCCGTGCAGGTTGTTGACGATCGATTGCACAATGGCAAGGCCCAGGCCGCTACCGCCTGTCTCGCGAGTACGCGAGGTGTCTGCGCGCCAGAAGCGTTGGAAGATCTGTTCGCGGATCTGCTGCGGCACGCCCTCACCGTGATCCGAAATCGCAATCCATCCCGTGCCCGCGTGGCGGTCAACACCAACAGTGATTTCGATGGGCGAATCAGCGGGCGAGAAGCGTTGTGCGTTACCGAGGAGGTTTGAAACGACCTGGCGAACCTTGTTCTCTTCTCCCCACACAATCGGTGGGATGCTCCCGGGCGGCAATGTGACGAGTTCGGCCGTCGGCAAGACAACGGGAGTCTTGGGTCGGAACCATGCTGGGCGCCGCATGGGTGGGCGACGCTTGCCGCCGTGCGCGATGGGAATGGGGCCCGTCGCATCTTTGATGTCTTGCGCTGTCAGTTCGTCACCCTTGGCATTGATGACCGTGACAACGCGTTCGGGCGAAGCGACGCGAACGTCGAGGGCCGCATCGTGCGCGATGGGGCGCAGATCGAGCGGCTCGATCTTGAGCTCACGTTGCTGGTCGAGGCGCGTGAGGTTCAACAGATCCTCGACCATAACGCTCATGCGGATCGCCTCTTTTTCGATGCGTTCCATGGCCTTGTCGACGTCTTCGGGGTTCTTGATTGCCCCCATTCGATACAGATCGGCGTAACCACGCACCGTGACGAGGGGTGTCCGCAGCTCGTGGCTCGCATCGCCAACGAAGCGTTGCATCTGCTGCACGGTCTTCTCGCGATCGGCGAGAGAGCTGTCGACACGGTCGAGCATGGTGTTGAGCGCGCGGTTCAAGCGCCCCACCTCGGTCGTCGGTTCCAGGTCGGTCAGACGCTGGCTGAAGTCGCCGTCAGCGATTTCGCGTGCCGTCTGCTCAACGCGCCCGAGCCGTCGGAAAGCGAGGGTCAAGAGGTAGCGACTGAGCAGCGCCGCGACGAGGATCGTAATGAGGGCGACGGGGATAAAAACGCTCAGGTACGTGCGTACGAGGGCATCGATGCTGCGCAACGGCATGGCGACGATTTCGATATACGTCGTGACCGTCGGTGGATCGGATTGACGAATCGCCACGATCGCGTGGAAGAGATTGCCGTCTGCATCTCTCAACTCAAAGACGTTCGAACCACGTGCGAAGGCTTCGCCGGTTGAGATGCGCGGCGGCCACACCGGTTCCGCGAAGGTGCCATCGCCACCAGCAGTATTGATGAGCCCTTCGGTTGGGTCATACACAGCGACGTAAAAGTCGCTTCGTCGTGGTGGCGTCGTTCGTGTCGAAGGCGACGTCGTGACGACGGTGTCAGGACCTATCGCGATGTCGAAAAAACGAGTCGCGACAGCACCCGAGGCAAGGTCGGTCAGCTGTTGGTCAAGGTTGTTCTCGAGCGACTGCCGGAACCACGGCACGGTGCCGAGCCCAGCAAGAAAGAGGCCCAGTGCGAGCACAAAAACGGTAACTCCGGTTACTTTTGTGCGCAGGCTGATGCGACGCCACCAGTGCGTGAGAGAGTCCCCGCTCTTCTGGGCCACTGCTGGTTACTTACCTGCCTTGAGCATGTAGCCGAAGCCGCGCTTGGTCTGGATGAGCGGCTCCGACGTGTGCGGGTCAAGCTTGCGGCGCAGATATGAGATGTAGCTCTCGACGATGCCGGCGTCGCCGTTGAAGTCGTATTCCCACACGTGGTCGAGAATCTGTGACTTGCTCAGCACGCGGTTGGGGTTGAGCATGAGGTAGCGCAGCAGCTTGAACTCGGTCGGGCTCAGCTCGATCGGTACCTGGCCGACGCGCACCTCGTGCGTGTCTTGATCCATTGAGAGTTCGCCAACGCGAACCACGGTGTCTTCTTCGCTGGCAAGCGTGCGGCGCAGAATCGCCTGCGCGCGCGCGACGATCTCATCGAGACTGAAGGGCTTCGTGACGTAGTCATCGCCGCCGGCATTGAGGCCCTCGATCTTGTCGTCGGTGCCATCTTTTGCCGTGAGGAAGAGGATCGGGGCTGTGAAGCCGGCGCTGCGAAGGCGTTTGGTCACGCTGAACCCGTTCATATCGGGCAGCATGACGTCGAGAATGATGAGGTCGGGTTCTTCTTCAAGAACAGCCGAGATTGTTGCGGCACCATTCGGAATGGTTTTGACGTTGAACCCGGCGAACGTGAGCCCGGTCTCGAGCACGTCGCGGATGTTTGGTTCGTCGTCAACAACGAGAATGCGCGGTTTGGTCATGCCCCCATTATTGCCCCGGGGGCTTTGGATTCGTCGGCCATCTGCCATTTTTCGCTGGAAATACCGCGAAGGCATGCCGCTCTGTACCGCGCTGAGGGTACAAAATGCTAGGCGTCGAGCTCCGTCAACTCGTGTGCGTCAACGATCGTGTAGCCGTAACCCTGCTCGGCGAGGTAGCGTTGCCGGTTCTGTGCGTAGTCCTGGTCGACGGTGTCGCGTGCAACGAGGGTGTAGAAGGTTGCGCTGTGTCCAGAGGTCTTGGGGCGCAGCAGGCGGCCGAGGCGTTGTGCCTCTTCTTGGCGCGAGCCGAACGACCCAGAAACCTGAATGGCAACGGATGCTTCTGGTAGGTCAACGGAGAAGTTCGCGACCTTTGAGACGACAAGCACCTTGATCTTGCCTTCGCGGAAGTCGTTGTAGATCTGCTCGCGCTCGTCGACGGGCGTCGCACCGGTGATTTGGGGGGCGCCCAGCGCATCCGCCAAGACCTGGAGCTGGTCGAGATACTGCCCGATGACGAGAATCTGCTCGTCGGGGTGACGCGTAATAATCGCGCGGACAGCGTCGACCTTTGCGGGGGCCGATGCCGCGAGGCGGTAGCGATCTTCGTCTGTTGCAGCGGCGTACTCGAGGCGTTCCTCGGGCGGCAGGTCGACGCGAACCTCGACACAAGTCGCGGGGGAGATATAACCCTGCGCCTCAATTTGCTTCCAGGGTGCATCGAAGCGCTTGGGCCCGATAAGGCTGAAGACGTCGCTCTCGCGACCGTCTTCGCGCACGAGTGTCGCCGTCAAACCGATGCGGCGTCGTGCCTGTAGGTCGGCTGTGAGCTTGAAAACGGGGGCGGGCAGGAGGTGTACCTCGTCATAGACGATGAGACCCCAATCCATCTCGTCCAAGAGCGACAGGTGCGCATATTCGCCCTTCCGCTTGGCCGTGAGGATTTGGTAGGTCGCGATTGTGACGGGCTTGACCTCTTTGCGCTGCCCCGAATACTCGCCGATCTCGTCTTCAGTGAGCGAGGTACGGCGCAGGAGTTCGTCGCGCCACTGCCGCGCCGAAACAGCGTTCGTGACAAGAATGAGCGTCGTCGTCTGGGTTGCGGCCATTGCAGCAGCGCCCACGATCGTCTTTCCCGCACCGCAGGGCAGAACAACAACGCCCGAGCCCTTCTCGGCAAAGGCCGTCACGGCATCGTTTTGGTACTGCCGCAGGTTCCAACCGGTCTCGTCAAGAGCGATCGGATGCGGCGTGCCGGGCGTGTAACCCGCGCGATCATCCGCGGGCCACCCGATCTTGAGGAGTTCTTGTTTGATCTGCCCGCGAGCCCACGAATCAACAACGTAGGTGTCATCGCCGCGCTTGCCAATCAAGAGGGGAGTGATGCGCTTGTTGCCGGCGACCTGCACGAGCACGGCGGCGTCGCTTGAGCGGAGGAGCAATTCGCCCTCCTCGCCGCGTTCGATCACGAGTCGGCCGTAGCGCGAGACGCTCTCGCGCACCTCCTGCGAGACAGAGGCGGGAACGGGGAAGCGCGAGTAGGTGTCGAGCGTGCCGAGAATCTGGTCGGCGTCATGACCTGCTGCGCGCGCATTCCACAACCCGAGCCGCGTGATGCGGTAGGTGTGAATATGCTCTGGCGCGCGCTCAAGTTCGGCGAAGACCGCGAGCTCGTGACGAGCCGCTTCAGCGTCGGGGTGGGCCACTTCGAGCAAGACCGTGCGGTCGCTCTGAACGATCAGTGGGCCATCAGACATAAGGTCTCTACTTTACCTCGCGCTGCTGAGTGAGGAGCCCGTTGCCACTGGTCGCTGGCCGCTGGCAAGGAAAGTGCGCGTAGTACAGTGGCCATGTGACCGTGCACATTCGCGGTCACGAGTGAGAGAGCAGAGCCGCATGTCTCGCGTGAGTGAATCGTCACGGGTGCCGAGCATCCGTGATGTCGCGCGCCTCGCGGGTGTCTCGCATCAGACGGTCTCGCGCGTGCTGAATGAGCACCCGAGCATTCGCCCTGAAACGCATGCCCGCGTGCTGGATGCCATCGCGCAACTGGGCTATCGGCCCAACCAAGCCGCTCGCGCGCTTGCGACGCAGCGTATGAAGCTCATCGGGATTCTCAGCGCTCGCATCGGCGAGTTTGGCCCTACCTCCTCGATTGCGGCGATCGAGTCTGCTGCCCGCGAGTCGGGCTACGGTGTCTCGACGCTCCATCTTGCCGATACAAGCCCCGAGTCGATCGCGGCGGCGATCCGGCAGCTGCAGGCTGAGCGCGTCGACGGCATCATCGTGCTTGCCCCACAGGTGCGAGTTTTCGATGTTGTCGCTGGCATGGCGACGAAGCCGCCAATCGTGACATTGCAGAGCGCATCCGGTGCCGAATCGCAACGTATTGCTGCTGATCAGGTACTTGGCTCGCGGCAGGCTACCGAGCACCTCATCAACCTTGGGCACGTCGATATTCTGCATCTCGCGGGACCGCAAGACTGGATCGAAGCGGAGTCCCGTATGCAGGGGTATCTCGATGCCATGATCGAAGCGGATCTGCCCGTGCGGCCGCCAATTCGCGGCGATTGGAGCGCAGACTTCGGCTACTTCGCCGCGAGTCAACTCGCTCCTCGCCTCGACTTCACAGCTGTTGTGGCGGCGAACGATGTCATGGCGATCGGGCTCATGCACGGCTTCCGAGTCATGGGGCTTGAGGTGCCGCGTGATGTGAGCGTCGTGGGTTTCGACGATGTTCCCGTTGCGGCGCACGTCTGGCCGACGTTGACAACCGTGCATCAAGACTTTGCGGGCCTTGGCCGGCGGGCCGTGGCCCTCTTGCTGCAACAGATCACCGAGACGCAGCTGGGAGTGCCGACACCGCCGGCTCCAAGGCTCGTCGAACGCGACTCGAGTGCACCCCCGCGGGACACGAATCGATAACATCCGTCGATGGACTTGACGAACGCGGAAAGAGGCCGCAAACTCATACTCAATGTGAACGGTCACACGCAGTCGCGTGACCACTGGGCAAAGAAGGTCAGATGAGTTCCTACGAAGCGAACCTCACCACGGCAGAACCGATTCTGGAGATGCGCGACATCTCGAAGTCGTTCCCGGGGGTCAAGGCTCTCTCAAACGTCTCGCTCGTCGTGCGACCCGGCGAGGTCCACGCGATCTGTGGCGAAAACGGCGCGGGCAAGTCGACGCTCATGAAGGTGCTCTCGGGCGTCTACCCCTTTGGCAGCTATGACGGCGACATCGAGTTCGATGGCAAACCCGCGAAGTTTCGCAACATCAAAGACAGCGAAGACGCAGGCATTGCGATCATTCACCAGGAACTCGCCCTGATCCCCGAGCTCTCTGTGACAGAGAACATCTTCCTCGGCAACGAGATCGTCAAGAACGGCCTCATCGACCATCCGGCACAGCGCCAGCGGGCGATCGAGTTGATGGAACGCGTCGGGCTCAAAGAAGACCCGGATGTCGCGATCAAACACCTCGGCGTTGGCAAGCAGCAATTGGTTGAGATCGCCAAGGCGCTCAACAAAGATGTCAAGCTGCTCATTCTTGACGAGCCGACCGCCGCGCTCAACGAGACCGATTCGCAACACTTGCTGAGTCTCATCCGTGGGCTGCGCGACAAAGGCATTGCGTGCATCATCATTAGTCACAAGCTCAACGAGATCGAGCAGATCGCCGATGAGATCACGATCATCCGTGACGGGCAAAAGGTTGAGACGCTCGACATTGCCACGACGGGGATCAATGAAGACCGCATCATCCAGGGCATGGTGGGGCGCACGCTCGAGAACCGCTACCCCGACCGTGAACCGAACATCGGTGACGTCTTTTTCGAAGTCAAAGACTGGGTTGTGCGGCACCCAACAGTGCGCGAACGCCTCGTCAGCAAGGGCGCCAATCTCAACGTGCGCCGCGGCGAGGTCGTGGGCATTGCGGGGCTCATGGGTGCCGGTCGTACTGAGCTCGCCCGCAGCATCTTCGGTCGCAGCTATGGCACCTACGAGGGCGGAACCCTCATCAAAGACGGCAAAGAGATCGAACTGACAAATGTGGCGGATGCCATCAAAGCAGGCCTTGCTTACGTGAGCGAAGACCGCAAAACGGTTGGTCTCAACCTCCTCGACACCATCAAGCGTTCCATTGTCTCGGCGAAGCTCAGCAAGATCACGAAGCGTTTGTTCGTTGATCGCGATGAAGAGACCGAGGTTGCAGAGGAGTACCGCAAGGCTCTGCGCATCAAGACCCCGAGCGTTGAGGTTGGCGTCAACACGCTCTCCGGCGGCAACCAACAGAAGGTTGTGCTCGCCAAGTGGATGTTCACCGACCCGGATCTGCTCATCCTTGACGAACCGACACGAGGCATCGATGTCGGCGCGAAGTACGAAATCTACTCGATCATCAACAACCTGGTCGCGCAGGGCAAGGGCGTCATCGTTATTTCGAGTGAGCTTCCCGAACTGCTCGGAATCTGCGACCGCATCTACACCGTGTTCGAAGGCCACGTCACAGACTGCCTCGATGTTGCAGATGCCACCCCCGAAGCGCTGATGCGCAGTATGACCTCGACCAAACGAAAGGCAGTCGCCGCATGAGCGCTGATTCCACTTCCGCTGCCAAGAGCGGATTCCACTTCCGTGACATCACGAAAGCGTTCGGGAGCACTGGTGGGCACCAGATGGGCATCTTCGTCGCCCTCGCCCTGATCGTGCTGTTCTTCGCGTTCACGACGAGTGGTCGCATCGTTTCGGTCAACAACCTCATCGACATCGTCAACCAGCAGTCGTACATTCTGATCCTTGCGATCGGCATGGTCATGGTCATCATCATGGGGCACATCGACCTGTCGGTCGGTTCCGTTGCCGCCTTTGTCGGTGTCGTCGCGGCGAAGGTCATGAACGACGCGGGGAACGGCCTCGGGTGGCCCTGGTGCGTCGGCGTGCTCATCGGCCTCGTGGCCGCCGTCATCGCGGGTGCGTGGCAGGGATTCTGGGTCGCCTACGTTGGGGTACCGGCGTTCATCGTGACGCTCGCCGGTATGCAGATCTTCCGCGGGTTGAACCAGCTCATCGGAAACTCCTCAGCGGTTCCCGTGCCCTCGAGTTTCAACTGGGTATCGGGCTACATGCCCGATATTGGCCCCTTCGCCTTCAACCTTCCTACCATGCTCATCGCGGCTGCTGCCGCGGCCTGGATCGTCTACAGCGAATTTTCGTCGCGACGTAGCCAGGCACGCCACGGCGTTGCCGTGACACCCATGTGGGTCACCGTTACGAAAATCGTCGTCCTCGGTGGCGGCATCCTCGCGCTGGGTTTGTACTTCGCAACAGCCATGTCGCTCGGCGGCCAGCCGCTTTCATTCCCCGTCTCGGGCGTCATCCTGGTGGCCTTCGCTGTCGTTTACACGATCGTGCTGAACCGCACACGCCTGGGCCGCTACATCTACGCCGTCGGCGGCAACCGCACGGCAGCGCGCCTCTCGGGTATCAAAGACAAGCGCATCGACTTTTTCGTCATGCTCAACATGTCAGTGCTCGCCGGTGTCGCCGGCATGATGTGGGTTTCACGATCACGCGCATCCGGTGCCGCTGATGGCACGATGTGGGAACTCGACGCGATTGCCGCCGTCTTCATTGGTGGCGCCGCTGTCTCGGGTGGTGTCGGAACCGTTGTCGGGTCGATCATCGGTGGCCTCGTCATGGCCTTCCTCAACAACGGCATGGCACTCATGTCGGTCGATGCGTCGTGGCAAAAGATCATCAAAGGCCTCGTGCTGCTCATCGCGGTCGCGATCGACGTCTGGAACAAGCAGGCCGGTCGCCCATCCATCACGGGCATGCTCATCAAGGGTCTGAACCTCAAGAAGCAGGGGCCAGCTGGGTTTGATACCCCCGTGCCCATTCCCGGGGCCAAATAGCGCCCACGCAGGACTTCCCGGCCGAGCCGGGGCAAAACCGGATGGTCACCGCCGACCGTCCCTCATCAAGAAAAGGAAACGCAATCCCATGAAGTCAAACAAGTTCATCGCCACTGGCGTGCTGCTGACGGCAGCAGCGCTCGTGCTGAGCGGCTGCCAGAGTGGCGGCCGTGGCGCAGCTCCGGCTGAGACCTCGACCGATGCGGGCACGACTGAAACGACCGAGGCTTCCGCAGCCGGTGGTTTCGAAAAGGGCTCCGTCATCGGCGTTGCGCTGCCAGACAAGACCAGTGAGAACTGGGTACGTGCTGGTGCGATCTTCGAAGAGGGTCTCACGGAGGCTGGTTACAAGCCGAGCGTCCAGTACGCCTCGGAGGGCGACGCAGTTGCCAGCCAGCAGCAGCAGATCGAAGCGCTCATCACTGAGGGTGCCAAGGTCATCATCGTTGGTGCAGCGGATGGTTCGCAGCTCGGCGCTCCGCTCGAGAAGGCAAAGGCTGCCGGCGCGACCGTTATCGCGTACGACCGCCTGATCCTCAACACTGACGCCGTTGACTACTACGTCGCATTCGACAACTTCAAGGTTGGCGAGCTGCAGGGCCAGGCACTCCTTGAGGGCCTTGAAGCATCCGGCAAGCCGTCGCCGTGGAACATCGAGTTGTTCTCGGGTTCGCCCGACGACAACAACGCCGGTGTGTTCTTCAACGGTGCAATGTCGGTGCTCCAGCCGAAGATCGACGACGGCACGCTCGTTGTTCCCTCGGGTCAGGTTGACGTCGCCCAGACGGCAATCCAGGACTGGACCGCTGAGAACGCCCAGAAGCGCGCCGAGACACTCCTGACCGGTTTCTACACCGATAAGGACCTCAACGGTGTGCTTTCGCCGAATGACAACCTCGCTCGCGCGATCATCACCGCGGCAGAGGGTGCCGGTAAGGGCATTCCCGTTGTGACCGGCCAGGACTCGGAAGAAGAGTCGCTCAAGTGGATCATCGATGGCAAGCAGTACCAGACCATCAACAAGTCGACCCCGGTTCTCATCGACCAGGTCATCACGATGGTTGACGAACTGCAGGCTGGCTCGGAGGCCACCGTCAACGACACCGAGCAGTACGACAACGGTGTCAAGGTTGTTCCTGCCTACCTGATCGCTCCGATCTCGGTGACGCAGGCCAACATCGAGACGGCCTACGCTGACGACCCCAAGCTGCAGGAAGTCATCGACAGCTACAAGAAGTAAAACTGCCTCAGGCAACGAACGCGGTGGGTGCGTGCACCCACCGCGTTCGGCCGTTTCTGGGTGATGTTCTAGACAGGGCGAGTTGAGCGGATGCTCGAAACGGGCAGCGTACGCTCAACATCCGCCGAACGGTCAAGCCCTCGCAGTCGGCCACCGCTAAACGCATTGACCTGCAGCGTGACTTCTCGTGCTGAACCATCGGGCATAGCAACCTCGACGATGATCGTGCTGCGCTCGCGGGCGGCGAGTTCAAGTTCGCGATTGAGCCAGGCTTCACCCGCGTCTTCGGAGGAAGCGTTTCGGATGACCTCAATGAGTGCTGCGTAGTCGGGCTCGTTGAGCAGCTCAGGCTCCTGCGCTGCCGCAGTGACGTTCGATGCAAACTCTGCGCTGAGTAGCGAGGGGTAGCCAGCATCCAGGAGCGCCCAGTGTGTGTTCTGCGGCGAAACAGGTGTCGTGAGCCCCGTCTCCTCGGCACGCAGGCTCAGCATCCGCAGTTCTCGGTCTGCCGCGATGCGCTTGAGCAAGAGGGCATCGTCACTCGTCACGATCGTCGCACCCGTCTCGGAGTGCGCGCCCACCCGTACGGCACCGTGGCGCTCGGCAGCATTGCGGATGAGGTACTCGACCGGCTGGGGTGTTCCAGAGAGGGAAATCTCGGCGAGGAGGCCGAGCATGTCGTCGGCCGAGAGGCCCGCCGTCAGTGCGCGCGACACTGAATCGGCGCTCAAACGGTAACCCGAGGCGTGCCCACCCGGGGCAGCGTCGCTGAATCGGCGAATGGTGAGATCAAGGCGCGGCTCGAGTGGACCCGGCGCAATGATCGTGTAGTCGTGTTGTACGAAGACACGGTCGACCTCGTGCGGCACATAATCGGCGAGAGCCGCGATTGCCGAGGGGGCATCGGACTCGCGCAGCGCTTTTCCCCATGGAGTCCAGGCGCCATCGGCGTCGAGAACGCCGAGCGCGGCGAACTCTGCCCGAGTGCGCTCAGCCTGCGCGGGCCAGAGAGGGTTCCAGGGGAATGCGTTTGCCCACTGTGCGGGGCGAGCCGCGACGAGATGGTCTGGCACACGCGCGAGAATCTGCGCGGCCAGCTGCGTCCAGCGCTTCGGGAACGGGCGCTCGAGCCATGCTGAGCCGGCCGGGCTCACATGCGCCGCGGCACCCGTGGTCGTCAGCAGCCCGCCGTCCCGCGCGAGATCCACGAGGAGTTCGAGCGTCTCTGGCTCAAAATCAAGGCCGGCTTCGATGAGGCGCTTACGTTCCGTCGAACGCAGCCCACCGTTCTGCAGAGTCGCGAGCGGTCGAGATTGTGCGCTCAGCACAACATCGGCGACGCGGGCGATCGTGAGAAAGGCGAGCTCGGCCGCGTGCGCTGCCGCGGCGGCGGTTCCGTCGAGCTCGGCAACTGCATCCGCCTGTGCGGCATCCGATGGCTCGCTCGCAGAGAACTCGAGCGTGCCTGCGAGCACACGAACCTCATCGAAAAGAGCGCCCTTGGCGTCGACGAGGCCGAGCGAGTGCGCAGTGTCGAGGCTCTGGCCAGTGAGCGGAACACGAGCGGATGCCGCTGCGTACACGGCGTTCGCTTGTTCACGCGGCACGAGTGCGAGCGCCGATCGAATGCTCTCGGGAGTGAGCAGTGCATCAGCAGCATCAAAGACGTCATGCCACGGCGCTTGGGGTGAGATACCCCGCGCGTTCAAGAGCGCTGCCAGCTCGACATCGGTCATGCCGGCGAGCAAGTTCGCCATGGAACGCGCGCTCATTGCCTACTTTGTTTTGCGACTCTTGGCGTTACGGGCAAACCCTCGGAACAGCACGACCACGAGCATGATGAAGGCGATTGGGAGGCCGTAAAGTGGGATCGCCGAGACAACGGGCCAGAACCCCTGTTTGAAGCTTTCTTCATTCATGTCACCGAACCAGGTGCCGAGAATGATCGCGAGGAAGCACACGATCGAGAGCGCAACGATCCCGAGCGCACCCAGTGCGAGGAACCGGTCGAGCGCTGTCGGCTGCGGAGCATCCTCGGCGGGCTGCGGCGCGTTTTGCTTCTTGCTCACCCACCTAGTTTAGAGGGCCCGCCGAGAGGCAGCGCCTGCGACACCTCGCGTCGCACGCGACGGCGCTGCTTCTCGGCGGAACCTCTGAGCCGATTGCGGGCAACCCCCGACCTGAGCGTGCTTCGCGGTAAGCTGAGAGGGCGCTCTTGCGCGATTTTTTGTGTGCACGTACCGCACCCTGTGCGGTACGAGTTCGACGATTGAGAGTTTTCATGCCAACCGGCAAAGTCAGGTTCTACGACGACGAAAAAGGCTTCGGGTTCATCCAGTCAGATGATGGCGAAGATGTCTTTTTGCACGCCTCGGCGCTGCCCTCGGGCGCAACCGTCAAGCCCGGTTCGCGAGTTGAGTTCGGTGTCGCCGATGGCAAGCGGGGTCTGCAGGCGCTCTCGGTTCGCGTACTTGAACCGCCCGTGAGTCTTTCTCGCGCGCAGCGCGCAGCCAAGCGCAAGCCTGCCGACGATATGGCTGTCATCGTTGAAGACGTCGTCAAGCTCCTCGACGACGTCGGATCAGATCTGCGTCGTGGGCACTACCCCTCGAACGCAAACGCCCGCAAGGTCGCGGCCGTGCTTCGCAAGGTCGCCGATGAACTCGATGCCTGAGCAGACGCAGAACCCCGACGACGTCTTCCCGGGCGTCACAGCGCTCGCTCGCGCGGCGTTGGAAGAGTTCACCTCGGCCGAGACGATCGGTGAGGTCACGGGTTACGAACTCCTCGACGACGGTGTGCTCAACGTGCACTTCGCGCCCAAGCTCTTGGGATACCCGGGGTGGTCTTGGGTTGTCAGTGCTGCCCGCGTGGGTGATGAGGATCCGACGATCCTCGAAGCCGACCTCATTCCGGGTGAAGGCGCGTTGCTCGCGCCCGAGTGGGTGCCGTGGGCACAGCGGCTCTCTGAGTTCCGGGCCGCCCAGAAGGCGGCTGAAGCAGAGGCAGCGCTCGCGGCAGCAGCGGCATCCGAAGATGACGACGATGAGTTCGATGGTGAACTCGAAGAAGACGACTTCGACCCGCAAGACGACGACGAAGATGCCGATGACCCAGATGCGTCGCGCCTGCACTCGGGCGACCTCGATGGCGTCGACATCGATGAACTCGACCCCGACGCCTTCGAAGCGTCTTATGAAGACGATGAGAGCGGCGAAGAGGAATAGCGGTTGAAACTGGGTGCGTTTCGACTCATCGGCTGCGCCTCTTCGCTCAACGAACGGTCTTAAACGGCCTTCTCAAGCACGTAGTCGATCGAGCGGATGAGCTGCTGCACATCTGCGGGGTCGATCGAAACAAACGTCGCGATGCGCAGTTGGTTGCGGCCGAGCTTGCGGTACGGCTCCGTGTCGACGATGCCGTTCTCGCGCAGCGTCTTGGCGATCGCCGCGGCATCGATCGAGTCGTCAAAGTCGATCGTGACAACAACGGGGGAGCGATCTGCTGGGTTCGCAACGAAGGGCTTCGCGACACTGGATGCCTCAGCCCAGGCGTAGAGCGCGTTCGACGATTCGGCCGTGCGTGCCGCCGCGAAGCTCAGGCCACCCTGCTCGTTGATCCACTGCAGCTGCGAGTCGAGCAAGAGCAGCGTCGAGAGTGCGGGAGTGTTGAGCGTCTGGTTGAGGCGCGAGTTATCGACGGCGTTCTTGAGGCTCAGGAACTCGGGAATGTAGCGATCGGATGCCGCAATCGTCTCGATACGCTCGATGGCTGCGGGCGAGACAGCTGCGAACCAGATGCCACCGTCAGAGCCAAGGTTCTTCTGCGGCGCGAAGTAGTAGACGTCGGCCTGCGAGATGTCGACGGCGATACCGCCCGCGGCGCTCGTCGCGTCAATGACCGTCAGCGCGCCGTCGGCTGCGACGCGCTCGACGGGAGCAGTCACGCCCGTTGACGTTTCGTTGTGCGGCCAGGCGTAGACGTCAACACCCTCGACGATCTCGGCACGCGTTGAAGTTCCCGGCTCGGCCTTGCGAACATCGGGTGCTGTGAGCCACGGGGCAGCTGCTGCGGCAGCAAACTTGGAACCAAACTCACCAAAGCTCAGGTTCTGGGCGCGGTTCGAGATGAGGCCGAAGGCCGCCGCATCCCAGAACGCAGTTGAGCCACCGTTGCCGAGAATGATCTCGTAACCGTCAGGCAGCTCGAAGAGGTTCGCGAGCCCTTCGCGAACGCTCCCGACGAGGTTCTTGACGGGTGCCTGGCGGTGCGAGGTGCCCAGTACGCTTGCGCCTGGGCCGGCGAGATACGCGATCTGCTCGGGTCGAACTTTTGAGGGGCCGCAACCAAAACGGCCGTCAACGGGAAGCAGGTCTTTGGGGATCTCGAGTGCCATGTTCTTGATCGTAATGGGTCAGGCCGCAACCCTCGAACCGGCTGTAGTCTAATGTCACACTCCACAAAGAGAGGGCACGATGGCTGATCTGATCGACACAACAGAGATGTACCTGCGCACGATTCTCGAACTGGAGGAAGAGAACATTGTTCCGCTGCGCGCGCGTATCTCTGAGCGTCTCGGCCACTCGGGCCCCACGGTCTCGCAGACGATCGCCCGTATGGAGCGCGATGGCCTCGTTGTTGTCTCGGCTGACCGTCGTCTCGAACTGACGGATGCTGGCCGCCGCAAGGCTGTTGATGTCATGCGAAAGCACCGCCTGGCTGAGCGTTTGCTCTCGGATGTCATCGGCCTTGACTGGGCCTACGTGCACGACGAGGCATGTCGCTGGGAGCACGTCATGAGCGAGCGCGTCGAGCGCCGCCTTGTTGAACTGCTCGGCAACCCGACTGAATCGCCCTACGGGAACCCTATTCCGGGCCTTGACGAGCTCGGCGTTGACGCGAACGATCACGCGTTCGACGAGGGTGTCATCGGTGTCGTCGCCAAGCTTGACGCTGCCGGTGGCCAACCCGTTCGTGGCACAGTGCGTCGTCTCGCCGAGGCAGCGCAGGTTGACCCCGAACTGCTCACCCAGCTTCGTGAGGCGCTCGTTGTCCCCGGTGGCCAGGGTTCGTTCTCGTATAACGAGGGCTACGTGCTCATTGAAATGGACGGCACGGATGACGGTCTCGAGCTGCCCGTCGAACTCGCTTCACACGTTTTCCTGCTCGACGAGGCCGCTGCGTAGAGGCAGCACACGCCAGATAGTCAGCAAACTGTCAGCCACCCAGCGTGACAAGAACGTTACGTTCCGGTAGCGTCGAGTGAGCGAGGAACAGCCCTCTGTTTCCCGCACTTACGAAAATCACCTCGATGACTCGACGTTTTCGTAAGTTCTTGGTTGCCCGCCCGATGGGTAACGAACCCGAACTGTCCGACGAGTCAGCACGCGGTGGAAGCAAAATCCACACTGTGCAGAGGTGATGGAGGAATTTCGTTTGACCCGTGACATCGTTTTGACTGAACACAACTCAACAGTGGCGACCCCTGCAACAGCAGGGTCTTCGACGCCCCGTAAGCGTCGTCGCCGTAGCGCGGTTGGTCCGATCAAGACTGTGAGCATCCTCGGACTCGTCGGTGCTTTCGTCGCCGCAATTGCTCTCCCGGCATTCGCCGGTACTGCCGCTCCCGCCGCACCCGTTGTTGCAGCGGTTGAAGCTGGCCCCGAAGAGCAGCCCCAAGAACTTGTTGTCGCCTCGACCGTGGACGACAAAGAACTCGACCGCAACGCACTCTCAGCAACCTCGGCAACCGAGATCGCAGAAGCCAAGGCTGCTGCAGAGGCTGAGGCCCAGCGCCTCGCCAACTTGGCCGCGCTTGCCGCTCAGGGTTCGCTCACCGATGGTGCTCCCATGCTCGCCTCGGCAAGTGGCTCGTACGACGCCGGTGCTGTTTCGCTTCCGGTTGGTAGCGGTTCGGTGATTTGGCCGACGGGTTCATCCGCGACGACGAGCCCCTACGGGTGGCGTAACGGGCGTATGCACGAGGGCACTGACTTCGCTGCCTCATATGCTCCGCTCTACGCAATGTCAGACGGCGTTGTTGTCTGGTCGTCATACGACGGCTGCTGGGGCAACACGGTCCGTATCGAGCACAGCATCGGTGGCGAGCGCGTGCAGTCGCTCTACGCCCACATGAGCACCTTCGGTGTTGGTGTCGGTGAGACGGTTTCTGCCGGTCAGTATGTTGGCACCTCGGGGAACACCGGCTGCTCGGAAGGCCCGCACCTGCACTTCGAGCTTCGCGTGAACGGTAGCCTTGTGGATCCGTTCGGGTTCCTCTACAACTACGCGGGCTAATACGCACAACTTCGCAAAAGACCCATGACGATCGTCATGGGTCTTTTCGTATGCGGAGCAACTGTGCCCTCGAACCCATGGCGCCCTCCAAACGCCGCAGTTCGGTTGTCGGCGTGCGTTGTGCGGGTGGGGGGCGGCGTTCGGAGCCTCTCGGCGCCACGGGTACCCACCGGTAGAGGGGTCTAGAACGGTTCTGCGAGCCCGCGAGGGGGCACGCAAAACCGTTCGTGCCCTCGACGGGATTCGAACCTGCGACCTGCCCTTTAGGAGAGGGCTGCTCTATCCAGCTGAGCTACGAGGGCATTGCGCAAACAGCGCACACCTCATCCTAGGGCGTGCGCTGTTTTGTAACGGTCTTAGTGAGCGGCTTCGTACGCCTGCGTAATTGACTCGGGAATACGACCGCGGGTCGAGACGGGGAGGCCCTGTGCCTGTGCCCACTCGCGAATCGCAGCGATCTGTGGGTTGCGCGTCGCACGACCTGCACCTGCCCCGCGACCTGATGAGCGGGCAACCTTGCGCGCGGCCGCACGATACGGTTCAAGCGCGGTGCGCAGCTGGGCGGCATTGTCGTCGGTCAGGTCAATTTCGTAGGGAACGCCGTCGAGCGAGAACAGTACGGTTTCGCCCTGGCCCGGCTCAAGCACGGTGCCATCGAGATCGTCAACAAGTTGGTGAATTACTTTGCGAGCCATGCCGACAGCCTATTTCACGCCGAGCGGCAAATGCGAGAAATGCGTAAGGCAAAACTCGATTGCCCCTCATTCGTGACGGGAATTCGTCGCTTTACACCTCGCCGATTGCGGATGATTGCTGTTCAAGCTGCTGGAGGTAGGCGTGGCGTTGCGCCATGTCGGCATCCGAGTTCGGTTTGCCATCCGCGCGAACGATGCGTTGGAACGGCACAACGATCGAGAAGGGGGAACGCCGGCACGCAGATCCGATTGCGCGGCCGGCTCGCGGCATCCCGAGAGATGCCGCGACTTCCCCATAGGTCACTAATTCACCGCGAGTTGTTCCTAGCGTGAATTGCACAACGCGCGCGGTAAGCGGTTCGAGGCGCGAGAGATCGAAGTCGATCGCCTCGGCGAAGGCGACATCTTCCCCTGCGAAATAACGGTCAACCGCGGCAGCGACATTGTCGGCAACACCGGGAAGATGCTCAAGTGGTTCGCCGAGGGTCGCACTCAATTGGGGGAGCGCACTCAGTGGCGCGGGTAGCTCTTTTGCTGTGAGGGTGAAACTCACAAGTTGGTGTTTTCCCTTCGATGTTTCGCTGAAGACAGCAATGGCATCGCCGAGGGGCGTGGGGACGAGATCAAATGTGTATGTCATGGCTCAATGATTTGCAGGTTTTCGCATCCGATCGATGCGAAATCAGCGAATGTGTGCAACCGACGCAAAAAAGCGATTGTGGGTTCGAGAATACGGGGAGTTTCTCTCTGAGGATGTGCGTCGTTCCAGGCAGCGTCAAGGCCCGCGGATTACGCTGAATGAATGGCACGTCGGGGGTTTCGAAGCGCGAAGCGTGATGAGCAGTCATCTGTGAGCGATGTCACCCCGCACATTGCGCTCGACGATCATGCACTCGACCAAGATGCCGAAGCGGAGTCGGTGCCCGATCGCGTGAGCGAATTGCGAGGCCTGCTCGCTCAGGTGGGCGGAGTTTCAACCCTCTCGAGCTTCGATGAAGAAGCAAACGCGACGATCGATATTTCGAAAGCACACCCATCGAGCTTGCCGCAGCTGCTCACGGGCCAGCCAACGTTGCTCTCGAATCTCTTCCGCGACGAGGTGAGCCTGCACGGTGCCCGGCGTGGGGCCGATCGGCTCGCGGCGAAGCACGCCGAGCTTTCGGCTGTGCGCGGCATCGATGCCGTTGCGCTCGCGCTCGGTATCGCATCGTTCGCGAAGGGCGACGAAACATTTACTGGCCCCGTGCTTGTGCGCCCCCTGCGAATGCGTCGTCGCCACAACGATGTTGAACTCACACTCGGTGGGGCTTTCGAGGCGAATCCAGAGTTCATCACGCGTTTGGCGGATGATTTTGGCGTACGGCTTAACCCCACGGATCTTGCCGCGCGTGCCTACGATCGCGGCGTCTTCAACCCGCACGCTGTCACCGACTTTGTGCGCCAGCAGACGGGAAGTGTCGAGGGCTTCACTGTTGCGCCGCGCTTGATCGTCTCGAGCTTCACCTCGGTTGGTGCGCCGCTCGCGAGCCTCATCGACCAGACGCCGACACGAGTATTGGCCGCGCTCGAGGGCGACGAGGCGGCAGTTGCAGCACTCCGCGAGCCCCAACGCGAAGTGACGCTGAGTGGTACTGACGAGCGCTCTCCGGCCGCAGACACCTTTGTGCTCGACGCCGATACCGAGCAAGAAGACGTACTCGCCCGCGTGCAAGCGGGGCACAACATTGTCGTGCACGTTCTGCCGGGAACGGGAGGCACGCAAACGATCATCAATGCGATCGGCGCACTCGTACACCAGGGCAAGCGCGTACTCGTTGTCTCGGGGCGCCGCTCGACGCTGGAAAGCATCCGCCATCGCTTTGCCGCCGTCGGGCTCAGCGGCCTCGGTGTGACGGCAGCGAATGCCCGCGCCGACCTTGTGCGTTCCATCTCGCGCAACGAAGCCAGCACGGCACCCGATGTCGCCGAAATCGACGATGCGCTCGTGCGTCTGCGTAACCTCTTGCGAGGTTACTCAGCGTCACTCGTCAAGAAGCGTGAGAACTCGAACGTCTCGGTTCTCGACGCCGTCCGTGTGTTGACGGCTCTCGGTTCGCATCCCACGGCGCCCCGCACGACCGCGCGACTGTCTGCCCAATCGATCAAGGCCCTCGCCGATTCGCGCAAGCGCGCGACTGACCTGCTCGTCGAAGCGGCGCAGCTGGGGGAGTTCAAGACGGGGCCCGAGGAATCACCTTGGTACGGCGTGAGCTTTACCTCGACCGACGATGCGCAGGCTGCGCGAGCCCTCGCGGCGCAACTCGCTGACACCGATGTTCCGCAGCTTCTTGAGCGCGCCTACTCGGTCATCGGGCAAACCCGACTCAACCCGTTCCAGACGCTCGATGAGCTTGGCGGCCAACTCGAGTTGCTCGACGGCATCCGTTCTTCCTTTGACGTTTTCGTTCCCGCGGTCTTCGATCGACCCCTCGGCGAGCTCATTCGCGCGACAGGGCCGAGAGCGGATGCCGATGGCCAGTCGATGGCGACCCGCCATCGTTTGCGTCGACTCGCGAAAGACTTCGTCCGGCCCGGCGCCCACGTGGATCTGCACGAAGGCTTGCAGGCCGTGCAAACCCAGCGAGCGAAGTGGAAGCACGCGGCAGAAGAGGGCTCGGTGCCATCGGTTCCGAGCGGAATCGACGATGTCGCAGCCTTGTGGCAAGACGTGAGCGACAAGCTTGCGCAGCTCGAGACGGCGCTCGGTCGCAAGACGCAGCTTTCTTCCCTGAGCCTGCCCGAGATGGTCGCACTGCTGCGCAAGCTCGCAGAAGATTCGCCCGTTTTCGACAACCTGATTGAGCGTGCACAGGTGCGCGCTGAGCTTGCCGCGCTGGGGCTTGAGCCCTTGCTCGCAGACCTCTCGCGTCGGCACGTTCCCGTGCAACGCGTACGTGACGAGCTGGAGTACTGCTGGTGGCAGTCGGTGCTCGAGTCGGCGCTCAACGAGGATCGGGCACTCCTCGGCGCAAACACCGAGGTGCTCACGCGCCTCGAGCGTGACTTCCGTCTTGTCGATGAGGCACACGGAAGTGCGAGCGGCAAGGTGCTCGCGGCCCTGCTGTCACAGCAGTGGAAGATCGCGATTGTTGACTTCCCGGAAGAAGCTGCCGCGCTCAAAGAGGCACTCCTCAATCCCACCTCAACGGCGGCCGACATCGTTGCCGCTGCGCCGACACTCGTGCGGCAACTCGCGCCCGTCTGGGTTGAGTCGCCTTATACGCTCGCGCGCATCCCGAGCGAGGTTGGTTTCGACGCCGTCATCCTTGCGGATGCCGCTTCTCTTTCTGTCCTCGAGGCGATCCCTGCCCTCCAACGAGCCGAGCATGTGGTTGCCTTCGGTGATCCCGTCACGCAGGCGCCATCGCGGTTCACGGTCGACGCGCCCCTCGCGAGCCAACCGGCGAGCGACGAGGATATTCGCGTGCCGCACGCCCTCGATGAGCCCGTGTACTCGGCCCTCGCAGCGCTCGTTCCCCAGCTGACCCTCACGCGCAGTTACCGTGCCGGTGGGGAAGACCTCGCCGCGCTCATCAACGACGCCTTCTATGACGGCAAGATTCAGTCCCTGCCGTGGGCCGGTTCATTCTTGGGCCGTGGAAGCTTGGCCGCCGACTATGTTGACGGCGGTGTTGGCGCTCCCGACCCCGTTTCGGGCGCGGTTGAGGCGCCCGATGCCGAAATCAAGCGTGTGCTTTCGCTTGTTCGTGAGCATGCACGGATGCGCCCAGACGAGTCGCTCATGGTCATCGCGGGTAACGAGAAGACGGCCGAGCGTGTGCGCAGCGAAGTCACTGCGACAGCGACGCGTGACGCGACGCTGGCAGCGTTTGTTCGACGCCGGGGGCCCGAACCGTTCGCGGTATTGACGCTTGAGCAGGCCGCAGCAGAGACTCGTGATCGCGTCATTTTCGCACTCGGCTATGGCCTGACCCGTCACGGGCGGGTGCTGAGCGATTTCGGTGAGCTTTCCCAGCCGGGTGGTGAGCGCAAGTTGGCGATCGCCATGACGCGGGCGCGCCGTGCCATGACGCTCGTTTCGAGCATCCGCCCCGCAGGGTTTGACGAGGATCGTTTTGCCTACGGTGCGGCCGCCCTCATGGGCATTCTCAAGGATGTTGGCTCCGCGCGCGACGAGCCGGTCATTGACGAACTTGCCGACCCGCTGTGTGTCGCGATTGCCAAACCGCTGCGCGACCGTGGCGTTGAGGTCAGCATCAACTACCGTGGGCGCCTGCCCATGGTCGCCAAGTACGGCGAACAGGCCGCTGTTATCGACATCACGCCGGAAGAGAACCCCGATTCGCTTCGTGAGCGGCTGCGGTATCGACCGAATGCTCTGCGGCAACTGGGCTGGAACTACATCCGCGTACACGCTTTCGATGTGTATCGCGACCCCAAGGCTGTCGTGCAGCAGATCTGCGAGACGCTCGGGGCGCCACCACCCATCTCCGACGCCGACCTTGAGGCGACCGTGCCGATCGAGCGCGGCGAGACCGTCTAAGGCATGGGCGAGAGCAAGCCGCAGAAACCGGGCGGCGAGAAGCAACGTGTTGAGAAAACCGGCCGCCGTCGGGCGAGGCTCACTGCCGTGCCGGGAACAATTCCCGATGCGGACGCACTCATCAAAAGCGAAGACGAGCCTGTTGCCTCATCGGATGCGCCGTCGGGACCCAACGATGAACGGCTACGGCGCGAGAAACCGCCACACTATTAATTGCGTGCGGGGCCCGCGTTCGAGTTATCGCGATTGAGCACAACGCTGCGCGTCGGTGTCACAACACCCGTGATGGGTTGATCGAGAGCATCGCTGGGCACCTCGTTGTCGAGGAACTCATCGTCGTAAACGACCGCATAGACGGGCGGTCGCTGATCCATCGAGCCGAGCGTCTTGTCGAAGAATCCGCCGCCCCAGCCGAGTCGCATGCCCGTGTTATCGACGGCGGCCGCGGGGATGATCATGAGATCAACATCGTTGACAGCGATGGGGCCGAGCAGTTCACCCGAGGGTTCCGGGCCGTATCGCCCCGGTGTCTCGGTGCCGCTGCTGTCGGCAACGACCCAGTCGAGCAGGCCGTCTTCACGCGCGACGGGGAGGAGCACACGAAGCCCTTCAGCAATTGCTTCGTTGACAAACTGGCGCGTGCCCGGTTCTGCCGTCGTCGAGAGGTAACACGAGAGGCTCTTGGCGCCCACGCGATCGACGAGTTCGTGCAGTCGCTGAGTAATCGCGCTCGCGGCTTCTGCACGCTCGTCAGCATCGCGGTCAATTCGCTGCTGACGCACCTGCGCTCGCAGGCTCTGCTTTGCGCGTTTCATATCGCCAGACATGCTCACCAGTGTAGGGCGCCAGGTCCCATCTCGCGATAGGCTGGCGCTATGGCAGATAAGCGCTTTAAGGCAGTCATTCCCGCGGCCGGGCTGGGCACTCGATTCCTGCCCGCAACAAAGGCGACGCCGAAAGAGATGCTTCCCGTTGTCGACAAGCCGGCGCTCCAGTACGTCGTGGAAGAGGCTGTTTCGGCGGGGATTGAAGACATCCTCGTCATCCTCGGTCGTAACAAGAACATCATTGCGAACCACTTCGACTCAATGCCGGAACTCGAGTCAAAGCTGAGCGAGAAGGGCGATCACGCCAAGCTCAGCCGTGTCGTCGAGTCATCCGATCTTGCTGACATTCACTACGTACGACAGGGCGAGCCCAAGGGCCTCGGCCACGCTGTGTACCGCGCCAAGTCGTACGTTGGCGAGTCGCCGTTTGCCGTGCTCTTGGGTGACGACCTCATCGACGACCGCGACCCACTGCTTTCCGAGATGCTCGCGGAGCATGAGCGCACGGGCGCCGCGATTGTCGCGTTGCTCGAAGTCGACCCCGAGCACATCCACATGTATGGCGTCGCCGCGACCGAGCCGACCGACAACGACGACGTCGTCAAGGTCACAGGTCTCGTCGAGAAGCCCGCAAAAGAAGACGCGCCCTCAAACCTCGCGGTTATCGGCCGCTACGTGCTGCCGGCATCGATCTTCGACATTCTTGAGCACACCGAGCCCGGTAAGGGTGGCGAGATCCAATTGACGGATGCGCTGCAAGAACTCGCCGCCGACCCCAACGGCCCCGGTGTGCGTGGCGTGATCTTCCGCGGTCGCCGTTACGACACGGGCGACAAGGTCGGCTACATTCAGGCGATCGCCCAGCTTGCTGTTGCGCGCGATGACCTTGGGCCGGAGCTGCGCCCCTGGTTCAAGCGGTTCGCTGCCTCGCTGGAGGCAGAAGAAAACGAGTAATGGCATGAACTCTCGAGCGTCATGAATCCGCGGAGCTTCAATGATGTGACAGTTCGCATCGTGCGACCGCGTGATGCTCGTGTTCTGCAGAACGAGTTACTCGTCAACCGTGCATGGCTTTCGCCATGGGAAGCAACGCTCCCGGGCGGAGCAACCTCGAGTGACGTGCGCGGTGCCCTTCGGCGCCAATTGCAGCTGTATCGTGAGGGACTCACCTACCCCTTTGTCATCGAGTACGCCGGTGAGGTCGTGGGGCAGCTCACGGTGTGGGGCGTACAACGAGGGTCGCTTCGTAGCGCGACGATCGGCTACTGGGTTGCTGAACGTGTTGCGGGTCGAGGTGTCACACCAACCGCGGTCGCGCTTGTCACCGACATGATGTTCAGCGAGGTTGGACTGCACCGCATTGAGATTTGTATGCGACCAGAAAATGCTGCGAGCATCCGTGTCGCTCGAAAACTGGGGTTCCGTTACGAGGGTTATCGGCCGAGGTACATCCACATCGATGGTGACTGGCGCGACCACCTTGCTTTCGCGCTGACGCGCGAAGACGTGACCGGTTCCATGACGGCTCGCCTCGCCGGTGGTGCCGAAATTGCCGACGACACGCGCCAGCCGACGGCGAACGGCGGCCCCGCTCAATTACCGTGGAATCCATGAACACACCAGTCGTCAGCGGAGGCGTCTTCCTGCTGATCGCGGTGTTGCTGTGCCTGCTGTATTTGCTGCCTTCTTGGCGCGGTCGCCACCAGGCAGAAGCCGCTGAACTCAACGCCGTGCGCCTCAACCGCGCCCTGCGTGTGCTCGCCGAGACGGCCGAGACACCCGAGCCTGTTCGCGTTGAGCTCTCAACGCGTGCGGCGTACGAGAAGCAGCGCGAAGCCAAGCGTTTGCAGAAGGCGCAGGAGCGCCGGGAACGGCTTGCCGCCGAAGACGCGGCGCGCGCAGAACTCGATCCCGCCGTTGTTCGTGCGTATATTCGCCAGCGCGTGCGCCTTGGCGCGACTGTCGTCATGTTCACGGGCATCGGGGTCGTCATTGTCGCAACGGGGTTCGCGATCGCGAGTATTCCCGCGTGGTCACTTGCGATTCCAGGGCTCGTTGCCATCGTTATTGGTGCTGCGGTACTACACCGGATGGCAGCTGTCGCACGCGCAGAGTATCGCCGTGCCAACCCACCCGTTGTTACGGCGCAGGTTGTGCGCCAGCGTGCCGCCGCCCGCGCTGAGCTGTTCGATCGGCGCGAGTATGGCTGGGTTCCCCGCGAGGTGCCTGAGCAACTTGTTGCTCAGCGAGGCACGCGGGCGCATGCGCACTACGAGGCAGGCCAAGCTCGCGAATCGCTCATCGCTGCGGCGCGGGCCGAGGCGCTCGAAGAGCGGGCGCGCTTGCTCGCAGGGCCGCAGCCAACACAGTTGCCGCAGCGTGCAACGAAGCCCGCCCCGCAACCCGCGGCTGTCAGCGAATCGGTCGCGAAGGCCGCGCTCGCTCGAATGGGCCAGGTCGACGACGCCGAGATCGAAGCTGGCGTTCGTCAACTACTGCGCGCCCGCCAGGCGAGCTGACCGACTAGCGGGAGCTCTCCCGATTCCGGGAGCGGCTTTCGCCGAATCCGGCTTCCGCCCTCGAGATCCCTCCCGTTGGCGGGCGAGTACAGTAGATGTCACGGGCCTATGGCGCAGTTGGTAGCGCGCTTCGTTCGCATCGAAGAGGTCACGGGTTCGAATCCCGTTAGGTCCACAAATGGTTGAGACCCGCTTGTCGGGGCTCAACCATTTGTTGCGCTACAGGGAAGTTTTGTCCCCTGGGCCCACGCCGGCCAGGAGGCTCGGAACGCCGCCCCTTCTCCGTTAGGGGACCCCCTCCCAACTGCGGCGTTTCGAGTGGCCGGTGGGGATCGAATCCCGTGAGGTCCACAAGCGGGTTTTGCGCCTTCGCGCGGTGTTGTGCCTGAGTCGTCGAGGGCTTTGATGGCGTCGAGTTTGCCGAAGTGATCGGCGAGCACGTAGTAGACCGTCAGGCGGTTCTTGTCGATTTCGTCTGACATGAGTTGACCCATGTGCGCGAGAGCGGCAGCTATGGCGGCTTCATCGGTCAGGCCGAGCTTTTTCTTGAGGAAGTCGTTTTTGACGCGCTCGACCTCGGTCGGGTCTGAGAAGGCGACAAGTTTGTTGTCTGGTTGCTGCAGGATCAGGCGGTATCGCCCTTCAAGGGTCGCGACGGCCGCTTCGTCGACGCTGGGATTGCACTTCAGAATGTTCTCGATGTCATCCATCGGGTCTGCTTGTCAGGTTGCCGCGCGCAGACTTCGTTGTCGGTGGCGCCTTTGCTGTTCGTTATGTCGGAAGAGCACACGCGTGTGGGGATTGCATCGGATGGGTTCCTGCGCCGCGAATTTCGACCGTTGCGAGGGGATTATTCACGGCTTTTTTCACGGCCGAGAATAGGCGTCGAAGCTAGCCTAAAAGTGGAGTGGAAGCGCAAGAGATGCTTCGCTTCAGAAGGAGTGATCATGCAGATCGCAGACAAGGTTTTTGTCGTGACAGGTGGCGGCAACGGCATCGGGCGTGAGGTTGTTCTCGGCCTCTTGAGCAAGGGTGCTCGCGGTGTCGCGGCGGTTGATTTGAGCGCGGATGGCCTCGCAGAAACGGCTGCACTGGCAAACGCTGGTGAGCGGCTCATGACCGTCCCGCTCGATATCACGGACCGCAAGGCCGTCGATAAACTCCCCGCACAGGTCAAGAAGGTCTTCGGCCAGCTCGACTCGCTCGTCAACGTTGCGGGCATCATTCAGAAGTTCGTGCCCATCTCGGAGCTTTCGATCGAAGAGATCGAGCGCGTCATGAACGTCAACTTCTGGGGTGTCGTCAATACGACCAAGGCGTTTTTGCCCGAGTTGCTTGAGCGCTCTGTCGCGAACATCACGAATGTGGCGAGCATGGGTGGTTTCATTCCTTTCCCGGGGCAAAGTGCGTATGGCGCAAGCAAGGCTGCCGTCAAGCTCTTCACTGAGGGGCTCTACGCCGAGCTGCACGATGGCTCCGTTGAGGTCGTCTTGATTTTCCCCGGCGCGATCGGCACCGAGATCACCAAAAACTCGGGTGTTGCAAGCCCCGGTGAGGCAACGGCAGACACCTCGTCTGCCAAGACCATGCCGCCCGCTCAGGCGGCCGATGAGATCATCACGGCCATTCAAAAGGGCAGCTACAAGGTCATGGTTGGCAAGGACGCCAAGATGCTTGACCGCATGTCGCGCCTCATGCCGCAGAAATCAACGACCATCATCGCGAACCAGATGAAGAAGATGATGTCGAAGGCTGCGAGTTAACCGTAGTCAACCCGCGTCGACGCCGTAGAGGCGGCGACTGAGTTCGGATGCCGCGTCTCGCACGAGCGCGACGAGTTGTGGCGCATCCGTTTCGCCGGGCCACGTGATCGCAACGGCCGCGACGGGCCACCCCGCATGGTCGCGCACTGCGACGGCAACCGAGCGGAGCCCTTCTGTGACCTCGCCGTCTTCCGTTGCGAAGCCCTCGTGGCGCACTCGTCGCAGAAGCTCACGCAGTTCACCCGCGTTCTGCGGCCCCCGACCTGTGCGATCGGCGAAGGCCGAACGATCGGGGAAGAGCGCGCGAACCTGTTCACGGGGGAGGGCCGCCAGCATAGCGCGACCCGTTGCCGTGAGGTGAGCTGGGAGCCGCACACCGACATCCGAAACAAGTGCCGGGCGGCGCGGGGCACGTTCCTCGACGATATAGAGCACGTCACGCCCGCTCATGACAGCGAGGTGCGCACTCTCGCCCGCGCGGTCGGCGAGGTTCGCGATGAGCGGTCGGCCGAGACGCGCGAGCGGCTGTTGACGGGCGTACCCACCGGCGAGCTCAAACGCAGCCGTGCCGAGGCCCCAGCGGTGCTCGCTCTCGAGATGCACGACGAAGCCTTGCTGTTGCAGTGTTGTCAGCAGGTGATAGACGGTTGACCGGGGGATCTCGAGCGCTGTCGCGAGTGTGCGGGCAGCGACGGGCCCGCGCTGCCGTGCCAGGAACGACAGGATGCGCAGCGTGTGCTCGGCGGCGGGCACCTGCGGCTTGTCTGAGATCACAGACACATCATGTCACGGATCCCTCGTGCTCGAGCCGAGCTCGGAGTGTAATCGGAGTATGACCGTCGTGATTGGCCACAGCCCCCTGACCGTTGCCGATGTCGTTGCCGTTGCGCGCCGCGATGAGCCCGTCGAACTTGCCCCCGAAGCGCTCAAGCGGATGGCGGATTCTCGAGCGCTCATCGATGCGCTCGCAGACGACCCCGAACCGCACTATGGCATCTCGACGGGGTTCGGTGCGCTCGCGACGACCTTTATTGCCCCCGAGCGCCGCCGCCAGCTCCAGGTAAGTCTCGTTCGTTCACACGCCGCGGGAACGGGGCCGGAGGTCGAGCGCGAGGTCGTTCGGGCGCTGCAGTTGCTGCGCCTGCAGACGCTGTCAACAGGGCGCACGGGCGCCCGACCCGTTGTTGCTGAGACGTATGCGGCAATGCTCAACGCGGGCATCACACCAATCGTTCGGGAGTACGGTTCACTTGGCTGCTCGGGGGATCTCGCACCGCTCGCACACGTTGCGCTCGCAGCCCTCGGTGAGAGTGACGTTCGCGACTCCGACGGTTCGATCGTTTCTGCCGCAGCGGCACTCGCGGCGGCAGGCATCACGCCCCTCGTGCTGGAAGAGAAAGAGGGTCTCGCGCTCATTAACGGCACCGACGGCATGCTCGGCATGCTCGCTTTGACGCTCGCCGATCTCGAGAACCTCTTCGTCGTGGCCGATGTCTCGGCCGCCATCTCGGTCGAGAGCCAGCTGGGTACGGATGCCGTTTTCGCGGCCGATCTCATGGCACTGCGCCCACAGCTGGGCCAGGCGGCATCCGCTGCCAACCTGCGCGCGCTTCTCGCCAACTCGCCCATCGTTGCGAGCCACCGCGACCCCGCCGCGTGCACGCGCGTACAGGACGCCTACTCGCTGCGGTGCTCGCCGCAGGTGCACGGTGCGGCCCGCGACACGGCGACGCACGCGCATTCGATCGCTCATCGCGAGTTGGCTTCGGCCGTCGACAACCCCGTTGTGACGCTCGATGGTGAGGTTTCGTCGAACGGCAACTTCCACGGGGCACCTGTTGCCTACGTGCTCGACTTCTTGGCGATCGCCGTCGCCGACCTCGCCTCGATCTCTGAGCGTCGCACCGACCGGGCACTTGATCCCTCGCGCAGCCACGGCCTGCCGCCCTTCCTCGCGGATGAGGTCGGGGTCGATTCGGGTCTCATGATCGCGCAGTACGCGGCCGCTGGGATCGTCTCGGAACTCAAACGCCTTGCCGCGCCGGCATCCGTCGACTCGATACCCTCATCGGCAATGCAAGAAGACCACGTTTCGATGGGGTGGGCGGCCGGCCGCAAGCTGCGCCGTGCGGTTGATGGCCTCGCTCGTGTGCTGGCCGTAGAACTCATCACGGGGTGCCGCGCACTCGACCTGCGTGCGCCACTGCAGCCCGGCCCCGCGACGAGCGCCGTGCGTGATGTTGTTCGAACCGTCGACCCGGGGCCCGGCCCCGACCGATTCTTGAGCCCCGAAATGGAAGCCGTCACCGAGCTTGTCATCTCGGGCAAAATCAGTGCTGCAGTGAAGGAGTACATCGCATGACCACCTCGAACCGTTCCGTACGCGCACCGCGTGGGCCAGAGAAGACTGCCAAGAGCTGGGGCGCAGAAGCCGCCAAGCGGATGCTCATGAACAACCTCGACCCCGAGGTTGCCGAGCACCCCGAAGAACTCGTGGTCTACGGCGGGACTGGCCGTGCTGCTCGCAGCTGGGAAGCGTTCGATGCCATTGTGCGCACGCTCGACGAACTTGAGCCGGACGAGACCCTGCTGGTGCAGTCGGGCAAGCCCGTCGGTGTGTTCCGCACGCACGAGTGGGCGCCGCGAGTGCTCATTGCAAACTCGAACCTCGTGGGGGATTGGGCGGCGTGGCCCGAGTTCCGCAAGCTCGAAGAGCTGGGGCTCACGATGTACGGGCAGATGACGGCGGGCTCGTGGATCTACATCGGCACGCAGGGCATTCTGCAGGGCACCTACGAGACCTTTGCTGCCGTGGCGCGCTCCCTGGGGCTTGATTCGCTGCGCGGCACGCTGACCCTCACGGGTGGTGCTGGCGGCATGGGCGGCGCACAACCGCTCGCCGTCACGATGAACGACGGCGTCGTCATTGTCGTCGATGTCGACGAGTCGCGCCTTGCTCGCCGTGTCGACCACGGCTATCTCGATGAGTACACGACCTCGCTCGACGATGCGGTCGAGCGAGCCGTTGCAGCAAAAGCGGCCGGCGAAACGCTCTCGGTTGGTGTCGTGGGCAATGCCGCCGAGGTGTTCCCGGAACTCCTTCGTCGCGGTGTACCGATCGATATCGTGACCGACCAGACGAGCGCGCACGATCCGCTCGCCTACCTACCTGTCGGCATCGCGTTTGACGACTGGAAAGCCGAAGCTGCGCGCGACCCGGAGGGCTTCATCGAGGCGTCACGAGCTTCCATGGCGAAACAGGTTGAAGCCATGGTCGGTTTCAAAGATGCCGGCGCGACCGTCTTCGACTACGGCAACTCGATCCGCGCAGAAGCCCAACTTGGCGGCTACGACCGGGCATTCGAGTTCCCCGGGTTCGTGCCCGCCTACATCCGCCCACAGTTTGAAGAGGGGCGTGGGCCGTTCCGCTGGGCCGCGCTCTCGGGTGACCCAGCCGACATTGCCGCAACAGACAAGGCGATCGCAGAACTCTTCCCAGAAGACACCGCGCTGCACCGCTGGCTCGAGAAGGCCGGTGAGAAGGTGCACTTCGAGGGGCTTCCCGCCCGCATCTGCTGGCTCGGTTACAAAGAGCGCCACCTCGCTGGGCTCAAGTTCAATGAGATGGTTGCCTCGGGCGAACTCAACGCGCCCATCGTGATTGGTCGTGACCACCTCGACGCCGGTTCGGTTGCCTCGCCCTACCGCGAGACGGAGTCGATGAAAGACGGCTCGGACGCAATCGCCGACTGGCCCCTGCTCAACGCCCTGCTCAACACCTCCTCGGGTGCTGCGTGGGTCTCGATTCACCACGGTGGCGGCGTCGGCATTGGGCGCTCGATTCACGCTGGCCAGGTCACGGTCGCGGATGGTTCCGAGCTCGCGGCCGAGAAGCTCGAACGGGTCTTGACGAATGACCCCGGCACTGGTGTCATGCGACATGTGGATGCTGGCTACGAACACGCACGAGAAATCGCCGTCGAGCGCGGGCTGAAAGTGCCGATGCTGTGAAGTCGTTACTGATCACGAACATCGGTGAGTTGACGACGAATGTCGCGGCCGATGGTGATCTGTGCGGCACGCTGCGCGACGCCGCCATGCTCGTCTCAGATGGTCGCGTCACGTGGCTTGGGGCGGCATCGGATGCTCCCGCGGCCGACGAAGTGCTTGACGTCGGTGGCCGCGCGGTACTCCCCGGCTTTGTCGACTCCCACACCCACCTCGTGTTCGGTGGTGACCGGGCTGACGAGTTCGCCGCCCGTATGGCGGGGCAACCGTATGCCGCAGGTGGCATACGTCGCACGGTTGCTGCGACGCGAGCAGCCTCGGAAGAAGACCTGCGCTCACGCCTGGCGGGCTTCGTCGCCGAACTCCACGCACAAGGAACGACAACCTTCGAGATCAAGACAGGCTACGACCTGACGGTTGAGGGCGAGGCGCGGCTTGCGCGGCTCGCCTCAGAGGTCACCGACCAGGTGACGTTCTTGGGGGCGCACGTCGTGCCGAGTGAGTACGCGGATGACCGCACTGCGTACGTCGATCTGGTGTGTGGGCCGATGCTCGAGGCGGTGCGGCCCCATGCGCAGTGGATCGACGTCTTCTGCGAGACCGGTGCGTTCACGGCTGAGGAGACGCAGCGGATTCTTGCGGCCGGGCGAGCCGCCGGATTGCCAGCGCGCTTGCACGGCAATCAGCTGGGGGAGGGGCCGGGCATGCGTATCGCGGTTGAGGCTGGTGCGGCATCCGTTGACCATTGCACGTACTTATCGGATGAAGATGTCGCCTTGCTGGCCGGTTCTGGGACGGTCGCGACGTTGTTGCCGGGCGTCGAGTTTTCAACGAAGCATCCGTACCCGAGCGCGCGCCGCTTGATCGACGCGGGTGTGACCGTGGCGCTCGCGAGCGACTGCAATCCGGGGTCAAGTTTTACCTCGTCGATGCCGCTCATGATCGCCCTTGCTGTGCGCGAGATGGGCATGACGGTTGACGAGGCCGTGTGGGCAGCGACCGCCGGTGGTGCGTGCGCATTGCGACTCACGGATGTCGGTCACTTGGGCATTGGCGCGCGCGCCGATTTCGTCGTGCTCGACGCCCCAAGTCGCATTCATCTGGCCTACCGCCCCGGTGTCCCGCTGATTCACACGGTGTACAAACAGGGTGAGGCATGAGGTCCCTGAGCGAGCGCAGCGAGTCGAAGGGCCGACTCCTAGCGGGAGCTCTGTTGGCTAACCGCGGTTGAGCGAGCGGGCGTGTTCCGTCACGCTCGCAGTCCCCCGACGGCCGGTGGCCGTCTCCCGCCAGTCCCGATGCCTGCGAGCCTGACGGAATACGCCCGCCCGCTCGGCGTGCTCGGGCAGATCGCTACTTCTGAACTCGTGAGGAGAGTCCGGCGAGGAGCTCCAGCACACAGAGGGCTGCAAGCCGCACCGTCCGTTGATCCTCGCTGTCGGCGATTGCATCGACCTCGACGATATCGGCCGAGACGACACGAGCATCGGTTGCCGCCGCCCGAACAAGCGCTCGCACCTCGTGCGCTTGCAGGCCGCCCGGAACGGATGCGGGGCATCCGGGCGCGACCGAGCGGTCACACACATCGACATCAATGTCGAGGTGAACGAGCCCGTCGTCGGCGCCAGCGATTACAAGCGCATCCGCCATGGCCGCGACCATGCCGCGCTCGCGCAACTGGTCGAGCGTCACTACCGTGATGCCGAGATCAGCGGCGCGCCGGGCGTACGCCGCCGAGTTCGCAAAGTCGGCGATCCCGAGTTGCACAATGCGCTTCGGGTCAAAGCCACATTCGACAAGCCGCCGCACGGGGGAGCCATTGGAAATGCCGTCACGCAGGTCGAAGTGCGCGTCGAGCGTGATGAGTCCCTTTGCGCCGCTCGCCTGCGCGACGGGGTAGGTGACAGCGTTGTCGCCGCCGAGCGCGATGACGAGGTCAGTGTCGAGCGCCGCGACGGCCTCGCGCACGTGAGCTTCGCCTTCAGGGCCATCCGGTTCTTCAACATCACCAGCGTCAACGATCGTGAGCACGTCGTTGAGGTCGATGGGCGGCGGGCCGAGCAGAGTCGGGCTGTAGCGTTTGAGCGCCTCGCGTACGGCGGCCGGTGTCGCGTGTGCGCCGGTCGGTGAGAGCGAGGTGCGCCAGGCGGGAACGCCCAGGATTGCGGCATTCGATCGGCCCGTGGGTGTCGGCCAACTCCCGGCCCGGGGCCACAACTCGTCGTGCGAAAGTGCCATGAGATCAGGCTAGTCGCGCGTCGCGGTTCTCGAATCGTGAGCGTCACTGTTGCGCCTGGCGTTCGAGGCGTTTCAGCAGGGCAGTCAGTTGCGTGGCGGCCGTGTCGGGGTGCTCGGGGTGCCACTGCACGCCGGTGATGGGCGCCGACTCGTGCACAACAGCTTCAACTGTGCCGTCATCCGCCCGCGCAGCCACAACGAGGCCCTCGCCAAGCTGGTCGATGGCTTGGTGGTGGCCACAGCGAACATCGCTCGTCGGCACATCCTGTTCCAGGTCGCTCATGCCCTCGAGGAGGTTGACGTGTGAGGGGGTGAACGATGCCATGCCCTCGGCGGGAGCCTGGTGGTTTTCGAGTGTCTCGAGGTGCTGCACAAGCGTTCCGCCGAGTGCGACATTGATGAGTTGCACCCCGCGGCAGATGCCCAGCAGTGGTTTGCCCGTCGCGGCCGCGCGCTGAATGACGGCGATGTGCGCGGTGTCTGCTTCGATGTCGTGGTGCCCCGAGCCTTCGTATTCTTCCGGCCCGTCGTAGAACTCGGGGGAGACATCTTCGCCACCCATGACGATGATGGCGTCGGCGGCATCCGCTGCATCGAGTGACGTTTCGATGGGGGCATCGCCACTCGCGACGACGTCAGCATCCCAGCCGAGGTCGGAAATCGTGGCGAGCGTTGCGTCATTGAGCGTTGAGAGGATGCCGTTGAAGACGGGTGCGCCAGGGCGCTCATCACGAAGGTGCAAAACGGCAACGCGCATGGTTCCTCTTTGTGTCTCAGGGTGAATGCGAGACAACTCTATTGCGCTTCGTGTTTCGCTCGGATGACGCTTTGACGCAGCAGTCGCATCGCGTTATAGTTGACGCATCAACTAATTCAGGGAGATGCTATGTCGGATGCTGCAAAGCGGCCGATGCCCTCGCGCGACGAATTGCGCGATTGGCGCGACTACATTGAGACATCGCAGCTCGTGAACAGCATGGTCGCGGCACAGCTGCAGGCGCACGCGGGGATTTCGACAGCCGATTACTCCGTCATGCTCGCCCTCAATGAGGCAGAGGCACGCACTCTGCGCTCTTCCAAGCTTGCGGAAGACATGGGGTGGGATCGCAGCCGACTCTCGCACCAGCTTGGCCGCATGGAAAAGCGTGGGCTCATCCGCCGCGAGAAGTGTGCTGAAGACAGCCGCGGATCGCACGTTGTGCTGACCGACGCGGGCTACGCGGTTTACCGAAAGGCCTCGATCGAACACCTGCGCGACGTGCGCGAATACTTCATCGCAGCACTGAGCCCGCAACAACTCAGCGCCCTCGGCGAAGCATCCGCCGCCTTGCGCGCCCACCTTGACGAACGCCGCGGCGAGATCGCCGCGTGCGAGAACACCCAGTAGGAGCATCCGATGCAATTCGGTCTTTTCACGATCGCCGACATCACACCCGACCCGCATACGGGTTACACGATGTCGGAGCACGAGCGCATCATGAACATCGCTCGAATCGCCCAGAAAGCGGATGAGGTTGGCCTCGACGTTTTCGCGATGGGGGAGCACCACAACCCGCCGTTTATCGCGTCGAGCCCGCCCTCGATGCTGTCGTACCTCGCTGCGACGACGAAGCAGATTCAGCTTTCGACGGCAGTGACGCTCATTACGACGAACGACCCAGTCAAGCTCGCGGAAGATTACGCCTTCGCGCAGCACCTGGCGCAGGGGCGCCTCGACATCATGATCGGTCGCGGCAACACCGTGCCGGTGTACCCGTGGTTCGGCAAGCGCATTCAGGACGGCGTTGAGCTGGCGCTGGAAAACTACAACTTGCTGCACCGCCTGTGGCGCGACGATGTCGTCGATTGGGAGGGCAAGTTCCGCACGCCGTTGCAGGGCTTCACCTCGACGCCGCGCCCGCTTGACGATGTGCCGCCCTTTGTGTGGCACGGCGCGATTCGCACGCCCGAGATCGCCGAGCAGGCCGCCTACTACGGCAACGGCTACTTTGCCAACAATATTCTCGCGCCCAAGGGGCATTTCAAGCCGCTCGTCGACTTCTACCGCAAGCGCTACGAGCACTACGGTCACGGCCGCACGCAGGATGCGATCGTTGGCCTTGGAGGGCACGCGTTTATTGCGAAAAACTCGCAGGATGCCTTCAAACGTTTCGAGCCCTACTTCAACAAGTGGGCGATGTTCCAGGGCGCCATGGATCTCGAGACTTACGCCAAGCAGACCCCCGCGAGCATCGGGAGCCCACAGCAGGTCATCGACGACACGCTTGAGTTCCGTGAGACGTTCGGTGATTACCAGCGGCAACTGTGGGCGGTCGACATTCTGTCGCTGCCGATCGAAGACGCTCGCGAGCAGGTTGAGCTGCTCGCGAGCGAGGTCGTGCCCGTGTTGCGCAAAGAGATGGCGGCACTGCGTGCGCCGGGTGTTCCGGATGCACCGACGCACGCCTCACTCGTGCAGGCCAAATACGGTGACGCCGAGCCTCGCCAGGCTCGCCCGAACCCCAACCGCGGCGATAACCTTTCAGGTGCGCTGCCGTACCAAGACACCCCGGCCGAACAGGCCGCAAATCTGCCGAGGGGGTTCTGATGACCGCGTCTGAACCAGTCCGCATCGTCGTCATCAACGGTGGCGTGAGCGAGCAATCAACCTCGCGCATGCTTGCCGAGCGCACGGCGCAGGCGACGATTGAGCGGTTGCGCGAGGCGGGGCGCGAAGCATCCGTTTCGATCGTTGACCTTGCGCCGCTCGCAACCGAGATCGCAGGCGCGCTCGTGACGAGCATTCCCAGCGAGCGCGTATCGGCTGCAATCGAGAACCTCGCGACGGCGGATGGCGTCGTCGTCTCGACGCCCGTGTACAAAGCTGGCGTGAGTGGCCTCGTGAAGTCGTTCATCGACATTCTCGACAATGACCTCGTCGTCGCGAAGCCCGTCGTGCTTGCGGCAACGGCAGGAACCGCTCGCCACGCCATGGTCGTTGACGATCAATTGCGCCCGCTCTTCGCCTTCCTCCGAGCGATTCCCGCGCCGACCTCACTTTTCGCCGACCCTGATGATTGGGGTGACCCTGCGTTCGGCAAGCGCATCAAGCGTGCGGCATCCGAACTCGCGGCCCTGATCGTGGCGGATGTTTCGGGTGCCATCACGGGAAACACTTGGGGCGAATACAACCACCAGTTCGCGGGCAATGCCGCGAAGGCGCAACACGGTGTCGACGACATCGACTTCAACACCGACCTTATGCGACTCGCGACCGGCCAGCGCTAGGCGCCAACCGGTCGCGAGGGCGTGGTGTTACTTGGCGTCGAAGTAGGCGTTGATGGCGTCGCGCACGAAAGTAGCGCCGCTGACGCCGCCGTAGTTCGCGGCGAAACGCTCGTCGGCGACGTACATTTCGCCGAGGCCGCGGGCATAGGCCTCGAGGTCGCCGCCAGGCGCCATTGCGGGCGTACCCGGGATCGAACGCAGCCACTCGACGTGGCGCTCGACGAGCGCCAAGGCTTCAGCTGTGTCAGGCGCGATGCCAGACTCAGCGGCGGCGACCCAATCGCCGTTGAGCTGCGTCAAGCGCTGCTGCCACTCGGTGCGCTCTGCATCGCTCATCGAGTTCCACCAGTCGTTCGAGCGCGTGTAGGCGTCTTTCCCCCAGCGCTGCTCAACTTCGTCTTTGTATTGTGTGTGGTCGAAACCATCGAACATGTTCTCTGACATGAGTTCTTCGCCTCCTTTCAAGGCATGAATTGTGTGCTCGACCGCGGCGATTTGCCGCGCGAGCCGGTCTTGCTCCTGGCGGAGCAGACCGAGATGGGTCGTCAACGCACTTGCCTCGTCCGACTCGTGCGCAAGCACATCGCCGATCTGCGGCAGGCCAAGCCCAAGCTCGCGCAGCAGCAAGACGCGTTGCAGCCGCACGAGGGCGCGGTCGTCGTAGTAGCGGTAGCCGTTGCGCCCGATGCGACTCGGAGGCACGAGACCGATCTCGTCGTAGTGCCGCAGCGTTCGACTTGTTGTGCCGGCGAGCTTGGCGATTTCTTGGATTGATAACTCCATATCAGCAACGTTAGAGGTTGACGTAACGTCAATGTCAACCGATTCGTGCGCTCTCTTGGTCGCGAGCACTTCGCCGACGGCCTCGTGGGGCTCTAGGCTGTCACCGTGGAACAGGATCGAATGCGCGAGGGCGAGCAACCGATCCCGCGTGTACGGCGCGGTGCGCGCTCTGTTCGTACTGCTGCGTCCAAGCTCCCCATGAAGTGGTTCGCGCTCGCGGGAACCGCCCTGTTCCTCGCTGCCACGGCTGCATTCGGCGGGCTCGCCGAGGCTCCCGCAGCCGATGTGCCAACGATCGCGGTCGGCGAGACATTCGAGCGGCCCGACCTGACGCTCACGGTCGAGGGTGCAGGGTTGAGCGACTCGGCGTGGGCAGAACCTGACGACCCCGAACGGCAGCTGTTTGTTGATGTCGCGGCGACAAATCTCGACGCTGCCTACATTACGAGCTCATCCGATGGCGCGCTGCGCCCTGTTGCTATCGAAGGGCACGACGACCTCACCTTCCCGCGGATGACGCGACCGGGCGAATCGCGTACCGCCATCTTGCAGCCGCTCGTGCCGACGACCGTGCGCATCACGTGGGAAGTGCCTCGCGAAGCGTTCAAGGCGGGCGACACGATCCGCATCATGCTGCCCAATGCGGCGCCACGGCAGATGTTCACGCAGTCGGCGACCGTGTGGGACATCACGCCGGGCGCCTACGTCGACGTTGTCCTGCAAGACATCGGGCCGGAGGAATGATGGCTGCGTCACTCAAGCGGTTCGGCCCATGGGTACTCGCGCTTGCACTGCTCGTGGGCGCGTGGTTCGTGCAGCTCAACACACCAGACGAGTTTTCGTATGAGCAACCATTCGTCAAAACAGTTTCGATGGGCGAGCTCGGGACGGGGCGCAATATCGCCGTCACTGTGACGGATGTGGTCATCGCTGACGAGGTAACGGATGCGGATGGCATGAGCCTCACCGGTACGTGGGTTGTCGTCAATTTCGACGCCGAAGCCGTGCATTCTGCCCGACAAGCGAATCTGCGCTATGCAACATTGCTCGCGGATGATCGTGAGTACTTCGCGACTGAGCGGCTCGCATCCGCGATAGAGATGCCGCTAGTTCCCGGGATTTCTCGATCGGGGTCAGTCGCATTCGAGGCCGCACCCGAAGCCCTCAAAGGGACCTTGGCGATTTCGTTCGCGCTCGATCAGATCACAATGCTCGACTCGGTTATCGAGGTGCGTGTGCCGGTCGATGAGGTCCGGCGGGTGCCCGAGGTCACGCTCTTGCCGGTCGATTGGGCGGCGGGGGAGACTGCCTCATGAGCGCACAGCAGTGGGCGAAACGCAACGCGTGGGCTCTCGTGGCGATTCCGATTCTGACGGTTGGGGTGTTTGGGGCCGTCGCGCTCGAAACTGATCTGCGGGCGCTCTTCAGCCAAAACGGCGGATCCGCACCAGATGTAACGGTGCCCGCGGGCGAGACCATTGAGCTCGGCGGTGTCGAGTTCGGCCCCGTTGAGTTCCAACTCGGCAGCACGATAACCGACGGCAATCAACCCGCCGGCACGCAGGTCGCGCTCGCCGCGATCCCCGTGAGCGAGGGAAAAGATGGCGTAAGCTGCCGAAACCTCGCGGTTATCTCCGAATCGAGCGATACGGTGTGGCTCGAGACGACCCGTGAGCTCGGCATTTTTGACCTCCCCTCCGAGGTGCAGTCGACCTGTAGCACGGCTAACCCTGAATCGGCCATCATTGCGGGGTTCTTCGTTGTCCCCGAGGCAACGAGTGGCCCGTGGGCGGTTGAGCTTCTCGTGGAGCAGCTCTCAGACGAATCCGTCACGCGTGAGATTGTGCGTTTCGAAACGGATGCCTCAACCGCGGGCTGAAACGACGGGTTTCGCCTTCTCATCAGCCATCGTGGTCCCGAGTGTCGTGTCGTATGCGGCGGCCACGACAGCCGTTCGGATCGGCTCGAGTGCGACGAGCGTCATGAACGTCACGAGAATGTCGGCATAGACCCAGAACGCGTTTCGATCGTGGGGGCCAAGGATGCGCGTTGCAAGCCACTCGCCCGCGGGGTCGGCGGCCTTGGCGACCGTGTAGAGCAGGATGTACCCCGCGATGAGGGTCGGCCCACTGCGGAACATGAGCCCCAAGACACCGCCGAAATCCGCGATTTTGTCGGTGATGCCACCCGTGAGTTCTTTCGCACGCTTGCGCACGCCCTCGGGGATTCGTGAGACTCGTGTGCTCGCTTCTTCGACGATGCGGTGCTTGGGCTTGAACCGCTCAATCTTGAGCGCTTGCCCATAGATAACACCCGCGACCGTCAACCACGCGAGCGGCTCGAGGAGGAGTCCGCCGAGTTGCCCGATGAGCCACTCAAGCGTCTCCCAGAGCCATAGGAGCGGCGAGAGATGCTCACTCAACCAGCCTCGGATGTCGTGTAGCCACACGAGTGCGATGCGTGAGTTCATCCAGTTCGTGAAGTTTGTGAGGGTGTAGGTCACGAAGGCGATGAAGAGTGTGACCCAGAGCGCTTCGAAGTAGACCGCGACTACGCGCGTCCACTGCGGGAGCTTGTCTTGCCACCGCTTAAGCGCCCAGCGTGCACCGAAGGCGACGAGCGTCACGGTGATTGTCAGTGGGTTGAGGGTCAGATCGTCTGATTGTCCTGTACCGAGCGTGCCCTCGCGCAGGCTGTTCTCGAGCATGCGCGAGACGAAGGTGCGCCGATCCTCGCCGAACATGCCCCACGCCGCGTAGACCGCGAAGAAGGGGAGGATACTCACAAAGAGCGCGTTGATGAACGTCGCGCGGCGCTCTTTCGCACTCGCGGGCAGCGGTGCGAGCGTCTGCAGATTCGTGAGCGAGTCGCGCACGATCAGGAACATCGCGACGAGGCTGATGAGCCGCGAGAGCGCCGCAAGAGGCAGGATGAGCACGCCGCCGAGGGTTGTGAACGCGCCGATCCAGCCGGCGAGCTGCAGTGCAAAGTGATGCCCCAGGCCACCCAAGAGCGTCCAGGCGATGAGGGCTGGCCAGTGCATCCAAAGGATGCGACCCGCGGTCACCAACATATTGCGCACGGCGCTACGTTATCGCCCCGAGGCGGTACAGCCCAACCCACAGGCGGGTATCTGGCGAAGTTGTCCACATTCGAGTTCCCGGCGAGAGCGGAGCGGCTGCGCGTGGGGGAAGCTCGGAGCATGCCAAGCGACGACTTCGACCCCAGTATTCCCCTCGACACAACGAGCCGAATCGAACGATTCGCGCAGGCGCTTCTCGAGCGCGCGAACAAACGCCAGACGTGGATCGTCTACCTCGACACCGAGCGGCGCCCACTCCCCGTGCTCATGCCATTCGAGTCGCTCCCGGCCGACCCCGAGCAGTACTTTGAGACGGCCCGCGGAACGCTGCAGTACCCAACCGTTCTCGCGACGTTCGCCGCCGAGTGCGCCCTCGAAGTAGGCGGCGAATCGGTGCTTGTGGTGTGGGAACGGCCGAGCGATGAGCATCTCTCGCAGTCTGAAATTGACTGGGTTCTCGCCCTCGACACGCACTTCGCGCTCGCGGGGCTACCGGTGGTGGCGCAGCTTCTGTGTCACAACGACGGCGTTCGGATTATTCGGCAGGAAGAGCTGGAACCCGATGAGGTGCTGGCGGCGTTGCAGGCATATGCGGCATTCGCTTCACTCCACGAGCGTCAGCCGAGCAGGGCGTGCGCGACAGAGTAAATGAGTAGGCCAGCGAGTGCGCCGACGAACGTGCCATTGAGGCGGATGTACTGCAAGTCGCGGCCGACCATGAGTTCGATCTTTTCGGTCGTCTCAGCAGCATCCCACTTGTCGATCGTGTCGGTGATGATCGAGGCGATGTCGTGGCGGTAGCGATCAACGACGAAGACGGCGGCATCCGTAATCCAACCATCGACGCGAGCTTGCAAGGTGTCGTCTGTCACGAGGCGATCACCAATGTCGGTCAGCATGGCCGTCGCGCGCGTGCGGAGGCCGCTTTTGGCGTCGTCGAGTGCCTTGAGGAGCCCCGTCTTTGCTGCCGTCCAGGCCGAGGCGGCGAGTTCGGCGACGCGGGGGCTATCGAAGAGTGAATCTTTCGCGCCATCGAGGCGTGCGCGCAAAGCAGGGTCGCTTTGGAGCGCGGCAGCGAGCCGATCGAGGTAGCCATCGACAGCCTTGCGGGCTTGGTGGTTGGGGTCGGCTTGCACGGCGAGTACGAATTTGAGTGCCTCGTTGTAGGCCGCATCATCCACAAAGCGGTGTGCGAGTTTGGGTACCCACCCGGGTAAGCGCTGTGAGACAAGGCCGCTGAAGGCTCCTTCGTTCGCGACGAGCCACTTGGCGATCGTATCGATCGCCATATCGACGGCGCCCGCGTGTGCATCGGCGGCCACGACCCGCTCAAGCCATTCACCAGCGGGGGTTGCCCAGTCGGCGTTCACCAGGTGGTCGCGGGCGAGATCGGAAATGAGGTCTTGCACGTCGTCGTCACTGAGGGCATTCAGCACGGCGGATGCCGCCGTCGAAAGCTCCGCGACAACCCGCTCGGCGTGCTCGGGCTCGCGCACCCACTCGCCAAGTTTCGATGCGAGGGCCGTCGACTCGAGTTTGCTGCGCACGACGTCGCCAGAGAGGAAGTTCGTCTCAACAAACTCGCCGAGGCTCTGCCCGATCTCGTCTTTGCGTGTTGGGATGATGGCGGTGTGCGGGATGGGGAGGCCCAGCGGGCGCCGGAAGAGCGCTGTCACGGCAAACCAGTCGGCAAGGCCGCCGACGAGCCCGCCCTCGGCTGCAGCTCGCACGTAGGCCCAGGCGGGCTGGCTTTGTTGGAGCCAGAAGCTCAGGGCGAATAGCAGCGCCATGAAGATGAGCGCGCCGATTGCGACGGCCTGCATGCGGCGCAGGTTTTTCAGGCGCAGCTGATCTGCGTCACTGAGTTCGATGAGCCGTCGCTTCGCCATGCGTCAGAGTCTTTCACACGGTCGGCTACGACATCGTGGGGGTGGGCTCAGTGTCTGCGATGGGGGATGGATCGCGATAGCGCAGGTCGGGCAGCTTCGAAACGAAGATGGACGCCACAGTCGCGCCAACAACCGCGAAACCGGCCGCGGCAATGTAGGCCCCCTGGTGCCCGATGCCGTCGACGAGGAAACCGGCCACAGCCGAGCCAGCCGCGGCACCGATGAGCTGCCCCGTTCCTGTCCAGCCGAATGCTTCCGCCGTCTGCGAGAACTTCACACTCGCGGTCGTGACCGCGAAGATAACGGCGAGGACGGGCGCGACGCCCAGGCCCGCGATGAAGAGCGAGGTGCTCGTCCAGAACAGACTCAGCGAGAAGACCGTGCCCGTGAGGCCGATTGCGACGACGAGGAAGCGACGGGCGAGTGCCCAACTGCTCATGGGGATGGCGCCCGAACCGAGGCCACCGATGAGGCTTCCGACCGAGAAGATCGCCAGCGCGATACCGGCTTCGATGCCGTGGTGCCCGTCGGGGCCAGCGAACTGGGCAACGACGCCAACCTCAACGGCAGAACACGCACCAATGAGCAGGAAGCCCGTCGCCGCAGCGATCGCGACGGGCGGCTTGAGCAGCACCGTACCGAGGGCTCCACGAGCCTTGGGGATGCGCACGCGGCCGACCTCGGGGAGCATGATGAACCATGAGCATCCGCCCAGGAGCACGACGACAACAAAGAAGAGACCGAAAGTTGTGCCGACCTGCGTCGAGATGACGGTAATGAGCACGGGGGCGATGACCCAGATGATCTCTTGCAGGGAGGCATCAAGGGAGAACAGCGGTGTGAGCTGACGCGAGTTGACGAGCTTGGGATAGATCGTGCGCACGGCCGACTGCACGGGCGGTGTCGACAGGCCCGCGATGAGCGCGAGGAACATAAAGACCGGCACGGGAACGCGCAGCAGCGCGATGAGTGAAATCGCAACCGCGCTCGTGAGCATCGTGAGCCACAGCACGGGGCGCATGCCCCACTTGCCCATCCACCGGCTCGTAATGGGGCCAGCGATGGCGGCACCAACGGATGACGCGGCGAGCACAAGGCCTGCCGCGCCGTATGACCCCGTCACGCGCTCGATATGCAGGAGAATCGCGAGACTGACCATTCCGCTGGGGAAGCGGGCGACAAGTTGGGCGATGATGATGCGCGCGACGCCGGGCGTCGAAAGCACGTCGCGGTACCCGCCTTTTGCAACACTCACCCCTCAACGTTACCGGCGCAGCGGCGTGTCTGGAGCGCGCAATTCACACAAGATCGCGACACGCCGAAACGCCCCGGTGCAGCAAACTCATTTTCTCCCGATGTCAGAGGTCGCCCGTAGTGTGCAGAACACGTCAAAAGCACCGGTTTAAGCGGCCACGAACCGCACGATTCCGCGGAGCGAACCACGCACCCGCATGTGGAGCAATCCGTGGATCAGCCTGTGGAAAACCGGTGGAAAGAGGTGTAAAATTACAAGCGTGCAACTACTACCCCTTGTGGTTCCACCGCAGTGGCGCCACTATATGTAGTATTGAGCGCAGACAACACGTTAGAGCGGTTTTCACCGGTCTCAGACGCGAATTTCAAGGGGAGAAGGGAACTTCACATGGCAATTACGGTTTACACGAAGCCTGCATGCGTGCAGTGCAACGCGACGTACCGCGCACTCGACGCAAAGGGCATTGAGTACGACGTGCTCGACGTCTCGCAGGATGCAGATGCACTTGAGCGCGTGAAGGCTCTTGGCTACCTGCAGGCACCGGTCGTCATCACGGATGAAGACCACTGGTCGGGCTTCCGCCCCGACAAGATCGACGAACTCGCGTCGCGCCTGGTCTAAGCATCCGTTTGCTGTTGCCCGCGAATCGACGAAGCGATGACTATCGCGCTTGCGAACGACCCCGTTGCAATGGACGCAACGGCACCGATCGCTGCGCCGCTGATCGTCTACTTCTCGAGCATCTCGGGTAACACGAAACGGTTCGTCGAGAAGCTCGGGCTCGAGAACGAGCGGATTCCGCTGTACTCGAACGAAGAGCCGCTCGTGGTCAACGAACCCTTTGTTTTGGTCACTCCCACCTATGGGGGCGGCCAGGGCCGAGGAGAAGAAAAAGGGGCGGTGCCCAAACAGGTCATTCGGTTCCTCAATGACGAGAACAACCGAAACCTGCTCCGCGGGGTCATCTCAGCGGGAAACACCAACTTCGGTGAGGCGTACTGCCTCGCCGGCGAGATCATCAGCAGAAAGTGCCAGGTTCCACACCTCTACCGGGTGGAACTTTTCGGCACACAGGAAGACGTCGCTCGCGTACGCGACGGATTGGATACATGGTGGAAGCCGTAATTGACACTGCAGACCCCGGCGCCTTGGCGTTCAAGCTCGATGCCCGCTATGACGGCATGAGCTATCACGATCTCAACGCGTTGCTCAATCTGTATGACGAGCAGGGCAACATTCAGTTCGACGCCGACAAGCGCGCCGCGCGTGAATACTTCCTGCAGCACGTCAACCAGAACACGGTCTTCTTCCACTCGCTCAAAGAGAAGCTCGACTACCTCGTCGAGAAGGAGTACTACGACCCCGCAGTGCTCGAGCAGTACTCCTTCGACTTCGTGCAGAAGCTGACCGATCGCGCGTACGCCGCGAAGTTCCGCTTCCCAACCTTCCTCGGCGCCTTCAAGTACTACACGAGCTACACCCTCAAGACCTTCGACGGCAAGCGCTACCTTGAGCGCTTCGAAGACCGCGTTGTTATGACGGCGCTCATGCTCGCAGAGGGCAACGAAGACCTCGCAACCGAACTGGTCGACGAGATCATCTCGGGTCGCTTCCAGCCGGCAACGCCCACCTTCCTCAACGCGGGTAAGGCGCAGCGCGGCGAGCTTGTCAGCTGCTTCCTGCTGCGCATCGAAGACAACATGGAGTCGATTGCTCGCGCGATCAACTCATCGCTGCAGCTTTCGAAGCGCGGCGGTGGTGTTGCACTGCTGCTCTCGAACATCCGCGAATCGGGTGCGCCCATCAAACAGATCGAGAACCAGT
>CAYNTU010000017.1:0-48776 GCA_964400205.1 uncultured Microbacterium sp.
GTGCTCGTCGACGAGGCCGCCATGGAATCCCTCCACGTCGAGTGGATGGACGAGCACGATCGCAAGATCTGCCTCGGGGCTAATGTTCATCGCCTGGAGATTGCGCTGCGCCAAACGCAAGAGGGCCGCTTCATCGACCTCGACACCGGATTCGTTGTTGATCTCAATCGTCATGATCGGCCGCCTCGCTTCGACTGGGGAGTCTGCGGGCGCACGCTCCTGCGTTCAGCACGATTCGCGAACTCGCTCGCACGCTCGCGTTCGACTCGTGCCGCCGTGCGCTGCTCGTCGTACTCGCTGTATGCGTCAACGATCCGGCCGACGAGTGAGTGGCGCACAATGTCGTCTGACTTCAGGTAACTGAAGTGGATGTCGTCGACTTTTTCGAGAATCTTTGTCACGGCGCGCAAACCAGAAGTCCCTGTCGGGAGATCGATCTGCGTGATATCACCCGTGACGACCATCTTCGTGCCGAATCCCAGACGCGTCAGGAACATCTTCATCTGCTCGGGGCTCGTGTTTTGCGCCTCATCGAGCACGACGAAGGAATCGTTGAGGGTACGCCCACGCATATACGCGAGGGGCGCAACTTCAATCGTGCCCGTCGTCATGAGTTTCGCGACAACCTCGGGATCCATCATCTCGTTGAGGGCATCGTAAAGCGGGCGCAGATAGGGGTCGATCTTGTCGGTCAAGGTACCCGGCAAGAAACCCAATCGCTCCCCCGCCTCAACGGCGGGGCGCGTCAAGATAATGCGCGAGACCTCACGGTGCTGGAGCGCCTGAACAGCCTTCGCCATCGCGAGGTAGGTCTTTCCGGTACCGGCAGGGCCGATACCGAACGTGATGGTCGTCTCATCGATGGCGTCGACGTACGCTTTTTGCCCAGCGGTCTTGGGGCGAATGATCTTGCCGCGCGACGAGAGAATCGCCTCCCCCAGTACATCGCCGGGCTTTAGCCCGCGATCAAGCGCGCGAGCCGAGGTTGCGACATCCGATGGGGCAAGGTCAACACCATTGCGCGTGAGGTCAACGAGTTCGTCGACGAGTTTGCGCGCCGCAATGACGTCGTCTTCCTCGCCGCTCAGCGTGATCTCGTTGCCGCGAACATGCACGTCAACCGACGGATGCTGCTGCTCGAGCATCCGCAAGAGTCGATCTTGCGGCCCGAGCAATTGCACCATCGCGACAGAGTCGACGGCGAGGTGGTCGGTTGTGGTTTCTTCCTTAGAAGCCAACGAGTTTGTTCTCCTCCATATTGCCGAGCACGTGGCCGTGAACGTGGAAAATCGTCTGGCCGGCACTGGCACCGTTGTTGAAAATGAGTCGATACTCGCCATTGGCGAGCTCGGTTGCGACGCGACCTGCGAGTTCAACCATCTCGGCAAGCAGTGCCGGATCGGCCACCGCGAGGCTTGAGACATCGGGGTACTCCCCCGTCTTTGGAATCACCAAGACGTGCAACGGTGCTTGCGGGTTGATGTCTTTGATCGCGAAAACGTTCTCGCTCTCGGCGATGATCTCGCTCGGGATCTCACCGTTGTAGATGCGCTCAAAGAGTGTTGGTTCGGTCATGCACTCAACTCTACGCGGGTGGGCTTCACCAGCGTCCGAGTTTCGCTGACAGCACCGAGATCGCCGCGGGTCCCGCGGTTGAGGTTCGCAGCACAGTATCGCCGAGGCGAACGCACTCGGCACCGGCCGCTTCGAGGCGCGCCCGCTCTGACGGCGCGATTCCCCCCTCGGGCCCAACGACGAGTGTGATATCGCGTTCGTCGGGCTCGAGCGCCGTGATGGGCGAATCCGTCCAGGGGTCAAGGATGAGCATGCGCTGCTCGCTTGCGAGCTGCTCGAGCCCATCGATTGCAACCGGGTCTGTCACGATGGGAATCCAGGCACGGTGTGCTTGCTTTGCGGCCTCACGAACGATGCTTTGCCATCTCGCAACGCCCTTGGCCGCCTTGGGTCCGACCCAGCGCGAGACGCTGCGTTCGGCTTGCCAGGGCACAACGGCGTCGATGCCGAGCTCTGTTGCCGTCTGCACGGCCAGCTCGTCACGATCACCTTTCGCAAGGGCTTGCACGAGCGTGAGTCGCGTTCGGGGTCGCGGCACGTGCTGCACGGCCGTGATTTCAATTCGGACGAGCGTTGAGCTTGCCGAGGCGACGGCGCCCGTCGCCCACAACCCGCGACCATTGCCAATCGTGACGTCCTCGCCGGCTTTGACCCGGCGCACTGTTGCGGCATGCCGTGCCTCGGGGCCGGTCAGCTCGACGATACCGCCCGTGGCAGCGGTTTGGAGGTCTTCCCGAACAAAGTGCAGCGCCATAACCGCCCCTAGCCCTGGCCGCGGAACTTGTCACGCAGCTTGGAGAACAAGCCGGATTTGTGCTCCGCGAAACTCGGTTCTGAGGCGCCGCGTCGTTGTGCAAATTCCTCAATGAGGGCGCGCTGCTTGGCGTCCAGTTTTGTGGGGGTCACAACGTTCGTCATGATGTTCAGGTCACCACGGTTCCTCCCCCGCAGGGCGGTGATGCCCCGCCCCGGCAGAGTAATCGTGTCGCCGGCCTGCGCACCAGGCTTCACTTCGACCGCGATGGGCTCACCATCAAGCCCCTCGAGCGTGACGCTGCTACCGAGGATGGCATCCGTCATGGGTACATCCAGCACGGCCGTCAAGTCGTTGCCATCGCGACCAAAGACGGGGTGCGGTGCAACATCGACCTCGACGTAGAGATCACCGTGTGGGCCACCGCCACGCCCAACCTCACCCGAACCGGGCATCTGCATGCGCATTCCGGTTGCGACGCCAGCGGGGATATCGATTCCCACCGTTCGACGCGCGCGGATTCTGCCCTGCCCGTGGCATTCCGTACACGGGAGCGGAATGGTCGTGCCGAAGCCGTCGCACGCCGTGCAGACGCCCGTTGTCATCATGGTGCCGAGGAGCGTTCGAACCTGCTGCTGCACATGACCTGAGCCGTGGCAGACAGCACATGTAACGGGTTGGGCACCCGGCCGGGTGCACGAACCTTCGCATGTCGGGCACAAAACGGCCGTGTCGACCTCAAGGTCCCGGTGCACACCGAAAATGACATCGGCAAGATCGAGTTTGAGGTGCACGAGTGCATCTTGCCCACGTTCCTGGCGCGAGCGTGGCCGAGCCTGCGTTGCGCTGCCGCCCATGCCACCACCGAAGAAGGTCTCGAAGATGTCGCCGAAACCGCCAAAGCCACCGAAGTTTGCGCCGCCCATGCCGGGGTTATCGCCAAAGCGGTCGTAGCGGGCGCGCTCCTGCGGGTCGCTGAGTACGTCGTAAGCGTGCGTGACGTTCTTGAACTGCTCTTCCGCCGCGGGGTCCCCGTTGACGTCAGGGTGCAGTTTGCGCGCGAGTTTGCGGTACGCCTTCTTGATTTCTTCGTCGGAGGCGTCACGGCTGACGCCGAGCGTTTCGTAGTGGTCTGCCAATTCCTTGGTGCTTTCTTTTCCTGCGTTGCAGGGAGTGTCTTCTCGCTACGAGCCGAGCGAGGTGTGGGGGTGCTCGTCTGCTTCCAGCAGTCGAGTCAGGTACTGAGCAACGGCGCGAGCCGCGGCAAGGTTCCCGGAGTAATCCATGCGGGTTGGGCCCATGACACCGATTCGTGCGATGCCGGCGGGCGCCTGGTACGTGCTCGTGACAACGGATGCCTCATCGAGCCCAAACCCTGCGTTCTCGGAGCCGATTGAAACCGAAAGTCCCTCGCTGTTTGCGTCCATTTCGCTCATGAGGCGAAGCAGCGTTACTTGTTCTTCGAGCGCCTCCAGCAGCGGCTGAATGCTGCCTGAGAAGTCGCGTTCGCGGCGAGCGAGGTTCGCGGCTCCTGCCATGACGATTCTGTCGGTACGAAACTCAGCGAGTTCCTCACCGAGTGCGCCTACAAGCCGCTGCTGCACCTCAGCGTCGATCCCCGCGCGCGGGGTGAATTGCGCCGTCCGGGTGATGCCCTCTGTCACGGAATATCCGGTGACAAGTTCTGCGAGCAATGCTCGCAGAATGGAAAGCTCAGCCTCGTGCACCTCACTCGCAACCGTGATGATGCGTTGGGAAACAGCGCCGGCATCCGTGACAAGCACAATCAAGAACCGATTCGTGGCGAGCGCAACGAGCTCAACATGCGTGAGGGTTGACTCCCCGAACGTGGGGTACTGCACAACCGCAACCTGACCCGTGAGCCGCGTGAGGGCACGAACGGTGCGCGACAGCAACTCGTCGATATCGGTTGGGCCGCTGAGAAAATCAACGATCGCGTTGCGTTGCGCAGTCGTGAGCGGACGCACCTTCGTGAGGTGGTCGACGAAAACACGGTAACCAAGATCGGTCGGAACGCGGCCCGCAGAGGTATGGGGAGCATGAATGAGCCCCGCTTCTTCGAGAAGCGCCATCTCATTGCGGACGGTCGCCGCCGAGACGCCAATGCCGTGACGCTCGACAACCGCCTTGCTCCCGACAGGCTCGTTGAGATCGACGTAATCCTGCACAATCGCACGCAGGACGGCAAGACCGCGATCGCTGATCATGCTTCCTCCCCTGCGCGCCTGGCACTCAATTGTTCCGAGTGCCAACTCTACCGAAGCCGCGCCATGATTTGCGTGAGGAGGCACTGTGCCCGCTGCGAGCCCTATGTCAGAGCGTGAACGACAGCGTCGGCGAGCAAGCGACCCCGCAAGGTCAAGACGATACGACCCTGGAATGCCGCGGATGGTTCGACCAAGCCGTCTGCGATGAGGCCCGCAACGTGATCCCTCGCATCGCTCGCCAAGAGCGCCATATCGAGCCCCTCCCGCACGCGGCTCTCGAGCAGGATGCGCTCCATGCGTGCGGCATCCTCGTCGATGAACTCGCGCCCTGCCGCTGGGGATTCGCCCGCTGCAAGTCGCTGAGCGTAGGCGGCGGGATGCTTGACGTTCCACCAGCGAAGACCCCCCACGTGACTGTGGGCGCCGGGGCCAAAGCCCCACCAGTTGCCACCCTGCCAATAGGCAAGGTTGTGTCGAGAACGCGTGAGTGCGTCCCGAGAAAAGTTCGAGATCTCGTACCAGTCGTAGCCTGCCGCGCCGAGTCGCTCGTTTGCGAGTTCGTACATGTCGGCCTGCAGATCGTCGTCTGGGGCAGGAACCTCACCGCGTTTGATCTGACGCGCGAGCTTCGTGCCCTCCTCGATGATGAGCGCATAGGCCGAGACGTGGTCGGGCTCAAGTGCCGTCACGGCATCGATCGTCGCGGCCCAATCTGATAGCGACTCCCCCGGTGCACCGTAAATGACATCGAGGCTCACCGCCAAGCCACCGCGGCGTACAGCTTCGACGGCGAGGGCAACGTTCTCCGGGTTATGCGTGCGATCGAGTGCCTGCAAAACGTGGGGCACGGCAGATTGCATGCCGATCGAGACGCGCGTCACGCCCGCGCTCCGAAGCTCCTCGACGAGGTCTTCCGTCACGGTATCGGGGTTGGCCTCGACCGTGATTTCGGCGTGCGGTTCGAGGCCGAAGGCATCCGTGACTCCCCCGATCATGCGGGCGAGGTGCCCGCGCGGAAGGAGCGTCGGGGTGCCGCCGCCAACGAAGATGGAATGGAGCGGCCCACCGACGTTCGCCTCCGCCAGCACGGTCTGCGCGAGGGCAACTTCGCGCAGGAGTTCAGTCGCATAGTCGTCTTGTGAGGCGCCACGCAGCTCAGTTGCCGTGTACGTGTTGAAATCGCAGTAGCCGCAGCGAACGCGGCAGAACGGCACGTGCAGGTAAGCCGAGAAGGTCGCGGTGTCGCGGCGGATCGTGCTGGGCAATCGACCATCTGCAGGGGCCGGATCGCCGACCGGCAGTGGCCCGGCCATTACTTTGTCGCGAACGCGGGCGAAATCGCGCGGTGGTACGCGTCAAAGAGGGCTTTACGACGGCGCCCAAGCAACCCTGGAACGAACTTGTAGAGCGCCGAGTGGGCGGTATCGAAGGCGCGCACAGCGAACCAGACTTCGTCGTTGTCTTCTCGCCATTGCACATCGAACGACTCTTCGCCGCTCACGACAGAGTGCCCAACCGTACCGAGGGCAAACCCCACCTGGCGCGGCTGCTCGGTGAACCCCACAACACGAAGCTCACCATTCGCATTCGTACCGCCGACATGACCACGAAGCGTCACTGTCGTGCCGGGCGAAACGAAGGGAACACCGTTTTCGTCAAAGCGCTGTTCAGCGTGCGATTTTGCGGGGGCAATCGGCTTGCCTTCGGCGTCAAAGCTCACGCCCGTGTAGCCCTCGCCGTCGGCGGGGCGCACCTCGGTGATGTGCAAACCCGCGCCGCGCTGCACACCCCAGGAGAGCAGGGTTTCAGCGGCTGCAGCGAAGCGTTGCTCGCCACTGCCGATACGCCAGCTTGCCTCAGCAGGCTTGCTCCCCGTGGGAGGAAAGTGCATGAGGTCGGGTGCACTCGTTGCACCGACCGCTGCATAGTCAACGGTGTCGTCTCGAAAGGTTCCGCGCCGCATGTCACTCACTCTATGGTTCTGCCCTGACAGAGCCGTTCAGCGTTACTTCTTCTTTTCTTCCACGTCGCCCGAAAGCGCAGCAATGAAGGCTTCCTGCGGCACCTCGACGCGGCCGACCATCTTCATGCGCTTCTTGCCCTCTTTCTGTTTTTCGAGCAGCTTGCGCTTGCGGGTGATGTCACCGCCATAGCACTTTGCGAGCACGTCTTTGCGGATCGCGCGGATGTTTTCACGAGCGATGATTCGGGCACCAATCGCCGCCTGAATGGGCACCTCGAACTGTTGGCGCGGGATGAGTTTGCGCAAGCGCTCGGTCATCATGGTGCCGTAGGCGTAGGCCTTGTCGCGGTGCACGATCGAGCTGAACGCATCGACCTTTTCGCCCTGCAACAAAATGTCGACCTTCACGAGGTCAGCAGCCTGCTTGCCAGCGGGTTCGTAGTCAAGGCTCGCGTAGCCTTGCGTCCGGCTCTTGAGGTGATCAAAGAAGTCAAACACGATCTCGCCGAGTGGCATGTTGTAGCGCAGCTCAACACGCTCCTCTGAGAGGTAGTCCATGCCGAGCAGGGTGCCGCGGCGACTCTGGCACAGTTCCATAACCGTGCCGACGTAATCCTTGGGCGTGAGGATCGCGACCTTCACGACGGGCTCTTCAACCGTCTGGATGCGGCCGTCCGGGTACTCACTGGGGTTGGTCACAACGACCGTTTCCCCCGTGTCGTTCGTGGTGACCTCGTAGATCACGCTCGGCGCGGTCGTAATGAGGTCGAGCCCGAATTCGCGTGCGAGACGCTCGGTGATGATCTCGAGGTGCAAGAGCCCGAGGAACCCGCAGCGGAAGCCGAAGCCCAGGGCAACGGATGTTTCGGGCTCGTACTGGAGCGATGCATCCGAAAGCTTGAGCTTGTCGAGTGCTTCGCGCAGGTCGGCGTAATCGCTGCCGTCAATGGGATAGATACCCGAGAACACCATGGGTTTGGGGTCGGTATAGCCCGGGAGCGCCTCGGTCGCGGGCTTGCGGGCACTCGTGATGGTGTCACCGACCTTCGACTGGCGCACATCTTTCACGCCCGTGATGAGGTACCCAACCTCACCGACGCCGAGCCCCTTCGTCGGAGTCGGCTCGGGGCTCGAAACGCCAATCTCGAGAAGTTCGTGCGTTGCCTGCGTTGACATCATTTGGATCTTCTCGCGCGGCGTGAGCGAGCCATCGACCATGCGCACGTAGGTCACGACACCGCGGTACGCGTCGTAGACCGAGTCGAAGATCATGGCGCGCGCCGGTGCATCCGCATTTCCAATGGGAGCGGGAATGTCTTGCACAATGCGGTCGAGCAGTTCCTCAACCCCGAGACCCGTCTTGCCCGAAACACGCAGAACGTCCTCGGGCTTGCCACCGATAAGGTCGGCGAGCTCTTTCGCAAAGCGATCTGGATCGGCAGCTGGCAGATCGATCTTGTTGAGCACGGGGATGATGGTGAGGTCGTTCTCGAGGGCGAGGTAGAGGTTCGCGAGCGTCTGCGCTTCGATGCCCTGCGCTGCGTCAACGAGCAGAATGGCCCCCTCACACGCAGCGAGCGAACGGCTCACCTCGTAGGTGAAGTCGACGTGACCGGGGGTGTCGATCATGTTGAGCGCGAACGGCTGGCCATCGACCTCCCACGGCATACGAACGGCCTGCGACTTGATCGTGATGCCACGCTCGCGCTCGATGTCCATGCGGTCGAGGTACTGTGCTCGCATATCACGGTCGGCCACGACGCCGGTGATCTGCAGCATGCGGTCGGCGAGGGTCGACTTGCCGTGATCGATGTGCGCGATGATGCAGAAGTTACGGATCTGCGTCGGCGGTGTTTTCGACGGCTCGAGAGTGGTTTTAGCGCGCGGGGACATATCCGCACAATCTTACCCGGCGCGGCATCGGTCACAGAGCCCGCTACGGTGCGCCTTGCGAGCAAAACGAGCGGGTCGAAGGTCTGTGCGAGCGTTACGGCTCGTGAGTTTCCCGGGTGGATGCTAGTATTGATCGTTGACTTGCGTGTGAGTTCTCTCGCACGATCGTCGCGTGCGGCCCTCTCCCCCGCGTGACAAACTCACCTTTCCATTACAAACACGGAGTATTTCCACGTGGCAAACATTAAGTCGCAGATCAAGCGCATCAAGACCAACGCAAAGCGCACCGAGCGCAACAAGGCGTACAAGTCGGAGCTGAAGACACTCATCCGTCAGACGCGCGAAGCTGTTGCAGCTGGCAACAAGGAGCAGGCAGAGGTCGCACTCAAGCGTGCATCGGTCAAGCTCGACAAGGCTGTCAGCAAGGGCGTTCTGCACAAGAACCAGGCTGCGAACCGCAAGTCGGCTATCGCCAAGCAGGTTGCATCGCTCTAAGCAGTACTTTTCGAAAGCGGCTCACTCTTCGGGGTGGGCCGCTTTTTTGCACCCGGCGAAGCGCACGAACTGAGCGGCGAGCTACGCGCCGTATGGCGCGCGGGTCGCGATGATCGTCACCATGCGCTCGAGCGCGAAGAGCGGGTCACGAGAGGCACCCTTGACTTCCTCATCGGCGCGCGCCACGGCTTGAATCGCGAGACTCAGTGACTGCTCGTTCCAGCCCGCCAGATCTTTCTTCGCGCGCGTGATCTGCCACGCCTGCATCTTGAGCTTCTTGGCGAGTTCGCCTGGATTCTCGCGAGCTCCCGCGACCTTCGCCATAATGCGCAGCTTCATGGCGAAAGCCGCCACAATCGGCACGGGGTCAGCGCCCGAGGCGAGCGCCTGACGCAAACCCACGAGTGCGTCGCCGAGCCTGCCCGCAATTGCCGCATCGGCGACGACAAAGGCTGTGACCTCGACGCGGCCGCCGTAGTACTTCTCGACCGTCGCAACATCAATGTCGCCGGTTGTGTCGCCAATGAGTTGCTGGCATGCGGCAGCAAGCTCAGCGACGTCGTCTCCGAAGGCATTCGTGAGCATTTGTAGGGCTGGCGGTGCGATCTTGCGATCAGCCGCACGGAACTCACCCGATGCGAACGCGAATCGATCGTCATGGCTCTTGATCGCGGGGCACGACACCTCGATGCCACCACCCGCGCGAATCGCTTCCAGCAATTTCTTGCCGCGCACGGATGCACCCGTGTGCCGCAGCACCACCACTGCCCCGGGCTGCGGGTTCTCGAGGTACGCAAGGGCTTCTGCAAGGAAGGCATCCGTGCATTTCTCGACACCGCCCACGCGAACGAGCCGTGGCTCGCCGAAGAGCGAAGGGGCCGTGAGCGAAAGGAGCGTGCCCGCGTCGTAGTCGTCGGCGCGTACGTCACTGATTTCGAGCGAGGGGTCTTCTTCGCGCAGCAGATCACGGATGCGCGCGGTTGCCCGCTCAGCAAAGACCTCTTCCGGCCCAGAGACCAGCACGACAGCATCTGGCCGCGCGTTGCGCCAGTCGAGGGTGCGCGCTTGCGATGCCGGTGAGTTCACCTCTTTAGGCTACCGGGCACCTCCGACGCCTCCTGCCCGTTGCGCTCGGTCCAAACCTTGAGCGCCCCGTTCTCCCCCGGAATGATGAGGGTCGCGCCATTGCGATCGGTACGAAACGTCTGCGCGTCAAGTGCACGGAGCGTTTCGAGGGTCTCGGGGCGCGGGTGCCCGTGGGTGTTTTCGGCGCCGACACCGATGAGGGAAATGCTCGCCCCAAGGGTTTCGTAGAGCCCGCCGTACTGGTCGGCACTGCCGTGGTGCGAGACCTTAACGACTGCTGCTCGCAGATGCGGATTGGCCGACAGGAGCGCCCGTTGTTCGCCCTCCCCCAGATCGCCGAGGGCAAGAAACGTTGGGAAACCCACCCCGCTGAACTCCGTCACGATCGACTGCGCATTGCCGGGTTCGAACACACGCTCACCTGCTCGCGGCCAGAGCACTCGAAACTCGAGCGTGCCGAGCCATCCGTTCATGCCCGCCGTAGCCGGGGCGAGCGTTGCGCCGCCGGCCCGCAACGTCTCGAGAAGGTCAGCGTTATCGATGGCGTCCGATTCGGCATACAAGACCGTGTCGACGCGACCGGCGAGCGCACCGGCACCGCCGACGTGATCGAGGTCGAAGTGCGTCAGCACGAGCAAATCGACGCGTTGAATGCTGAGCAGGTGGAGACATTCTGCGAGGAGTTGCGGGTCTTCACCCGTGTCGATTACAGCGACCGCGTCGGAGTCGCGAACGACGAAGGCGTCACCCTGACCAACGTCACACGCGGCAATTGCCCAGTCGGCCGGGATCGTGAGCGGCGCGACGACCACTCGTGAAATAAGCCCCGCGAGCCCCCAGGCACACATGCCGGCAAGGATGAGGGCAGCAGCCGGGTGAACTGCCCGCAGAAACCTCCCACCTTGCGGCTTCATGATGACGAGGGCAATGGAAACGCTCACGACGGCAACGACGAGCGCCGTAACGGGCCCGGGTGTCACGGGGATGACCGCCGTCGGAAGCGATGCCGCAATCTCGGCGGTCGAGGCGATCCACTGCGCGGCTGGCCACGCGGTCGCGACGGCGAAGTCGGCAAGGAGTGGAAGCGGAGCTAAGAGGCATCCGATCATGCCGACGACCGTCACAATGGGCGTCGCTGGTGCCGCAAGCATGTTCGCGAGCACGCTCACAAGCGATTGTTCTTCTGCGAAGAGCGCGATGATCGGACCACACGCAAGTTGGGCAGCAAGCGGTGCGGCGATCGACCACGCGAGTGGTTTCGGAAGCCACCGTGTGAGCCCACGAGCGAGCGGCGCCATGAGGTACAGCAGCGCCGTTGTCGACGCGACAGAGAGCGCGAATCCGGCCGAGAGCGCGAGCCAGGGGTCGATGACAAGAATTACGACGACCGCGAGGGCGAGGGCAGCACCACCCGCGCTGGGGCGACCCAGCACAAGGGCAAGCAGGGCAATGGCAGCCATAACGGATGCGCGCACAACGCTCGGCTCGGGTGTCACGAGGATGACGAAGAGCGCCAGGGAGAGCAACGCAACCGCCACCCGCAGCGAACGTGGTGCTCGCAAGAGAGCCGCGGCACCGAAGGCGATCGCCGTCACAATTGCACAGTTGGCACCGCTCACAGCGGTCAGGTGCGAGAGCCCGCTCTGCAGCATTGCTTCTTCGACCGGCGGGGTCACGGCACGCGTATCGCCCACGGCAAGCCCCGGCAAAAGTTCGGCTCCTCCACCCGGCAGCCGTGACGCCCGTTCGATGAACCCATCACGAAGTCCCGCCGCGAAATTGAGCAGCGCGCCGCCGTTGCTCAGGGTCTCTGGCGCTCGGTGTGTGCTCATGGTCGCGACGATCGCGCCAGGACCCCAGGGCTCACCAAGTTCGCCGAAAACTCGGATTGTCGCCCCAAATGGCGCCTGCTTTGTTGATTCAAGAGCTACGCGCATCGGCACGGGCGCCGCTCCTTCGAGTGAGGCCAAGACCTCAACCCAGACACGACCGTTCGAGGGCGCCGAGCTGTTTGAGGTCACGAGCGCATCGATTGTCACGGATCGCCCGATGGCGGCAGCCATTGCGTCGCGGCCGGGTACCTGCCACGCAACGCTCAGCGCGACAGCTGCAATCGCCGCCGCGGCCACGATCGTGCTGGCTCTTGTGCCCGCGAGTTCTCGTTCGCGCCGCCATGCGGCCGCGAAGCCGCACACGCCAATGGCCGCGCCGAAGACCCACCAGCTCGCTCGCTCCGCGTTGATCAAGATGAGGGCGATGACCCACACAGCGACAGCGGCGGCGATCATGGGCGAGCGCCGTTTCACACCGTGACCTGGTCTCTCAGCCCCGCGAGCATCTTTTCGCCAATCCCGCTCACACCGAGCAAATCGTCAACGGAACGGAATGCGCCGTTCGTCTCACGCCATTCGATGATTCGTTCGGCAAGCGCCGGCCCAACGCGCGGGAGGGTATCCAATGTCGCAGCATCTGCCGTGTTGATATTCACTTTGCCGTCGGCTGCAACGCCGAGCTGCCCCGTCGCGGCGGCATCCGTTTCGCCAACGGCCGGCACGAGCAGCTGTTCGCCGTCGGTCACGGCACGCGCGAGGTTGATTGCTTGGAGATCAGCCTCAGCGGTCGTGCCTCCCGCTGCGGCAACCGCATCGACGACCCGCGCGTCTGCTGCGAGTCGATAAAGCCCGGGCGAGCTGACCTGGCCGGCAACATGCACGTAAATGCTCGCGTCTCCCCGATCATCGACCACGCCGGCGGGCGGCTGGGTTCCTGGCGCGACAACCTCGACCGGTGCCATCATGGTGCGCAGGAGACTGACGCCGATGCTCGCCGAAACGAGCACGACAACGATCACGACGACCGAGCCTAATCCGAGTCGAATCCTGCTGTTCGCGCGCGGTCTGCGCGCAACGGGTTCAGGTTCGACTTCGCTCACGCCCCAACACTACGAAGCGAAAAGATCGGGTATCGATGCAGAGCCGCAGATGTGGAGAGCTTTCCGCAAAACCGCGCTGTGGGCTCGCACCTATGGCGTCGGATGCTCGGCGTCGTAGTTGCGGAAGGAGGGAAGAGCGCGCAGAAGCGTTGCGACGAGCACCATAATGAGGAGGCCACCGAGCACGGGCGGAAACCACAGCGCGACAAGCGAGGTGAGAATGCCTGCCCAGAGGTCACCGAGGCGAGGCCCGCCCGTCACAACAACCATGAAGATGCCCTGCATGCGACCGCGCATATCGTCGGGAGCCGCGGTGAGCAGCATCGCCGAGCGGAAGATCGCGCTCACCTCATCCGACGCGCCCGTTCCTGCCATCGCAAGAGCCGCCACGATGAGGGCCGCGAGGTGAACCTGACTCCACTCTGGGCCGACTGGCCCAAAGTCGCCAAGCTGCATGACGAGCAGAATGACGCCGAAGAGCGCAATAAACGCACCGTAGACAATGACGGCACCGCTGATCGCAACGCCATAGCGCCGCACGTGGGCGACGGGGCCAGAAAAGAGGCTCGCGAGGAATGTCCCAACCGCGGCAGCTGCCGTCAGCACCCCGACAGTGACGGGCCCACCGCCGATGACGAGCGCGCCCGCGGCAGGAAGCAGCACATACGGCCGACCAAAGGTCATGGCGATGATGTCAACGAGGAAGCTTGCCCGAATATTGGGCGCCGTTTTCATGAACCTCAACCCGTCGACGACAGCCGAGAATCCGCGGTTGACGGGTGCTGTGAGGGGCGGGAGTTTCGGCAGCATGAGTACGCCGAAGAATCCTGCGCTGAAGAGCACAACATCAACGAGGAATGTCCACGGGAGCCCGATTGCGGCGACAAGAACGCCCGCCAGCGCTGGCCCCAACGTAAGTTGCACACCAATCGAAATTCCGCCGAGCGCCGAAGCTGAAGGCACGAGCTTCTCGGGCAGAATGCGCGGATAGGTCGAAGTTCGCGTCGCACCGCTGATCGTTGACGCAATCGAATTGCCGGTCGTTGCCGCATACAGGGGTGCGAGTTGCCACGCTGAGGCATTGCCCTCGAATCCCGCGTACCAGAACGCGAGTAGCATGATCGAGATTGTCGAGAGCCATCCGACACTCGTTGAGACGAGCAGCACGGAACGCCGATCGAAAACATCCGCGAGCATTCCGCCCCAGAGCCCCGCAACGATCATGGGGAGGAGGGCGATACCGCCGACGAGCGCGACCGCAAGGGTCGAGTGTGTCAGTGCATAGACCTGCAGTCCGACCGCAACTACCGTTAACTGCGCGCCAATTCCCATGATGGCGGCGCCGATCCACAGGCGGGCGAACGCCGGTGAGACTCGGAGTGGGGTCAGATCAACGAGGCGCCTTCGCTTCGCAGCATCCGTTTCTGGGATCAACCTCTAACCGCGAAGTTGACGATCTTCGGTGCACGCACGATGACCTTCATGATTTCTTTGCCCTCGAGCGCGCGTTGCACCTTCTCGTCGGCGCGAGCGAGTGCCTCGAGCTCTTCTGGCGAAATCTTCGTGGGTACCTCGAGCTGAGCGCGGACCTTGCCGTTGATCTGCACGACGGCCGTGATGGTGTCGTCGACGAGCAATTCGGGGTCGGGGGTGCGCCAGAGCACCTGCGAGACGCTCGGCTCATAGCCGAGTGCTTCCCACATTTCCTCTGCCGTGTGCGGCGCGAAAACATCGAGCACGGTCGCGAGCACTTCAGCCGCCTCGCGCACAGCCGGGTCACTCGCACCGGGGCCCGAGTCGATCGTTTTGCGGATGACGTTGACGAGTTCCATTAGGCGAGCGACGAGCACGTTGAACTTGGTCTGCTCGACGAGCCCAGGGGCATCTGCCAAGACACGGTGGGTTACGCGGCGCAGGGCAATATCGCCGTCTTTCCAGATGACGTCCTGCGGCGAATCGACTTCGTGCGCGATGCGCAGGGCGCGAGCGAGGAACTTCTGGGCGCCGACGGTCGAAACGTCTTTCCAGTCGATGTCGTCTTCCACAGGGCCCGCGAAGGCGAGCGCAACGCGCACGGCGTCTGCGCCGTAGTCGCGCAGCTGGTCGGTGAACAACACGAGGTTGCCCTTCGATTTGCTCATCTTCGAGCCGTCGAGCAGAACCATACCCTGGTTGATGAGCGTCGTGAAGGGTTCCGTGAAGTCGATGAGCCCCATGTCGAAGAGCACCTTCGTGATGAAGCGCGCATACAGGAGGTGCAAAATTGCGTGCTCAACACCGCCGATGTAGAAATCGACCGGTGCCCACTGGCGGGCAAGTTCAGGGTCGAACGGCTGCGTCTCGTCGTTTGCGCTCAGGAAGCGCAAGAAGTACCACGAGCTGTCGACGAAGGTATCCATCGTGTCGGGGTCGCGCAGTGCTGGCTCGCCTGTTTCGGGGTCGACCGTTTGCATCCACTCCGTGGCACCGCCCAACGGCGAGGTGCCCCTGGGCTTGAGGTCGAGCCCTTCGGCATCCGGCAAGACAACGGGCAGTTGGTCGTCGGGAACCGGAACGATGCGCCCGTCTTCCGTGTGAATCATGGGGATGGGCGTGCCCCAATAGCGCTGACGCGAGATGAGCCAATCGCGCAAACGGTAGTTCTTCGCTGCGCGACCCGTGCCTTCGGCTTCGAGCTGCTGAATCACGCGAGCGATCGCGTTGCGCTTGCTGAGCCCGTCGAGTGGCCCGGAGTTGATAAGGCGGCCGTCTCCCGTCAGGGCGATACCGGTCTTGACGGGGTCGATGGATTCGAGGTCGTCAGGTTCGATTGCCTGGCCCGCCTCATCGACTTCGATGACGGGCAACGTCCCGGTTGCGGGGGCGAGCGTGTCAACGACAACGCGCACGGGCAGGTCGAACGCGAGGGCAAAGTCGAGGTCGCGCTGATCGTGTGCGGGCACCGCCATGACGGCACCGTGACCGTAGTCCGCCAGCACATAGTCAGCAGCCCAGATGGGCAGTTTCTCGCCATTGACGGGGTTGATTGCGTAGCGGCCCAAGAACACACCCGTCTTGGGGCGATCCGTCATCTGGCGCTCAATATCGGATGCCTTCTGCACCTGATCCAGGTAATCCTGGAACTTCATGCGAACGCTCGGTTCTGCTCCCGCCGCGAGCTCAGCAGCGAGGTCGGAGTCTGGTGCGACAACGAAGAATGTTGCGCCGTAGAGCGTGTCGGGTCGAGTCGAGAAGACCGTGACGGGTTCTTTGCGCCCTTCGATGACGAAGTCAATGTCGGCACCAACCGAGCGCCCGATCCAGTTGCGCTGCATCTGCAGCACCTTGCTCGGCCAGAAGCCCTCGAGCTGGTTGAGGTCGTCAAGCAGGCGATCTGCGTAGTCGGTGATCTTGAAGTACCACTGCGTGAGCTTCTTCTTGACGACGACCGCACCGGAACGATCCGACGTCCCGTCAGGCAACACCTGCTCATTCGCAAGCACTGTTTGGTCAACGGGGTCCCAGTTGACGATGCCGTCTTTGCGGTATGCAAGGCCACGTTCGTAGAGGCGCTCAAAGAGCCACTGGTTCCAGCGGTAGTACTCGGGGTCAGAGGTGTGCAGCACCCGATTCCAGTCGAACGAGACACCGTAATCGCCGAAGCTCTTCCGCTGTTGGTCGATGTTGCTGTACGTCCACTCGCGCGGGTCGGTACCATTCTTGATCGCCGCGTTCTCGGCGGGCAGACCGAAGGAATCCCAGCCAATGGGGTTGAGCACGTTGTACCCGCGGTGGCGCCAGGCACGAGCGACGATGTCGCTGTAGGCGTAGTTCTCTGCGTGGCCCATGTGCAGATCGCCCGAGGGGTACGGGAACATCGCGAGAACGTACTTGCGCGGGCGCTTGTCCTCGGCACCGCCAGCCGCGAAGGTATCGTTCTCAGCCCAGTACCGCTGCCACTTGTTCTCGAGATCAGTGTGTGAGGGCAGCGTGTTGCGGTCGTCAGCGGGAACGTTCTCGGTCACAGTAGGAGCCTTTTCAAACAGAGTGAAACAGCGCGAAACGCGCGAAGGTTCAGTCTATCGAAGTGTCGCTGCCCATTCGGGCGGCAGAACTGCCCCGACCGCTTGCAGGGGCGCCTTGGCCTTCGTCGCGACCTCGGCGACTTCGTTCTTCGCGACCGAGTGCCACGTGATCCCGCCGCCTGCTGAGACAGAAGCCTCTTGACCGTTGAAAACGATCGTTCGGATGACCATCGCGAGATCGACGGTGCCGCGCTGTGTAACGTAGCCGAAGCATCCGCTGTAGATACCCCGCGCGCGCTGTTCGAGGCCGTGCAGAATCGTCATGGCTGAGAGCTTGGGGGCACCCGTCATGCTGCCGGCCGGGAAGGTCACCGAGAGCAGGTCGCCGAAAGTGACGCCCGACCGCAAAGTGCCGCTGACGGTGCTCACGAGTTGGTGCACCGTGCGATAACTCTCAACCTCGAGCCATCGATCGGCGTTGACAGTGCCGGGCTCGCACACGCGATTGAGGTCGTTGCGCATGAGGTCAACGATCATGGTGTTTTCGGCCCGCTCTTTCGGGTCAGCGACAAGGTCGGCTGCGAGCCAGCGATCCTCAGTTGCATCGTCAGAGCGCGGGCGCGTGCCTTTCATGGGGCTCGTCGAAACACGGCCCCCGGCAACGCTCAAAAACTGCTCGGGTGTTGCCGAGGCGATTGCGTGTTCGCCCATGCGCACGAAACCGCCGTGGTGGCTTGGGGCCAGCTGGCGCAACGCCCGATAGGTATCGGATGCCGCCCGCGGCTCCGCCACGGCGAACTGCGTCGTGAGACAGAGCTGGTACGCATTACCCAACTCGATCTCTTGTCGGCACGCTTCCACCTGCTCGGCGTATGCGGAAGGGGCGACGCGCGCGACCGCAATCGTGTGATGATCTTGAAGCAGCTCGGGGGTTCCAACGAGTGGCATCAGTTCACGAAGAACACCCGAGGTGCCGCTCTCAACGACGAACTCGCCCGTCGCGTGATTGTGGGCGACAAGTTCGGTGACACGCATCCAAGCGCTCGGCTCTGTTGGGGCATCCACTGGCGCGCCAACCATCGCGGCACCGGCTTCGTAGCTCTCCCAGCCGACAAAATCACCCGGGTGGAGCTGCGGTTCGGCGCCGTCACCACCGAGTGTTGTGGCGAGCACCTCGTTGCGATCGACCGGCTCGCCCAGCCCGAGAAAGCTCCAGCCCGTCGCCGCATCGCGGCCAGCGTCGAACCAGAACATGTGGCGACTCGGTGTACCCGAGGCAGCGATGAGACAGAAGAGGGCTTCAAGGTCAACTGCCTCGCGCGGCTTCGCCTGCTCCCCCATGCGATACAGGCTATGGCACATACGGATCGTGAAAGACTAGGCAGGTGCCACAGCCCGACGAAACACAGCGAGTCCACTGGTTCGCCAAGCTCGAGCGACGTTTACACCTCTGGCGTGAGCGTCGCGCTCGCAAGCGCGGACGCACACCCGTTGTTGTTCCGTTCCCCGGCTACGGAGGCCCCGGGTGGGTGCGCATCACGGGTCGCGTCTTGTTCGTCAAACCGCCCAAGCAAGACAAGGCCGGCAAGTACGCCTCGGTTCGCGGATGGCGATCCTTCGTTGGCGTTCCCGTGCAGAACGCAACCGTGACGCTCACGATCGCTGGCGAGACGCACACCGTTGTCGCAGATGCGGGCGGCGTTGTCGACCACCTCATCGAGGTCGATCTGCCGAGCGGATGGCAAAAGTTTCAAGCACAGGTTGAAGGTTCAGAGCCGTCGAACGGGCGTTCCTTCATCGTGGGCGAAGACGTGAGCTTTGGGATCGTGAGTGACGTTGACGACACCGTCATGGTTACGGCGGTTCCCCGCCCCTTCCTCGCTGCATGGAACACCTTCGTGGTCGACGAGCACGCTCGAAACCCTGTTCCGGGTATGGCCGTCCTGTATGACCGGCTCATTGCCGATCACACGGGTGCACCCATGGTCTATCTCTCGACGGGCGCCTGGAACGTTGCGCCAACGCTCGATCGCTTCTTGACACGAAACCTCTTTCCCAAAGGCGCACTCCTGCTGACCGACTGGGGCCCCACACACGATCGCTGGTTCCGCAGCAGCAAGGTGCACAAGCTCGGCAACCTCAGACGCCTCGCGAGTGAACTCCCCCACGTCAAGTGGTTGCTTTTCGGCGACGACGGCCAGCATGATCCGGAGTATTACGCCGAGTTCGCCAACGAGTACCCCGACCAGGTCGCCGCAATCGCGATTCGTCGGATGACCTCGACCGAAGCAGTGCTCGCGGGTGGTCGCAGCCACAAACACCCGGGCGTTGGCGATATTCCCTGGGTCGAAGGCGCCGATGGGGCCGAGCTCAAGAAGAAACTCGGGGAACTCGGGCTGCTCTGATGGCCACCGCGACTCAGGTTGACCGAGAACACCTGACGCGTGCCGAGTGGCTTGAGCGTGAAACACGCCATCAGCAACGAGCGGATGCGCTGACGGTGGAGCATCGCGAACGTGCTGCTCGTGGCGAGAAACACCCCGTGTGGGACTTCTTGTTCACGTACTATTCGTACAAACCGGCCGTCTTGCGCAAGTGGCATCCTGGCGCGGGGGTCGTCTTGGCAGAGGCTCCCGAGCGCACCACGTGGCGCTATTACTCCCCCGTTGGCGACTCGGACGCCATGCCGTCGCTCGATGCCTTCCGCGCGGAAAAGCCCGCGCTCTTGGACTACACGACGAGGATGCTCTCGTCGCCCATGAATCGCACAGGGCAGTTCGGATGCTTCGGCATGCATGAGTGGGCCATGGTCTACCGCCAGGGCGAGCATCGCCACGAACTCCCCTTGCGCCTTGGCCAGTCGGGTACAGATGACGTTGTCGAAGCGCACGATCTCAAGTGCACGCACTTTGATGCGTTCCGCTTCTTCACGCCCGAAGCCGTGCCGCGAAATCGTGAATTGCTCACGCGCGAGGGGCAGCTCGAGCGCGAACAGCCTGGCTGTCTTCATGCCGGAATGGACATATACAAGTGGGCGATCAAGCTAGGACCGCTTGTGTCGGGCGAGGTTTTGCTCGATGCGTTTGTGCTCGCCCGCGACATCCGCCTGCTTGATATGCAGGCATCGCCATATGATGTTCGCTCGCTCGGCTACGAACCCGTTGAGGTCGAGACTGCTGCGGGCAAGGCCGAGTACGTGCGGCAACAGCGTGCCTTTGCCGAGCGTGGGAACGCGCTGCGCACCCGAATACTGGAAGGCCTCCAAACCGCGTAGTGCTGAGTCCGCCTCGGTCGGACTCGAATGCAGTGACGGTCGTGGATAGCCCGTGAACGCAGTGATGCCCTCCACCCGAAGGTGGAGGGCATCACTGCATTTGGTTTTACTCGCTCGCGAGCTTTCGGCGTCGGGCAAAGCCGAAGAGCAGCGTGCCGAGAACAGCGAGTGCCAGGGCACCAGCAGCAAGCGGAAGCGGTGACTCTGCACCCGTGTCAGGAAGCGTGCCGGGGCCGCCCGTGGCGGTCGGTGACGGCGTTGCGGTTGCCGTCTCCGTCGGTGTTGCCGTGGGAGTCGGGGTTGCCGTCTCCGTGGGCGTCACGGTCGGGGTCGGGGTCGGCTCAACAGCTGCCTCAGTGATGAGTGACCAGTTCACCTCGTGGAACATCGAGGGCTCAAGCGGCGCGTCGAGCGACTCAGCCCACTCGATGATGAGCTGGCGAATCTCGAGCTGTGCGTTCCAGATCTCGGGAAGGTCAGCGACGGGGAATCCGCCACCACCGTTCTGGCGATAGTTGTTGATCGCGAGCGCAAACTCGTCGCTCCGAGCCACGGGCGTGCCATCAGCGTGCTGGAGGTTGACAACACGCTCACCGACGGGCTTCGTCACGTCGAGCTGGTACGTGACGGGGCCCGTGAAGGCGTCGTAGTTGTAATCCGGGATTCCACGCGTTGCACCGTCGTACATTGCGTTCGAGTGCGTCTCGGGATCCCACGGGTTCTCGGGCGTTGCTTGTACGAAGTAGCGCGCCGAGTATTCGAGGTAGTTCTTCAACTGCTCGCCCGTGATGAGGGTCGCCGCGAGCGTGTTCTCGTAGATGTAGAGGCCGGCAACGTCGCGCACACGCAGGTCGCCCTCAGGGAAGACAGCGGTACGCGAGAAGGGCGATACCTGTGCGATGACCGGCAGATCTGCATACTCGGTCTCAGCGAGCGCGTCGCGTACCGTGTTTTCCATAACCGAACCGATGACATCCAGAATGGGCGTGTCTTCGTAGCGCGAGGTCTCTGAGAGCATCTCAACAGCGTTGGTCGCGACAACCGAGTTGGCGTAACCGATAGCTGCCGCGTGGTCAGCCGGTAACGTCGCGTGCGTCGTGATAGCCGGCGAGTCAGCGAGGTCTTTTGCCTCGTGGTACTTCGCGAGCCCCGCGATCTCGGCCTCGACCTCAGGCCATGAGACCTCGAATCCGCCCTCGCCGTCAGCAGCGATTGGCAGCGAGACTTCGGATGCCGAGCGGCCCCAAAAGTTCGGTTGCGTCAAGAGCACGGGGTCGCCATCCGGTGCCGTAAACACCTCGCCGATGATCGGCACGTGTGAGTGGCCCGCCACGACGACGTCAACATCATTGACGAGCGTCGCGATCGACGTTGCCACGTTCTCCTGCAATTCCGAGGCAACCCACTCGACGCCTTCGGCGTTCTTGCCCGTGTGAGCGAGCACGATGACAACATCTGCACCGGCTGCCTTGAGGTTCGGCACTTCACGCTGTGCCGTTTCAACCATGTCTTCGAAGTCGAGCACGCCTTCGACATGCGCTTTATCCCAGACGCGAACGCCCGGGGTAACGAGGCCGAGAACACCGACCTTGATGGTCTGGCCGCCGACGACCTTGTCAAAAATGACAGAATCCTGCAGGTCGATTGCGCCACTCGCAACGGGCTGCACGTTTGCGCCCAAGAGCGGAGCGGTGATCTGTGAACGGTACTCCTCAAGAAAGTCGAGACCGTAGTTGAATTCGTGGTTTCCCACGACCTGTGCGTCGTAGCCGATCGCATTGAGGGCCGCTGCCATGGGCTGAATGGGGCTTGCCACGAGCTCGGGCTTGAAGGCCGAGATGTACGTCAGCGGCGTGCCCTGAATGTAGTCACCGTTATCGACGACGACAACCGATTCAGCGCCGTGCTCGGCACGAGCCTGTTCGATAGCCGTGGCAACACGCGCGAGGCCGCGCTGGTTTGCGTCACCCGTGGGCGGCGCATCCGCAAAATAGTCCCAGTTGAAGAGATTGCCGTGGATATCGGTCGTAGCCAGTAGCGTCAGATCACCAATGGGCTCGTCGGGCGTCGTCGCCGCGGAGGCCGCTGGCGTCATGAGCAGCGTTGAACAGAGCAACGCGCCAGCCGCGATTGCGGATGGCGCGCGGAAGGGGGACTTCATTCGGGAGATCTCCTTTGATATGGCCAGACATGCGGAAGCAGCGGCCATCATTCATGAGTGTGCCGGGGAAGACACCCTGCGAGCGTAGCAATCCCCCGACACTCATGGGTTACGAGAATGTGAACGTCACGAACTCACTGCGCTCAAGGCCGGAGACAGCCTGAGAAGGTCTGCTCAGCGACGACCACGACCATGCCGGCCGTGCGCGAGTTCGCAATGCTGACGCCCTCGGGTCGAGGCACAAAGCCCGGAATCTCGTCGAGCCCCGCAGTTGCGTCAGCAACCCGAGCTGTCACGGGCTCTGCCCCCTTGAGTTCGAGCGTCAGATCGAGCCCCTCGGCCGGCACCGAGTAGAAGAGCAGCGAGAGCTGGCCGTCGTCGGGTGCGTCGATCGCACGACCCCCGGCGGATGCGCCAGCGACAACGTCGCCCTCGAGCGCACCCAAACCCAGCGCGAGTCGTCACGCGGTGTTGCCGCAACGTACGACCCTCCGGGTGCCACAACCGCGAGCACGATACCCAGGGCAGCGAGCCAGAACAGGGCACCCAGGCTGAGCACTTCCGAACCGATCTTGCGTCGGCACAGCGCAAACCACCCGACAACAACGGCGAGAACAAGCGCAACGATGGCTGCCCGGAACCAACCGGGCTGCCACGGGTCGACGAACGATGCATATGCCGGGCGCAGTGCCACAAGGAACTTCCAGAACCCCATGGCGAGCACGGCCGGCAGGGCGAGCGGCACGAGCCCCAGAAGTGTGCTGATTATGACCTTGCCAAGGCTCGTCTGCTTCCGTCGGATCGCAATGACCATCGCAATCGCAAACCAGCTGAGGCCCGCAAGGATGATCGAGAAAAGAACGCCCAAGACGCCACGATTGAGCTTCACGAAGTACCCGCCAGACGCGCCATTGCAACCATGACGGTCAGCTTAGTGCCGCATTCGGCTGCCTCAATAGACTGGTTGCCATGCCTGGCACGTCGCGCATCGTCACAATTCTGCGCCGCGGGCGGTGGGTTGTGCCCGTGCTGGCGCTGGCGCTCGCCGTGCTTTCCGTCGGTCTTGGCCAGCTCGCTGTTGCACGCGTTTTCGCCCAGCCGGAGCATCCGATCTCGTTCATCGTCGAAGACGGTCTTCCCTACGGAATCACGCAGGAAACCGTCGAGGCGGCAGCAGAGGGCCGGGCACTCAGCTATGAGCCGTTCACGGTCTTGGTCGTGGAACGGGAACTGACCTGGGACGAGTACCAGCACGGCGAGCTCCCGCAGGGTGCTGACGTGATGCTCTCGGTGGGGTTCGACCCCGCGGATCCAGATCTTGTGCTTCCCGACCAACGGCGTGCTTCGGTGGCAAAGCTGGGAGCACTCGATGATTGGCGGCCGCAGTACCACGCGTCTACCGACATGCGCGAAACGTTTCTCAATAACGTCACCCAGGGGCACGGGCCGAGCGCTGTCGTGGGCGCGTCACTCACGGCAGCTTCGGAGGCCTTCGACGGCGGAACTCGATCCCCCGTGTTCTGGGGTGCGATCGCGGTGCTGCCCCTTCTCGTCGCGCTGCTCATAACGCTCGTGTGGCTGCGTTTTGTCGCCCGAGAGCGCGCGCAAGCGCGCACCTTCGCGCGTGCCCGGTTGCAACTGGCCCGTGTTGTATTGGAGTTGGATCTGCTCGAGGCGCACTTCCGAATCGCGGATGCCGAACTGGAGAGCGTCTCAGGTCGGGCCGCACGGAACGCCGCGAAAGACGTGAGGACAACACTCAAGGCGGACTGGTCAGCCATCCGTCGGGTGAGCCTCAAGCTCGCCCACGCGGAGCAAATCCTGACCCGTGAACTGCTCGATCCTCGAGCGCTCGTGCACGAACGGGGAAAGCCCAGTAAACCCATGTCGCTCGCGGAGTTCACAGCCGGTACCGACGCACTCCAACGGCGCGCAGACGCGTTGGCTGCCTCATCTTCGCTCCGCGTCGGGCACGCCGCAGGTGGCACGATCCTCGGCCGGGTCGCGCTCCCATCGACACAGGCGGTGGAAGAGGTGCTCCGTCACCGCAGTGCGCTCCCCCGCCGCGAAGCCGAGAATCTCGCAAAGCAACGGCGCGCGCTGCTCGCGCTCGTTCAAGAAGGAGCATCCTCGTTCGGAACGGAAAGCGGCCCCGAAGTCATCGTCCGTCACGCGGATCTCATGCAACGCTGGCAACGCACGGAGAAACTGCTGACCGGCGCGCTCGTGAAGGCTGAGCGCGCTCTGCAGAAACGCCGCAAGTACGGGGCTGGCCTCAACGTCACCGACCAGGATGTAACCGACCGCGAGCGTGAACGGGTGCGTGTCACCACGGGCGGGCAGATGGACACACTAGATGATCTGCGCGCTTCTCTCGGGATCTCCTCTCGCGGCTCACGCGCGCCATCCTGGCACGCCGAGCGTCTCTTGCTGCAACTCCAATCCCCCGAGGCATCCCGTGGTCGGCTCGGGCCATCAGATGTGGCTACGACGCGCGCTCCGAGTATCTCGGGCACCTCTGTGGTTATCCTGCCGATTATCGTTGCGCTGATCAGCGGCTGGATTGCGGTTGCTACGGCGGAGGAAGCGAACAAGACCTATGGCCGTACCCTTGTCGGCGACGAACCGCTCGCCGCTTTGGACATCGCCGGCGACCTCTCGCTCATTCCCGAATACGCGGTTCCGCCGCGCAACGAAGACGAGCCCACAAACGCCGAGACGCTGACGCTCGAGAGCGTTCGAGAGCAGATGGAACGGAATGCGCGCTACGGCGATCACGCTCTGCTCCCCGAGCGCGTGGAGTTGATCGTTGCGCTGCTCCCCCTTGATGAGTATGTCTCTGCCCGACCGCGTGAGGGTGCAGGCTACCGCATCGAGATCGACTACCTCGATCTTCTGGATGCGTACCCCCGTATCAAGCGCCTGGCAGCCACCGTGCAACCAGCGGCGATCGATGCCATCACGGGCGACGTTCGCCCCGGCTACGCGGTCCTTCCGCTCTGGCTGGGTGCCGACGGTTCTTACGGCGCAGGCTTGCCCCTGACCGGCGAGCTCAGCACGGGCGTTGACAGCAGATTGGGTGCCTACGACTTCAGGGCGACTGAACCGTCGATGTACAACATCCCCGGCGAAGACTGGACCCTGCCCGTCGGAGCGGTGGTCGCCTCGACGATGTCTGACCTCGGTCGTCAAATGGAGTACAACAACCAGCAGACTTCTACGATCCCGCCAGCGACCCTGTTCTGGACCGTGGCTATTGCAGCGTGGACTGGCGCGCAAACACTCATGCTGACCGGGCTCGCGCTCACCCAAGCCCTGCGACGCACCACGGCCACGCGCCAGGCACGTCGTCAGCTCGGCGAGTTGCGCGAAAAGCTGAACCAGCTCGCGATTGGTCTCGACCTCTCGCAGTTGGACGCGGTCGCCGTCCTTGGAGCCGACGACGGCCATGACGGCAAGGCCGCCGAGGCCGACCAGCAGCTCTACGAAACTGTGTTGCTGACCGCGTGGCGCGAGGTACAAGAGCTGGAAGAGCTACCCCGGCGTATGCAGCGCGGCACAGAATGGAGTGCGCAGGTGGCTCGGATGCGGCGGGTCATCGATTCGCTCTCAGAACGCGACTCCGATGTCGCAGAGCAGGCTCTCGCGCTCATCCGCTCCGAGCGCGAAGATCAGTGATGCTCGACGCTCAAGTAATTTCCTTCCGCTCATCACCGATTGAGCCGCGATCGGTGCAAGACTGTGCCTCATGCCAGACGATTCACCATCCGCCCCATTCCAGCCGGGCCTTGAGATACATCCGCTCACGCGCGAGCGATTCCCCGATCTGGCAGATCTTTTTGGCCCCCGCGGTGGAGGCCACAGCTGCTGGTGCATGACGTGGCGCCTACAAAACAGCGTCTACGTCAAAAACACGAACGAAGACAACCGTGAAGCATTCACCAAGCTCGTCGACAGCGGTCAGCCAACGGGCGTGCTTGTCTACCGCGACGGCCAGGCGATCGGATGGTGCTCCGTGAGCCCCCGCAGTGGCATGCAACGCGTTATCCGCTCGACCGCCCTCGGCCTCGACGACGTTGAGGATCCCGGCGTCTGGTCGGTCATATGCTTCTACATCCGCGCCGGTTACCGCGGGCAAGGCCTCCAGGCGGAACTCCTCAAGGGCGCTATCGCGCACGCGCAAGAGTCGGGCGCTCAACGCCTCGAGGCGTACCCTATGGTGCCCAAGCCCGGCGATCGCGGCGACGTCTACACGGGAGCGCTCGAGCTTTACCAACGCGCTGGCTTTGTCGAAGATCGCGCTGCGAAGACCGGGCGGCGCGTCGTCATGAGCTACGCCCTCGCCTGACGGGATGGCGCGGCCCGGCCCAGATTCCGCAGCAGATACAACAAAAGCGAAAGCCCCAAATGGGGCTTTCGCTTTTGTGGACCTGAGGGGACTCGAACCCCTGACCCCCTGCATGCCATGCAGGTGCGCTACCAACTGCGCCACAGGCCCAACGCCACCCAGTTTGTGACCGGGCAACTCGAATAGCTTACTACAACGAGAGCGCTTGACTCACGCTCAAGCGGGGTTCGCTCAGCCGACGGTCAAATCGACCTGGATCTCCCCCGCGAGCGTCTCAAGCTCGGCAATGACAGCGGAAGCATCGGCGCCGTGCGACATCCGCACGACCGCTGTTGCCTCGAACAGCACGCCGCCCGCCATAGGTGCTTCGATCGTGCGGCTCTCGAAGCGGTCGATGCTCAGCGCCCGGGTCTCGAGCACGCTCGTGACATCGCGCACGATCCCGGGCCGGTCGTTGCCTAAAACTGTGAAGGTCAAGGTCGGCCCAGCAGCAGCCGTGGCGGCTGAGCCACTTTGCGCCGAGACTCGCAAGAGGCCGTCGAGGGCGCCGAGATCGTCCGCGAGTTGTTGTGCACGCGCGTCGTCAACCGAGACGAGCACAACGCCCGCAAAGACTCCCGCGAGCTCAGAAAGCTCGCTCTGCTCCCAGTTGCCACCGTGTTCGGCGATAACGTCAGCGAGTGCCTTGACGAGTCCAGCACGATCAGATCCAGCGACGGTCAGTACGAGTTGAGCCATGGCCTCATGCTAGCGACTGCATGCGAAATCAGTCATCACTCGAGTGCAGCCCCGTGCGAGCCGAGAGCACAGTCACCTCAGGGTGGTGTTCCGCAATCGTGCGATCGGCACGATCAAGCACATCGCGCACGTGCGAAGCATCCGAACCCACAACTGCGAGCCCAATGCGAGCCCGCCGGTGCAGATCGTGCTCCCCCACCTCGGCAGCGGCTGCCTCGGTGCGTTTGCTTAAATCGGCAATGAGCGGGCGGATGACGCTGCGTTTCTCTTTGAGCGAGTGCACATCACCGAGCAAAAGGTCGAATTCAATCCAGCCAATCCACATCGCGTCGATCCTCGCACTGATCGTGCGTGAAACGATAGAGCAATGGCTACCGCGAACCTGACCCGAGAAGAAACTGCTCAGCGCGCACAAGAAATCGCACTCAAGAGCGTTCGCGTGGAACTGGGGCTCGAGACGGCGACCGACACAGCGGCTCCCGGCTTTCCGACAACAACGACACTCGAATTCGATGCCACGACCTCATCGACCTGGGTCGATTTCATCGGCAGCGCCGTGCACCGCGTCATCGTCAATGGCGTCGAGCAGGAGATCGTGTGGGATGGTGCGCGGATCCAGCTGAGCAAGCTGGCAGCGAGCAACACCGTTCGGATCGAAGCTGTCGGGCTTTACAGTCGCTCGGGCGAGGGGATGCACCGCTTCGTAGACCCCGTCGACGGCGCGGTCTACCTCTACACGCAGTATGAGCCGGCCGATTCCCGCCGTGTTATGGCGTGCTTCGAGCAGCCCGATATGAAGGCGGCGTACACCTTTGTCGTGACGGCCCCGCTCGGGTGGCAAGTGCTCTCGAATCAGGCACCGGCCGTGACGACAACAAGCGAGACGAGCCAAACCGTCGAGTTTTTGCCCACATTGCCCCTCTCGAGTTACATCACCGCTGTCGCGGCCGGCCCGTACGCGCGCGTCGAGAGCGAGTGGACGCGCGGGGAGCAGACAATCCCGCTCGGCGTGCTCTGCCGCCAATCCCTCGCGCAGTATCTCGAGGCTGACGAGATCGTTGAGATCACCAAACAGGGCCTCGATTTCTTCACCGATGCCTTCGCCTACCCGTACCCGTGGGGCAAGTACGACCAGATCTTCGTGCCCGAGTACAACCTCGGCGCCATGGAGAACCCGGGGCTCGTGACCTTCACCGAGCACTACATCACGCGCGGTGCCGCAACAGAGGCGCAGCGCGGTGGGCGAGCCAACACGATCCTGCACGAGATGGCGCACATGTGGTTCGGCGACCTCGTCACGATGAAGTGGTGGGATGACCTGTGGCTCAAAGAGTCGTTCGCCGACTACATGGGCACGCACGTTTCGGCCGCGGCGACGCGATTTACGGATGCATGGGCGCGGTTCGCGAACAGCCGCAAAGCGTGGGCGTACCGGCAAGATCAACTGCCGACGACGCATCCGATTGTTGCCGACATCACCGACCTCGAGGCTGCCAAGCTCAACTTTGATGGCATCACCTACGCGAAGGGCGCCTCGGTACTCAAGCAGCTCGTCGCCTTTGTTGGTGAAGACACCTTCTTCGAGGGTGCCCGGCAGTATTTCAAGAAGCACGCTTTTGGCAACACAACGCTGAGTGACCTCCTGAGCGTTCTGAGTGAAGTCAGCGGGCGCGACCTCGAGACCTGGTCGAAAGCATGGCTCGAAACAAGCGGTGTTTCAACACTGTGGCTTGAAACGGATGCCGCTGGCAAACACACCCTCGTGCAAGACGGCGGCGAGGTTGGCCCGCGCCCACACCGAATCCGCATCGGTCTCTACGACCTCGCAGATGGCACCCTTGCTCGCCGTGAGCAGCTTGAACTCGACGTTGTTGATGCGCATACGCCCATCACCTTCGCGCCCGCGGACCTCGTGCTCATCAACGATGACGACCTCACGTACGCGAAGGCCCGTCTCGACGAGCATTCACTCGAGACGGTCGAGGCGGCGCTTTCGACGCTCGATGACGAACTGGCTCGCGGGCTCATCTGGTCGTCACTCTGGAACGCGACGCGAGACGGCGAGCTTTCTGCCTCGCGCTATCTCGCGATCGTGCGTGAGCATGCACCGCACGAGCCCAACGCGGCGCTGCTCGCGGCTACGCTTGCCAATGCCAATGCTGCAATCGGGCGCTACGTGGCGCCCAATCGTATTGCGAGTGAGCGCGGAAGCTGGCTTGAGGCAAGCTGGAGCGCGCTCCGAACTGCTGCGCCCGCGAGCGATGCGCAACTCTCCTGGGCGCGTGCTTTCGCGACGGCAGCAAGCTTCGATGATTCGCGGGCGGCAGAGATCCGCGACATCCTCGACGGCAACGCGCCCGACGGCCTGCCCGTGGACGCCGACCTCCGCTGGCAGTTCGTCGCGGCGCTCGCCACGACAGGGCACACCGATGCCGCCCACATCATCGAAGAGCGCACGCAAGATGACACGGCGGCCGGGCGCACGGCCGAGATTCGCGCGCTCGCCTCTCGCCCAACAGCCGAGGTACGTGCCGAAGCCTGGGACTCGGCGTGGAACGACACGAACCTCAGCAATGACCACCTCGATGCGACCATCGAGGGCTTTACGGCCGGAGATCGTCGCGACCTCACGGGTGGTTTTGACGAGGAGTACTTCGAGCGCATCGCTCCCGCCTGGCAGGAGCGCAGTATCGAACTCGCGCAGCGCCTCGTTGTCGGACTCTTCCCCGCGACTGATTCGACCGAGCTCGCCGACGCCTGGATCTCAGCGAATGCTCATGCGCCCGGTGCGCTCCGCCGCCTCATCCTCGAACAACGCGATGATCTCGCGCGGTCCATCCGCGTGCGCGCCGCGCAAGCTGGTCTCGACGCCTAGTCCGTCGCTGCGAGCAAACCCAGTTCGCGCGCGAGGTTTGCACGCGCCCGTGATTCCCAGAGGGTGCGTGCGGCCTGCGTGAAATAGAGCGACTCACGAGCGAGGTATCTCCGCAGGATCTCGCCACGACCAACAACGAAATCAGGGTCGGCAACGTGCGCGTACTCCTGCCGCACAGCGACGCGGTACGCGTCGTAGCGGTGCGTGGGCGCCGCGAAGATCGCGACATCCGAATCCAACAGCTGCGCGAACCCCTCGCCAGCACGTGAGGAGCGCAGCTCACGCGGGCTTGTCGCGAGAATCAGCGCGGAAACCGTTTGCACATCCTCCGAGCGAATGCCGACGGCCCCAAGCGCGTCGTGCGCGAGCTCGGCTGATTCAGCCTCATCGGATGCTTCGCCCCGATACACCGCGTCGTGAAACCACGCCGCCACGAGTGTCGTCGGCGCGACGCGTTCCCCGCGAATTTCGAGCTGATTGAGCGCGAGCAGCACATCTTCGAGGTGAACTTCGTTGTGATAGCTGCGATGCGGCTCACGCCAACGCTCCTGCAGCTCGTCGCCCAGATCAGCCCAGCGCGCCAACCCACGAGAACCGAGCCCGAACTGCTCAGCGAGGCGACGCCACGATGAGGTGAGGTACTCGTCTCGGCGAAGCGCTGTCACGGCTGCCCGATCACTGCGCCGCACACGCATGCCTGAGACGCACATTCGTCGGACGAGCTCTTTCTGGCCTACAGCCCCCGCGCCGAGTGCGACGGCATCGGCGTAGCGCGACTCGGGAATGTCGTAGTGGTCGAGATCGAAGGCGCGTCGCGGAATGCCGAGCCGCGCGGCGAACTCGTGGAGTTCGTCGTAATTCTCATCTGACACCAGATGGCACCACAGCATGCCGTGGGCCGGCCACGCTGGTGGGTCAATGAGAATTGCCATCAGTGCAGCGGGACTCCCTCTTCAAGCAGCAGCGCCGACTTGTCGGTGAAGGCATCTTTCGGCACAAAGACAAGGGCGAGGGCCGCGACCCACGCGGTCAGGCCGCAGATGGCCCACACCGTCATATATCCCGAGAGCGAACCTGCCGTGCTCGTCGAATCAGAGACTCCCTGCATGAGAGCGAGCGCGAACACAGCGGAAGCGATCGCGCCACCGAGCGTCTTCGTTGTGTTGGTCATGCCCGTTGCCATGGCTGTGCGGTTTCTGCGCGCCGCAGCGGCCGCCGCAGACGGAAGTGCGGCGACGAGCGCACCCGATCCGATGCCGGCGATGAACATGTTCGTCGCCACGTTCGCAAATGAACCATGGAAGGGCAAGAACATCAGATATCCGATGCCCACGAGAATCGCAGCACCGATGAGGGTGAGTCGTGGCGTCGACAACCGCGCGATCTTCGGGTAGAGCAGGGCCCCAATAATCATGCCGATCAGGTAGAGACCGATGAAGAGTGAGGTGACCGAACCCGTCGCGCCCAAACCGTAACCAACCTCGTTCGGATCCGTGCGCGCGAAGGTCGAAAGCGGCGCTTGGGCGCCGAGCACACTGACGCCGAAGAGACCTGCCGTGAGGAAGATCGGGAAGAGCGAAGAATCCTTGAACATCCGCACGTCAATGAGCGGCTCTTCCTGTCGCAGCTCCCACAGCACGAACGGGACGAAGAGTGCGACACCCGCAAGAATGACGAGCCACGAAAGCACTGAGCCAGCACCGTTGAGGCGCAGTAGGCTCAAGCCACCCGTGAACGCAATGAGTGCGATCGAGATGAGCGAAATACCGACAACATCGAGCTTGCCAACCGCATGACCGGGAACGTCTTCGATACCGAGCGCGATGACCGCGGTGCAGGCCGTTACGAGGAGTGCCGGAATGAGCAGAACAATCCAGAGCGGCAAGGAATCGACGAGCAGTCCACCGACCAAGGCACCTGAGATGGCGCCCGCCTCAAGCGCTGCAACCAGGATGCCGGCCGCTCGCGCCGTCAGTACGGTGGCGCCATCTTGGCCGCGCGTACGCGACCACATGATTGCGATGTTGAGCGGCAGCCACACAACATAGAACGCCTGGAGCGTCCAACCAACGAGGAAGACCCAGAAACTGTCGGTGAACGGCAGGATGAAAGAGGCGAGTGCCGTGAGCGCCGACGAGAGCAGCAACATCCGCTTGGGGCCGTAGATGTCAGCGAGCTTGGCGAAGACCGGCACGATAAGCACCGCGAGCATGAGCTGCCCACCCTCAAACCAGTTGACGTCTGCGTCGTGAATGCCGAGGTGTCGTGCGATGTCTGTGAGCATGGGCGTGTAATAGCCCTGCATGACACCGCTCGTGAACTCGACGAAAGCCAAGAACCCCACGACGCTCATGAGCACGCCGAGTTTGACCTTCTGTTGTGTTGCCGTTTTGCCCATGGCGGCGCCCTCAATCCTTAGAGATTCTCAATGAATGTGCGGTGAAATAGCTCGCCGCGAGCAAGTTCTGAAATTTGTACACGTTCGTCGACACCGTGAATCGCGGCGCGCTGCTCGGCCGTCATCATGAGCGGCGCAAAGCGGTAGACGTGCGGGAAGTACTTGTGAAAATAGCGTGAGTCAGTCGCAGCCATCGTGACGTACGGCACCGTGATCGCTTCGGGGTGCGAGGCCGAGACTGCCGTGCGGATGAGTGCAAACTGCGGCCCGTCGGAGGGCGATTCCGGTGACGCATCGTTGCCCTCGAGGACCTCGAGGCTGATTTCGTCATCACCGATCGCCTTGCGCAAGCGGCGAACCGTGTCACCAACGGTCTCACCGAGGGCAAGTCGAAGGTTGACTGTAGCGCTCGCGTTCGAGGGCAGTACGTTGTTGGCAGTGCCGCCAGAGAGCTTGGTCGGCGCGATCGTCGTGCGCACCATTGCCGCTGGTTCTCCCCCGAGTGCTGCGAAAACTCGTGCATTGAGCCATGGCCACGAAGAGAGCAGCTTATAAATGGGCTTCCCAGGTCCCGTCGCTCGTGGGGCAACAGTGCCGAGCATGCGCGGAATGGCGGTGGGTGCCTTTGCCGGGAAGGTTCCGGGGGTGAGCTTCGTCACGGCTTTTGACACCCGGCCAACCGCCGTGAGCGGTGGTGGAACGGATGCGTGACCGCCATCGCTCTTCGCCGAAAGGCGCACGCTCGCGATGCCCTTCTCCCCCACGCCAACCATGGCTGCGGCGCCGTTCGTGAACGGCAGGATCGAATCAACGACAGCACCGCCCTCGTCCAATACGATCCACGGCGTGATCCCGCGATCCTTGAGCAGCTTGGCAATCGCCGCGGCGGCGTCGCCAAAGGTTTCTTCGTTGCCACCGAGTGAGATGTAGACGTCGCGAGCAGGCGTGTAACCCGCTGCAAGAAGGTTCTCGACGGCCTCGAGCGTCACGAGCAAGGGACCTTTATCGTCGAGCGTGCCGCGACCGTAAACCCAACCATTCTCGATTCGACCTTCGAAAGGCGGGTACGTCCAGGCATCGCGCTCGTCAACCGGCACGACGTCGTAGTGCGCCATGAGCACAGCTGGATCCTGAGTCGAATCCGCCCCTTGCCAGCGGTACAGCAGGCCGAAGTCAGTCACACGCTCGCGCTCAAGCAGCTTGTGCATGTGCGGGTAGAGCTCTTCGAGGAGCGCGACGAAAGCCTCAAACGGTTCCGCACCGCGCGTTTCGAGCTCGGCGGAAACGGTCGGGAGTTGAATCATCCGCGAGAGGCGCTCAGCGGCGCCCGCACGGATCTGCACATCGGTCGGCATTCCCAAATGCTAGTGGAACTCCCGACCAACGCGCTGCCTACGCGAACCCGAAGATCGGCGGGAATACGACGACGACAATTGCCGCCCAGATCAAGTAGACGGGCGCAAAGCCTGTTTGCCAGCGTTCGAGCGCGGCAAATGGTGCTTTCCCCCGCAGGAATCGGATGAGCCCCCAAGCCGATCCGCTGAGATTGACCAGCAGAATGACGTTGATGCCGAGCGATGCGAGCTTGTTTGCGCTGACCCCGTATTCCCCAATGCGACCGATCATGGCTGACAGCACGAGCAGGTCGACGATGATCGCTGCGATGACCATTGCCAACTGCATCCATTCGAACCACCCCGCTGCACGCTGCGGGTCGCGGGACGACATCGTGTAGAGCAGGAGCCCGAGCACGACAAGCAGTACGAGATCGAACACGATGAGCAGTTCTCGACTGCCATCAATGAAGTTGCGCTGGGCAAATGCCGCGACAACGAGCAACACGAGCACAGCCGTGAACAAGGGCGTGAAGATGCGAGTCATTACCGGAGCGATGTTCTCGATGACCGACTGCTTCTCTTCAACGAGCCACGCGCCAATGACAAAAGCCGCGGCGGTGCCGCACGGCGCAATCCAATCCGGTACAACCGTGTTGAAAACGTCAATGCCGACCGCCATGAATGCCGCTGTCGCGACCCCCGTCAACAGCACCCCACCGATGAGAATGAGCAACACGTAAATCGCCCACTCCCCCGTGAACCGCACGAAATCCATGCGTGCTGAGGGCGAGCGCCATGCGCCGTTCGTGTAAGCAATACCGATAGCTAGCCACAAGACAACGACCGAGTGCAGCACCGCGAGGATCTGCGTCATTCCCGGCTCACTGGCTGGGAACGGATACACCAGCAAAAGCGCAAGCACGGTCGCGAAAGGCGCAAGCGTGGCGGCCGCAAGTCTCACCGTCGCGTTTCGCTGCAGCAGCACATAGACCGCGACGGGTGTCAAAAGAAGAACGGGCCCGATTGTGACGACCTGTTCGAAAGACATCCCGAGCAGCGTTGGCAACTTGATGAGCACGGCTGCGACGAGCGCCGTGATGATCGCGAGCGAGCGTGAGTTTCTGGGGTGCTCACGCCCACCGTCGTCGCCGAGCAAGTGTTTCCAGAGGCGATCCGAGTGCTCGCGGGCGAATTCGCGCGAGACCGCATCCGTGCTCCCCATGCGCTTGACAGCAACGAGGAACGATTCGTCTTCGTCGAGGCCGCGCGAGGAAAGATCGTCAATACGATCGCGCAGGTTTGCTTCGAGTTCGTCGGCATCCTCTGCGCTGATCGCCTGACGCTTCTCGATGAACGAACGCCAGGTAGCAATGTTCGCGTTCAGATCGTTCTCATGTTTCGCATTCATCTCAAGCTCCTCCGAGGGCAAAGTTGTTTCGTGGCGTGATACCCACTTGGCCGAGCGCGCGACTCACAACGAGCCACTGCTCGCGCTGTTCTGCGAAAGCGCTACGCCCGCTCTCACAGAGCCGATAATGCTTGCGACGGCGGCCCGTCTCGCTTTGCACCCAGTGGGACTCGATGTACCCGAGCCGTTCAAGCCGGTGCAGCAGGGGGTAGAGCATGCCGTCGGTCCATTCGAGCTCACCGCCCGAAAGCTCCTGTACACGCTGCAAAATCGCGTACCCGTAGGACTCACCCTCAGCCAAGATGCCGAGCACGAGTGGCGTTGCGGCCGCGGCGACAAGGTCCTTCCCGATGCGCATGTGTACTCCAGTCGTTCGTGTCGTTCGTCTGCTCACTATACCTTGCAGTTCTATGCATTGAGATTCTAGGGAGGGCGAACTCTGGCGCAAGCAGGAAGTTCGTACACGTGCGGCGTGTAGCATCCGTTCCAAAGACAGAAAGGCATGCTCATGCTCAAAGGTTTCAAAGAGTTCCTGATGCGCGGAAACGTCGTTGATCTTGCGGTTGCCGTTGTTATCGGTGCCGCATTCAACACGGTCGTCGAACAATTCACGGCCTCGCTCATCGACCCGATCGTCGGTATGGTCTTCAACGCCGATTCGCTCGCGACCGCACTACAGGTGCACCTTCCAGGTGGTGGCGTTTTGGCCTTCGGTGCCGTAATCGCCGCGAGCATCAACTTCGTGATCGTCGCCGCCGCGGTCTACTTCATCTTCGTGCTGCCTATGAACAGGCTCCGCGACCGCAACCCCGCGGCAGAAGACGAGGCTGCACCGACCGAGCAGGAACTGCTTACCGAGATTCGCGACCTTCTCAAGGCGCAGGCGAAGTAGCTCGCGAGCGCTCAGGCTCTCTCGATAGCGTGGAACCACCGAACATCCGCGCTATCGAGAGGGCCGCATGACCATCCGCCAACTCACGGCCGCCGACGTTGCGCCCGCGGCGCAGGTGCTCGCCGAGGCATTCTCAATCGACCCGTTGTATGGGTGGTTGCTCCCCGGAGCCGCCGACCGCGTTGACGAGCTGGAACGCCTGTTCCACTCTGAGATCCGGCACGCCTACCTCGAGAAAGGCACTGCCGAAGTTGCCGTGACCGATGCTGGCGAGGTCGCCGGGGTCACGCTCTGGTCCCCACCCGGCCAATGGGAGTTCTCCCTTGGAACGACGCTGCGAATGCTCCCAACGAAGATCAGCGTGCTCCGCAGTCGCATCCCGGCCGGAATACAGTTCGAGAAGCTCTTCGCTCAGCGTCATCCGAACCAGCCACATTGGTATCTCTCGGCGATCGCGACGAGCCCCGCAGCGCGCGGGACAGGATTTGGCACGAAGCTGCTGCTTTCACGGCTCGACCGGTGCGATGCGGATGGCGTGCCGGCATACCTGGAATCAAGTGCGCTGAAAAATGTGCCGTACTACGAACGTTTCGGCTTCACGCGTAGCGACGAGTTCTCCATGCCGGATGGCCCACCAATCGTCACAATGTGGCGGGAGCCCCAGAAGCCCACGTAATAACCCCCAGCCATTGCTCGAGCCGAATGAAGGCGCAGCGCGTGAGCTGAGCGAGAATGAAGCATGCGCATCACGATTGACCCCGCCGCAGAGCATCCGCCGTTTCAGCAATTGCGACGCCAAGTCATCGAACAGATCGGGGCGGGCGAGCTCTCCCCCGGCGACAAGCTGCCACCCGTGCGTCAACTCGCAACTCAGCTCGGCCTCGCAGCGAACACCGTTGCACGCTCGTATCGCGAACTCGAAGCCGAAGGCTACGTCATCACTCGCGGTCGCGCGGGCACGATGGTTGCTCACATGGCAAAGTCAGCGGCGGATGTCTCGACGCAAGCCGAGAGCGCAACGGCAGACTACATCGCAACCATGCGCTCTCTGGGGCTCACCTCAGAACAAATCTTGGGGGCCATCCAACGCGCACTCTAGGCGTGCTCTGGGATCCACGTGCCACGGCGTGAATCGAAGATGATCTGCGTCTCGGTCCCCCGCACTGCCCGGTGCACCGTCACATGGTCGAGGATGAAGTGCTGGAGCGCTCGTGCATCCTGCACGGCAACCGTCACCATGAAGTCGCTCCGCCCCGTGAGATGCGTGACATTGACGACGTGTGGCGCCTCGACCATGGCGCTCAAGAAGCTCTCGACAATCTCGCGTGAGTGCGAATTGAAATAGACCGTGATGATCGCCTGGAGCCCGTACCCCAGTCGCGCGTAGTCAAGGTCAATCTGTGAACGACCGAGCACACCCGTCTCGCGCAAGCGGCGGCGTCGATACGCACACGTTGATTCGGCGACCTGGAGGCGCTCGGCGAGCGCGCGGTTCGTGAGCTCTGGGTCGTGGCTCAGTTGTTTGACGATCGCGTAGTCGAGCTTGTCGAGCGCGAGGGGCTCGGGTGCGCTTTGCTCATTCGACGACATCGTGGCCTGCTTTGCTGTTTCGTTTGCTCTTAGACTACGCGATTGATATCGATGTTAGCGAACAAGCAATCTCAATTGAGTCTTTCTGCTGTAATCGCGAGAATTGCACTTGTGAGTGAACAGCACCTCGATTTTGATACCCAAGCCGTCCACGCAGGTCGGGACGACCTCACAGCCCTCGGCGTCCACGCATTGCCGATCGATCTCTCGACAACCAACCCGCTCCCCTCAATCGAAGTCGGCGGCGAATCGTACGAGACCATGGCAACTGGTGGTCGCCTTCCGGAAGGCGGAACCCCCGTGTACGCCCGACTGTGGAACCCGACGGTTGCGCGGTTTGAGGATGCCCTGGCTGCGCTCGAGGGCGCAGAGGCATCCGTTGCATTTTCTTCCGGGATGGCCGCAACGACCGCTGCCCTCATCGCACTGTGCGTGAGTCAACAGCAGCCGCACGTCGTTGCCGTACGCCCGCTCTATGGCGGAACCGACCATATTCTCGCAAGCAACATGCTCGGCACCGAGGTCACCTTCTGCGCACCGGACCAGGTTTCAGCGTCGATTCGCCCCAACACGGGGCTCATCATGATCGAGACACCCGCGAACCCCACGCTTGAGCTCGTCAATATACGCGCGGTTGCCGATCAGGCGGGCGACATCCCCGTCATGGTCGATAACACCTTCGCGACCCCCGTGCTGCAGCGCCCGCTCGAACACGGCGCATCCATTGTGCTGCACAGCGCGACAAAGTACCTCGGCGGTCACGGTGACGCAATCGGTGGCGTACTTGCAAGTTCGGAAGCGATCGCACAGCAGCTTCGCGCTACACGTGCGATTACCGGCAGCATTTTGCACCCGCTCGCCGCGTATCTGTTCCACCGCGGCCTCTCGACGCTGCCCATTCGCGTGCGCGCACAACAAGAGACGGCGCAGCGTGTTGCGCGCTGGCTCGCCGAGAACGATGCTGTGAGCGAGGTCTTCTATCCCGGTATGGGTGCGGATCCTGGTGTACTCGGTTCGCAGATGACGGGTACGGGCTCGTTGCTCTCGATTCGACTCGCAGGCGGCCACGAGGTCGCCGAACGTGTCGCTGAGAACGTCAAGCTCTTCACGCACGCGGTTTCGCTCGGCGGCGTCGACTCGCTGATCCAGAGCCCCGCGGCGCTCACGCATCGCCCCGTTGCGGCGGAAGCCAAGCCTGGTGCCGACATTCTTCGCCTCTCAATCGGGCTCGAATCAGCAGACGATCTGATCGCCGATCTGGCTCAAGCGCTCGCCTCCTAACGATCGCGCACTCGACCGCTAGAGTTGTCCAACCGGTGGCAACGAGGCCACAGCAATGCCCCTGCAGGCACAATGACCGTGCAGTACGTCGATACTCCGAACGTGAATCTCGCCTACGAAACATTTGGCGACGCGAACAACCCGGCAATCGTCATGATCCACGGGCTCGGCACACAAATGATTGGCTGGCAAGACGCGTTTCTGCAGTCGATCGCTGATGAGGGCTACTTCGTCGTCCGCTTCGACAATCGCGACATCGGTCTTTCGACGCACCTGAGTGACGCGGGCACACCAGGGCTCGCACAGTTCATGGCGAAAGAGCCGGTCACCGAGTCGGCCTATCGCCTCGCCGACATGGCGGATGACGTGGCAGGCAAGCGACAGCGGCGGCGATCCCCGGCGCGCGCTTGGTTGTCTACCCGGGTATGGGGCACGATCTTCCCAAAGCGCTGTGGCCCGAGTTCGTGCACGAGATCACCTCGGTCGCACAATCGGCACGTGACGCTGTCTAACAGCACCGTGTAGGCCGCTGCGCGGAAGCTCGGTATTGTGTGCAGTATGAGCTTCAGCACAGCGGACCTGTATGACGAACACGAAGAAAACCTGCAGTCGCTCACGCTGCAGCTGCAGAACCTCGGCGGCAACGCGCGCTTCAGCGGTCCCATCCGCACAATCAAGTGCTATCGCGACAACGGCCTCGTGAAGTCGACACTCAATAGCCCGGGCAATGGCGCGGTTCTCGTTGTCGACGGCGAAGGCGCACTCGAATCGGCGCTCATGGGCGACATGATCGCCGAGGCAGCCGTCAAGAACGGCTGGGCGGGCGTCATCGTCAACGGCGCGATCCGTGACCGCGTCGCCATTTCAACGCTCCCGCTCGGGGTCAAGGCACTCGGCTCAAACCCGCGCAAGAGCGCAAAAGACAGCGCCGGCGAAGTTGATGTTCCCGTGACCTTCGGTGATGTGACCTTCCGCCCGGGCGCGACCGTGTGGAGCGACGAGGACGGCATCCTCGCCGAACGCTAAGCGTTACTCAGCGGATGCTTCTGTTGCGGGCTCGACACCCTCGATCTCGATGACGGGGCAATCCTTCCATAAGCGCTCAAGCCCGTAGTAGGCGCGCTCTTCTTCGTGGAAGACGTGCGCAACGACATCGCCGAAATCGAGCAGAACCCAACGCGCGTCGTCGCGTCCCTCGCGGCGCAGGCGTTTGAATCCGGCTTCGTGCAATTCGTCTTCGATCGCATCGGCAATCGCGGCGACGTTGCGCTCGCTGTTACCCGTAACGATGAAGAACGCATCAACAAGGGGCAACGGAGCGGAAACGTCGAGCGCGACGATGTCTGAGCCACCCTTTCCCTCGGCTGCGCGTGCGGCAACCTCAAGCATCTGGGGGGCTTTGCTGCCGATGTTCAAGAAAGTGCTCCGTTCATCAAGCCAACGATGAGCGTCGTGAGTGCCGCGACGAGCAAGAGACCACCCGTAACGACGAGTGCGATCGTCAGCTTGTTTGTTTTTTCTGGTTCTGCGGGCCTTACAAGTTCTGGTCCGGCCGTGCTGCGGCTAATTGCGGATTTCGCCGCGATTGGGGTGGGTGATGAAGCGACAGGGAGTTCACGGTCAAGCAAAACCGAGTCGGTTCCACCATCATCAACGGCACCATCAGCGTGCCCACGCGAGGCGACCCCGGGGGCGATGGGATGGCTCGCGGTCACGAGGAGCTCACCGGTTGAGGGAATCGGCCCTGTCAGGGCTGAGTTCATGTCTCCCGGGTTGAAGATGAGCGTCGTCGGCGACGCCGAGGTGCTCGTTCCGCGCGGTCGTGCAGCAATGATGTCGTCAAAAGCGAGCTCTTTGGCAGGCGCATTCCACGATGGCGATGCGGCAACGCCCTCAACGAGTGGCTCAACATCAGCATCGTCACCTGTGGCGAAAAGGCCTTCTGCGTGCACGGGAGCCGCGGGATCAACGCCGTCCACGACGGGTGGTTCCGTGTGCAGGAGCGGCGCCACAGGGGCTTCGGGCGCCTCCTGCGCTACGGGAAGTGCGGGCTCCTCGCCCTCAAGCGGTGCTGCGGGCCCCGCCGCACGCGAAGCACGACGCGACGAACGCGAAGGAGCGTGCTCGGCAACAGCGGGAACTTCAGGTTCTGCGGGCTGCTGCGGCAGCGCGACGGTCGGCGCTTCGACGGCCGCAGGAGCTGCCGGCTGCTCTGCGACGGCACCCGTACGTGACTGACGCAGCGCGCGGCGACCCGTGAGTGTCGGCGGGTTTGCCTCGGATGCATCCGCTTCTTCTGCCACCGGGGCAGCCTGAGTGTGCTGTGCGACTCCCGCTGCCTGCGGTGCCTCGCGCGCAATGGGGCCGCGCACGATGGGCGCACTGTGCATAACGATGCCCGAAACGGGCGTCGGCGGAGCCGGCACATCTGCCTGAGCGAGCGCGGGACGCACGATAGGAATGGCCGTCGCCGCATCCGTGACGGGAGCGGGCGTCTCCGCGACCGCCTCTGTCACCTCGGCTGCAACCTCAGCAACAGCGTTCTCTTGTGCCCTCTCAGCTGCCTCCTGCGCAGCACGAAGCTCGCGCAACTGCTTGCGGGTCAGGCCCGCTGTCGAGTCGTTGGTCGTCATGAATTGCTCCGGTACAGATGATGTTTCGCGATATATTGCACAACGCCATCGGGGACGAGATACCAGACCGGCTCCCCCGAGCGCGCGCGAGCACGAACGTCAGTAGATGAGATGGCCAATGCTGGCACCTCAAGTTGTGAAATGGCATCAGCCGGGAGATTTTCCGTGTCGAGCACGTGCCCCGGGCGCGAGACGGCAACAAAATGCGCCAGATCCCACAGCTGTTCATGGTCACGCCAGCTCAAAATCTGCGCAACGGCGTCTGCTCCCGAGATGAAGAAGATTTCGTCGTCGGGGTAGAGCTCCCGCAGATCACGCAGCGTGTCGATTGTGTAGGTGAAGCCCGGCCGGTCAACATCAACTCGGCTCACGGTAAAACGCGGGTTTGAGGCCGTCGCGATAACCGTCATGAGGTACCGGTCTTCGCTCGGCGTGACGTCTTCTTTCTGCCACGGCATACCCGTGGGCACAAAGACAACCTCGTCGAGTCCGAAGGAATACGCAACCTCGCTCGCAGCTACGAGGTGGCCATTGTGAATTGGGTCGAAGGTGCCACCCATGACACCGATCCGACGTTGAACTGCGGTCGGCATGTGGTGGTTTAGTGACCGTGCGAGCCGTGCGTCTGGTCACCGTGGGCTTTGGCCCAGGCGTCTGCCTTGCGCTGGTGACGGTTCGCAACGTGACGGTATGAGAACGTCACAAGCGCGAGCGCGGCGAAGACAACGGCGGCGAGAACACCAAAGATAAACGTCTGAGCCATGACGTTGCTGCCGTGCTCTGCTGCAGCAACCAGAACGATGTTTGCGGCGGTCATCTGATCTCCATTCGCGTCGCACTCCACTCGTGTGGGCGCACCAAACAAGTCTATCGGTGTTTACCGAACAATCCCTGACCTCGCAGGGGTGCTGTCACACGCAGTCAGGCGCGAATTTGGCCGTTGCCGCGGCCACGCCACTTGGTACTCGTGAGCGCTGAAACACCCATGGGGCCGCGAGCGTGGAGCTTCTGGGTGGAAATACCAACCTCGGCACCGAAACCAAACTCGCCCCCATCCGTGAAGCGAGTGGAAGCATTTGCGAGCACAACTGCCGAGTCGACCTCGTTGAGGAATCGCTCGATGTTGCGCGCATCCGTTGAAACAATCGCCTCGGTGTGCGCCGTCGAGTGCTCACGGATGTGATCAATAGCCTCATCGAGGCTCTCGACGATCTTGACGGCAATATCGAGACTCAGATACTCCTCATCCCAATCCTCCGGTGTCGCTGCGACGACGCCCTCGGCCAATCGCTGCGTGCCTGCATCGCCGTGGATCGTGACGCCGTGTTCTTGCAGCGCGCGGACGATACCGGGAACAAGCCGTTCGGCAGCATCCGCGTGCACAAGGAGCGTCTCGGCCGCATTGCACACACCCACCCGATGTGTCTTGGCGTTGACAACGATGTCGTGCGCCCAATCCTCGGGGGCGGATGCATCCAGGAAGACATGCACGTTGCCCGCGCCCGTCTCGATGACGGGCACAATCGACTCTGTCACGACCGTCTCAATGAGGCCCGCGCTTCCGCGGGGCACGAGCACGTCGATAAACCCGCGACCGCGCATGAGTGCGTGCGCCCCCTCGCGCCCAAAATCGTCAACAGTCTGCACCGCATCCGGTGTGATCCCCTGGCTCTCAAGAGCATCGCGGATGACGCTCACGAGCACCATGTTCGAATCAAGCGCCGCACTCCCCCCACGCAAAACGACCGCGTTGCCGGCACGGAGCGCAAGCGCTGCGATATCGACCGTGACGTTGGGGCGTGCTTCGTAAATGGCACCAACAACGCCCATGGGCACGCGCACCTGTTGCAGTGCGATTCCGTTGGGCATCGTGTGACCGGCAATAACCTCGCCCACGGGGTCGGGCAGCGAAACGATCTCGCGAACGGCAGTAGCAAGGGCTTTGACCCGTGCCTCGTCGAGCCTGAGGCGATCCAGCAGGCCCGCACTCATGCCGTCTGCTTCGCCTCGTGCGATGTCTTTCGCATTCGCGGCGACAATGCGCAGCGCGTTCGCCTCGAGGGTCTGCGCGATGGTCTCAAGTGCAGCCGACTTCTCCGCCGATGTGAGCTTGGCAATGTCACGGGAAGCCGCCTTCGCGCGCGCAAATCGCTCGTCGAGCGAACCCGTGGGTGTCGTGGTTTCGAGCGCTTTAGCAACAGTCGTGGTCATGACTGCCAGTGTAGCTTTGGGCGCTCCAGCGCGCTCGTCTGTTACTTCGTGTGGGGTGCGAACCACGTTCCGACAGATTCGCCGTGTAGCGCCTGCGAAACAAGATCCGTGCTCGTCACGAGGGTGCCAACACCCTCGCTTGCGGCGAGACTCGCGGCCGAAGCCTTGGTCGCGGCACCACCCGTTCCGACGCTATTGACGACAGTCGCACCGAACTCCCACTGCCCGAGGTCATCGCCAGGGCTCACGATCGAGATCGGTTCGGCGCCCGGCTCCGTCGGCGGCTTCGTGTAGAGCGTCTCAACATCGCTCAAGAGCACAAGCGAGTCGGCATCGATGAGGCTTGCAACGAGGGCAGCGAGACGGTCGTTGTCGCCGAAGCGGATTTCGGCTGTCGCGACCGTGTCGTTCTCATTGACGATGGGGAGCACGCCGAGCTGCAGCATCCGATCGATCGCGCGGCGCGCGTTGGAGCGGGTTGTCTGGTTTTCGAGGTCGCCTGAGGTCAAAAGCACCTGCCCCGCGACAATGCCGTGGAACGAAAGTGCCTGTTGGTATTGGTACACGAGCACGGTTTGGCCGACCGCCGCAGCGGCCTGCTGCGTTGCGAGGTCGTTGGGCCGCTCCGTCACGTTGAGGAGGGGCATCCCGTTCGCGATTGCCCCCGAGCTGACGAGAACGACCTCGACGCCGCGTCGATGCGCATCGGCGATGGCGCCGACGAGCATGGGAATGCGAAACGCACCATCACCCGTGATCGACGAGGAACCAACTTTGATGACGAGGCGCTGTGCCTCTGCGATCGCAGCGTGTGTGCTCACTGACCCTCTTCCTCGAACTCGCTATCAACCCACTCATCGTCGAAAACGACGCCAGAGCTTGCGAGGCGCTCGGCCTCAAGCTCGGCGCGCGCCTCGGCCTTGGCGTTCATCCACGCGTGGTACTCGTCACGGCGTTGGACGTTCGTGCGGCGGTTGTCTTTCAAGAGGCGCGGGTCGGTGCCTCGCGGCGCCGTTATGGCCTCTGCTGCCGATGCCATCGAGGGCTCCCAGTCAAAGACAACGCCTTCGCCCGGGCCGATCACAACGGCCGATCCGGGCTTCGCGCCGACCCGAGCAAGGGCATCGTCGATTCCGAGCTTGTCGAGCCGGTCGGCCAGGTAGCCGACGGCTTCTTCGTTCTGGAAGTCGGTCTGTTGCACCCAGCGCTCGGGCTTTTCACCCAGAATGCGGTAGAGGTTGCCGTAGGTGCCGCCCTCAACCTTGACCTCGAACGGCGCATCAGCACCCCTCGGTCGGATGACGACGCGCTGCGCGGGCGCTTCAGCTGCCGTCTCAACGCGGTTGTTCTTGACGGTTTCAGCGAGGGCGAAGGTCAAGGGGCGCAGGCCCTCGTGCGAAACAGTCGAGATCTCGAAAACGGGGTACCCGCGCTCTTCGAGCTCGGCACGCACGAAATCGGCGAGTTCTTTCGCCTCTGGTACGTCAATTTTGTTGAGCGCGATGAGCTGCGGGCGCTCGAGCAGCGGCGTTTGCCCCTCGGGAACCTCGTAGTTCGCAAGCTCGCCGAGGATGACGTCAAGATCGCTGATGGGGTCGCGATTGGGCTCGAGCGTTGCACAGTCCAGCACATGCAGAAGTGCTGAACAGCGCTCAACGTGACGCAAGAACTGGTGACCAAGGCCCTTGCCATCGCTCGCGCCTTCGATGAGCCCGGGAACATCCGCTACCGTAAAACGCTCATCGCCCGCCTGAACAACGCCGAGGTTGGGGTGCAGCGTTGTGAAGGGGTAATCGGCGATCTTGGGTTTTGCCGCGCTGATGGCTGCGATCAGGCTCGACTTGCCGGCGGAAGGGTACCCGACGAGGGCAACATCAGCCACAGTCTTGAGCTCAAGGACGACGTCCTTTTCTTCGCCCGGTGTGCCCAAGAGGGCAAAACCCGGCGCTTTGCGCTTGGGGGTCGCAAGTTTGGCGTTTCCCAGCCCACCGATACCGCCATGGGCAGCAATGAACTCTTCCCCAGGCACAACCATGTCGTGCAACGTCTCGCCCTCGGCGGTTTTTACGACCGTACCCACCGGAACGGGAAGCACCGTGTTCTCGCCTTCGTACCCTGAGCGATGATCGCCCATACCGAAACCACCGTTACCTGCGCTGCGGTGTGGTGAGTGGTGGTAGTTCAGGAGTGTCGTGACCTGCGGATCCGCTACGAGAATGATGTCGCCACCGTTGCCACCATTGCCACCATCGGGGCCACCGAGGGGCTTGAACTTTTCGCGGTGCACAGAGACACATCCGTTGCCTCCGCGGCCAGCGCGCAGGTGCAGGGTGACCTTATCGACGAAGGTGACCATGTGTGTCTCTTTCTGTTTCAGGCGTTGAGCGGCCGAAAAGGCCGCTGCCGGATAAAACAACGGGGTGAGCCGAAGCCCACCCCGTTGGAAGTCGAAACGCTACTTATGCAGCGGTGACGATGTTGACGACCTTGCGGCCACCCTTCTTGCCAAACTCAACCGAACCGGCTGCGAGTGCGAACAGGGTGTCGTCGCCACCACGACCGACGTTTGCGCCGGGGTGGAAGTGGGTGCCACGCTGGCGGACGAGAATCTCGCCTGCGTTGACCTTCTGGCCGCCGAAACGCTTCACACCCAGATACTGGGGGTTGGAGTCACGACCGTTGCGAGTGGAGCTTGCGCCCTTTTTGTGTGCCATCTCAGCTCCTCTGCTTACTTGATGCCGGTGACCTTGACGCGAGTCAAGTCTTGGCGGTGACCCTGGCGCTTCTTGTAGCCAGTCTTGTTCTTGTACTTCTGGATAACGATCTTCGGGCCGCGAAGCTCTGAGATAACCTCAGCCGTGACCTTGACCTTCTCGAGCTTCTTGGCGTCGGTCGTAACCGTCGAGCCATCAACGAGAAGCACCGCGGGGAGCTCAATCGTCTCGCCCGGCTTTGCCTTCTGACGGTCGAGCTGCACGATCGTGCCGACCTCGACCTTTTCCTGGCGCCCACCGGCGCGCACTACTGCGTAAACCACTTTTACCTTGTTTCGTTCTGGAACCCGCTTGTCAGCGTGCCCGTGATGGAAAAATCCTGGGGTTTGCACGGAGGGTTTAAATCCGCACGCGCCCAACGTTCTACTTTACTCGAAGTTGCCTTCGTTTTCAACGGCATCCGTGCCCGTGCTCAATGCGCCCGTTGTGACGCGGCGACGACCGCCGCGACGACCGCGTGATGCGCCCGTGCCGGGAGCCGAAGCGCTTGCCTCTGGCAGCGCCGCGAGTACGGAGTCGAGCAGCTTTGCTGCCTCGTCACGCGAGGGCGTCTCGCGCTCGGTCTGGGCGACAGGCTCAGGCAAAACGGGAAGCTCGAGTGCCGGGGTCACAACCGGGGCGGATGCCTCATCGGTCGGAACCTCATCGGATGCCTCCGCCGCGGCCTTCGACTTGTTGCGGCCACGCGAGCGACGCGGTTTCTTTGCCGGTTGCTCTTCGCTCTCGGCCTCAGCGGCCGCTTCCTCGTCCGCCGTCAGCGTCGAGGCTGCGATCTGGGCAAGCGCCGTCTTCGCGCCCGTGGGGATACCGTGGGTCGCGTTGGCACTGGTGTTCGTGTTCGCACCAGTGTTGGAACGCGAGCGACGCGTGCTGGAACCACCGTTGTTCGAGTGCTTCTTCGTGACGGGCTCGTGGTGCACAATGACGCCACGTGCAGCGCAGGCCTCACAGGGCTCACTGAAGGTCTCTAGCAGACCAAGACCGAGCTTCTTGCGCGTCATCTGCACGAGGCCGAGCGAGGTCACCTCGGCGACCTGGTGCTTTGTCCGGTCTCGGCTCAGGCACTCGATGAGGCGGCGCAGCACGAGGTCGCGGTTGGATTCGAGCACCATGTCGATGAAGTCGACAACGATGATGCCGCCGATGTCGCGCAGGCGCAGCTGGCGCACAACCTCTTCGGCCGCCTCGAGGTTGTTCTTCGTGACGGTCTCTTCGAGGTTGCCGCCAGAGCCGACGAACTTGCCCGTGTTGACGTCAACGACCGTCATGGCCTCGGTGCGGTCGATCACGAGCGAACCGCCCGAAGGCAGGTACACCTTGCGGTCGAGCGCCTTCTCGATCTGCTCGTTGATGCGGTACTTGTCGAAGGGATCGTCGTCGCCCTCGTAGGTTTCAACACGCTCGAGCAGGTCGGGAGCAACGGCTTCGAGGTAGGAACGGATCGTCTGCTCGACATCCGCGCCCTGAATGACCATCGACGTGAAGTCTTCGTTGAAGACGTCACGCACGATCTTCACAAGCAAATCGGGCTCTGCGTGCAGGAGCGTCGGTGCCTGCGCCGTTGCAACCTGCTTCTGGATGTGCTCCCACTGGCTCGTGAGGCGCTGCACATCGTGCGTGAGCTGCTCTTCAGTCGCTCCCTCGGCTGCCGTACGAACGATAACGCCCGACGACTCAGGAAGCGTCTCTTTGAGGATGCGCTTGAGGCGGGCCCGCTCAGTGTCGGGCAACTTGCGTGAAATGCCGTTCATCGAGCCGCCCGGTACGTACACGAGGTAGCGACCCGGAAGCGAAATCTGGCTCGTCAGACGAGCACCCTTGTGGCCGACGGGGTCTTTCGTGACCTGCACGAGCACCTTGTCGCCGGGCTTGAGCGCGAGCTCGATGCGGCGCGGCTGACCACCGGTCTCAACACCGTCCCAGTCA
>CAYNTU010000017.1:48786-55708 GCA_964400205.1 uncultured Microbacterium sp.
CGACGAAGGCCGCCTCCATGCTCGGTAGCACGTTCTGCACGCGACCGAGGTAGACGTTGCCGATGAGCGAGGCCTCTTGGTTGCGGGCCACATAGTGCTCAACGAGCACGTTGTCTTCCAGCACGGCGATCTGCGTGCGGTTGTCGCGCGAGCGCACGACCATCTGGCGGTCGACAGCCTCGCGGCGCGCGAGGAACTCTGCCTCGGTCACAACGGGGCGGCGACGACCAGCTTCACGGCCATCGCGGCGGCGCTGCTTCTTTGCTTCCAGGCGTGTCGAGCCCGAGATCCGCTGGGGTTCGGTAACGACCTCAACAACACGCTGTGTCTTTTTGGCGCCGTTTCCGTTCGCCTGACGTTGGCGGTCAGCGCGCGCCGGGGCGAGAGGCGGCAATGCCGTGATGTCGGGGGCGTAGAAGTGTAACTGCGTCGAAACCCGCGAGACGAACACCTCAGGAATGAGGCCCAATGCAACGGGGTTCAGCGGGTCTGTCTTCACGACCGGCTCGACAACCTCGGGTTCGGTCGACTCAGCTTCAGACACCCTACGTTGAGCGGATGCTTCCGCCACCTCAACGATCTCTGTTGCCGTCACCTCGGGTGCTTCGAGCGCCTCGGGAGCAGCGGCATCCGCTTCTGTGACCTCGACGGCTGTTTCGGGTTCGACGAACACCTCGCCTTGCGGCGTATCTACTTCTGGTGCGAAGTTGTCGAAAGTGTTGTCGCCTGGTTCTTCATTTTCATCGGCCATCGCTGGCGTACTCCTTGCAGACACACTGTGTGCGTCTGGAAAATCTGTCGTAGTCGCTGCCGTTTCGAAAACAAGAGCGGCTACAAATTGTGGTGTGGCGTTACCGGTTGAGCTCACACTGGGCTCTGGTGGCTGACGCCGAAAAAGTCTTTCGCGCTCGTCCACCGGTCGTGCCGACGGGAAACGCTTTGTTCATTATCGCACGAAGCCGCTCGCTCGTCAGCATCGTCGCGATAAAAACGGCGCACACATTGGCGGCACCGCGATAATTGAGTCATGGATGCCGAAGAATCGACACTGTCAAAGGCTGAGCAACACGAACTCAGGCGGGCCGACGAGCCGCGGTCGTCGCTGTACGCGATTTGGTTGATCATCGCCGGTGTCGTCGGGTGGTACGCCGCATTCGCTTTGACGATCGAGAAGCTCGCTCAGGCCGCAGATCCAAACCACAAAGCGTCCTGCGACTTCAGCGTGCTCGTGCAGTGTGGCGAGAACCTTGGCTCCTGGCAGGGTTCCGTTTTCGGTTTCCCCAACCCCATCATCGGGCTCGCGGGCTGGGTTGCGCCCATTGTTGTTGGCTTCGCGATTCTCGCCGGCGCACATTTCAAAAAATGGTTCTGGCTCGCCTTCGGTGCCGGCATCCTCTTTGCCCAGGGCTTTGTGCTCTGGTTGCAGTACCAGAGCATTTTCAGCCTGCACACCCTGTGCCCGTGGTGCATGGTCACCTGGGCGGTCGTGATTCCGACCTTCTGGGCGACACTCCAACACCTCCTCGGCAACGGCACGTTCGGCCACGGCCTAAAGAGCCTCGGCCACAAGATGAAGCCGTGGATCATCCTGCTGACGATCATCAGCTACGCGATCGTCGCGCTCGTCGCCCAACTCAAGCTCGACTGGATCTCGACTCTCGTCTAAACCGGGCATGCGGGAGATTTCCCGATTCCGGGACCTGTTTTCGTTGAGTCTGGCTCCCGTACGCTAGATCGCTCCCCCGCGCGGGCAGGCGGATGCCGCGGTACAACAGGCTTTGCCCAGTGCGCCACAACCTTGCTTGGGTCACAACTCGGGCGATGGGTGCGTGGGCTGACATGTGTAAGGTGATCGTGTACATGGTCCGAGCGTGGCAAATTGCCTCGCCTCGCGTGCCTTTGCCAGGGCGATTGTGATCAACTTCAGCGACATTGGCGCTGTGCGTTCAGTCTTTTGTGCCCCGACATCGGGAGCGATCTGGAGTTCGGGAACCATTATTGGCTCGCGTGGCTCCCGCATTCGGGGTAGCTCTCGCAGGTGGGAGTGGATGCGTCACACGGGCGGATGCCACTGGGCGAGGGCATTTGCGCCGCGGCTCACTGTGCTGGGTGGTGTCGCGCGGAGGAACGCATTGCGGGCGCGCACCGCAAGCGGGTTGGATGCCTGCGCGACGCGTGCCATGAGGCGCGAACGCTGCCAAACAACCTTCGTGCGGGACCTGCGCACCTCGCTGTAGCGCGAGAGCGCGGCATCGAGATCTTCCGTGCGAAGCAGAATTGTCAGCGTCGCGGCATCTTCGATCCCCTGCCCCGCCCCTTGCCCAAGGTTTGGTGTCATGGCGTGTGCAGCGTCGCCAAGTAAAACAGTTCGCCCCTTGACGAACGTTGCCGGGAGCTCGGCGAGGTCGTAAACGTCGTGCCGCAAGACATCCTCAGGCGGTGTTGCTTCGATGATTGCGGCAATGGGTGCGTGCCACGACCCAAAACGATCGCGCACGGCACGGTACTCATCAGGCTCGCTCACGCCCGCCGCTCGTGATTCGGTAGCAAACCAGTTGATCTTGCCGCCAGGTACGGGTGTGACGCCAAAGATCTGGCCGCTCCCCCAGGTCTCACCCGCGACACCCACCGAAACGGGCTTCGTCGCGACACCCCGCCACGCCGTGAATCCTGCGTAGCGGATGCCTCGATCGAGCCCAAGGGCGCTGCGCGCAGAGCTGCGGAGCCCGTCGGCCGCGATCACGAGGTCAAAGGTCTCGGGTTCACGATCGACCGTGATCGTCGGTGCGCCATCCGCCGAAACCTCAGCCTGACAACCAAAGCGCACCGTGCCGCTCGGCAACGCCTGCAGCAGGGCGTCGTGGAGATCCGCGCGCAACACACTTCGAATGCTCGGGACGAGCGCACTGGGCATCTCAATGAGGCAGTCACCGTTCGGTACCTGCTGGCCCGCACGCATCGCAGCGATGTCGTCGCTGCTGACCGCACGGATCCGGTCTCCGAGCCCAACCGCGTCGAGTGCGCCCATGGCGTTGCCAAAGAGCGTGAGCCCTGTACCGGTCGTCGCCGCCGCCGGGCGCTGCTCAAAGACCGTGACGTCGTGGCCGTCGTTCGCCAGTGCCCCAGCAACCGTGAGGCCCCCGATGCCAGCGCCGATCACCGCGATTCGCATGGTTCACCTTCGCATAAGCTGGCGGCTGCAGGGGGAGCGAAATGGAGAACGGGAGTCGAAATCATGCGACATCGACTCCCGTCGTGCAGATCACTCGCGCTATGCGAACCAGATCGCGAGCTCGCGCTCAGCAGAAAGGGTTGAATCCGAGCCGTGCACGAGGTTCTCGATGACGGGCTTGCCCCAGTCACGGCCAAGGTCGCCACGGATGGTGCCGGGAGCAGCAACCGTCGGGTCAGTAGCGCCCGCGAGCGAGCGGAACCCTTCGATAACGCGCTGGCCCTGCACGCGCACAGCGACGATCGGCCCCGAGCTCATGAAGCCGAGCAGCGGTTCGTAGAAGGGCTTGCCCTCGTGCTCTTCGTAGTGCTTCGCGAGCAGCTCACGGTCTGGCTGCACCATGCGCAAGTCAGTGATGACGTAACCCTTCGCCTCAACGCGACGCAGAATCTCGCCCGTCAGGCCACGTGCCACACCGTCAGGCTTGACAAGGATGAGCGTTTCTTCAACAGCGGTCATGATTCTCCGTCAGTTCGTTGCGCGCGATTCATCGGCGCGGTCAAGTCGTTGCCCGGTCGCCATGCAGTACCACCACATGCCACCGAGGATGAGGGTCACGAGGAAGATCGCCGGTACAAGAAAACCAGCGAGTGCGACGACACCCTGCAGTATCGAGCCTAGCCAAATCGCGGCCTTCTCGTTGCGGTGGAAGAGGCCTGCCGTGAAGATCATGAGCAGCATCATGACGATGCCCCACACAACACCCCACCACGCCGGCAGGTTGCCCGGTGTCGCATCAAGGCCATAGATCGTGAGACCTGCGAGAAACACAATGAGTGCTTCAAGTCCCAGGACAATGGAGCCGAGTTTGGCGGTCAATGATCCGCGCTTTGCACCTTCGCTCATGCGTCAAACCCGGCCTTCCAGTTTTCTTCGCGCGCGAGCGTCAGTGCTTCGCCAGCGAGCAGCACGCTGCCGGTGATGAGCACGGCGCGACGATCGGATGTCGCTGCCCACTCGCGCGCCGCATCCGCCGCTTCGCTCAATGAGGAGGTGACGGTTGCCCGTCGACCCGTCGCTTCGACGAGGTCTGCCAGCGAATCGGCATCGAGTGCCCGTGGCGAGTTGGGCGTCGTTGTGAAGATGTGCGCCGCCTCGGGAGCGAGAACGTCGACGATGCCCGCCGCGTCTTTGTCGGCGAGTACTCCGAGCACGAGCCCCCACTCGTCGAAGTCAAAGCTCTCCCCCAGCGCAGCAACAACGGATGCCGCACCGTGCGGGTTATGCGCCGCATCAACGATCACGGTCGGCGCGATCCCGATGAGCTGCAGACGACCGGGCGAGGTCGATTCCTGCAGACCCTGCGCAATGACCTCTCCCGTGATGGCTTGTGTGCCACCACCGATGAGCGTCTCGACGGCCGCAACGGCAAGCGCTGCGTTTTTGCCCTGGTGGGCGCCGTAGAACGGCAGATACTCATCGGTGTACGTGCCAGCGACACCCTTGATCGTAACGAGCTGCCCGCCGACGGCGAGCTTGTGCTCACTCACGGTGAAGTCTTGACCCTCGAAGGCGATCGTGGCATCCGCCGCCGCGGCAGCTTCGCGCAAAACGGCTTCTACTTCGGGTTCCTGCGCCGCAGAGACGACCCCCGCACCGGGCTTGATGATGCCCGACTTGACGGTCGCGATTTCAGCGACCGTTTCACCCAGCCGATCCGTGTGGTCAAGCCCGATGGGTGTGAACACGGCGACGTCACCGTCAGCGGTGTTCGTCGCATCCCACGAGCCACCCATCCCGACTTCGAGTACGAGCACATCGATGGGTGCTTCCGCGAACGCGACGAATGCGAGCACAACGAGCAGTTCAAAGAAGGTCAGTGGCTCTTGGCCATCCGCCTCAAGTTCTGCATCGACAATCCCGACGAAAGGCAGCATTTCTTCCCACGCGTCGGCGACGGCGCGATCACTGATCGGTTCGCCATCGATCTGAATGCGCTCGGTGAACCGCTCCAGGTGCGGGCTCGTGAAGAGCCCCGTGCGCAGGTCGTGCGCCCGCAGGAGGGACTCGGTCATGCGCGCAGTCGAGGTCTTGCCGTTCGTGCCCGTGATGTGGATGACGCGACACGTCTTTTGCGGGTCACCGAGGTAGTCGAGCAGGCGCCCAACACGCTCTTTGCGGGGCTGCACCCAGCGTTCGCCCGCGCGCTCGAGGAGCGCCTCGTAGACGGCGTCGGCGCGCTCTCGTTGGCTCATTCGCTCTCACCCATCGCATCGATCGTAATCACGAGCGGTGCTTTCTCGGTGCCGAGAACCTCACTGCCGCTCACGAAGACCTTGGGCGCAACTGTCTGCGTGCCCGTGAACTGTTTGATGACGGCGTCGAGACCATCAGCCGCCTTGACCGCAAAGTCGGTCGCGAGCGTCTCAGCAGCAATGAGATCAGCGTGCGATTCGAGCGCCTTGACGTAGGGCGTTTCAACATTGAGCGCGAGCACAATGCGGTCGCTGACTTCGAGCCCAGCGTTCTTGCGTGCTTCTTGTACGGCACGGATGGCGTCGCGCGCGATGCCTTCTGCTTCCAGCTCGGGCGTCATGGTCGTGTCGAGGATGACGAAACCGCCACCGGGCACGACAGCGAGCGCTTCGCCCTCCGGGCGACCCGCTGTCTCAAGCACGAGTTCGTACTCCTGAGGCTCGAGCTCGATGCCGCCGGCCGTGACAACGCCATCCTGCTCCGACCAGTCACCGTTCTTGGCGGCGACGATAGCCTTCTGTACCTCTTTGCCCAGGCGAGGGCCGGCAGCGCGTGCGTTGACCGAGAGGCGGTGTGTCACGCCGTATTCAGCAGCGGATGCATCCGTCAACGGCGCGATCTCGACCTCTTTGACGTTGAGTTCATCGCTCAAAATACCGCTGAACTCCCCGAGCGATTTGGCATCGGGAGTGATGACCGTGAGCTTCTGCAGCGGAAGGCGAACGCGCAGCCCTTCCTTCTTGCGCAAGGCGTTGCCCACGCTCGAGAGCTTGCGAACCTCGTCCATCGCAACGGTCTGCTTCGTTGCCTTGGGGAATTTCTTGGCGCTCGGCCAATCCGTGAGGTGCACGCTGCGCTCGCCTGTCAGCCCCTGCCACACGCGCTCAGAGACGAGCGGGATCATGGGCGCGGCAACACGGCACAGGGTTTCGAGCACGGTATAGAGCGTGTCGAAGGAATCCGTGCTCTCGGCCGTGCCCTCCCAGAAGCGGTCGCGTGAACGACGGATATACCAGTTCGTCAGCACGTCGGCGAAGTCTCGCAGGCGCTCAGCAGCGGTCGTCGAGTCGAGACCCTGAAGGTCGGCGGCAACAGCGTCGACAAGCTCGCCGGTGCGGGCGAGGATGTAGCGATCAAGCGGGTCTTTCGAATCCGTGCGCCACTGCGCCTCGTAGCCGCCCTCCTGCGCAACATTGGCGTAGGTCGCGAAGAAGTAGTACGAGCTCCACAAGGGCAGCAGGAACTCGCGAACACCTGCACGGATACCCTCCTCGGTGACCGAGATGTTGCCACCGCGCAGCACGGAAGACGACATGAGGAACCAGCGCATCGCGTCGGAACCGTCGCGGTCGAAGACCTCGCTCACGTTCGGGTAGTTGCGCAGCGACTTCGACATCTTCTGCCCGTCGCTGCCGAGCACGATGCCGTGGCTCACGACGTTCGTGTAGGCCGGGCGGTCGAAGAGCGCCGTCGAGAGCACGTGCATGACGTAGA
>CAYNTU010000018.1:0-52596 GCA_964400205.1 uncultured Microbacterium sp.
TTTGGCCAGGCCGAAACCGGGTCCATGCGGATCGACCCATTCCTTTACCTGCCTCGCGATCCGCTCGGCCAGATCGCGGTCGGGGCGCGAGAGCCAGGCTTCGGGCCCCTCGTCGACCTCGTAGTCTTCGCCCTCGACGAGGGTCTGCGCGATCTTGGCGAATTCGGTGAACCAACGGTTTGCGTCGCCCGACGAGGGGCCCGAGATGATGAGCGGCGTCCGAGCCTCGTCAACCAGAATCGAGTCGACCTCATCGACGATCGCGAAGAAGTGGCCACGCTGTACGAGATCTTCACCGCGCCACGCCATGTTGTCGCGCAAGTAGTCGAAGCCGAATTGGTTGTTCGTGCCGTAAGTGATGTCGGCGTTGTACTGCTCACGGCGATCCGCAGGCTGCTGACCCTCAAGGATCGTTCCCGTCGTCATGCCGAGCGCGCGGTAGACACGGCCCATGAGCTCAGCCTGGTAGCCCGCGAGGTAGTCGTTGACCGTCACGAGGTGCGCACCCTTGCCTGCAAGCGCGTTGAGGTAAAGCGGAAGCGCGGCCGTGAGGGTCTTACCCTCACCGGTCTTCATCTCAGCAATGTTCCCGAGGTGCAGAGCGGCACCACCCATGACCTGAACGTCGTAGGGGCGCATACCGAGCGTGCGCTTGGCCGCCTCACGCACAGCGGCGAAGGCTTCAGGCATGAGGTCGTCGAGATTCTCGCCCGCCTCGTAGCGCTTCTTGAACTCGCCCGTGATGTGACGCAGTTGTTCGTCGCTCAGCTTCTCGAAGTCAGACTCAAGGGCATTGACGGCCTTGCTGATCTGGCCTAGGCGGCGCAGTGTGCGGCCTTCACCGGCACGCAACAGCTTCTCGAACGGATTCGCCACGAAATACTTCTTCCTATTCATCAGGCAGCGCGTGCTTTGCAGGCACGCGGCAGTATGAGCAATGTTACCTGCGCGTACCTTGTCAGAACGTGACAGCGGGCTCTGCGCCACCTGTGCTCGCTTGGGGCGAACGACGGCGCGGCGAAAGCAACGGCAACGTAGGATCGAGCCATGGCCGGGTTCTGGGGAAAACGCTCAAAAGAAAAGCAGGCGCAAGCCGAACACGATGCTGTGCTCGCGCAGAAGGCAGAAGCGGCGATTGTCGCGGCCGACGAACGCATCCGCACGGCAAACGACGAACTCGTCTTCGCCGAAGTTGAGCTCGGCAGCGAACGCACGAAAGATCTGCGTGCTGCGCTCGAGAGTGTGCGAACCCATCTGCGTGAGGCCTTTGAGCTGCACCAACTCAATCACGATGAAATCCCCGACACCGAAGAAGAACTGCGCACGCGCAACGCACGCATCACTCAGCTGTGCGACTGGGCCGAGGATCTGCTCGATGCCAAGACGAGTGAGCTAGCCGATGCGGTCCAGCGAGTTCGCGAGGCTCCGCAAATTGTCGAGCAGGTTCGCCGTGATGTCGTGCGTCTTCGAGGTCGAATCCCCGACGCTGAATCGACCATTACGCGTCTGCAGGCGCGCTACTCCCCCGAAGCCCTCCGCACGATTGGTCAGGGCTCAGATGAGGCAACCCAGCTGCTGAACTTCGCCGAGCATGGAGCGGATGTTTTCGACCGCCGCCGGGAACAGGGGCAGCGCGAAGAAGCAAACCTCGCTCTGGAAACCGCAACAGAGGCGGTACGGCGCGCTGGCGTCATCCTCGATTCGGTTGAGGATTTCGAGATCGAGGCGCTGCGCGCCGAATCTACCCTCGCCGAGGTTGTGCAGGATTCGCGTGATGACTTGATCACGGCCCGCAGCGCACCACAAACTCCCGAGGTCACCTCGGCGGCGGCAACGCTCGAGGTTGCTCTGCGTGGGATCCCTGTTGGCGCCCAAGGCACCGATCCGTTTACGGCGCTCAGCGAACTGCGCGCGGCAAACTCTGCCCTGGATGAGGCCGTCGCGAAGGCTCGGCACCGCGCCGAGAACCCGCCACCGCCGCTCGCACACGTACAGCACGCCATTTCGGATGCTGATCGCCAGATTGGTATCGCCCGCTCACTCATCGCCGGGCACCGTGGCTGGATCGGAGCCGATGCTCGCACGCGACTTGCCGAGGCCGAACGTTTGCACACCGAGCTTGCGACACTCGCAGCCGACGAAGACACGCGTCAACAAGCGCTGACGCAAGCGCGCCGCGTCGCACAGCTCGCCTCGGAAGCCCTTCAGGCGGCCCAACGTGACATCGATTCCTCACGCCCGCCACAAGATCCGTGGGGTGGCCGCGGCGGTGGCCGAAGCGCAGGCGGCGGAATGGACGGCCTGCTCGGCGGCCTCGTGATCGGCTCGATCCTCGGCGGCATTTTCGACTGAAGCATCCGCTCCAGGTGCGGCGTACGACGGTTTGAGTCGTGCGAAACGGTATTTGGCCGCACCTGGGCGGAATGTGCTGCGCCCAGGTGCGGCCTCCTACGGCGCTTCGCCCAGGTGAACCGTCGAAGGGCGCACCTGGGCGAAGGGGGCGTGGTTAGGCGACCGCGGCGGGCGGTGCCTCGGTCGTGAGCGAGATGACACCGTAGTCCCAGCCCTTGCGGCGGTAGACGACGCTTGGCTGGTCGGTCGCCGAGTTGATGAACAAGAAGAAGTCGTGGCCGACGAGCTCCATGCGATCAACGGCCTCATCGACCGTCATCCACTCGGGCTCAAACTGCTTCTCGCGGATGACGACAGGGCTGTACGGCGCATCGTCCTCTGCCGCATCGACAGTGGGGATGGTTCCCGTGGCAACTGCCTGAAGTATCTCAACCGAGGCGGGCTGCACATCGACGCCGGCGAGTGAGCCAGTGCTCTTCTCGAAGTGTGCACCGTGCGGGTGCTTGCGGGCATCGACACGCTTGTCTTTTGCGCGACGCAATTGTTCGCACAGCTTGTCGACCGCCTGATCGAGCGCCGTGAACTTGTCGGCGTTACTTGCCTCTGCGCGAACCACGGGACCTTTGCCCGAGAGGGTGAGTTCAACGGTCTCTTCAGCGGCATTGCCATTGCGGTAGTTCCGCTGTGTGACCTTGACGTCGAGGCGTTGGGCTTTGGGTGCGAGAGCCTCAATTCGCGGCTCTTTCTCTTCTACGACGGAGCGGAATCGATCTGAGATTCCAACGCCAACGCCGACGATGTTTGTGTCCATTGCTACCTCCTCGTACCGGCTGCCCGGTGCGGGCTGAGCCGCGTGTTGTGACTCAACCGTACCGGTCGGCGGAGCAAAAGTCACCAGGCGATCGACGGAATTGTTCGCCCTCGTTTTTCTGCCGCGAGAATCGCTCCTCAGAGGCGCTCATCGCCGCGGCGTGTGGGCGAGCGTGACGGCTCCGACGACCTGGCAGCCGTGGCGCATGAGCACGCGTGCAGCCTCGTCGAGCGTGGCTCCCGTCGTGTATACGTCGTCGAAAACGAGCGCCGTTTGGGGCGCGACAACGCCTCGACGCATCCGCATGGAACCCGCAACATTGATGGCTCGTTCTTCCATCGAGAGCCCGCGTTGGTCAAGCGGCCGACCCCACGTCGCGAGCGCCCGATAGGCGGGCATGTGCGCGGCACGAAGCAGCGTCTCCGGCACGCGAAACCCGCGCTTTCGGTACGACCGCGCAGAGGTCGGCACGGGCACGATCGCTACCGTTCCCGTCGGGTCAGCGCGCGCAATTGCCCCGTCGATGACTGGAGCAAAAGAACGGGCGAGGCTCGTGCGACCTGCCTTGAGCGAGCGGATGCCGCGCGCCGCCACATCGCGATAGCTCACGGCGCTCACAACCGAAAGGCCACGCGGAGTCGCGGGCGCGTTCACAGCCGAGAACGAGGCGATGCAGGGTTCGCACATACTCCCCAGGGGCCCATCGCACCCCACGCATCGTTCACCCAGCACGAAGGCGAGCGCGCCAGTCAGCGAATCACGCAGCACCGTCATGCCTTCACCGTGCCAGAGCCGTCAAGACACAACGCCGTGCAAGTGCGGAATGTGGAAAGTTCACCCGATCGCGTGCCTGTAGGCGCGAGCACTCTCGCGAAGTTAGTTCCCCGATGAGTGGCGCGCGAAGAGCAGAATGCCGCTCTCTGGCGAGTGCCAACTCGACCCACGTTTGGTCAGGACGCTGCCTGTCTCCGTCAGGACGCGGACGGAAACACCCGTGCTGACCCCGGGCTCGAATACGACGGGTGCACCCGTGTCTTGGAGGGCAACCGCACCGGCGGGCGCCGAAATGATCGAACCCGGCGCCCCGATGAGTTGCTCAAGCAAACGCAGCTGCTCGCCCTCGCGTTTGAGCACGATGATCGCGAGCGGCCCACTCCACACCATGTCGATGCTCTCGCCATTGATATCTGCGAGCACCTGGGGAACACCAACACTCGTCGGCAACCCGCTCTCGTCGCGCAAGATCGCCGCGACGACGAGTTGTTCGATCGTTGTCTCACCGACCGTCGTGGTCACGACGGCCGCGAGCTTGGTTGCGTCGGGCGAGATCTGCAGCGATCGGATGGCGCGCGCATCCGCAAACGCATTGACATCGAGCACGTGCTCACCCGTGTAGGAACGCACGTGCACTTCGCCGGGACGATTGCCGGGAACCGTCCACACGTATCCGCTCGCGTCGAGTGAGGGTGCAAGCAGGCCTGGCCGCGAATCGAGCGGCAGGGCGATGTTGGTCGAGATCGACTGCACTTCGCCCGATTGCAAGAGCACGGCTGCCCGTTGGCCCGAAAGCGAGACGTCAATCGCCACAAGGTCGTCGCCCAGCGCGTCGACCGTGTCACTCACACCGGCAATCCCCTCAACGTTGCCGCCCGAGACGACACCGAAGCCCTTTTCCGTCAGCCCCACGAGTCGACCGTCCGAGGCAATGGGGCTCACGGGGTATTCCCCCGCGCCAAGATCTTGCCCGTTGATGGTGAAGCGCACGCGAGAGATTTGTAGGGCTGCCAGGCTCGCCTCGAGTTGCGTGCGCATCCGATCCAGTTCGAGCGACGACATTGCGCGTGCCGTGGGGGCGAGTTCAACGGTTGCTTCACCGCCGTCAACCTCGATCGGACGCGAGGCAAGGATCGAGTTTGGCCCAAAGGCCGTACGCACGCTGCCGAGCATCCAGGCGGCGGGTTGCCCCGCCATAAGGGCATCCGTAATACGGGTCGCGTCGCTGGCATCGGTCGGGTACCACCGCACATCGGGTACGAGATGCGCCCATGTGCGGTCGTAGAAATACAACTGATGCGCCGTATAGACAAGGTTGAACGTAACCTCATCGATCACGACGCCCTCGGGGGCTTCCGAGATACGCCACTGGCCCTCGGCATCTTGCCGTACTCGATAGCTCTGGAGCGCAGGGCCCTCGACAGCGGAATAGACGCCGTGCTCGTCAACGCTACCAACCTGGGCCAGCTGCACCTCAACCTCGTACTCGGCGCTGGGGTTGAGTGCTGGAATACCGCTTGCGGGCGCGTCTTCGCTCGGCCATTCCGTACCGACCTCTCGAATCCGGAAGACCCGCGAGCCGGGCGACTCGTCCACTGTCACGGCCTGTTCGGGCTTCCACCGATCTTTGAACTGTGGGTGCAGGAACTGGTGGGCAACGGCCCACTCTGAAGCCGGTGAGGTCGCCGCTCCGATGAAACCTTCCACAACACCGATGGGGTCGGCGCCCTTCGTAGGGCCGCCCGGAAGGAACTGGCCCTCAACGTTCGACCATGTGTCTGTCGCGGCAACACCAGCCGAAACGGGGCCGCTTTGCGGGATCGACCCGCAGGCCGCGAGCGCGAGTGCCGTTGCGATCGCAAGGACGGCACGACGGATGCGCACCATGCGCCTTTCACTCATGATCAGCTCCCTGCTTCGGGTCGCGAGCGGGTGGGTCAATCGCGATGGGGCGCGTCAAGGCCTCGGCCTCGGTTTCGTCACCGCGCCGGGGAAGCTCGAGAACAAAGTTGGAGCCTTCACCGAGTTCCGACCACACGGATATCGTGCCGCCATGCAAGCGCGCATCGCCCTGTGCGATTGCGAGCCCAAGCCCTGTGCCGCCGATCGTCCGTGCTCGCGAGGGGTCTGCCCGCCAGAACCGGTCAAAGACGCGCTCAGCATCCTCCGGGGCCATGCCTATACCCGAATCGCGAACTCCGACCGCGACGTGGGAACGCGTTGAATCAACCGTGACCGTGACAGGTTTGTGTTCGCCGTGTTCGATCGCGTTCCCGATGAGGTTTCGCACGATTCGACGGATGCGCCGAGGGTCTATATCCACGAGCGTGTGCCCGCCGGGCGCATCAAAAACCAACTCCGTGTTGTGCTGTGTTGCAAGCGGTCGGAGCTCTTCCACGATCGACTCGACGAGTTGCGCAAGGGAGGTCGGCTCCAACTCGAGTTGCACCGAACCGGCGTCGTAACGACTGATCTCGAGCAGGTCGTTGAGCAACAGATCGAATCGCTCGACCTGGGCGTGCAAGAGTTCGGCGGAACGCGCGGCAACGGGGTCGAAGCCGTCTTTCTGATCGTTGAGCACGCTCGAGGCAAGGCGAATCGTCGTGAGCGGGGTGCGCAGCTCGTGCGAGACATCCGAAACGAAGCGCTGCTGCACCTGAGAGAGGCCGTGCAGCTCAGCAATGCGCTCTTGAATACCGTCGGCCATAGCGTTGAACGAGCGTGCAAGGGTCGCGATCTCATCTTCGCCCTCGGCATCCAGCCGAACATCGAAATCACCCGCCGCGAGCCGCGAACTCGTTTCGGCCGCCTGAATGACGGGCTCCGCAATGGAACGCAAGACGATCCATCCGATAACGCCGATGAGCGCCACGAGCACGATGCCTGCAAGCCAGAGCGCACCCAGCACGGCATCGAGTGTCTGCTGCACATCCGAGAGGTCGTAAGCGATGTAGACACCGTAGAGGCCCACATCGGGCACTGTGAGCGTCTGCCCCGCGATGATGGCCGGTGCCCGTTTTCCATCGGGCGACTGAAGCGCAACCGACTGCCACCACTGCTGCGTCGGCTCAGCGGCGACCTGGGCGCGCAGCTCGCTCGAGATGAGCATGGGCGAGAACGTCGTGTAGTCCTGCGGTCCGTCGGGGCTATCGCTTTGCACGCGAAGCACGGCGATTCGACTCGAAAGCGAGGCACTGCCGATATCGTCGCGTGCGTTCTTCATGACGGCCTGGAGCGCCTCGTTGTCGCCGCGCGCATCCGAAGCATCGAGCGTTTGCTGGGCGGTCGTCACGGCGCGCTGCGCATCGTAGAGCACCTGCGTGCGGCGTGAATCAAACATCTGATTCTGCAGCACCACCGCAATGAGGGTGAAGGTAATCGTGACGGCGGCGAGCGTCAGCAGGAGCGCGACCGCGAGCGTGCGAAAACGCAGCGAGCGGCGCCATACAACGCTGATGTTGTCGTGCCACCAGCGCCCCGCTCGCGTTTTGGGCCGCGTGTCAGGTGATGCTTCCGGCACGGTAGCCCACCCCGCGTACGGTCGTGACTACGCGCGGGTTGTCGGGGTCGAGCTCGACCTTCGCACGCAGTCGTTGTACGTGCACGTTCACGAGTCGAGTGTCTGCCTTGTACTGGTAGCCCCACACCTGTTCAAGCAGCATTTCGCGCGAGAAGACCTGTTGCGGCTTCGAGGCGAGTGCGACGAGCAGTTGGAATTCAAGAGGCGTGAGCGAAATGACCGTGTCGCCGCGGCGCACCTCGTGACCCTCCACGTCAATGAGAAGGTCGCCAACACGCAAATGCGTCGTCTCATCACCGCCGGCAGGGCGAAGACGAGCACGGATGCGCGCGACAAGCTCTTGCGGGTTGAAAGGCTTCACGATGTAGTCATCTGCCCCGGCCTCAAGACCGCGCACAACGTCTTCCGTCTCACCGCGAGCCGTGAGCATGATGATGGGCACGCCGGATTCTTCCCGGATCGCCGAGCAGATCTGAATCCCCGAGGCACCGGGCAGCATGACGTCAAGCAGAACGAGATCTGGGCGCTTTTCGCGCCACGCATCGAGGGCAGCTGAGCCATCCGCGCAGAAGATCGGCTCGAACCCTTCGGTTCGCAGCACGATGCCGATCATCTCTGACAGCGCAGAGTCATCGTCAACGACCAGAATGCGTTGCGTCATGTGTTCCCCCTCCGCAGGCCTTCGTCTTCGCGTGAGCAATGGTTCAACCTGCACCTGAAGCATACTTTACAGTTCGGTAACGACGCAGGAAGCGAGCACTCACGACGAGAGAACTCCACGGCCATGCGAACGTGTTCAGTAGGGACAGACGCTGCCGTTCCAGAACATCTTTCCGGAACTCGATCGCACCATTGACAGCCTGTCTGCGCCGAACCTACACTCTTGCTCACTGGGATGTTTCCCGATGTCAATCCAGTAGCGGTAAATGGTTACTGCCTGATTGAGACTCGGGAGGTCGTTGTGAAGCAACCGGCATGGTGGAAGCGAAAGTCACGGGCGCTTACTTTGGGAGCGCTTGTTATTGGTGGGGCCGCGATCTTCGCTCCGATGGCTCACGCGGCGTATTGGAACGGTTACGGCTACCAGTTCAACTATCGCATCAGTGGCAACAACACATTGCACTATTGGTACTCGCCGTCCCTATACACGAGTGGCTACAACACCGCTACTGACATGGGTATCTCCGCGTGGTATGACCCGCGCAAAGACGGATCTCCGCTTGCAACCAGTCCGCTCTGCAAACCAGGAAACGGATTCTCTTATTACTACGACGGTAGTAACGCTTCCTCTGAGATGGACGTGTACGCAGAGTACATGTCATCCACTTATGAGTACACAAACGCATACGTAACGGCGCACCGTTGGAGCCTGGGAGATACAGAGTTTCATCCCGACACTGGGTACTACGACTGGACGAAGCTGAAGTACAACCGTCACCAGATGGAAACGAGGCATCTCACGAATGGCGTCGGCTCCAAGCGAACCGTAGCCAGCCATGAGATTGGCCATGTGCTCGGTTTGGCCCACTATCAAGCCAATGACACCGTCATGGCTAGCCAACCAAATCGCACTGTCATCGGCCCCACTTGCGAAGACAACAATTCTCTCCGACAACGTTGGTGACACCATGAACAGTAAAGCTCTCTTCCGCATCATGCTCGCAGCAACCGCAATCGGACTGATTGCCGGGTGCGGTACCCAGGCAACATCTCCTGGCGGGGCCTCCTCTGCGGCAAGCTCCACCGAGACCCCTCAGTCGCAACGCCCCATGGTCGACACAGCTGAATCTCCCGCCATGGCTGTGTTCTTCGATTGGGCAATCGATGTCTCTGATCCGACCGTGGTTTTCGAGGCATCCTCGACAGTCGTATCCGGCAGCGTGAGTGAGGTTCAATCGTCATGGGTCGATGACCAAGGTTTCATCAACACCACATACGTCATAGACGTGGCAAAGACGTACAAGGGTGACATCGCCCCCGGCCAACAGATCAAGGTCTCGTTGCTCGGTGGAACGATGAGCCTTGGTGACTTCATCGCCGAAGTCGATCGGGCGGGAATCTACGACGAAGTATTCACTGAGAAATCAACGGACTTCTGGCTTGGAAAGGGGTATGAATCTGCACCGCCCGACCCTCGCTCCGAAGACCCTGCCACCCTCGTCACGCATAATTTTGGCAGCGATCCCGCGAGCGAATCGCTGAACGAAACAATCCAGCCGGATGCCTGGGTGTTTTTCCTCAACGAGGACCCCGACGGCACGTTTTCCGGCACGGTTCTCAATCATTCGCTCATGTATTTGTCGGGTGGAAAGATTCACAGCCTCTTCCCCGAGGAAGCCGGCGATCGCGACACTTCCGTGGCCGAAAGCGAGTTGGGCAGCTAGGTCGTGTTGCTAAAGCTGGTATTCAGCCAGTGAAGGGTGGCAGCCAGGCAGATTCCAGCGTGATAGCTGCGGGCGGTTTTGTCTGAGCGCATCGCGATGCCACGCCATTGCTTGAGCTGGTTGAAGCACCGCTCGACGACGTTTTGACCGCGATAGCGGCGGCGCCGAAGTCGATCGGGCGACCGGGCCGCTTACGACGGTGGGCGATCTGATCGTCGCGTTCCGGGATCGTGGCGGCGATCCCGCGTCGGCGTAGCCACGCGCGGTTCGCTTTCGATGGATAGCCCTTGTCGGCCATCACTCGATCCGGACGTGATCTGGCCCTGCCGCCCTGCAGCCGTGGGACGCGGATCGCGCCGACCACGGTCGTCATCATGGTGGTGTCGTTGACGTTCCCGCCCGTGATCGCCATCGACAGAGCACGGCCCCGAGCGTCAGCGACGAGATGGACCTTCGTCGTCAAACCGCCCCCTGATCGGCCTATTCCGTGATCAGGTGGTTCCGGCTCGCCCGGATTCTTGTAATTCGATAGAGCCCCCAGCATGGCGCGACAACGTCGCGCCATGCTGATGCCCATGCGCGATCGTCGAGTCCACCGACACGACCCAGTCGAGCTCACCATCCGCGTCCGCCAGCGACTGAACACGCTCAAGCACCTGCACCCAGACGCCGGCCTTCGCCCACCGGTCGAAGTTCTTGTAGATCGTGTTCCAGTTTCCGAACCGCTCCAGCACATCCCGCCACGGCGCCCCGGTCCGGAACCGCCACGCAGTCGCCTCAACCACCGTGCGTCGGTCTACCGGCGGACGACCCGTCACCTTCGCCGCTGGAAACAGCGGACCGATCACAGCCCAAGCCTCATCAGAAATCACATCACGCGACACGAATCAAGACTCGCCGCCGAACCCCGCTTAGCGTTCAACAACACACCCTAGGCGTGCTCAGTGAGCAGGTGCGCGACACAACTTCAACAACTGAAAGTCTGTCCCACGCAGGAGGTAGGTTTAGCACCATGACCTCACCGGCGCACCCGAGCTCACGGCATGGCCGCCACGGCCGCGCGTGGCGCAGTAGCATCGTCCGCCCTCCCCTGCGACCAGCGGATGCGCGCGATGAGCTGTTTGATGCGCATGTTGCCGCTGCTGCCGACTTTCTGCGGCACGCCTGGCCCGAGCTCACGACGGTGGAGTTTTTGACAGCCGCGATCCCCGCCGACGTCGACCCCGATGGTGTGCCCCGATACTCGATCGATCGCATTGCTGGCACCATGACCTTTTACCGTGTGCCCATTGAGCGGTTCTTGCCGCCGGGCCACGACGACCGTCTGCACCGACGAGCCTCGGCAGAATCCACGGTCTTTCGCGCGGCGGCGCAATACCTTGAGCGTCCGTACTGGGAAATCACGCCCGAGATTGACGACGACTAACTACTGGTAAACCGTCACGGGGTGGGGTGCTCCCGCAGGAGCCTGAATGGGCCAACTAGCGAGTGCCCCGGGCCCGGAAATGAGCACAGCAGCCCGCGCGGTTCCCGTGATGCTCAGCTCGTAACCACCAACCGCGACGTCGTGCACACCGTTGCTGCCTGCGGGCACCTCGAATTGTGTTTGTGTGCCCGTTGAGATTTCCGTGAGGGTCACGAGAGCGGGCTCATCGCCCGCGGCCGCGATGTGTAGCTGCCCTTTGCCGCCCGTGGGAAGCCCGGGCACCGCGAAGAGCGCCTCGCCCGAGAGCTCGGGCGCCGCCGGGGTCCACGCAAAGTCGCTCGGCGGGGTTGCCGAGGTTGTTTGCCACACGGCTCCCACGACGGGCGCATCCGAGGTGACCTTGACCTCATAGATACCCGCGGGCGCTGTGAGGTTGAACTCTGCAGGGCTACCTGCCGGCACGAGTGCCGTGATGGGGCTGCCCAGATCGCTCTCCGCCCCCGAAGCCCGCAACGTAACCGTGACGTTCGCGTCGGCCTCGGGTGCCATGAGGCGCAACCGGGCGGTCGGTTGTGCATCCGTGCTGTCGGCCAGAATCTGCACGCCAACGACGCTCAATTCGGTCGCTGGTGGCAGCGAACTCGCCTGCTGATCGATACCCGCTGGGACGAGCACCGACATCTGCGTCGACTGCAGCTGCACGTCCACGGGCGCGCCGCTCGCGACGACCCGAACAACAGGTGATTGCTGCCCCACAACAAACGATGAGAGGGGGAAAGCACGCTGCGAGTGCGCCGCAATGACAATGCTCTGGGAGGTGATGTCGGCAACGCCCACCTCGGGAATGAGAATCGAAATATCGGCCGTTGCGGGCACGGGGTTGGGATTCGTCACGAGCAGCACATCGGATGCGCCGAGCGAAGCTGATCCGCCCACAATCCATGATTCGGGGCGCGGGTTCACGCAGGCCGAAGCGGCGTAGCCGGCAACATCCGCCGCGCTCAGGGAGACCGACTGTGCGGCTGCGATGCGAGGTGCACCCTCGGCGGTTGCGGGGCTCGAGAGCGAGGTTCCCGCCTCGGGGAGATCTGGGCTCGAGATGGGAGCCTGTGTGAGCTCAGCACCGAGCGCCTCAGTCGTGACGGCGAACGTGCCGGCGGCAGCCGCCTTCGTGGGGTCGAGCGTGTCGCGACCGTAGACACGGAACGCATCCGTGCACACGAGCGTTGACCCCATGGCGCCGGGCGTGACCGTCGTGCGCGGCGGTTGCGCTGTGATCCGAGGTTCGGGAAGCGCGCTCGCGGCCATGACAACGAGCACGAGCGCGGTCGGCAGGGCAGCTGCAATGATCCAGCGCGCCGTGACCGCTGCTCCGCGGCCGAGGCCGTGCGCATCGCTCAGCTTCTTGTCGGCGTGCGTGCCGGGGCGCCCGTAGGCGCGCGCGAGGCGGCGCGATGATGTCGTCGGCAGGCTCAGGAGCACGGCCGTCGCAATGACCGCGATCATGACCGAGGTGTAGAAGTGCGATTTTGCCGCCTGCGATCCCGTGAGCCCGGCGCGCTCTGCGGGCGCAGCTTCGAGCGGCCACAAGCCGCCCTTGTCGGTCTCCCCCGCGCGCATCAAACCCGCACGCTGGTCGAGCGCCGTCGCTGCCGCAAGGCGGCTGTCTCGGGCGGCAAGTGTCGCATCGGGCGAGGCGGGAGCGACGAGCACGAAGCCGATGCCCTGCTGGCTCAGCTGATCGACGACGTTCGAATCGGCCCCCGACAGCAGGTCGGCGACAAGCTGTGAAAGGTCACCGCCCACGATTGTTCGGGCCGTGGAATGGATCGTCGCTTGCCCGTCGATCGTCTCTGAGGGTCCCCACACAACATCCGCCGCAAAGCCACCATCTGGCTGCGGTGTCAGCTTGAGCGTGCCGACATCGCCCTGCCCCTGGGCGGATGCCGCAACGAAGGCGGGAAGCGTTGAAGTGTCGCCGCGGGTGACAAGCGCCTCCCCGCGGTGCACGCTCACGAGGTGCGGGACAGCAAACGCTGCAAGCGATGCGAGCACGACCGTGATGGCTGCTCCCCGCACGAAGCCGCGTGCCGGAACAGCTTCAATCGCGACTGCAGCGGCCGCCACAACCCCGAGCCAGGCAAGACTGAGGCCCGTCCCGGGCCAGATGGAAACAGGCGTTGCAACAGCAAAGTTGACGGCAATGTTCTGCTGCATCCACGCCGTCACGATGCCAACAACACCAACGCCCAGCAAGACAGCGGCAAACCGCCAACGCGGCGCGAGCATTGCTGCGAGCGCACACAGCGCGAGGGGAACGAGCAGCAGCAGGGCCAAGACGCCCGGCTGGGTGCCGAGCCAGCCGCCAAGCGCGCCATCAGGAAGGCCCGCGGCGAGTTCGAGGCGACCGGAAGCATCCGATGCCGTTTGCAGGCCTTGCCACGGCATGCCGGGGTCAACAACGAGACTCCACTCTGTGCCGCGGCGGAGGTGCCACCAGATGAGCGGCGCAAAGGCGAAGGCTGTGGGGACCCAGAGCCACAGCAACCGGGCGACACGGTGCGGCCACGTGACCTGCAACGGCCCCTTCGTGTGGCGCAGCGCCGAAATGATGTTGACCGCAACGAGGACAGCCCAGCCCGCAACGAGGGGAAGGGCAAGCGAGGGGGCCGCCGCGATTGTGCCGAGCAAGAGCAAACTGCTCGCACCCGCCGCGCCCCACGAACGGTAGGCAACCGATGCCGAGTGAACGAGCCACGCAAGCAGAATGTGCGCGAGCACAGCGTGCGGGCGGCCCTGCACGAGTGCTGCCAGGAATGTCGGTGCAAGTGCCCAGGCGAGCGCGACGAAGACCCGCACACCCGTGCGATCAGTGATGCGCGTCGCAGCGAACCAGGCGCCCGTTGCAGCGAGCGGGATCGCAAGCACCCACAGCACATTGAGTGCGAATGAGGGGTTCGTGGGTGAGAGCGAACCGAGCCCGGCCATGAGCGTCGCGAACGGATCGGCTGGCCCGACGAGGTTCGCGCCGACGGCGCGCTGCCCGTAGACCGCGCTCTCCCACAGGGTTCGGATGCTGTCACTCAGGGGCGCGAGGGCACCTCCGCCGAGTGAAGGCCAGGCGAGCACGGGAATGAAGGCGGCAAGGCCCACAACAAGAGCCGTGAGCGTCGTCCAGGCTCCCCCGCTCGAGAAATACCCGACCTCATGCGTCGAGCCGAGTTCGCTTCCGTTCCCGTCAACAATGCGGTGGCGTTCGTCGGCCGGTGTCACACGCAGGGGGTCGACAGCGGCCCAAGCGAGTCGGCGCGGCGACAACCGTGTGTTTCGGATGCGTCCGCGCGAACGCGCAACGTGTGCCGGCCTCCCCATGGCGACGGCTGCCGCTGCCCACTCAGGCCACACGAGCGAGGGCCGCTTATCAATCAGGTGCCAAATGCTTCTGCCGAGCGCCAAGAACGGGAAACTCAACCAGTGCACGAGGACCGCTAAGACGGGTGCGTAGGAGAGACGGCGGTGCAGCTGCGCCACGCGCGCTCGGTAGGCGCCCGTGCTGCTGGGCGGGTCGGTCAGCGCACTCAATTCGGCGCTGCCTTTTCCGCGAACCCGCAGGCGAGCCAATGGTGCAAGCACGAGGCGCCAACCAGCGAGTCGGGCACGTACGCCCATGTCGAGGCCCTCGTCCGCACCGAGCAAGGCATCGTCCGGCGTGAGGGCGGCGGCTCGTTCACCTCGCAGGAGCGCCCCCACAATGTGAGAGCCAAGCGTCTCGTCTTGGTCGTCGTATTGCCCCTGATCGAACTCGCCGTCAACCGCGTTGACCGTGCGCCCGTACGTCGTCATGGTCACGCCGTAGGAAAGCAGTGCCTCATCGGGGTCGCGGTGCCGTACGAGCTTGCCGGCGGCGATTGCCGCTGAAGGTGCACGCTCAAGCGCCGAGGCCAGTTCGTGGAGGGCTTCTGGTTCCGGGCTGATGGAATCCGTCAGGAGCCAGAGGTCGTCCCCCGGGTTCTCGCTGATCGCGCGCGAGATCGCCTCGGCAAAGCGCGTCGCAGCGGGAACCGCAATGACATTCATATCGTCGGGCGAAACGGCCGCTTCCTGCGCGACCTGACCGCGCGCGATGACTGTGATGCGATCGGGCGCACGCGTTTGCGCCCGAAGTGCGGTAAGTGTTGCCTCGAGAGCATCACTGGACCCCGCGTTCGGGCGCGTGACTACAACAGCATGAAGCGGCATGACCCGCTCAGACTACGTCGCGAGCGTGCTGTTCCCGTCAGCCACACCGCATTCTGTAGCGTTTGTCAGCTAGCGCGACGTTTGAGCTTGCGACGCTCGCGCTCGGAGAGCCCGCCCCAGATACCGAATCGTTCGTCGTTCTGCAGTGCGTATTCGAGGCACTCGGCGCTGACCTGGCACGAAGCACAGATGCGCTTCGCATCCCGTGTTGATCCGCCCTTTTCAGGGAAGAACGCTTCTGGATCCGTCTGCGCGCACAGCGCATCGGTCTGCCACGAGAGCGCGCCCTCTTCGGTATCGTCGAGCGAGTTCTGGCGAACGCTTGGCATTCCCAGTTGCACTGGATCGACGAACCAGTTCCCTGGTACCTCTGATCGATAACCCGACATTGTGTTCCACCCCTCAAATCGACCCACGCGCAACCTTGCGGTGCGTGATTCGTTACCTAATTACACCGTTGTATTTCGCTCGGGTCAAGTCGCAAATCGTAAACCCTCAAGCGTCGCTTGAACGTTTAGCGCACTCCGGCGTGTCAGATGAGTTTCGTCGAAGCGATGAAGATGGTCCCCCCGTGCGCCGAGGTGACAACGCGAGCTGTTTCGGATGCGTCAAGGTACACGGCCTCCCCCACGGCGGCATCCGCCTGCCCCGTCGATGAAGCAACCGTCGCTTCGCCGCGCGTCGACAGCACGATTGTGGGTGCGCCGCCTCCCGGCAGCGCAAACGGTTCGCCCGCGTCCAATTGCACGCGCTCGAGGGTGAAGTCTGGCACGGGCGCGGGGTATTCGCCGCCGGGCGGCAGAATCTCGACGGGGGTCGGCTCGGCTCGCACAATGCGCAGCAGTTCCGGCACGTCAACGCGCTTGGGCGTGAGCCCACCACGCAAAACGTTGTCACTCGCGGCCATGATCTCAACACCCAACCCCGCAAGGTAGGCGTGCACAATCCCCGCCCCCAGGAAGAGCGCCTCGTCGCGCGCAAGCACAACGTAATTCATGAGCCCGGCAACAACGACGCCACCGTCACCGGGGTACTGCTCGGCGACGCGCTGCAGCATTCGAACGCGAGCTGCCGTGCCTTGCTTGCCAAACGCGCCTTCGGGCGCCGCGATTTCCGCCTGCGAAAGAGCAAGGCACACATCAGCTACGGCGTCGTGCGCATCAGGCGAGAGCGCCCACGCGATGACGTCGCCGAGCGCATCCGATTCGAGGCGACGGATGACCTCGAGTACCCCCGCGTTCTGGGGCACAAGGCGGAGACCCTCGATGCTCTCATCGACGGGTGAAAGCCCGCACAGCGCTTCAAAGGTCTCCGAGAGGGCGACGATAAGTTCTGGTTTATGGTTGGCGTCTGCGTAGTTCGCTCCCGGCACACCGCCCTGAGCCGCAAAGCCGGCTTCGGCCTGCGCCTTGGTCGGGTGCACCTGCACCGAGAGTGGTGACCCGGCAGCGAGCAATTTGAGCAAGAAGGGCAGCGAGCCACCCGTGAGATCGGCGAGCGAGCGACCGTCGGCAAGATCGGCGGGATCACTCGCGTGGTCACCAAACCACACCTCGGCCTCGGGATCACCCGTCGCCGCGCGACCCGTCAACTCAGCAAGGAGCGTCGTCGAACCCCACGCGTAGTCGCGCGGAACATTCGTGATCGTGACTGGCACGGTTCGTGTCTCAACTCTCTTCTCGGTGCTGTTTCAAGTTGTGATGTCAGGGCAGGTCACTCGTCATGTGGTGATGCATTCATAATGCGTGCACCGTGGACGGGCCCGTGGACATGTTGGCCGCGCAAGCCGGCCTCACGCAAGCGCTCAACAGCGGCAGCGGCCTCGTCGGCACCACCACATAGCAATGCAACGGTCGGCCCCGAACCCGAAACGATCGCGTTGAGGGCGCCAGCAACGACGCCGTGCCGAATCGTGTCGGCCAATTCGGGGCGCAACTCGCACGCGGGTGCCTGCAAATCATTGTGGAGCGCCTCGGCAAGATCCTCGGGCGACCCACCGCGAAGCGATTGCAGCACGACTGGCGGCACCTCGGGCGTCAGTGGGAAGATGAGCGAGTTCTCTTCCCGCCGGGAATCGAGCCGCGCATACACTTCGGGCGTCGAGAGCCCACGGCTGCTCGTCAAGAGAACCCAATCGAACCTGCCGGTTGCGAGCGCAGGGTGCAGATCGTCTCCGCGCCCCGTCCCGATCGCCGTTCCACCCTGGAGCGCGAACGGCACGTCCGCACCAAGCTGCGAGCCGAGTTCGTGGAGTTCGCTCAGCGTCAGGCCGAGTTGCCACAGGTGATCGAGAGCGACGAGGGTTGCCGCGGCATCCGCTGACCCACCGCCCATGCCGCCGGCAACGGGCACCTGCTTATAGATCTCGAGGTGCGCTCCGCCGCGATAGCCCGTCGCATGGGCGAGGAGTTTGGCGGCCCGCACGGCGAGATTGCGATCGTCTGTCGGCACACCGTCGTGCGCCTGGGGCCCCGTCGTGTGAACCGTGATCTCATCGGCGAGCGTCGCTGTGACGTCTTCAAAAAGCGAAACTGCTTGAAAGACCGTCGCGAGCTCGTGATAGCCGTCAGTTTGGCGACCGCCAACCCCCAGGTAGAGGTTGATCTTGCCCGGGGCACGCACATGCACGGCGCGCGAATCAGCAGGCAAATTCATCACTCGCCAAGGCTACCCAACGTGTGTGAACGGGGTGTTTCTGAACCGAGTACTCCCTCGGCAATGCGCACGAAATCGGCAATGCTGAGTTGCTCACCTCGCGCCGTTGGATCAACACCCGCGGCCTCGAGCACCTCGCTCGCCTGCGCGGCCGAGCCCCCGAGCACGCCCGCGAGTGCTTGCCGCAGCATCTTTCGGCGCTGCTGGAATGCCGCATCAATGATCGCGAACGTCTGTTTGCGAAGCGCCTCATCACCCGGCGGTGCCTCGTTGCGCTGGAACGCCACGAGCACACTGTCGACATTGGGAACGGGCCAGAACACCTGGCGTGAAACGACGCCCGCAAGCCGCCACTCGCCATACCAAGCAGCTTTCGCGCTCGGGGCACCGTAGATCTTGCTGCCCGGCTTCGCGGCGAGCCGCTCGCCGACCTCGGCCTGCACCATGACGACACCGCGCTCGATCGAATCGAAGTGCTCCATAAAGTGCAGCAGCACGGGCACCGAAACGTTGTAGGGCAGATTCGCGACAAGTACGGCGGGGTCGCCCGGGAGTTTGGTAATCGCGAGCGCATCCGAATCGATGACGGTCAGTGCCGCGGCTGGTACGCCGTGCGCCGCCGCCGTGGTTGGCAGGTGGGCCGCGAGTCGGTGGTCGATTTCGACGGCTGTGACGTTCGCACCGGTCTCAAGAATCGCGAGGGTCAGCGACCCGAGCCCCGGCCCGACCTCAACGACGTGCTCGCCAACCTGTACACCCGCCGTTGCCACGATCTTGCGCACCGTATTGGCATCGACGACGAAGTTCTGGCCGAGTTTCTTCGTGGGCGTAACATCGAGCTCTGCCGCGAGGCGGCGGATTTCGGATGCTCCCAGCAACGTGACAGTCATGCGCTAGAACTCCCCATAGACGCGGATGGTGTTCGCTGCGATTTGCGCACACAGCTCGGCGAGGTCGAGCTCGAGCTCGGCCGCCATGAACCGCACGGTGTTCGCTATGACGTCGGGCGCGTTCATGCGACCGCGGAACGGGGCGGGTGTGAGGAAGGGCGCATCCGTTTCGACGAGGATGCGATCGAGCGGGGTTACGGCGAGTGCCTCACGCAGATTGGGCGCGTTCTTAAATGTGACGGTGCCCGCGAACGAGAGGTAGTACCCCTTGGCCGTTGCTTCTTTCGCCATGGCGTCGTCACCCGAGAAGCAGTGGAAGACCGTGCGCTCGGGTGCCCCAACGCGCTCGAGGGTGTCGAGCACGGCGCGGTGGGCGTCGCGGTCGTGAATCTGCAGCGCGAGGTCGTGGCGCTTGGCCATCTCGATGTGCGCCTCGAACGAGAACTGTTGCGCGGCGAGCCCCGGCGCATCCGTGCGGAAGAAATCGAGGCCCGTCTCGCCGATTGCGCGCACACGTTCATGCGTCGCGAGAGCATCAATCTCGTCGAGGGCTTCTTGCAGCTGCCCTTCGCCGCGTTCAGCGATGAGGGGAGCCTCGTTCGGATGGATTGCCACGGCCGCGAGCACGCGCTTGTCGCGCGCCGCGAGGTGGGCCGCCCAGGTCGAAGCCTCAACGTCACCCGACGACTGAATAACGCCGGCAACACCGACCTGCTCAGCCGCAGCGAGTATCTCGTCGACGCTTCGACCCTCGATCATCTCGAGGTGCGAGTGGTTGTCGTAGACAACCCCCGGCAGCGGCTCGGCCAGCGGTGGGAAGGTCGCTCGCTTCGCCGAGTGTGACTCACCCATCGCGTTCGCTTTCTGCGTTACTCGTCGGTCTCAACGCGCGGGAAGAGCGGCTCGAGCGGCGTGACCTGCGTGCCGACGGGCAGTTGGCCCCACTCGCCCGCCTCGCGGATGCTCTGCGCATCGAGTGCGCCGAGGCTCGCGCCAGCGCCGAGTGCGCTCCACAGCTTCGCGGTTGCTTTCGGCAAGACAGGTGCGAGCAACACATCGAGCGCGCGCAGGCCTTCGGCAACCGTGTAGAGCACGGTCGCGAGTCGCTCACGCTGGGCCTCATCCTTCGCGAGTGCCCACGGCTCGTTCTCCGTGATGTAACCGTTGAGCGCGTCGACGATCGTCCAGATCGAGGCGATTGCCTCGTCGAGGCGGAAGCGTTCAACGGCCGCGTCGGCGTTTGCCGCGGCATCCGCGACAAGCTCCTGGATCGCGAGGTCGGCCTCGGTGTACTCCCCCGGCGCAGGAACAGCGCCATCGAAATACTTCGTAATCATCGCGATCGTACGGCTCGCAAGGTTGCCGAAGCCATTGGCCAGTTCAGCCTGGTAGCGCGCCGAGAGGTCTTCCCACGAGAACGAACCGTCTTGCCCGAAGGCGATGGCCGAGAGGAAGTAGTAACGGAACGCATCCGAGCCGAAAACATCCGTGATCTCGTTCGGAGCAATACCCGTGAGCTTCGACTTCGACATCTTCTCGCCACCGACCAGCAACCAGCCGTGCGCGAAGACGCCCTTGGGCACCTCGAGACCAGCAGCCATGAGCATGGCGGGCCAAATGACGGCGTGGAAGCGCAGAATGTCTTTCCCCACGACGTGGTGTGCGGGCCAGCGACGGTCGAAAGTTTCCTCGTCATCGCCGTAGCCGATGGCCGTTGCGTAGTTCAGCAGAGCATCGACCCACACGTAAATGACGTGCTCTTCGTCCCACGGCACCTGAATGCCCCAGTCAAAGGCGCTGCGCGAAATCGAGAGGTCTTTCAGGCCGTTCTTCACGAACGAGACAACCTCGTTCTTTGCCGATTCGGGGCGCACGAAATCGGGCTGGCTTTCGTACAGGTCAAGCAGCGGCTGCTGAAACTCGCTGAGCTTGAAGAAGTAGTTCTTCTCCTGCAGCAGCTCGAGCGGCTTGGAGTGAATTGCACAAACCTTCTGGCCTTCGAAGGGGCCTGTGCCCTCAACGATTTCGGATTCCGGTTTGAACTCTTCGCAGCCGACGCAGTACAGCGCCTCATACTCGCCCGCGTAAATGTAGCCGCGGTCGTAGATCGCCTGCACGAACTTCTTCACGCGCTCTTCGTGACGCTCCTGCGTCGTGCGAATAAAGTCATCGTTTGCGACATCGAGGGTCTCGAGCAACGGGAACCACGCCTCGTTCACGAGTTTGTCGACCCACTCCTGCGGGGTCACATTGTTCGCGGCAGCGGCACGCAACATCTTCTGGCCGTGCTCGTCGGTGCCCGTGAGCATCCACGTGTCATCGCCAGCCTGACGGTGCCAGCGCGCGAGCGTGTCGACCGCCACGGTTGTATACGCGTGACCAATGTGGGGTACGTCAGACGGATAGTAAATCGGCGTCGTGACGTAGAAGGACTCTCCTGCGGGCATGCACCCAATTCTAGTTGCCGCTAAGCCGGGTCGTTGAGCGAGCGCGTTTTGTCACGCGCGCGGGGACGCGGGTGGGCGTGTTCCGTTTTTCTCGCAGTCCCCCGCCGGCCTGTGGCCGTCTCCCGCCAGTCCCGATGCCTGCGAGAAAAACGGAACACCCCCACCCGCTCAAGCCAGACAGGGAATGAGGTTGCTGAAAGTGAGTGGCGGGCGCATTTCGGCGCGCGCGCAGGCATTGGGACTGGCGGGAGACGGCCGAAGGCCGTCGGGGGACTGCGCGCGTGACGGAATGCGCCCGCCCCCTCAACCCTTCGCCGCGAGCACCGCCTGGTACAACTCGCGCGATGAGTGCCCAGTCGCACCCGCGACCTCGGCGCAGGCGTCTTTCAGGCGGATGCCGCTGGCCTGCAGTTCGCGCACCTGGGCGACCGCCGCGTCGAAATCGACCTCGCGGGGTTTCGCTCCCTCGATAACCAAGACGATTTCGCCCTTGACACCGTCGGCCGCCCACTCGGCGAGCTCAGGAAGCGTGCCCCGTTTGACCTCTTCGAACTTCTTCGTCAGTTCGCGCGCGACGGCCGCCTGTCGGTCGGCGCCGAAAACTGATGCGGCATCCTGCAGACTCGACGTGAGTCGAGCGGGGCTCTCAAAGTAGATGAGTGTGCGCGGGTCGTTCGCCACCGCTGTGAACGTCGCGCGACGCTCGGTGGACTTGCGCGGCGTGAAGCCCTCGAAGGCGAAACGGTCGGTTGCAAGCCCTGAGAGCGCGAGTGCAGTCAGCACAGCGCTTGGCCCCGGCAGAACCGTGAGCGGTGTGCCCTGTTCGATCGCGGCTTGTACGGCGCCGTAGCCCGGGTCGCTCACGGTCGGCATGCCCGCGTCGCTCAGCAGCAGCACATCCGTTTCTGCCGCAAGCTGTGCGATCTCGGCCGCGAGCGCTTTCTCGTTGTGGTCATGCAGAGCGATGAGGCGCGGGCGGTTCGCGATATCAAGCGCGCTGAGGAGCTTCTTGGTTGTGCGGGTGTCTTCTGCCGCGATGACCTCGGCGGCCTCGAGCGCTTCGACGAGGCGGCGTGAGGCATCGCCAAGATTCCCGATCGGCGTCGCAGCAAGAATGAGCACGCGACCAGTCTGGCACGCACGCTCAGAAAGCCCCATAAAGTGGACGGGTGACCATCGCGACCGAACGCCCCACGACGACGTGGTTCGAGCGTGAGCACGATCGGCTCGCTGCCAACACGCGATTGACGCGCATGCTCTCGTGGCTCCTGCCGCTCGCCGTCACTGTGCTCGCGGGCGTCTTGCGCCTGTGGCAACTCGCCAACCCGCACGAACTTGCCTTTGATGAGCGCTACTACGTCAAGGATGCGTGGTCGCTGTGGCAACTCGGCTACGAGGGTGTGTGGGACGACAACGCGAACGCGAGTTTCGACTCGGGCAACCCGAGCGGGCTGAGCCCCGAGGCAGGGTTCATCGTGCATCCCCCGCTTGGCAAGTGGCTCATCGCCCTCGGCATGGCCGCAACTGGCCCCGGGTCGAGCTTCGGCTGGCGTGTTGTCACGGCGCTTATCGGCACACTCACGGTCACCCTCGTCTACATCCTGGCGTGGCAGCTTTCCCGTTCGCTCTACATCGCGACGACCGCGAGCGCGCTCATCGCGATCGACGGCCTCGGTATCGTCATGAGCCGCATTGCGCTGCTCGACTCGACGTTGACGTTCTTCCTCGTGCTCGGCTTCATCTTCCTCGTAAAAGACCGGCAAGAGATCATTCCGAGGCTTGAAGCATCCGAACCCTCTCGATGGGGGCCCGTCTTCTGGGGCCGCCCCTGGCTCGTTGCGTGCGGATTCGCACTCGGGCTCGCGAGCGCCGTCAAGTGGTCGGGCGCCTATGCCCTTGCCGTCGCGGGAATCTACGTCGTCGTGACGGATGCGCTCGCGCGACGCCGCGCGGGCATCACCTTCTGGCCACAGGTCGCTGTCTTCCGGCAGGGTCCCATCTCGTTCCTGCTGCTCGTGCCCGCGGCTGTCGTGACGTATCTTGTGTCGTGGAGCGGATGGCTCCTGACGTCAGGTGGTTACGACCGGCAGTCGAGTTCGAACCCACTCATCGCGCTGTGGAACTATCACAAGCAAATGCTCGGTTCGCATCAGCGCACGACCGCCGATCACCCCTACGAATCAGCCGCGTGGGAGTGGCCGCTGCTGCTTCGCCCGACGGCCGTATGGGTTGGCGAATGCTCGAGCGACGACAACGTATGCGCCGCTATTTCGAGCGTTCCGAACCCGCTCATTTGGTATGCGGGCGTTGTCGCTTCGTTGTGGCTTGTCTACCGCCTCGTCGTGAATCCACGGTGGCAGTATGCGATCCCGCTTGTGGGCCTCGCCGCGACGTATGTGCCGTGGTTGTTCCTGGGCGATCGCACGATCTTCCAGTTCTACACAATCTCGATGGTGCCCTTCATGGTCATCGCCCTGACTTTCGCGCTGCACGAAATAGCCACTCGCCCTATCAAGACTGCGCAGTTTGGGCGCGAGTTGACCTATAAACAACGCCGCGACGGGCAATGGTTTGTCGTCGGATTCTTGGCACTGTGCCTGGCGCTCAGCATCTTCTTTTACAGCCAGTGGACTGGCATCGAGACGAGCTACGAATTCTGGCGCATGCATCAGTGGATGCCCTCATGGATCTGAACTGGCTCGCGATCACGACGGGTTTCGTGACGGGGCTCGGGCTCATCGTCGCGATTGGCGCCCAGAATGCGTATGTTTTGCGGCAGGGCATCCGCCGCGAGCACGTCGCGATCGTCGTCGCGATCTGCGCGCTTTCGGATGCCGTACTCATCCTCGCGGGCACAGCAGGCATGGGCGCGCTCTTGCAGACGGCGCCGTGGGTCGTTGACGTCATGCGCTGGCTCGGTGTTGCGTACCTGCTGTGGTTCGCCCTCCGCTCGGTGCGTTCGGCGCTCAAACCCGCGGCGCTCGAGGGGGAGACGGATGCCTCGGGCTCTCGCGTCGCCATCAAAACGGTTGTACTGACAACGCTCGGGCTCACGTGGCTCAACCCGCACGTGTACCTCGACACCGTCATCATGCTCGGCACGATCGCGAGCACCTACGGAGCGCAGCGTTGGGTTTTTGCGGCGGGGGCTGTTGCGGCATCCGTTGTGTGGTTCACGGTGCTCGGTTTCGGCGCGCACCTGCTTGCCCCGTACCTGAAGAAGCCCATTGTGTGGCGCGTCATAGATGTGTTGATCGCGGTCGTGATGGTGCTCATCGCGATCAAGCTCGCATTCTTCTACGGGCACTGAGCCCGCAGCGTTCCCCGCTACTTGCTGGGGCGAATCTCGTTGCGCTGCTCGGGGTCGGCGCTCACGCGGCCGTCGGGGCGGTCGAGTGCGCTGATGGCTGCCATCTCGTCGGCCGTCAACGCGAAGTCGAAGATGTCGAAGTTCTCGCGCACGCGGACGGGATTGGTCGATTTGGGGAAGATGATGTTGCCGCACTGAACGTGCCAACGCAAGACCGCCTGCGCGGGAGTTTTGCCGTGGGCGTGTGCGGCACCCGTCACGGCGGGCTCTTCGAGTAGCGGGTACTTGCCTTGCCCGAGCGGACCCCAGGCCTGGATCGCGATGTCGCGGGCGTGAGCGAAGTCAACGACCTCACGCTGCTGGAAGGCGGGGTGCAACTCGATCTGGTCGACGGCGGGTGTCACGCCCGTGGCCGAGATGATGTCGTCGAGGCGCTGGCCGACGAAGTTCGCGACGCCGATGCTCGTTGCGAGGCCGTCTTCGCGGAACCGGATGAGGTTCTCCCACGCTTCGACATAGGTGCCGTGCGCGGGGACGGGCCAGTGAATGAGGTAGAGGTCGACGCGGTCGAGGCCGAGCTTCTCGAGGCTCGTTTCGATTGCGCGCTCGGCGGCGTCACCCGTGTGCGCGTCGTCCCACAGTTTGGTCGTGATGTAGAGCTCATCGCGCGGGATGCCGCTTGCGGCAATCGCGCGGCCAACGCCGGCCTCATTGCGGTAAATGGTTGCCGTGTCGATGTGGCGGTAGCCGGCCTCGAGGGCTTCGGAAACTGCGCGTTCGGCATCCGCATCGTCGATGAGGAAGGTGCCGAAGCCGAGTTGCGGAATGGTCGTGCCGTCGTTGAGTGTGATGTTGGGAACCGTCATGCTTCCAGCCTAGGCACCCTGCCTGACAGCGGCGCCGCATAGGCTTGTTGAGTTATGGCCGAGCCCGTTTTCCACTACCCCGCAGAGCTGCCCGTCAGTGCTGCGCGCGACGAGATCGTCGCGGCGATTCGCGACAACCAGGTCGTGATCGTCGCGGGAGCGACCGGTTCAGGCAAGACGACGCAGCTGCCCAAGATGCTGCTCGAGCTGGGCCGCAATTCGATCGCGCACACTCAGCCGCGACGTCTTGCGGCACGCACGATTGCCGAGCGCATCGCGGAAGAGCTTGAGGTTCCCCTCGGTTCGACTGTCGGGTACAAGGTGCGGTTCACCGACAAGGTTTCGGCCGAGACAAAGATCGCGCTCATGACCGACGGCATCTTGCTCAACGAGATCCACCGCGACCGGCTGCTCAAGAAGTACGACACGATCATCATCGATGAAGCTCACGAGCGCTCGTTGAACGTTGACTTCCTGCTGGGCTATCTCAAGCAGCTTTTGCCGAAGCGGCCCGATCTCAAGGTCATCATCACCTCGGCGACGATCGACCCGCAGAGTTTCGCGGAGCACTTCGGGCTGCCCGGCCGCCCCGCACCCATCATCGAGGTCTCAGGGCGCACGTACCCGGTTGAGGTTCGCTACCGCGCCCAAACTACGCAAACATCAGCTCAAGGCGACGCGAACCAGCGCAAAGGCTCCCCTGCTGCTGACTTTGGCACGCAAGACGAAGTAGACCGAATCGTCGCAGCCCTGCAGGAACTCGACCGCGAGGCGCCGGGAGACGTCCTCGTCTTCCTCCCGGGAGAGGCCGAAATTCGCGATGCGGCGGATGCCGTTCGTTCGGCGTATCAAAACTGCCCCCGCCCCGTCGAGGTGCTCCCCCTCTACGGCAGGCTCTCGGCCGCCGAGCAGCACCGCGTGTTCGAGCCTTCACGCGTCGCTGGCGTTTCGCGACGGGTCATTCTCGCGACCAACGTCGCCGAAACCTCACTCACGGTGCCGGGCATCAAGTACGTCATCGACACGGGCACGGCGCGCGTCTCGCGCTACAGCAACCGCTCGAGCGTGCAGCGGCTGCCGATTGAGGCGATCTCGCAGGCGTCCGCCAACCAACGCTCGGGTCGCGCGGGGCGCACGAGCGACGGTATCGCGATTCGCCTGTACTCAGAAGAGGATTTCGAGTCGCGACCCGAATTCACAACCCCCGAGGTTCTGCGCACCTCGCTCGCCTCAGTTGTGCTGCAGATGCTCGCGCTCGGTTTCGACAATGTCGCTCGCTTCCCGTTCCTCACACCGCCTGACTCGCGCGGCGTGAAATCCGCGCTGGAGCTGCTCGTCGAGCTCGGCGCTGTCAAGCAGACCGAGGCTGGCACACGCCTCACGAAGCTCGGTCGCGAAATCGCGCGCATGCCGATCGACCCGCGCTACGCGCGCATGCTCATCGAGGCCGAACGCCAGGGAGTGAGTGCCGAGGTGCGCGCGATCGTCGCGGGCATCTCGATTCAAGATGTGCGCGAGCGCCCCGAAGAGGTACGCGAAAAAGCGGATGCGCTGCACAACCGCTTCACCGACCCCACAAGCGACTTCATCACGACCCTCAATCTGTGGAAGTACCTGGACGAGAAGCAGAAGGAACTCGGCTCGAGTGCGTTCCGTCGCCTGTGCCGCGACGAGTACCTGAACTATGTGCGGGTGCGCGAGTGGTTCGATGTTGAACGACAGCTTCGCCAGTTCACGGGCCAGCGCGGCGAGAAGCGCAAGCTTTCAGGCGTCGCCGGCACGACATCCGATGCTGTCCACAAGTCGCTGCTCGCAGGGCTGCTTTCGCACATCGGGGTGCTTGATGAGCGTTCGATTACCGCGGCATCCGCTTCCAAGCAGGGTCGCGCGAAGCCCCGCAAGCCGATCGCGGAATACCGCGGCGCGCGGGGCGTGAAGTTCTCGATCTTCCCCGGTTCGGGCCTGCGCAAGAAGACCTACGACGCCGTCATCGCGGCCGAGATCGTCGAGACGAGCCGCATGTTCGGGCGCACCGTCGCGGCCATCGACCCCGCGTGGGCTGAAGCACTCGCGGGTGACCTTGCCAAGCGCAGTTATTCCGAGCCGCGCTGGTCGCGCTCCAATGGCGCGGCCGTCATCTCGGAGAAGGTCACGCTGTTTGGGCTCGATATCGTGCCACGACGTACGGTGCAGTACGCGCGCCTCGACAAAGTAGCCGCGCGCGAACTCTTCATCCGCCATGCCCTCGTCGAGGGTGGCTGGGAACCGCACGGGCTCGGTGAGAAGGCATCCGCGTTCTGGCGTGCGAATCGCAACCTGCGCGCCCGACTCGAAAAGCTCGAAGAACGCGAGCGTCGCCGCGATATTCTCGTGGGCGACGAGACGATCTATACCTTCTATGACGAACGTATTCCCGCGGACGTATATGACGCGCGCTCGTTCGAACGCTGGTGGAAAGACACCGTGCAGTCAAAGCCCAAGCTGCTCACGATGCGCGAAGACGACCTGCGAGATCGCGATGACAGGGCGGATGCCGCTGAGTTCCCGCAGCGCTGGCAACAGCGCGACCAGGTGTTGGGCCTCGCGTACCGGTTCGCGCCCGGCACAAAAGACGACGGCGTGAGCGTTGTTGTTCCCGTGGCTCTGCTCGCAGGGCTCAGCGATGACGGCTTCGACTGGCATGTGCCTGGCTTGCGCAGCGAACTCATCACTGCGCTGCTGCGCGCCCTGCCGAAGGCGATTCGCCGCCACGTTGTGCCCGCAGCGGATTGGGCTGACAAATTCGCGGCGGAGCTCACCGGTTCGGGCCCGGAAGATCGCGCGGGTGTTCCCGAGCAATCACTTGTTGAGGCGCTCGCTCGTCGTATCACTCCGCTCGCGAACCAGGTCGTCAAGGGTAGTGACTTCCAACTGGATCGCGTACCCGAGCATCTGCTCATGAACTTCCGCGTTATCGACGAACACGGCAAGACACTCGGCACGGGTCGCAACCTCCCCGAGTTGCAGAAGCGGCTTGCCGCGAAGGCGCGCGGGGCGGTTTCTTCGGTTGTTGCGCCACCAAGCCAATCGTCGAAGCCGCCGGGCCCTTCGGCAGGCTCAGGGACCGGCTCTGTTTTGCCGACAGGCTCTGGACAGCCGACGAAAGAGTGGACCTTCGACACCCTCCCCGAAATGGTCGACACACGCGTGGCCGGCGGCATCGTGCGCGGCTACCCCGCGATCGTCGACAGCGGCACGGATGTCTCGGTGCAGGTCGAAGCCACGCTCGACGATGCAATCGCAGCGACCCGCCAAGGCATCCTCCGCCTCGTACTCCTGGCCGTCCCCTCACCCGCGAGTTACGTGCAAGAGCACCTGACACAACAGGAAAAACTCGCGCTCGCGGCGAGCCCATACCACAACGTCGCCTCGCTCATCGAAGACGCGAGAACCGCCGTCGCGCGCGCCATCATCGACCGTGAAACGGACGGCACGGGCATCGTTCGCACCCGCGACGAATTCGAACGCGTACGCGACGCCGTCTCTGCCGAACTCGTCGATGAACTCTTCAAAACCGTCTCGCTCACGGCCGGAATCCTCACAAAGCAGCGCGAGATTGAACGTGCCCTCAAGCAGGCGAACTCGATCGCGCTGCTCGGCCCGCTCGGCGACATCCGCTCACAGCTCTCGAACCTCGTCTTCCCCGGCTTCATTGCAAAGATCGGCACGGCTCGGCTGCAGCACATCCCGCGCTATCTCGCTGGCATTCTCATGCGTTTGAACACGCTGCAGAACGAACCCGGCAAAGATCGCACACGCCAGAGCGAGTTCGAGCGTGCCGCGGCCATGTATACGGATGCCTCCGGCACGCTCCCGCTACCAGTAGACCCCATGCTCACCGCCGCCCGCTGGCTGCTCGAGGAATACCGCATCAGCCTCTTTGCCCAGCAACTCGGCACGGCCGAACCCGTCTCGCTGCAGCGCATCACGAAAGCGCTCGCGCGCTAGATTGAGCGCATGACCACGACCCCAGAACGCGACCTCGTGCGACCCATTTCGGCGGGAATCGTCACGGCGCTCGTCGGCGTTGCGAGCTCATTCGTGGTTGTGCTCGCGGGCTTGCGTGCCGTCGGTGCGACCGAGGCGCAGGCCGCGAGCGGGCTCATGACGCTCTGCATCACGATGGGCTTCGCCTCGATCTGGCTCTCTGTGCAGCATCGCATCCCCGTCATCTCGGCCTGGTCCACCCCCGGCGCGGCACTGCTTGTTGCGACGGGCACGGTCGCGGGTGGCTGGCGAGCGGCCGTTGGTGCGTTCATCGTGACGGGCATCCTTATTGTCCTGAGTGGGCTCATTCCCCAGCTCGCTCGTCTCATCGCGAAGATCCCCACCAATCTCGCGCAAGCGCTGCTTGCAGGCGTCGTTCTGCAACTGTGCCTCGCACCGATCGGGGCGATCTCACTCAACCCTCTCGCGATCATCCCCATCATCGTCGTGTGGCTGCTCACTCTACGGTTCGCGAACCGCTGGGCGGCACCGCTCACGTTCGCGGCAGCCGCCGTCGTCATCGGCTTTGACCTCATCACGAGCGGCACGCACCTCGACACGACAACCATGCTCCCTCGCCTCGAATTGACGGTGCCCGAGTTCACCCCGGCGGCACTCATCGGCATTGCCCTGCCGCTCTTTATCGTCACGATGGCCTCGCAGAACATCGCCGGCGCCGCGGTACTCAAGAGCTTCGACTACGAGGCACCCTGGCGCAGTTCCATGGTCGTCACTGGTGTCGGCACAGCAGTTGGGGCGCCGTTCGGCGGCCACACCATCAACCTCGCGGCCATCACTCAGGCGCTCGCGGCAGGGCCGGATGCGGGCGAGGATCGCTCGCGCCGCTGGATCGCGGGCGTGACCTCGGGCATCGCGGCGATTGTGCTCGGTCTCGGTTCCGGGGGCCTCACAACGCTCGTCTCTGCTGCCCCCGATGGTGTCATCGCGACGGTCGCTGGCCTTGCACTCCTTCCGACGCTGGCCTCCGCGCTCAAAAACGCGCTGGGGAACAGCAACGACCTCATCGCACCCATCATCACCTTTGTTGTCGCGGCATCCGGTATAGCGATTCTCGGAATCAGTGCCGCGTTCTGGGCACTCGTTGTTGGTGTGATCGTGCAAGCCCTCTTCAAGCCGGCACTGTTCAAACGGCCGTAGGGTCGAAGTATGGCTCGCATCGTTCAGTACACCGAGACCGGTGGCCCCGAAGTCCTCACGCTCGTCGAAACCCCCGACCCCGTTCCCGGGCCCGGGGAAATCGCCGTCGGCATGCGGGCGATCGGCGTCAACCCGCGTGACGCGAAAGAACGCGCGGGTTTGCGCGGCGGCTCGGGCACCCGCACGATCGGCCACGATGGCGCGGGCGTTGTGACCGCGATCGGCGAGGGCGTGACAGCGTACGCGGTCGGCGACCGAGTCGCGCTTTCCAAGGGCGCGAGCACGTACGCGAGCGACGTTGTTGTTCCCGCGGCAGTTGTGCATCCAATTCCCGATGGGGTCTCTGATGAGCAAGCGGCGGCACTTGGCATACCTGCGGGCACGGCGTATCAATTGCTGCGCTCGCTCGCCGTCGGTGAGGGCGATGTGCTCGTGTACCACGGAGGTTCGGGTGCGGTCGGGCAGGCAGCGATCCAGTTCGCGCGCGAGTTTGGCGCGCAGGTTGTTGCAACCGCATCGCCCAAGAATCACGAACTGCTGCGCTCCTTGGGCGCCGAACCCGTCGACTACTCCGGGGCGGATGCGACCGAGCTCGCGACCCGCATCCTCGACGCCGCACCCGCCGCCATCTCCGTTGCGATCGACGGCATCGGCACGGATGCCGCCATCGACGCAAGTATCAAGCTGGTCGATGACAAACCGCGCATCGCGACGATCGTGCGCGGCGCAGATGCCGCCGAGTACGGGATTCGCGCGTTCTCGGGCGGCAGTCCCCAACCGCTCACGGAGCAAGAACTTGCCTGGCGGGCCGATGGCCTGCAGCACGCCATGGAGAGCATCGCAAAAGGTACCTTCCAGGTGCAACTGGGCGAAACGTTCCCGCTCGACGAGGTCGTCGCGGCACACTGCCTCGTCGACACCGGTCACCCGGGCGGCAAGATCATCCTGCGCCCGTAACGTAGCGTCACACCTTCGGGGTGGGTGCGGCACCTTCGCCACAATGGACGCATGACTGCTGATTGTTGTTGCTGCGTATTCGAGGCCCACGCATGACGGGGTTCGCGACCGATCAGTTGCGTGCGGGCTACGAGCCCGGCGTTCCGCAGAACACCGCCGCCGCACCGATCTACCAGACGACGGCGTATGTCTTCGGCAGCTTGCAGGAAGCCGCCGACCTCTTCGCGCTCAAAACCAGCGGCAATCTCTATAGCCGCAATGCAAGCCCCACGCAGCTCATCCTCGAAAAGCGCATCGCAGAACTCGAAGGCGGTGTTTCGGCGGCCGCCGTTGGTTCTGGCCAGGCTGCCGTTGCGGTGGCACTGCTCGCGCTCGCGACAGGCCAGAGCGGGCACATTGTCGCGGCGAATCAGCTCTATGGCGGCACGATCGACCTGCTCGAATACACCTTCACCGACTTCGGCATCGAGACGACCTTTGTCGATCAGGACGACCTTGATGCCTGGCGCGCGGCCGTGCGGCCCAACACCAAGGCGTTCTTCGCCGAGTCGGTCGCGAACCCCATCGCCCAGGTACTCGACACGCGCGCGGTTGCCGATATTGCCCACGAAGCGGGCGTGCCACTCGTGATCGACAACACGCTCCCGACGCCCTACCTCAACAAGCCGGGTGATTTTGGGGCGGATGTCGTCGTGCACTCCGCGACAAAGTACCTCGGCGGGCACGGCACCTCACTCGCCGGCGTCGTCATTGACCAGGGAACATTCGACTTTGGTGCGGACCCCGAGAAGTGGCCGCAGTTCAACGAGCCGTACGCGCGCGTTGGCGGAACCATCAACCTGTGGGAACACTACGGCCAAGGTTTCGCGCTCACGGCGCTCATCAAGACGAAGTACGTGCACGACCTCGGCGCTTCGCTCTCGCCCTTCAATGCGTGGCAAATTCTGCAGGGCGTTGAAACGCTTGACCTGCGTCTTCGACGTCACGCCGAGAACGGGCTCGCCGTCGCTGAGTTCTTGGCGAAGCATCCGCACGTCGCAGGCGTCAACCACCCGGGGCTACCGGGGAGCCCGTGGCATGCCAACGCCGCAAGCTATCTCGCGAAGGGTGCGCCCTCGGTCTTCTCGTTCGACCTGCATTCGGCGGGTGACGATGCGGCTGATCTTGCCAACGTTTCAACCGTCATCGACAGCCTCGAGCTCGCAAAACTCGTCGCAAACATTGGTGATGCGCGAACGCTCGTGTGCCACCCCGCGACCATGACGCACTCCCACATGAGTGCCGAGCAGCGCGAAGCAGCCGGCATCAACCAGACGACCATTCGCCTCTCGATCGGCTTGGAAGATGCCGACGACATCATCGCTGACCTTGACCAGGCTCTGAAAAAACTCGGTCGTTGAGCGAGCCGAAACGGCTCACCTCGATAGTTTGACCTCGATAATTGAGGCATGAGTAACCTTCGCTGGGGAATCCTTGCCACGGGCGGTATCGCCCACGCCTTCGCGCGTGATCTGCGCCTCGCTGGCCTGAACCTTGCCGCGGTTGGTTCGCGCAGCCAAGAGAAAGCGGATGCCTTCGCAAGCGAGTTCGGCATCGAAACGGCGCACGGTTCGTACGAAGCGCTCGCCGCCGACCCCAATGTCGACATCGTCTATGTCGCGAGCCCGCACGGTCAACACCGCGCCGATGCAGGCCTCGTGTTGGAACATGGCAAGCACGCGCTCATCGAGAAGGCCTTCACCCTCAACGAGCGCGAAGCCCGCGAACTGCAGGAACTCGCGCAGCAGAACCAGGTGCTCGTCACCGAAGCAATGTGGACGCGCTATCTGCCGCACGTGCGCCGCATTCACGAGATCATTGCAGCGGGCACGCTCGGCGACGTTCGCGCCGTCATCGCCGATCACACGCGTGACCTGCCGAAAGATCCGCTGCACCGCCTCAACAACCTCGAGCTCGGTGGCGGCGCACTGCTTGATCTGGGCATCTACCCCATCTCGTTCGCGATCGACATTCTCGGGCTGCCGACAGAGATCAAGGCGGTCGGTTCGCTCGGCGAAACCGGTGCCGACACCGAGGTCGCAACCGCCATGCTGCACGCGAACGGTGCAACGTCGAGCACCATGACGACGAGCCGCTCAGCCGGCCCGACGGTTGCCTCGATCATTGGATCGGATGCCCGCATCGATATCGACACCTCGTTCTACCAGCCGACCACGATCCATGTGCGTACGAAAGACGGCACCGAACTTGAGACGTTCGACGGCACTGTCGAAGGCCGCGGCATGCAGTACGAGGCGCTTGCGGCTGAGAAAGCAGTGCTCGACGGTTCGCTCGATACCCCCGAGCTGCCCATCGCCGAAACCGTCGCGATCATGGGCGTGCTCGACGAGGTCCGCCGCCAAGTCGGTGTCGTCTACGCGAGCGACTGAGCCAGTGCGCGCTTGATCGCGAGCGCTTCGGCCTCGTCGATCCCGGGTTTGATGCTCGGCGCCGAGCCGACCGAAACGCCGACTTCGTCTGGAACCTCGCACTTCGCTGAGGCGTGCACAGCAGCGACGCCGGTTGCCGCAACGGATGCCGCGTTGCTCGCGTTGACGCCCGCGCCCGCCATGACCTGCAATCGCCCCGCGGCGTGCCCCACGAGTGCCCGAAGCTGATCCGCACCGGCGGCCGCGCTCGGCGCCCCGCCCGAGGTCAACACACGGGTGACACCGAGGTCAATAAGCGTTTCGAGCCCGGCGACCTGGTCAGTCAACTGGTCAAACGCACGGTGCATCGTCACCTCGGCACGATCCGCCGCGGCAACGACCGAGGCGATGAAGTCGCTGTTGACCCGAGCATCCGTGAGCGCACCCACGACAACCCCGTTCGCACCGAGGTCGAGCGCGCGTTTAGCATCATCGATGCTTGCCCGCAGCTCGGCCGCTGAGTATTCGAAGCCTCCCTCTCGCGGGCGAATGAGCACGTGCACATTAAGCCCAGCATCAACCGCCTGGGCAACGAGCGCTGCCGAGGGAGTCAGCCCACCGGTCGAGAGCGCTTGGCACAACTCGATGCGATCGGGGGCAATGCGGAGGGCACTGTCGATTCCCGCGACATCCTGCACAACAAGTTCGAACTGTGGCATTGCTCTCTTCTTCTCTGCGCTCCGGTCGCACAAATGGCCCGCATTCCGGCGTCAGAACGGCCCTATGCGCGACGGGAGGGTTAGGGGACGGTGTGTCCCGCGGCGCGGAAGAGGTCGTACCACTCCTCGCGCGTCAGCTCGATGTCGGCGGCGGCTGCGGCCTCGGCAGTGCGCTGCGGGTTGGTTGTGCCGAGCACAACCCGCATCTTGGCGGGGTGGCGCAGGATCCACGCAGTCGCGATCGTGATGGGCGTCACGTTGTACTTCGCGGCGATCGCGTTGAGTGCGACGTTGAGTTCGGCATACTCGGGCTTGTCGAAGAAGACGCCGTCGAACCATTTCGCCTGGAACGGCGACCAGGCCTGCAGGGTGATGCCGTTGAGGCGCGCGTAGTCGACGAGGCTGTCGTCACGCATGATCGACTGGTCAAGCAATTCCATATTGGAAGCCATCGGCTGCGCAACAAGCCCGGCGTGCGTGAGCGAAAGCTGCACCTGGTTGACCGTGAGCGGCTGCTGCACGGCAGTCTTCAGCAACTCAATCTGGCGGGGCGTGTGGTTCGATACACCGAAGGCACGCACCTTGCCCGCTTTCTCGAGCTCATCGAACGCCCGCGCAACCTCTTCTGGCTCAACGAGTGCATCCGGCCGGTGCAGCAGGAGCGTATCGATGTAGTCAGTTTTGAGTGCCTTGAGCGAGCCCTCGGCCTGCGCGATGATGTGCTCGTACGAGAAGTCGAACATAGCGCCCGTCTCACCCGGCACGATGCCACACTTCGTCTGAATCGTAATCTCGCCGCGCTCTGCGGGTGTGAGCCCCAGGGCATCCGCAAAACGCGCTTCGCACGCGTGCATTGCCCCGCCGTAAATGTCGGCGTGGTCGAAGGTATCGACTCCCGCGTCACGTGCCGACTCGTACAGGGCGCGGATGCTCGCGTCATCAAGATCGTTGATGCGCATTTGGCCCGAGATAACTCTGCTCATGTCTTCATTCTCTCGTGGTCGGGAGCGCTCCCGGCACATCAATGACGCCTGTCTGGACAAGCGCCTCGCTCACCTGTTTCGTGCGCGCGTCGCCGAGCTGCACGAAGACGATCCCGAAGAGCATGATGAGGCCACCGAGGAGTTGCCAGCCCGTGAGCGCCTCGCCCAAAATGACCCAGGCGGCAATTGCGGCAAAGGGGATCTCGGTCAGGTTGACGAAGGCACCGACGGTGGCACCAAGCATCCGGATGCTGACAATCCCGAGAATGTAGCCGCCGACCGTGAAGAGAATGAGCAAGAGCGCCGGTACCCACCATGGCGCGCTGTGCCCTGCCAGCTGCACCGTGCCGGTTGCGAAACGTGCGGGCATGATGTGCAGCAGGTTCACGAGGGCGATTGCGATGGCGCCGACACCCATGCCGAGCCCCGTGAAGGCGATGGGGTCGATGCCTGTGTTGTCGTTCGACGAAATGAAGAAGTATGCCGCAACGCACGCGGCCGCCGCAATGCAAAGCAAGACACCAATGACGTCCCATGAAGCGCCGCCGATATCGAGCACGAAGAAGACGCCAACGAGTGCGATGGTGGCACCGACGACCGTGATGAGCGCTGGTCGTTGCCCGCGGCGCAACCAGAGCCACAGCACGACGATGATGGGAGCGCCCGCCATCTCGAGCAGAATCGCGACCGCGATGCTCATGCGCTCAATCGCAAGGAAGTAGAACGCTTGTGCGCCCGCGACGCCCGTGAGGCCGTAGGCGATCACGAGCTTGGCGTTCGCCCGAACTTTCGGCCACTGGCCGCGCAAGAGCAACAGCGTCGGGATGAGGAGCACGAGCGCTCCCCCAACGAGCCGCACGAGCACGACAGCGCCGGGCGACCAGCCGATTTCGTAGAGGGGTTTCGCGACCGAACCTGGCACGGCAAACATGAACGCCGACAACAGCATGATGATCATGCCCCACACGGCTTGACGACGCATCCGCTGCCCGGCCCTTCACCCGCGAAAACCCGCGCCACACGCGCGTTCTGCAATCGTAGCGAGGGTCGAGTCTCGGTCGGCGCACCGTAGCCTGGAAGGTATGGGAAAGCGCAACCGCTACAAGTCGCGAGATGAGCGCATTTTCCGGTGGCCGGGGCTACGTGGCATTGAGATTCGACGAAGCCGAACAGGCTTTGACGGCGCGGCGATCGAGGCGTATCGATTTGTGCGGCAGGAGTCGGGGAAGCAGAAAACGCGTGACTTCGTGCTCGTGCATGGCATTGGGGTTTCATCGCGCGCCTTTGGGCCGACGGCGGCGCTTCTCGCTCGCCACGGAGATGTGCATCTCGTCGATTTGCCGGGCTACGGTCACTCCCCGAAGCCTGAATCGAACCTCACGATCGAAGCGCACGCGGATGTTTTGGCCCAGTATCTCCGCGAGCGTGGTCTCGATCACCCCGTGCTCGTCGGCCATTCCATGGGTGCCCAGGTCGTGGCGGATCTCGCCGCCCGCTACCCCGAACTTGTTGACCATGTTGTGCTCATGGGGCCGGTCATGACACCCGACGGTCGCACGGCACGGAAGGCGATCGCGCAGTTCATCAAGAACGCGAAGCATGAACCGCTCCCAATGACGCTCATTGCCGTGACCGACTACCTCTTTCGCAGCGGTCTGCCCTACTCTCTTGCGCAGACGAAGCATCTGCTCGGCGAGGCAATGGAAGATGTTGTGCCCCGCGTCACCGCGAAAACCCTCGTCATCAGCGGCACGAAAGACGCTGTCTCCCCACCTGCTTGGGGCAAACAGCTCGCCGAGGCGCTCCCACACGGCAGCTTCGCGACGGTTGCCGGCCCGCACGGCGCCATGTGGGTGAGCCCGGAGAAAATAGCGAGCCTGATTGACGCTCATGCAGACCAGTAACTTTGCTCGGCGCGGCATCTCGTGGGGCGCCGACTATGCCTTCGCGTTGCGGTCAATCCGGCGCGGCCTGCTGCGGCGCGATCTGCCCGCCGAGTTTGCCGAGGGCGATCTGCGGCCGGTGCTTCTGCTGCCCGGTGTGCTCGAAGACTGGACCATGATGCGCCCGGTTGCCGAGCGTTTGAGTGCCGCGGGGCATCCGATGTATGTGCTGCCCGATTTGAAACGCAACACCATGGGCGTGACCGAGGGCGCGGCTCTTGGCACAGCGTTCTTGCGCGCGCAGGGACTCACGGATGTCGTGCTCGTTGCGCACTCCAAAGGCGGCCTCATCGGTAAACGCATGCTCATCGACGATACGGATGCCGCGATCACCCGCCTCATCGCGATCGCAACCCCCTTCGGCGGCTCGACGCTCGCGAACCTCGTGCCGACGCGGACGATTGCGGCGTTTCGTCCCGATGACCCGACGATCCTGGAGCTCGCACGAGAGACCGCCGTCAATGACCGGATCGTTTCGATCTTCCCAAGTTTTGACCCGCATATCCCCGGCGGCTCGGAGCTGGCCGGGGCAACCAACGTTCCCGTCGAAGCCATGGGGCACTTCCGGGTGCTGCGCGACCCCACTGTCCTCGATGCTGTCGAGCAGTACGCCGCGGCGCCACGGCTAGGCTGACCTCGTGCCCTTCCTTGTTGACCCTGCTCCAGTGACCTTGACCGGCGAACTCGTTGAGTTGCGTCCCCTCTCGCTCGACGACCACGATGCGCTTGTCGAGGCGGTCGCGGAGGACAACCTGGGCGAGCGTTCCTGGTACACCTCGATTCCCACCGTCGATGGCATGCGGGCCGAAATTGAACGACGTCTTGGGTTGCAAGAGAAGGGCGAGATGATCCCGTTCACGGCGGTCGCGGCCGATGGCACCGTGCTGGGCATGACGACGTTCTACGATCTCGTGCCGGTCGTTCCGCGCGTGCACATCGGCTACACCTGGAACCGCGTCTCGGCACACGGCACGGGCACGAACGCTGAGTCGAAATATCTTCTGCTCACGCACGCTTTTGAGACCCTCGGCGCCCTGCGGGTCGGCTTTACAACGCAGTGGCCCAATATGCAGTCACGTGCCGCAATCGAACGCCTCGGCGCGAAACAAGACGGGATCATGCGCGCAATCAACCGCCGCGGGCCGCAACAGGCACTCATCGATTCGGTCGAGTACTCGATTCTCGAACCCGAATGGCCCTCAGCGAGGGCCAACCTGGAGGCGCGTCTGCGCCGTCGCGGCGTGAATTACTCCTCGGTCGAGTAGCTCAACGTTCGGCGCGAGAAGGTTACGGCTCGACGGGGTCGAAAACCCGGAAGCCGAGCTCACCAGCAACACGAGACATCGTCTTGTCGTGCGTAACGATCGTGACGTGCTCGACACCGAGGCGCTGAGCAGTGGCGAGGTGAAGCGCATCGAGTGATTTGATGACGGGTTCGATTGCAGCGGCCTCTGCAACGAGTTCATCGTCAACCGCGAGCAAGGCAACCTCACCCACGACCGCTTCACCACGTGTTAGGTCGGCTCCGTCTCGCCGGAGAGTTCGGGTCACCTCAAGCTCGAGCAGCTTCGACGCGACGAGCGGCTCGCCGTTCCGAAGACACCGTGCGAACCACGTTTCGGCGGGCTCACTCAGACCAGCGACGATACGAAGCGCGACGGAACTATCGAGAAACCAGTACTTCGGGATCCGCTCAGATATCGGCATCACGGCGTTCTTCTTCAACAAGTTCATCGAGTGGACGAGACAACACGACGGGAGGCAGGTCCGACCACTTGACACCCTCGCCTCGGCTGCGCGGTGGCATCGCTTTCCCCGCAGCGATGAGCCGCTCAAGCGGATCCATCGCATCCCGTAGCTCCGGAACGATACGCAAAACGACGTCGCCGTGCTTGGTCACCTGAACCGGTTCGCCCGTCTCGATCACCTCACGCGTGATCGTAGACACGCGCTGGTTGAGCTCGGTCATCGTAATCGTCCTCATGTTGGCAATTTAGCATGTTGATGCTATTTGCAGGGGGTCGGTTGCAATTCTGCCCTCTACCCGGGTACCTCATCCGCAATGGGGCCGATTGTGAACAACTCTCCCAAGCGGCTGCGTGTGGGTTCGTCCGCGGCAACCGCTCGCGATAAACTGAACTCGTGCATATGTACTTTCCGTACTTTTCGTAAGGGCTGAGTTGGCCTGCCGCACTCGTTGAGTTCCTCCGAGTGTGTAGCGGTCATGTGTTCTGACCTCCCGCACCTTCGCGGTTGAGGTCGCCGTTCCTTTGCGCGCCCGCGCTCGATTCGCGGCGCGCCTGCAGAAAGATGCACAATGCTCACCCCTACCCACCCACTTCCCGCGCGCGAACGCGCACAATTGATCGCCTCGGATGTTTCCGTCATGCGGGGCGCAAAACCTGTCCTGACCCACGTTGACCTCACTGTCACACCAAGCTCGCGCATCGCGATCGTTGGTGAGAACGGTCGCGGTAAATCGACGCTCCTCCATGTGCTCGCGGGCTCCCTCGAACCCGACAGCGGCATCGTTACCCGTATCGGCACGATCGGAGTTGCGGAACAAGAGATGGAGGCAGGCGACTCGCGCACGGTCGGCGAAGCCGTTGCCAATGCGATCGCACCCGCCCTCGACGCACTCACAGCGCTCGATGCAGCAAGCCTTGCCCTCGCGAGTGGATCGGATGCGGCATCCGATGCCTACGCGAACGCACTCGAACGCGCGGAGCAGCTCGATGCGTGGGATGCCGAGCGCAGAGTCCAGATCGCACTCGAAGCCCTCGAGGCCGAGACCGATATGAACCGCCCGCTTGCTGAACTCTCGGTTGGGCAGCGCTACCGCGTACGCCTCGCATGCCTCCTCGGCGCTGACGACGATTTTTTGCTGCTTGATGAGCCGACGAACCACCTCGACCGCGATGGTCTCGACTTCCTGACCACCCAGCTCAAGTCGCGAAAGGGCGGGGTTGTCGTCGTGAGCCACAATCGGGCGTTGCTGTCGGATGTCGCCGAGACGATCATTGATCTTGACCCAACACCCGATGGCCGACCTCGCGTCTCTGGCAACGGCTACGACGGGTACCGCGAGGCACGGGCCTCCGAACGGGAACGCTGGGAGCAGGCGTACGAACGCGAACAGGCCGAACGCGCCCGCTTGCAAGACGACCTCAGCGCGGCACAGCACCGCCTCGTCTCAGGGTGGCGGCCAGAGAAGGGCAGCCCCAAGCACGGCCGCGCGACCCGCGCAGGCGGCCTCGTGCAGAGCGTGCACCGCAGGCGCGAAGCGCTCGAGGCCCACGCCATCACAATGCCGGAGCCGCCGCAGGTTTTCCGGTTCCCCGGACTCACAACGCGAACGGGCGCGGTACTGCTCACGGTCGATGAGGTCAGCATGCCCGGGCGTCTTGATCCGCCCGTATCCTTTGAACTCGGTCACCGCGGCCGGCTCGCTATTACGGGCCCAAACGGTTCGGGGAAGTCGACGTTGCTCAGCATCGTTAGCGGCGATCTCAGACCGGCAAGCGGTGAAGTACGGATGCCGCGAAACATCCGCCTTGGGTTCCTGCGGCAGGAGTCACGACTCCCCCTCGACGAGCGGGCGAATGACGTGTATCGCAAACGCCTCGATTCGCTCATCGCCAGCGGTCGCCTTCGAGAATCGTCTGCAATCGGGCTCTCGCAGCTCGGACTCTTGCGTTCGGGCGAGGCGAGTAAGCGCGTTGGCGAACTCTCAATGGGTCAGCAACGCCGGCTCGAACTCGCGCTCGTACTCGCCGTCAAACCGCACGTCCTGCTGCTCGACGAACTGACGAACCATCTCTCGATCGCGCTCGTCGATGAACTCACCGAGGCGCTACAGGCAACGGATGCCGCCGTCGTGCTCTCGACGCACGATCGTCAACTGCTGCGCGACGCTGACGATTGGCCGAGCATCAATCTGACGTGCTCCACAGCGCCCAGAGGATGAGCACGGGCTGAAGCAGAAGACGAACGAAGCGCTTCGTGTCGGTGTCGAGCATCGGCGCGGAGCGCTTCGTTTTCCACTGGTGGTAGTTGCCGGGGAAGACAGCGCCGAAGAAGGCCGCGACAACCCACCCAACAGTGCGGCGCTCACGCGGCAGGGCGACGAGTGCTGCAGCAAGCCCCAACTCGGCAACCCCGGAGCCGACAACAATTTCGTCTTTCGTGAGCCCCGAACGTTCAACCGCCCAGTCGGGCACAACTTTGCGGAACCCGCGCCGCGATTTCGTGAGGTGCGCGACCCCCGCGACCGCGAGTAACCCCGCGAGGGCGTATCGAGCGAAGGTCTTCATACGGAAAACCTACGCGATCATCGAACCCTATATCCGCTGGTACCACTGCGGTACCATAACTACATGGCCATGCAACTTCGACTCACCCCCGACGAAGACAAGATGCTCGCCGAGCTTGCTGAAGATGGCTCGACATCGAAGAACCAGCTGATCGCCTCACTGGTTCGCGAAGCTTGGGAGCGCAAGAAGTCACGCGCGTTCACGTTCTCGCTGCTCAATGAGATCAGCAGCGAGCGCAGCGATCTGCTTGACCGCCTCGCACAATGAGTCTGTGGTGGCCGCAGTTCGATGACATCCACGACTGGCTCATCGAACGCGGGTTCGCATCGCGTGACTGGGGGCTCCTCGCAGCCAGTCTGGATCGGCCACTGAAGACACTCGCCGGCCAGGAACTTTACCCAACGATTTGGGAGAAGGTGGCGGCACTCCTCGACTCGATCGAGCGGAATCATCCGCTTATCGACGGCAACAAGCGCCTCGGGTTCTTGCTGACGAGCTTGATCCTCACTGCCAACGGTATGAGCGATCGCCACGTCACTGACGACGACTGGTTCGAGCTCATCATGGACGTCGCCGCGAATCACCCCGAGGTCAGCATCCTCGCCAAGCGACTGCAATCACTCGTCGAGGACTCATGATTTTGGGCGGATGCCGCCAACGCAGCATCCGCCCAAAATCAAGCGTGAACTAGAGCTAGAAGTCCCAATACTCGTCATGGGCCGCGTGATCACGCGGATCTTCGGGGTTTGCAGCGGTGCCGTGCCCTCTGCGTGCCACTCTGAAACAGGCTGTGTGTCCACTGCTGTCCAGCGGTGCGTGGCACACCTCGATTCTACTCGCTGAGCGAAAATCGCGCCGGTCCGCTACTGGTTTGAGAAGCGATCCTTCAGCGCTTGCAGGGAACCTCTCGATGCTGGCACACGCACTGGGCCATAGCAGGTGGTGAAGTTGCCCATGTATCTCGGGTAGAGGTCCTTGCCGCCGCTTTCAGCACGGACTTTGCTGCTGTCACTCGTGACTCGTGCAAGACGATCGCCGAAGTACTTGGGCGCCCACTTGAACTCTTCGAAATCAGGGTCGAACTTGTAGGCAGCGATGCGGCCCAGCAATGCACAGATCCAATCTGCGCACTGCACTGTTTGGTAGAGGTGGCTCTCAACCTCCATCGGGGGCTCCAGCAACCGTGTGGCGTTCTCGTGGGAGAACATGAACGAGGCCGCACCCGCGAACACTTCGAGACGTTCCCGGTCACCCTGCTTATCGAGGATCATCATGAGATTCTCTCCATCGGGGAGATTCCAGTGGATCCGCTGGATGAGCTGCTTCATGGCGTGGTCGTACCGTTTAGCATTGGTCTCTGAGATCGCCTCGGGGCCTCCGCGCGGCTTCTCCTGACCGTAGAAGACGACCTTTGCGTCCAACTGTTCGAGCTTCGTGAGTACACGTCCAATGATGCGGCGTACCTCGCGGTACTTCTCAACGTTCTGCGTGGTGAGGAGGGCCGATCCCTTCTTCTCCCAGTGCTCAACCTTCTTCCCTTGCGAGATCACCTTGACGTCGATCTCTTCTTTGAGTCCGGACTCTTTGATGTATCGGAACGCGCCGGAGAGTTCACGCACGTTGTCCACCGGGATGATGAAGCCCCCGAGACCGAATACTGGATGGGTCTTGTACGACTCGTGCTCCCTGCTGACGTAGAGGCCGTTGTGACCGAACTCGTCGAAGTAGCCGATGTACAATCATTCCTCCAGGAAACACGAAGGCCCGTGTCAGAAACACGGGCCTCGGAAGTGGAGCGCAAATGCGCGTCCAGGCCCAATCCTACGCGTACTCCGCAGACCGAGCAAGCGATCGGAGTTCGAGAAGGTTACGCCCAGGATACTGGGCAGCACCGACATCGAGACGGTCTCGGGGTCAAAGCCTCGGGACCTCAGCCGGTCTGGCGCTTGATCGTGACCCCTCCCACGACGATCGTGCCAGTCCTTCGATCGAGCGAAGCGCACCCTCAGCGCGTGCACGGTCAACCTTCTGGGTTGTGGCATCGGGAGTGGGCCCGAGAGGTGTCGCTGCCGTGACTCCGTACCGATCGCGATAAGCGGCGACCACGCGAGCGTTGCGGCGCCAGACGTTGAGGCTGCGCAGATCGCCAGGCTCGGCGGTGACTGCCGTCAACCATGGCGCTGAATCAGTAATTGCCGCGCTGAGGAGTGCGTCTGCCCGCTCTTCGATCAGCTCCGCACGCTCCGTGAGTGAGCGTTGCATCTCCTCGTTCATCGCACCGGTCGCTTCGGGAATGAGCCCAGCGATGAGCCTCGCGGGCTTCTTGATGCGCCCCGATCCGGCGGGTCGTGTGGTTGCAGTAGCCACACGGTGACGCAGCACCGCGGCGATGTCGTCGGCGTCACCGAAGTCGCGCGCACGCACGAGACGAGGCAGCAGTCGCTCGACGTCGTGGTTGTTAGCCTCAGCCCGGCGTAGCTCAGCGGTAAGCGGCCCGAACGCATCAGAATCGACCACACTCTCCGCTTGCTCGGCGCTCAGCCCGGAGGACCTGATCAGCGACGCCCACCGGTCGCGCTGCGCGGCAGCGGCGATCGTCTCGTACTCGGCGGCGAGCTGGGCGATGGTTCCCCAGAGCTCTTGCTCGGCGGCGAGGGTTTCGTGCGCAGACAGCTCGGCGCCCACGTGCTGGAGCACACCACTCAGAACGCTCTGTGCGGTGGCCTCCCCATGGTCGCCGGGGTGCGGACCTACGTGGGAGTCATCGGGCTTGTCGACTGCGACGTAGGCGATGTTCGCGTCGCGACCCCGGGTCATCGCGACGTACAGGCTCTCGCGCGTCAGCGAAGCATCCACAAGTACATGCGCTGTGTCAGTGGTCAGGCCTTGGGCGCGGAAGGAGGTGACAGCGTAGCCGAGATCGACGTGCTCGGCGACGTAGTCTGCCGGGAGCAGCAGGTTGGCTCCTCGTGAGCGTCCTTCCCGTCGAATGAGCATCGAACCATCCGTGCGAACATCGAGAACGTGCCACCGGTCACCATTGCGTACCCAGCTTCCAGCTGCCCGAAGTCGCCGATCGTTCTTACGCGTGATCACGACGTCGCCGTTCGCCGCTTGGGTGCCGTCGTGCAGGTCAACTTCGCGCGGGCCGCGCACGACACCATCGAGGATCAGGGCTGTACGTGCACGAGTGTTGAGCGCAGTGACCGATTCGTTCGAGTCAGAGACGAGCACGGTCGCCCGCCCGACGAGTTGGTCGGTCCGCCATGCAGCGTACGCGGCCTCGATCATGGCTTCGGTGTCACCCTCAACGATGCGGCCGCGCTCCGCGTAGGTGTCGAGCACTTCGGCGCGACCGTGGCGGAGGTCGAGGGAGGCGCGCTTCTCCCAGTCGTGTGTGAAACGGTGCACGTCGACGAGTTCGGCGACGTCGTCACGGTCGTGAGCGAGAAGCCCGAACGCACCGCCCGCGTCCACAGCTTGGAGCTGCGCGTAGTCACCAACGAGCAACACCTTCGCTCCAGTGTCCGCCGCGAGCCCGACGATGCGGTCAAGTGACAGCGTTCCGGCAAGGGATGCCTCGTCGATGATGACGAGCTGATTCGCGGTGAACGTCTCACCGGTTTGGAGGTGTGTCTGCCACCACTTCGCGGTGTTCTCAGTCACGATCCCGAGGTCTTCGCCGAGCACCTCGGCCGCGCCCGACGAGGGCGCGAGTCCGACAACAGAGCCTGGGCCGTGCTCCTTCTCCCACGCCCGGCGGAGAGCGCTCATCGCTGTCGTCTTTGCTGCTCCGGCGGGGCCGACCAGCACGTCGACCACGCGTCCAGACACGGCGATCGCCGCCAGCGCGGATGCTTGATCAACGCCGAGCATCCGTCGCTCACCGTCCGGCTTCCGCGAAACTCGTTCGATGGTCGCCAGCGGAATTGTGGGGCCCGACGTCGTGCGTGAGAGCTGCAGCAATCGGTCCTCGGCGTCGAGCAGTTCCCCTGATGAGAAGACGGTGGAATGCTTCGGGCGGAACACCGACGACTCATCGGCACGTCGGAAGACTGCGGGACTGGATGCCAGCTCGGGCGGCGTCAACCGGAATGATGCACTCTCGGCAGCATCCACGACCATGCCGATCACCGCCTCGCGGTCGCGCGTGCTCGCAAAGCGATACCCCATTGTCTGGCGGGCCGCCTCGGCGGTGAGGTTCCAGCGTCGCCAGGTGGAGCGCTTCTCCCCTACAGTCGCGACCACGCTCGAACCGAGGTTCGCGATGACGTCCACTGGCATATCGTCTGCACGTAACAACATTGGCGCATCGTTGGCGACAACCGTTCGCGCCCAGCTCGTCGCGCCTTCCTCCAGGATCGCCCCAGCGCGTTGCCGCCAGCGGTCAGTGAGGTCAGCGAGCGAATGGATCTCCTTCTCCGGCCGCGTCGCGAGTGTCGCCTGAGCACGCAGCTTGATGATCCTCGCACTGGATGGCTGCCTGCCGTGCTTCTCGACGTACGCCGCGATGAGACGATCCTTCTCCTCATCAATGTGTCTCGAACGCGATGAAAACGCATCGACCAGGGCCTGCGGAACTGAGGCAATGCTCCACGCCGGGTTTCGGTCACGACCTCGCTCGCGGGCTTCCCATTCGACGCCCAGTGTGCGTGTGAGGTGGTCGGCGAACACGGCTTCATGAAGCTCGGAGAGCGCGACCGTTGCGGCGTGCATCGGGCGGCTGTCGAGGCTGCGCCATTTGTTGTCGAGCACGGTCTGGACCTTGTTGCTGAGGACGACGTGGGTGTGTAGGTGTGGGTCACCAGCCCGTGAGTCGTAGTGGTCGTATGCCGTCGCGATCAACCCGCGTACGTCGACCTGCGCAACGGCACCGTCGCCGGGGGTTGCACCGGCGCGAGTGGCTGCAACTTCGCGCTCCATGAACGCAACCACCTCTGCAACCGCCGCATGGTGGGCATCAACGATAAGCGATTGCGTCCCAGCGTCGGCGACCCCCCAGAGCACGGAGGCGGACTTCGGGATCGAGAACGTGTAGTCATATCCTGCGACCGCTCGACGGGTGCCCCGCGCTGACTCTTCAGCTTCGATCGCAGCCACCTCGCGACCGCGCGCCGCAGCGCTTAGATCGGGCGCGAGCGCAGCGACTCGCTCGGCGATCCGATCGGCTCTGGGCTTGTATTGCGGATACGCCCGCCCGAGTGGTTCGCCCGTGATGGGGTCGCGGCCCATACCGATGAGCAGCTGGAGCTGGGCCTCGGAGACCTCTTCGCCCACGAGGAGTCGTCCGCCTCCAAGCGCAGCCACGCCATCACCCATCCACCTGCCGGGTGGCGTGCCGTCGGCGCCGTAGTAGCGCGTCAGCGGCGTCGAGAGGTCGCGGTCACCGTCCCCGGCTGCGACGGTGCGCAACAGGTACTTGTACCCATCGCCGGCCGACATCAGCCTCATCGACACCGTCATTCGTGCCCACCTATCCTCCGTTACGGAGGAGGTGAACATGTGGCATCTGAGGCGTCACGAACTCGTCGCGGAAGGCGACGTTCCTCGATCTGCCAGACGCGTGGGGCTACAGACGAAGGTCTGGTCTGTGTCAACGACCGGCGTGATCGATCAAGTCCAGGCGACAAGAACCTCCACGGCATACCTTGGTTCAGTGCGCAGGTCAACGCCGCGAGTGCCGACCTCGGGCAGCTGCTCGCTCCGTCCTTTGGCACATGCCACTCAGAAACCACACTCCCGCTGAATACCCCGGGGAGGTATCATGCGGAGTGGTATTGAAATAGAATGGGTGAGGCAATTTGAGTCTTACCGGCCCGGGAGGTGGAGGTATGTCGATAGCGAATACCGCCCCTTCGCGTCCGGTCAGCCCGCACCCACCCCGGTTCCTCGTTGCGCTATTCGCACTCGGCGCTCTCCTCCTGTGCGCCGTACTCATGCACGCCTTCGGGCATGGTGGGCGCCACGAGGCCGCACCTGCAACGGCGTCGGTAATGCACGCTGAAGCCGCGCCCGGAAGCCCCACGACGGCGGTCACCTCCGGGCATGGCGAGCACCCAACGGCCGCGCACGCAGATGGACTTTCGGATCCCGGTGTCGCCTGCGGAGCGGGCTGCGGCGAACATGACATGGTCCAGGTCATCTGCATGCTCGTGTTCCTGACCGCGGGTGTGTTCTTCCTCTTCGTTCTCTCTCGGCGATTGGCCACCGATCACTGGTTCGGTGCGCACGAATTGAAGATGGCTGTTCATGCCCGGGGTGCGCCCCGTCCGATGACGCCGTCGCCGCAAGAACTCTCCATTAGTCGAACTTGATCGGTCTACCGGGGCCGCGCCATGTGCGCATGGCCTCGCTTTGCCGATCCCAAATTCTTCGACGTATTGGAATAACTCATGAAACTCCGAACCTTGTTTATTGTTCCGGGCATTCTCGCCGCCGGACTGGTCCTTGCCGGTTGCACGACTGGCCCAGCGGAACCCGCACCTGCTACTTCGACAGCACCATCATCAGTGTCGGAGGACTTCAACTCTGCTGACGTGATGTTCGCGCAGATGATGGTCCCTCACCATGTGCAGGCCGTCGATATGTCCGACCTGATTCTCGCGAAGGATGACATCGACCCTCGTGTTGTCACCCTCGCCGAAGAAATCAAAGCCGCACAACAGCCTGAGATCGACACGCTCAACACCATGCTCGAAGCCTGGGGCATGCCCCAGGCCGCAACCGATGGTATGGGCATGGGCCACGGCGGCCACATGGACGGCATGATGACCGAGGAAGACATGCAGGCACTCGAAGCCGCAACTGGACCCGACGCGAGCCGACTGTTCCTGGAGCAGATGATCGTGCATCACGAGGGTGCCGTGGAGATGGCGCAAGCTCAGGTCGACTCCGGTGTGAATCCGGATGCCGTCTCGATGGCACAGTCGATCATCGACACCCAGAACGGTGAGATCGAGACCATGCGCGACATCTTGCTGAGCCTCTAACCACCCATCCCCCTCGGGTCGGCGCGAAACGACTTGCGCGCCGACCCCAGCAACACCAACACACTGCACCGGTTGCGCACCCTTGACTACTAAGGGAAGCCACCGGGCCCCGACTGAAAGACGACGCTATGAAGCGACTCACAACCCTTGCCGCGGCAGTTGCGGCAATCCTCTCTCTTACGCTGGCTGGGTGCTCTGCCCCGGATGCTGCAACGCCCGACACTCCCGGCACCGATCTGCTCGCCTCGCACAACCTGACCGACATGTCGGCGAGGGAGATCGTCGACACACTCGACCGAATGAACGTGAGCGACCGGCCTGCCGACTTGATCGCATCCGTGCAGCCCAATGCCCTCGTCCTGACCGACAACGTCACCGAAGTCTCCCTGGACATGCCGGATGACGTGACCTATGTCTCTGTTGCCCCCTTCGTTTCGCAAACACACGAGTGCTTCTACCACAGCCTCACGACCTGCCGAGGAGAACTCTCTGCGCAGCAAATCGAGGTGCGGTTCATCGACGATGCGACTGGCAACGTGATTCTCGAAGAAACCACGACCACGTTCGACAACGGGTTCGCTGGGTTCTGGCTCCCCCGCAACCTGAGCGGGACGATCGAGGTGACGTACGACGGGAAGACCGGCGAAACCCCGTTCTCGACCGCGAACGACGCCGCGACCTGCATCACCACGCTCCAACTCACGTGATTTTCGGGAGCCGCCCGATGAGACACGGCGACTCCCACCCGACAACAGCGGGGCATCGAGCCCGACGCACCCGCTTATAGATAGGCCTTCACCATGCATCGAGATCCAGCCCATGAGCACCACGACCACTCGGGAGGACACGGCGATCACCCGCCTGAGGCGCTAACTAGGGACAACGCATCCGCCCACCACAACCATCATCAGGCACAGGCGCATCCTGATCACCACGCGCACGCTGAAACCGCTACCGACGCGCGTCCGGATCAGCATGCCGCCCACGACGCTCATGCGGGCCATGCCCACGGGGCAGCGAACCACGACGCCCACGCGGATCATGACACGGGTGCGCATGCCGGACACAGCGTCGCGATGTTCCGCAACCGGTTCTGGGTGACGCTTGTGCTGTCGATTCCGGTGGTCATCTTTAGTCCGATGGTCGCGATGATTTTCGGCTACCACATACCTGAAACCGGCTGGACGACATGGATCGCCCCGGTCCTTGGCACGGTTATCTTCTTCTACGGCGGCATGCCGTTCTTGAAGGGCGCGCTCCGAGAGATCCGGCTTCGGCAACCAGGCATGATGCTGCTGATCGCGATGGCCATCACCGTCGCGTTCCTCGCATCCTGGGCCACGTCGCTGGGCGCTGGGCTTGACCTCGACTTCTGGTGGGAACTCGCCCTGCTCGTGGTCATCATGCTCCTCGGGCACTGGCTGGAAATGCGCGCGCTCGGTGGGGCATCAAGCGCTCTTGATGCCCTTGCTGCATTGCTGCCCGATACCGCCGAGCTGGTCCGCGAAGACGGAACCGTGGAGCAAGTGCCGAGCACCGATGTCGCAACGGGTGACCTCGTCCTCGTGCGAGCCGGAGGGCGCGTGCCAGCCGACGGCACTGTAGAAACAGGGTTCGCCGACATGGATGAGTCCATGGTCACCGGTGAATCAACGACCGTTACCCGCACCGCTGGAGACGCGGTCACAGCGGGCACCATCGCCACTGACTCCGCAATCCAAGTTCGTGTGACCGCCGTTGGCGAGAACACCGCGCTGGCTGGCATTCGTCGACTGGTTGCTGATGCGCAAGCATCGTCCACCCGTGCGCAGGCACTCGCCGACCGTGCAGCGGCCTTGCTGTTCTACTTCGCAGTCACCGCGGCCATCATCACGGTGATCGTGTGGCTCATTGTCGGTAGCCCCGCCGATGCCATCACCCGCGCCGTGACGGTGCTGATCATCGCGTGCCCGCATGCTCTGGGTCTTGCCATCCCGCTCGTGATCTCCATCGCAACCGAGCGCGCCGCTCGCGCTGGCGTTCTCGTCAAGGACCGTCTGGCGCTTGAGCGCATGCGCAGCGTCGACGTCGTCATGTTCGACAAGACCGGAACCCTCACCGAGGGTCGCCACGCGGTCACGGCGGCAACCGTCGTCCCGGGCGCCGACCCGCAGCGCGTGTTCCTGCTGGCTGCCGCCGCAGAATCCCCCAGCGAGCACCCGGTCGCCCGCGCCATCGGCGCATGGGCGCAGGAACACGCTGCCGGATCGGCAATGCCATCGGTGGAGGCGTTCCGTTCCGAGCCGGGCGTCGGCGCCACAGCATCAGTAGATGGCGTCGAAGTGCGGGTCGGTGGACCGCGCCTCCTCGACTCACTTGGCCTGTCCATCCCCGAGGGTATTCAAGCGAAGGTCTCCGAATGGGAGTCGCTTGGATCGAGCGTCCTCTTCGCGGTCATCGACGGTCGCATCGAAGGCGCATTCGCCCTGCAAGATGTGATTCGTCCCGAGTCTCGCGCGGCGATCGATGAACTGCATCGACGCGGCATACGCGTGGGCATGATCACCGGCGACGCCCAGCAGGTGGCGGATGCGGTTGCAGCTGACCTCGGCATCGATGAGGTCTTCGCGGGCGTTCTGCCTGGCGACAAGTCCGACAAGGTCGCCGAGTTGCAGAACCGCGGATACAAGGTCGCGATGGTTGGCGACGGCGTGAATGACGCACCCGCTCTTGCCCGCGCGGACGTGGGTGTCGCGATCGGTGCGGGTACCGACGTCGCGATCGAGTCGGCAGGCATCGTCCTGGTATCGAGCGACCCGCGCGCCGTGTTGAGTGCGATCGAGCTTTCACACGCCTCCTACCGGAAGATGGTGCAGAACCTGGTGTGGGCAACCGCCTACAACGTGATCTCTGTGCCGCTGGCCGCAGGTGTGCTCGCGCCGATCGGATTCACACTCCCACCGGCCGCAGCCGCCGTGCTGATGTCGCTCTCCACGATCATCGTCGCTCTGAACGCTCAACTGCTCCGTCGTCATGAGCTGGACCCAGAGAAGCTGGCACCACTCCAACCGACGAAATGATTCGGCCTGGGTTTAGTTCCGACATTCTTTTCCGTCATTTCACCAGCTCCGCCGAGCATTGTTGCTCAGCATAGTGGGCTTGTTCAACCTCGATCGGAGTTCGCATGTCGAGCTCGCCATGAAGCCGCTGGTTGTTCCACCACCACACGTATTCGAGGGTGGCGAGTTCGACCTGCTCAACGGTCCGCCACGGACCCCGCTGACGGATCAGCTCGGTCTTGTAGAGGCCGTTAACCGACTCAGCGAGAGCGTTGTCATAACTATCACCAACACTCCCGGTCGAGGGCACCGCCCCCAGTTCAGCAACCCGGTTGGGTCTGCTGAGGGTTTAGTTGAGTCCGGGGTTTATGCCGCCAGAGCGACGGCA
>CAYNTU010000019.1:0-51211 GCA_964400205.1 uncultured Microbacterium sp.
CTCGGGTGGCCAGCAGCAGCGTCTGTGCATCGCGCGGGCCATCGCTGTTTCGCCCGAGGTCATCCTCATGGACGAGCCCTGCTCGGCCCTCGATCCCATCTCGACCTACGCGATCGAAGAACTCATCGGGGAACTGAAGAACGACTACACGGTCGTTATCGTGACGCACAACATGCAGCAGGCATCGCGCGTCTCAGACAAGACGGCCTTCTTCAACATCGCTGGCACGGGCAAGCCCGGCAAGCTCATCGAGTACGACGACACCTCGAAGATCTTCACGCAGCCTTCGGTTCAGGCGACGGAAGACTACGTCTCCGGCCGCTTCGGCTAAGCCTTCGTTCGCTTCAGGTGCGGCCAACTACTGCTCCTGGTACCCCGTAACGGTAGAACGCCGCACCTGAAGCGTTGTCTTTGCCCGGGTGCGGCTTTCTACGAGCCCTGAGCTTGCGGGAGGGGCCGGTGGAGGGTACCGCGGGCGGGGTAGATCTCGTTCGAGTCACCCAGACTGCAGGAAAACGAGCGGGAATGCCGCAGTTTGGGTGACTTGAATTGTCGGTCAATCGCGGGGGCTCAGCAGGTACTCGTTGATGCGGGCGGTCAGTTCGGCGTCGACCGGCACCGGGCTGCCGTCGAAGGCGTTGATGGGTGCAGCGAGGCGCACGCTTGAGACGAGCCAGGCGGCATCCGCTCTTGCGAGATCGGATGCGGGCACGCGCGCGTATTCCGTGCGGTAGCCCTGATCTTCGAGCCACTGCCAGAGGCTCAGCTGCGTTGTGCCGTGCAGGATCGAGCCGTTCGGGGCGGGCGTGACAAAGCGCGGGCCACCGTCCTCGGTGAAGCGCAGAACGAGCGTTGCCGTGGGCGCTTCAAGCACAAAGCCGTCGCTTGAGAGGAAGACCGCGTCATCATCGCCGCGCTTTTTCGCCTCGCGGATCGCAGCCATGTTGACTGCGTACGAGAGCGTCTTCGCGCCGAGCAGCAGCCACGGCGCGCTCTCGGGCAGATCGATCGCGTAACCACGGTCAAGGGTGGCGATGCGGATGCCGTTGGTACGCGCATCAGCAAAACTTGCCGTCGGATTGACCGTGACCCACGCGGTCGGGGCCGGCCCGACATCGACGCCACGGCTCAGCACGAGCTTGATCGCCCACTCCCCCTCGCCTGCGTAGTCTTCCGCGATCCTGACGGCTGCTCGCCACTGATCGAGGTTCGGTGCGGGCAACTCAACGAGCTGGGCCGAGTGTGCGAGGCGATCGAGGTGCGGCCCGACCTCCTGCGCGTGCCCGTTGCTCACGCCAACCGTCTCGAAGACGCCGTCACCACGCTGCGCCGAGAGCTCACCAATGCTCAAGACGGGCTTGGCGGCATCCATGATCTGGAACGTGTCTGACCAGTCGTCACGCCGTTCGTCGGCGGGGGCGGGAGTGATGACGAGCGCGAGCGAAGTTACCATGTGTTGAGCCTACGCTTCGCCGCCGCCGGAACTCCGGAAATGGGGCGCGCCAGCGTCACAAACTGTCGCGAACGGGCCCAGCTTCCGGAGTTCGGTCACAGCATCCGCGGGTAAACTGGTTGAGCCGGGCCGCAGCAAACCCCGGGCTCCAATACTTGCCGCTTCGAGCGGCCTTGCGCCGAGAGGCGTTTCTGCGGCTCGGCTTTTCTGTGCCCGTCTTAGGCGAGGCGGCCGGCGCGCCAGAGTGAAGCGGATGCCGCAAGGTCACGGCCGTAGGTGTCGTAGCGCAGCGCGCGCCTGGTGAGCTCGGCGGCATCCGCTGGTGCTGCCAGATCGGCATCGTCTGCGATGTGCGTTGCGCCGGAAGCTTCAAGGCGGCAGAAGGCCGCGGCCCGCTCGAGCGCGACTGCGAAGTCTCCTCGGAAGGCACCGCGCAAGATTTCGTCAGTCACGCGCAGAATCTCAGCCGGATCGGCGGGGCGTTGGGCACCCGCAACGATGACGTCGGCCGTGTTGAGTTCACGCTGCCCACGTGAAAAGAGCATGCTCGCGGCGGCGGGGTCGCGATGAATGGCTGTGTGCAGCACGTACAGGCGCCAGAGCGCTCCCGGGAGCGAAACAGCTGGCGCAGTCGCCCACAGCTCGGCGATTTCATCGATGCCGTGCTCGCGAACATAACGCACCATGCGCTCTGCCGCGTCGCCCGATTCATCCGCCTGAACTCGAGCCAGCAGTGCTGCTGCGCTCGCGTGTGCGAGGCGCGCGGTTTCGGCAGGGTCGGATGCGCCGAGCAGCGTGTCAAACGCTGCGGGCACCCGCGTGATGGGTCGCCGAAACTCTGCTGCCATGCGTGCCAGCGTAGGGGCCGCGGCTGAGTTCGCCGTGACGTTTGCTCCCTGTTTGCCCGACTAAGATAGTGAGTACGGGCCTGTAGCTCAGTTGGCAGAGCATCGGACTTTTAATCCGCGGGTCGAGGGTTCGAGCCCCTCCGGGCCCACAAAAGCGCTTGCGCCCTTCAGGGTGCGAGCGCTTTTGTTTGTCTCTAGGGGGATCTACTACCCCGGGGCCCCGCGAGCCGAGGCTCAAAGCGCCACGCATGTGGCGTATGGAGAAGCGATGTGGGGCTCGAGCCGCTCCACACGGTTGCGATCGCATCGCGATCTGAACCGTCACATCGCCATTACGCTCGAAGCATGACCGACGCCGCAACCGTCCGCCCCACAGGGCCCGGCGACGCGGCTGGCATCGCCGATGTGCACGTCGACGCGTGGCGCGAAACGTACGCCGACGTCATGCCGGAAGAGTTTTTCAGCGACGACGTCCGCGAGCGCCGTCGGGCCATGTGGACCAACTATCTCGCGATTGATCCCGAGCCGGGAAAGCTCATGGTCGCTGAGCGCGCAGGCAGGATCGTCGGCTTTGCGTTCGCCGGTTCAAGTCAACATTCGGATGCGCAAAAAGGGCACGAGCCAGCACGCGACACGACCCTCTTCTCGATCTATGTGCTCGCCTCAGAACACGGCCAGGGTCTTGGGCACGCCCTGCTCGAAACCGTTCTCAACGACGGCCCAGCACAACTCTGGGTGCTCTCAACGAACGCACACGCGATCAGGTTCTATGAGCAACACGGTTTTTCAGCCGACGGCATCGAAGTCGTCGATCCGGATATCAACGGTCTCATCGACGTTCGGATGGTGCGCTAAACACGAGCGCGCAGCAATCACGCCCCGGCGAGCGGCGAAACCTCCAACTGCACGCCAGCATCCGCGAGCTCTTGCAGAGCCGCAGCAGAAGACTCAGGCGCAACGCCCTCGATCAGGTCAGTGAAGACGCGAACCTTCGCACCCGTCTTGAGCGCGTCGAGCGCCGAAGCGCGCACGCAGTAGTCGGTTGCGATCCCGACAATGTCGATCTGGTCGATGCCATCGACGATCTCGGGGATCGTCTCGCCGTCATCCGTTTTGCCCTCAAATGCCGAGTACGAGGGGGTTCCGTGGCCCTTCTTGATGTCGTGCGTCACGCGAGCGGTGTCGAAGAGCACATCGAACTCGGCGCCATCCGTGCCGGCAACGCAGTGCACGGGCCACGAGTCAACGAAGTCTGGCTCGCCCTCGAGGGCAAAGTGGCCGCCGTTGTCGCTGTCAGCCTTGTGCCAGTCCCGGCTCGCGATGATGACGTCGTAGTCGTCCGCGTACTGCTCAAGGTATTCCGTGACGCGTTCGGCAACGCCGTCGCCACCCGTCACAGCGAGTGCGCCGTTCTCGGTGAAGTCATTTTGCACGTCGACGATCAGCAGTGCTTTGCTCACGGTGTGCTCTCCTCGGGGGTGTGGGGTTTCGCGGTGTCTGGGTTAATGGTGTCGCGCTTGACAGTGAGATTGGCGTCCGGCGGCAATTGCAACACGTCAATGACAGGGTCGGCCACAAGCTCATCGATGAGCTTCTGCGAGCCGCCAACAATTGTCGAGTCGAAGTCAATTTCGCTCACGAGCACCCAGGCGTGATCGTCGGGCCAGAGAATGTTGGGGCTCTGCGCGCGCCGATCCTGCCACGGCACGCTCGCGGGCCAATCGGCAGCACCAAACAGCGAGGGTGGCTCGGTAGCGACAACGTCGTTTCGGCCTGGGAGTTGCAACCGGGGGCCGCCGGGGAAGTCGTCGTCGAGGTCGCTGTAGCCATCCCAAATCGCGACGACACCGCTGCTCGGCGTCGAGGTGTCGACCTGCTCACGGATCCAGTCCGCGACGCTCAGATTTGTCGTCCACCCCATGGCTTGAGTCTAGGCTCGTCTGCGCCCCGTGTGGGAAAAACGAGCGCTACCCGGCAAGCTCGTATTCGACACCCATGAGGATCGCAGCATCCGTTGGGGTCTCCCACATGACGCTCAAGAGGTCGTCTTCATCAAGCGAGATGCAGCCTGCTGTTGGCAGGCGCTTGGTATGCAGGAAGATCGCAAAATCGAGGTTCGGATTGGGCTCGGAGATGTTGTAGTCGAGCACAACCCCCTGGCGATAACTGCCATTCTGCGCATACAGCCACATGTCTTCGTCGTAGTCACTCGTGAGCGAATCAGCCTCGTAGTACTGGTTGTAGTTCCACGAGGTGTTGCCCGACCACTTCGAACTCGGGTTGAGCGTCTGGTACGCAAGCGACGTGCCCGGATCCTCTAGGCCGAACGCCCAGGCAAAATCGAACAAACCTGTCGGAGTCTTGTGGTCTTCGAAGTTGTACGTCCAGGTCTCTTCGGGCGTATTGAACCCGTTGCGCCCGATGTTCGCGGCGGTCGCCCACGATTCGCCGTAGCTGCCGTCGGCCCGCAGCTCGCACGAAACGAGCGTTGCATCACTCACGCCATAGTCGGGTGCCGTCACGAGATAGATGCGGCTCTTGCCGCCCGTTTGGTCTGCGTAGGCACCGTGCGTAACGAGCGCACACCGACCACCGTCGTCGAATTCGGGGGTTGGTTTAGGGGTCGGCTCTGGGCTCGGAGCCTCAGCTGTGGGCGTTGGCGTAGGGGTCGCGGACGGCGCGGGCGTCGCGCTCGGTGTCGGAGACACGGATGCCGTGGGCTGCGGTGGGACGGTAGCGGCGGACGAGGTGCCAGAGCACGCCGTGAGGGCGAGGGCAGGAAGCAGCGCGAGGAGAGCGAAGGCGCGCTGGAGTTTCATGGTGTCAACGATACGCGGGGGTTTGTGAGGATGTGTGGGACGTAGGGTTGCGCCGCACCCTACGGCGTGATGCGCCTTCGGGCGCGTAAGCGAATCGAATCCCCACGGCGCCACTCACGACGTCACGCTCGTGACGTCGTGAGCCTCTGGCGCGCGGGGACCCCAGGTTCGATTGCCTAAAGGGAAACGCAAAACGTCAGAAGGCCAACCCCGGTGGGGTTGGCCTTCTGACGTTTTGAGCCACCTAAGGGAATCGAACCCTTGACCTATTCATTACGAGTGAATCGCTCTGCCGTCTGAGCTAAGGTGGCGAACCCTTGCGGGCACAATCAAATATCTTAGCGTGCCTGAGCGGGGTTTATTGACACGTCGTGCCGTTCGTTGGCACGACACCATCGATCAAGAACGAGTCGACCAATTGGTTGATGCAGCTGCTGCCCTTGTTGTACGCCGTGTGCCCCTCACCCTCGTACGTCACGAGCACACCAGACTCCAGCTGTTCCGCGAGTTTGACCGACCAGTCGTACGGCGTTGCCGGGTCACCTGTCGTTCCAACAACAACGATGGGCGGGGCGCCAGCGGCCGTTGCGGATGCCCGCGTGCCCGTCGGTGGCGTCGTCCAGAAATCGCACAGCGACGGCCCGCCACCCCAGTACGGCGCGAAGGTCGGGGCCGTTGCCGCGACAAGCTTCATCGACTCATCGATCTCGGCTTGCGTGTCAACGGGGTAATCGACGCAGTTGTAGGCGTTGAAGGCATCCGTTTGGTTGTCCGAGTAGGTGCCGTTGACTTCGCGGCTGTTGTAGGCATCCGCGAGGAAGAACGCAACGGTCGGGTCACCGGCAAGCACGCCGTCAATCGCCATCGTCAAGTACGGCCACGTGTCGGCCGAATACAGGGCGAGGATGATACCCGTCACCATCGTGTCGGCCCCCAGTTTGCGGCCGTCCATGGCGTCAAGCGGTGTCGCGTCGAGCGAAGCGAGCATAGTTGAGACGTTGCCCAGAGCATCCTGGGTCGTTCCCGTGAAAGGACACTCACTGCCCGCCAGGCAGTCTTCGAGATACGCCTCAAGTGACGCTTGGAAGCCACCAGCCTGCGTTGCCCCCACGAGTGCGCCGGGCACAGAAGGGTCAATCGCGCCATCAAGCACGAGACGGCCAGCGCGCTCAGGGAAGAGCTCAGCGTACGTCGAACCGAGGAACGTGCCGTACGAGAAACCCAGGTAGTGCAACTGCTCGTCACCGAGCACACCACGCAGCAGATCAAGGTCTTTCGCGGCCTGCACGGTCGTGATGTACGGCAAGATTCCACCCGAGTTTTGCTCGCACGCCTCCGCGTACTTCTTGATCTCGGTCTCGATCTCTTGCACCCAGGCGTCGCTGCCGCGCGCCGCGCTCGGAATGCCGTAGAGGAACTGATCCATCTCGGATGCGTCGAAACACTTGACGGCCGTTGACTGCCCGACACCGCGCGGATCAAAGCCGACAACATCAAAGTGGGTCTGCAGGTCGGTATCGACGGCAAAGTCAATCGAGTCAGCGATGAAGTTCACACCGCTTGCCCCAGGGCCGCCCGGGTTTGTGAGCAGGGAAGCGACGGGGTCGCCACCCAGGGCGCGCTGGCGCACAACGGCAAGCTCGATCTCGCCCTTCGCGGGGTCTTCCCAATCGAGCGGCGCGACGACGGTGCCGCACTCCATGAGCCCACATGCCTGCCAGTCGACCTGCTGCCCGTAGTACTGCTGCAGTTCAGCAGGAATGCCCTCAGTCACAGGAGGCTTGTCGGTTGGCACCGCGGTCGGTGACTGCGTCTGGCTCGGGTCAACCGTCTCGAACGTTGCGCAACCCGTCGCAACGAGCGCCATCGTGGCGAGCATTGCGAGCGCGCCCGAAACGCGAGCGCGTGTGCGCCGAGACAGGGTCGAAATCATGTCAGCCTTCCGTGGGCGATCGTGATGAACAGGCTCTCAAGAGCAAGCACCGGTGAGACATTTCGACCCAGCGCACTGCGGCTATGCGTGATGTGGTCGATCACTTCGAGCGTACGCGATGTCTCCCATGCGTCAGCCAGCGCACGAATCTGCGCTTCAACGCCGCGATTGATGATGTCGTTATCGCGCCCAAACTTCACGAGCAAGACGTCGCGATAGACGCTCAAGAGATCGGTCAAGACGCGGTCAATTCCGTCGATGAGACTGCGTTTTTGGCGACGCTTCTGGTCTTCTTCGAGCGCCGTCAGCTGGCTGCGCATTGCGGGCGGAACAGCTTTGCCCTCTTCAACGCCCATCGTGCGCAAAAGTGCGGCGCGTTCGGCGGCATCTTTCTCAGTCGTGAAGGCGTTTGCGTCTTCCGTCGCGAGCTGCACGATACTGGCCGCGGCCATGACCGCCTCGCGCACTCCCCCGATGCCCAGCACGGTCTCAATCGTCTCGGCCCGGCGTTCACGCGCACCAGCATCGGATGCGAGGCGCTGAGCCATGCCAATGTGCCGCTGCGCGTGCCGAGCCGATTCCTCAGCGAGCTCGTGCGAGACACCTGTTCGTTCGACGATGAGCTTGGCGACATCAGCCACCTCGGGCTCTTTCAGGCGAAGCGTGCGCACGCGCGAACGGATCGTAGGAAGCAGATCAGCATCGCTTGGGGCGCACAGCACCCAAACTGTACCCTCGGGAGGCTCTTCAAGCGCCTTGAGGAGCACGTTTGACGTTTGTTCGGTCATCCGGTCGGCATCTTCGATGACCATGACGCGGTAGCGCCCCTGCGCCGGCGCGAGGTACGAGCGTGCGACAAAATCGCGGGCTTCTTTGATCTTGATGATCACGCCCTCGGTCTTCAGCACCGAGACATCTGGGTGCAGGCCTGCAAGCACCTGGCGGGCGGTGTCGACATCGCCTCCAGCGACAAGCGAGGCGGCAAACGAAACCGCAATGTTCGAGCGGCCCGAACCGGGCGGGCCCGTGATGAGCCACGCGTGGGCGAGCTCTGCCGGGTTGTCGACGGCGGCTTGCAGTGTCTCGGCGGCATCCGTCTGCGCTTCAATGTCGCGCCATACGAGTTCGCGCACGGCGGCTGCATCGGGCGCGAGAGAACTCATGCTCCAACCCTAGCCGCGACCGCCGACACCGGTTTAGCGCTCAGCAGCGTCAATCGCAGCGAGAATTCGGGTCGTCACCTCGTCGGGAGTGCCGGATGCGTCGATGACGACGAAGCGCTCGGGATTCGCGGCGGCAGCCTCGAGGTACGCCCCACGCACGCGCTGCTGGAACGCCTGGCCCTCGGCTTCGAGCCGATCGAACGGGCGCCCATCATGAGCGACGCGTTCGGCCGCCGTCTCAGGATCGAGGTCGAGCAGGATCGTCACGTCGGGCAGCGCATTCTCAGTCGCCCACAGCGAAAGGTCACGCACCTCATCCGCCCCGAGAGCGCGCGAGGCGCCCTGGTAGGCAACGGATGAATCCAGGTACCGGTCCTGCACGACCGTCGTACCAGCTTCGAGCGCGGGCTCCACGAGCGTCGCGATGTGCTGAGCACGATCTGCCGCGAAAAGCAACGCTTCGGCACGCGGAGCGATCTCGCCGCGGTGGTGCAGCACGATCTCGCGGAGTTGCTTGCCGATCTCGGTGCCGCCTGGCTCGCGAGTCGTCAGCACCTCACGCCCCTGGGCGCGCAAAGCCTCGGCTACTCGGGCGACCTGCGTGCCCTTACCGACGCCATCAGCGCCCTCGATCGTGATCCACAGCCCGCGGCTCACGATTCGTCGGCCGCCTTCTTGGGCGCGGCTTTCTTGGCCGGTGCCTTCTTTGCAGCGGGTTTCTTGGCCGCTGTCGTCTTCTTCGCGGCAGGCTTCTTGGCAGCCGGTTTCTTCGCGGCGGGCTTGCGCGCACCACCACGCTTCACTGGCCCCTTTGCCCGTTTCTCGGCGAGCATTTCGACGGCACGTTCGTAGGTAATCTCGGTCGGCTGGGTTCCGCGCGGGATCGTCACGTTCGTCTCGCCATCCGTCACATACGGGCCGAAACGGCCGTCGCGAATACGAATCGGCTTGCCCGAAACGGGGTCAGCTTCGAACTCGGCGAGAGCGCTCGATGCACGGCGCGCACCATACTTGGGCTGCGCGTAAATCTCGAGTGCCTGCTCCAACGTGATGTCGAAGATCTGCTGCTCGTTTTCCAGCGAACGCGAGTCAGCACCCTTCTTCAGGTACGGGCCGAAGCGACCGTTCTGCGAGGTGATTTCATCGCCAGATTCGGGGTCGGTGCCGACAATGCGCGGCAGAGAGAGCAGTTGCAGGGCCGTGTCGAGATCGACAGTGTCGACCGACATCGAACGGAAGAGCGAAGCTGTGCGTGGTTTGGGCGCATCCTTCTTCGCGGTCTTCTTCTTGGGCACCTCAACAACCTCACCGGTTGCGGGGTCGACGAGCGGGTCCTCCTCGGGCAGGAGTTCCTGCACGTAGGGGCCGTAGCGACCGTCTTTCACGACGATGTCGCGGCCGTTCTCGGGGTTGATGCCGAGCACACGGTCACCCGCAACAGGAGCATCGATGAGTTCCTGCACCTTGGCTGGCGTCAGCTCGTCGGGTGCCAGGTCTTCCGGCACGTTGACGATGCGCGGCTTCGCCTCGGGGTCGGCCGCGAGCGCCTCGGCGTCGGGCGCCACCTCGATGTAGGGGCCGTACTTGCCAAAACGCAGCACGGCGTTGTCGGCCAGGCGCGTCGAGTTCACCGCACGGGCGTCGATCTCGCCGACGTTGTCAACGATCTGGCGCAGGCCGACACGGCTGTTGGAGCCGAAGTAGAACTCGTTGAGCCACGCGACGCGCTGCTGCTCGCCGCGCGCGATAGCGTCGAGGTCTTCTTCGAGGGATGCCGTGAAGTCGTAATCGACGAGGTCGGCAAAGTTCTCTTCGAGCAAGCGCACGACGCTGAACGCGAGCCACGTCGGCACGAGCGCCTGGCCACGCTTGGTCGCGTAACCACGATCGATCACGGTGCCGATGATGCTCGCGAAGGTCGAGGGGCGACCGATGTCACGCTCTTCGAGCGCCTTGACGAGCGAGGCTTCTGTGTAGCGCGGCTTCGGGGTCGTGTTGTGCTCGTTCGGGGTGGCATCCGTCAACGAAACCGTGTCGCCCACTGCCAACTGCGGCAGATTCTGATCCTCGGCCCTGTCTTGGTCTTTGCGCTTCTCGTCGCGACCCTCTTCGTAGGCTTCCAGGAAGCCCTTGAAGGTGTACACGGTGCCGGATGCCGTGAGCTCGGCGAGCCCCTCGGCAAGCTGCACGCCGACGGTCACGGTCGTCGTTTCGTACTTGGCGTCAGCCATTTGACTTGCGACGGTGCGCTTCCAGATGAGGTCGTAGAGGCGCTGTTCGTCGCGATCGAGCTGCGAGGCAACCTCGGAGGGCTTGCGGAAGCGCTCGCCCGAGGGGCGAATGGCCTCGTGTGCCTCCTGCGCGTTCTTGCTCTTCGAGGCGTAAACGCGCGGGTTGAGCGGAACAGCCTTGTCGCCATAAAGCGCAACGGCTTGTTCGCGCGCCGCCGAGACGGCTTGCTTGCTGAGCGCCGTCGAGTCGGTACGCATATAGGTAATGAAGCCTCGCTCGTAGAGTCGCTGCGCAACGCTCATGGCGTGCTTGGCGCTCATCGAGAGCTTGCGGCCAGCTTCCTGCTGCAGGGTCGAGGTCGTGAAGGGCGCATAGGGGCGACGCGTGCCAGGCTTTGCCTCGACCGAGAGCACCTCACCAGCACCGATCCCGTTGAGCTCATCGGCCAGCAGATCCGCCCGACGCTCATCGAGAACAACGACGGCTTTCTTCAGCTCACCCTTGTCGTTGAAGTCGGTGCCTTTGGCGATGGGAGCACCACCAAGACGCGCGAGCTTGATGCCGAATGCATCCGTTTTTGCCGTGGCGGTCGCCTCAATATCCCAGTACTGCGCGCCGATGAACGCCATGCGCTCACGTTCCCGCTCAACGATCATGCGCGTCGCGGCCGACTGCACGCGGCCAGCGGAAATGCCGCTCTTGACCTTGTACCAGAGCACGGGCGAAACATCCCAGCCGTAAAGGCGGTCGAGAATACGGCGCGTTTCTTGCGCGTCAACGAGGTCAAGATCGAGGTCGCGCGTGTGCTCGACAGCGTCTTGAATCGCGTCCTTTGTGATCTCGTGGAAGACCATGCGCTTGACGGGAACCTTGGGCTTGAGTGTCTGCTGCAGGTGCCATGCGATAGCCTCGCCCTCGCGGTCACCATCGGTTGCGAGCAGGAGCTCGTCGCTGTCTTTCAGCGCACGCTTGAGCTCCGTGACGGTCTTCTGTTTGCCGGGCGAAACCACGTAGAAGGGGTCGAAGTTGTTCTCGATGTCGATCGAGTACTTGCCGTAGGCAGCTTTGTCCTCAGCGGGGATATCACGCTTGTCGGCAAGGTCGCGAATGTGCCCGACCGAGCTCAGGACTTCGTAACCGTCGCCAAGGTAATCCTGGATGGATTTCATCTTGGTCGGCGACTCGACGATGACGAGCTTCTTGCCGGAGGGGGCTTTCGGTTGTGCCAACGCGTGATTTCCTTTCTTCGCTGCACACACAGTACACACCATCCGCTGTGACGGTGTTTTCGGTTTCTTCGCCGGGCGAAGATTTGGCGTCTTGCTGGCCGGGCAGCTCACGATGAAGAAGGTGGGCCCGCACGTGCACGAGATGTAACGCTCAGACCAGCGTAAGGCTTCGAAACTGTGATGGTCGCGATAGACCCCGCGACCTCGCACGAAATGAGCGATGCAGCGTGGACTTCCGCGAGCTCGCGAGCCACGTCACACGGTGCGCGTGTGCTCGGGAGCGCACCACTGGCGATATCGGATGCCGCGAGCGCAGCAGCATCCGCTGCCGCTGAGGCTTGCTGCGCCGTCACGAAGGCGGCACCCGCCGCGGAGACTCCAACTGTGAGCACGCCGAGCGTTGCGATGACACCCACAGTGAGCCCGGTTCCCGCCATTAGCGGGCCTCGCCAAGCGCACAGCTGTGGGCGTCGAGCGGGAAGCTCACGCCCGCAACACTCGCCTGGGCGGTTGCCGTCACACAGTACATATCTGCTTCGACCGAGATGCCAGCGGTAGCGCCGGGCACCTCGCGTGCGACCCACGCTGTCGCGCGATCTGTCTCACCGCGCGCCGCGAGCCGAGCGGCATCCGCCGTCGCATCTGTCAACCGCACTGCTGTCGACGAAACCATGACGGCACCGAGACAGAGGGCAAGCGTCACGATAACCGCGGGGAGCGCAACGGCGACTTCTGCCGTGACGCCCCCGCGGTCATTGCGCGCCCATCGGGTGATCGAGCTCACGGCACACTCAGTGCACGGCGAACGAGATCCGTCAAAATGCCGCGCACTTCGTCGCTGCGCATGATGACCACGAGAAGCCCGGCAAAAGCCACAGCGGCCATCGTCGCGATTGCGTACTCGGCGGTCGCTGCGCCGGATTCGTCCTCGAGAAGTGAGGGTTGAGGTTCGAACATTGGCGTTCCTTTCTTTTCTTTCTTGGGGTGGTTTCTCTTGGGGGGTTGTTGGGCATGCGTCGTTCTGCTCGCTCACGCGCCTAGTGAAGCGTTGCGCCCAGCACGCTCAACACCATGGGCGCGACGCCGAGGAGGAGGAAGGCGGGCAAAGTACACGCGCCAAGCGGGAGCAGGAGCTTGGCACTCAACTCGGCGGCGCTCGCCTTGGCCTTCACGCGATACTCGTGTCGCTCGAACTGGGCACCTGATCGCAAAAGCTCAACGGCGGGAACCCCCGCACGCCGTGAAAGTTCCAGAACCGATTCGGCCGTGTCATCGGGTTCATCGTTTTCGCCCAGGTGAATCGCGAGCGCCCCCTCAACGACACGCTCTGCTCGAGCGACAGATGCTCCCGAGCTCAGCGCGATCGCGAGCAATTCACCGCGGAGCCCCGGCACGAGAGCCCGCGGCTGGGCATTCGCCACGAGGCGGCCCGACCATCGCCGCGCTAGGAACATGAGGGCACACCCCGCGATGGCGCAAGCGATTCCGACGGGATGCGTCAGCAAGACCTCAAGCGTTCCGAACCCCATCCCCGCGCCCATCGCAACGCCCACGAGCGGCAGAAACGCCATGAGTCGCACAGCCGATTTGGGTTCCGCCAGGGCAACCTGCACGTCGCCGCGGCACTCCTCGACCGAGGTGAGAACCTCTGCCATGGCACGAAGCGCCGGCGCGAGCGGTGCACCAACGGTTTCGGCAACGCGCCACGTTGCCGCGAGCGCTGCCAAGCTCCATTCGTCATCGGATGCCTCGGCAATTGCCTCTGCCGCCCCACTCGACCACGCTGCAACAACGCGCGCCGCGACGGCTTCGTCACCAGCATCCTCTGCGAGACAGCGCCAGGCGACAGCCGGGGTCGCTCCCGCTTCGAGCAAGACTGCGAGCGCGAGGATGAGCCGCACGGCGCTTTCCTCACGCTCCGCCGCGCGGGCTTCACGGCGTTGCCGCAATCGGCTCAGCGCACCCACGGCTCAACCTCATCGATAGCCAAATGCTCACCGTCAAACCGCAGCACGCCGACGGCCGTGAGGCGACGCGCATCCGCTTCTCTCGTGAGGTGCAAAACGGCGTCGAAGGCACTCACACTCTGCCTCGCAAGTGCCACAGCAGACATACCCGCGAGGGCACCGAGTGCCTCGAGTCGAGCGGGCACATCCTCCAGGCCGCTCGCGTGGAGCGTTCCGCCACCCCCGTCGTGCCCCGTGTTGAGGGCTGTGAGGAGCTCACGTATCTCGGCGCCGCGGCACTCGCCGACGACGATGCGATCGGGTCGCATGCGCAGCGCCTCACGAACGAGGCGCGCAATCGCAATGCCGCCCGCACCCTCGAGGTTTGCTTGCCGCGCTTCGAGCGCGACATGGTGCGCGTGGGCAGGGTTGAGCTCAGCGACATCCTCGATTGTGATGAGCCGATCACTCGCGGGCACCTCGCTCAAAAGCGCGCCCAGAAGTGTTGTCTTGCCCGTTCCGGTACCGCCCGTCACGAGCACATTGGCGCGCTCGTGCACGAGTGAGCGCAACCAGGTCGCTTGCGCGGCGCTTACCGTGCTGAGACGTTCGAGTCGCTCGAGCGTCGCACCGAGGACCCGCGGGAGCCGGATCGAAACGGCAGTGCCTCGTGTCGAAAGCGGTGCGAGAACAGCATGGATGCGCTCACCGCCCGCGAGATGCACGTCAACACAGGGCGATTGATCATCGAGGTGCCGATCCCCCAGCTGCACGAGCGCCGTCGCGATTTCCCGCGCCTCTCGCTCGGAACACGCAAAGCCAGCAATATGCTCGGCGCCCTGGCCCGCCTCGACCCACATCCCCGCTGAGCCATTGATAAAGATGTCTGTCACACGCTCGTTGTTCCAGGCCCGGCCAAGCTCGGGGTAGCGCTCGGCGAGTGCTTGCCACGCCGCATCCGATCGCACGTCGCGATGCGATGCGGCGGCTTCGGGAACGAAGGGCGAGGTCATACGGCCAGGCTAGAAATCGCCGCACACGAGTGCCCAGGAGCCTTCCCACAGATGACGGATACGCGAACAACCAGGCCAAAACAGCGGTTGTGTACTCATTCCTCGCAAGGGAATGAAACCGCCCAGAGGAAAGGAAAGAGGCGCCTCGTAAGGGGGGTCGAGGCGCCTCTGGGGGTAGACACGGGAAATGATCTACCCAGAAGCCGGAACACAGAAGATGTCGGGCACTACCGATTCTAGGAACCAAACCTGGGAGGCACAAATCGGCAGCCGCAAAGTTTGCTGAGAGGTTGCGGGCTGGCCAGTTTTCGCTCTCTCGAACCACGAGTCCCAGCCATCCGCAGTTCGTGCATACGCGGGCTGGAACGAATACCCCCTTTCGTGTGCACGGCCCGTGCGAGACGGTGTGGGCGGGAGTATTGTCGAGTCAATCGCGCGCCACCATCGGCCGCGCTATTTCCTCACGTCGCAAAGGAGCGCCGCATGGGCGAACAGATCGACCACCTGCTCGACGAGACTCGTCAGTTCCCGCCGTCCCCCGAGTTCAAGGCCGCGGCCGTTGCCGATGAGAAGCTCTACCACGAGGCATCCGAAGACCGCCTCGGGTTCTGGGCAAAGCAGGCGCAAGAACTGCACTGGCACAAGCCATTCACCGAGGTGCTCGACTGGAGCAACCCGCCTTTTGCTAAGTGGTTCCAAGACGGCGAGCTCAACGTTTCGTACAACTGCCTCGACCGCCACGTTGAGGCGGGCAACGGCGACCGGGTTGCCATCCACTTTGAGGGCGAGCCGGGCGACAGCCAAGACATCACCTACGCCGAGCTGACCGAACAGGTCAAGCGTGCGGCCAACGCACTTGAGAAGCTCGGCATCCGCGCGGGCGACCGGGTCGCGATCTATATGCCCATGATTCCCGAGGCCATCGTCGCGATGCAGGCGGTCGCTCGCCTGGGCGCGGCACACTCGGTCGTGTTCGGCGGGTTCAGCGCGGACAGTTTGCGCTCGCGCATTGATGACGCGGGTGCCAAGCTCGTCATCACGGCCGATGGCGGCTACCGCAAGGGCAAGGCGACCTCGCTCAAACCGGCTGTCGATGCAGCGCTCGGTGACCGCGGCGAGGGCGAGCAGCTCACGGTTGAGAACGTGCTCGTCGTCAAGCGCACAGGGCAAGAGATCGACTGGAACGACGACCGCGATGTGTGGTGGGAAGACGCCCTCGCAGACGCTTCCCCTGAGCACGAAGCGCAGCCGTTCCCAGCCGAGAATCCGCTCTTTATCCTCTACACCTCGGGCACGACGGGAAAGCCCAAGGGCATCCTGCACACCTCGGGCGGCTACCTCACCCAGGCGGCGTTCACCCACAAGGTTGTCTTCGACCTCAAACCTGAGCACGACGTCTTCTGGTGCACGGCCGATATCGGATGGGTCACGGGCCACAGCTACGTCGTCTACGGCCCCCTCGCAAACGGTGCCACGCAGGTTGTCTACGAGGGCACGCCCGACACCCCACACCCCGGTCGCTGGTGGGAGATCATCGAGAAGTTCAAGGTCACGCAGTTCTACACGGCGCCGACCGCCATTCGCTCGTTCATGAAGCTCGGCCGCAAGATCCCAAAGAAGTTCGACCTCTCGAGCATCCGCCTGCTCGGCAGCGTGGGCGAACCCATCAACCCTGAAGCGTGGATTTGGTACCGCAAGGTCATCGGCGCCGACAACGTGCCCGTCGTTGACACGTGGTGGCAAACCGAGACGGGCGCCATCATGGTTTCCGCGTTGCCGGGTGTGACAGAGCTCAAACCTGGGTCTGCACAGGTGCCAATCCCCGGGATCTCGATCGACGTTGTTGACACCGACGGCGAACACGTCGGCAACGGCAACGGTGGCCTGCTCGTCATCACCGAACCGTGGCCCAGCATGCTGCGCGGAATCTGGGGCGACCCCGATCGCTACGTCGAGACGTACTGGTCGAAGTTCGCCGACAAGGGCTATTACTTCGCGGGCGACGGCGCGCGCCTCGACAACGACGGCGACCTGTGGCTCCTGGGCCGCGTCGACGACGTCATGAACGTCTCGGGGCACCGCCTCTCAACGACCGAGATTGAGTCGTGCCTCGTCGGCAACGAGTGCGTGGCTGAGGCTGCCGTTGTTGGGGCATCCGACGACGTTACGGGTGAGGCCGTTGTGGGCTTCGTCATCATCAAGCAGAGCTACCTTGAGTCGCACACGCCTGAGGGCCTCGGCGACCAGCTGCGTGCATGGGTTGGTGAGCAGATTGGCCCGATTGCGCGACCTCGCGACCTCTACATCGTGGGTGAGCTGCCCAAGACGCGTTCGGGCAAGATCATGCGCCGCCTGTTGCGCGACGTTGCCGAAGGCCGCGAGATCGGCGACACGACAACGCTCGCCGATACGGCCGTCATGAACATCATCTCGGCGCAGGTCAAGTAACCCCTCAGATCGCACAAAGGGCCTCTATCCCGCGGGATAGAGGCCCTTTGTGCGACAGAAACGAGGTCGTTAGAGCGTGAAGATGACGTCGACTTCGACGGGAGTGTTGAGCGGCAGCGCCGCAACACCAACGGCAGCACGCGCGTGCTGGCCAGCATCTCCGAAAATCTCTGCGAGCACCTCGCTCGCACCGTTAATAACAACGGGGTGGCCCGTAAAGGCGGGGTCGGATGCCACGAACCCACCAACACGCAGCACACCCGTGATCTTGTCGACATCGCCGACAGCGGCAGCGGCGGCAGCGAGCGCGTTGAGGGCGCAGGTGCGGGCGTAGCCGGCGGCATCCGCTGCAGCCACAAAACCGTCACCCTCGCCAACAAGCCCCGTCTCGGGCAGCTTGCCATCAACGAAGGGCAGCTGCCCCGAGGTGTAGACCAGGTCACCGTGCACCTTGGCCGGGATGTAGGCGGCAACGGGCGCAACGACGGCGGGGAGCTCAATCCCCAGTTCAGCCAGGCGGGCAGAAATGCTCATTGGTTTTCTCCTTCGAATGCACGGGCCGCCTGCGCTGCTGCATCAAGCGCGGCGTTGGCTGGTTGGCCGTCGGTTACGGGGCGCTTAAAGTACCCAACAAGCCCGCCTTCGGGGCCTTGAACGATCTGCACGAGCTCCCAGCCTTTCTTGCCCCAATTGTTCAAGATTGCTGCGGTGTTGTGCACCATCAACGGTGTCGTGAGGTATTCCCAAGTCGTCATCATGCTCCAAATCTGCGGCTCGGCAGGGTCGAATATGGCCGGAAGCGCGGTATTTTTAGGACCAACACAGCTATGTCGCCTACCATCAAGCGTATGGCCAAAGCACGTAACGTCGCCCAAAACGTTGTTGGCGGCATCGTCGGACTCGTTGCCCTGTCTGTCGTTGCCGGCATCCTCGTCGCGGCTTCGCTGACCCCCGCGCTCGCTGTCTCGGGCGCTGCCGTCACGCGTGGCATCGGAATTTTTGACAGTCTGCCGGGCTACCTCGAGGTCGATCGCCCTATGGAGCCGTCGACCATGTACTACATCGACTCGGCTGGCAACGAAGTTGAGATGGCGAGCTGGTACGACCAGAACCGCATCCCGCTTGAGTTCAACGAGATCAGCCCCTTTGTCTACGACGGTCTCGTCTCGAGTGAAGACAAGAATTACTTCGAACACGGCGGCGTCGACATCGTGGGTCTCACACGCGCTGTTATCACGCAGCACGGTGGCGCCTCGACCATCAGCCAGCAGTATGTCAAGAACGTGCTCATGCAGCAGTGTGAGCAAGAGGTCCCGTACGCGCAAGGCGATGAGGGCATCCAGCAGATGGACACCATGATGGCCGACTGCTGGCGCGATGCCGTTGAGTCAGAGGGTATCGAGGGGTACAAGCGCAAGCTTCAAGAGCTGCGCTTTGCCATGCAGATCGAGAAGGATTACTCGAAGAACGACATCATCAAGGGCTACCTCAACCTCGTGAACTTTGGTGGCACCGTGCGTGGCATCGGTGCTGCCTCGGAGTACTACTTCAGTACGCCCGCGAAAGACCTCTCGCTTGCTCAGGCAGCGACGCTCGTGGGCATGGTGCAGAACCCGAACGGTTACCGCATCGATCAGGGCGAAGAAGCCACCTACCCCGAAGACGCTTCGCAGGGCATCTGGGTCAACTCGAGCGCTGATGGCTGGGTTAAGACGAAAGAACGTCGCGACTATGTGCTCGGCCGCATGCTGGAAGACAAGAAGATCACGCAGGCACAATACGACGAAGCCATCGCAACGCCCATCGAGCCGCACATTACCGAGCCCGAGAGCGGATGCATCATCGCGGGTGACAACGCGTACTTCTGCCAGTACGTCAAGAACATCATCGAGCGAAACCCCATCTTCGGTGAGACGCCGGCCGACCGCCAAGGTCTCTTGCGCCGCGGTGGCCTCAAGATCTACACGACCTTGAACCCTGAGATTCAGGAAGTTGCCGTTCGAACCATCCGTGAAACTGTTCCGGTTACGAACGACGAGTTCTACCCTGGCGCTGCTGCGATCAACATGGATAACCGCAACGGAAACCTGTATGCGCTTGCGCAGAACACGACGTTCCGTGAGACGGATGGATGGTCAAAGGCCGCGGGCGAGTTCGGCATCATCTTTGCCGCGAGCGATGAGTACGGCGACAGCATCGGCTACAACATCGGTTCAACATACAAAGTCTTCTCGTTGTTGGCATGGCTCGAACAGGGCCAGTCGCTGCGAAAAGGTCTCAACGGTAACCAACGCCTCTTCAACGACATTCAGTGCGATGGCATCAACCTGCCCGCCAAGAGTGAGTTCGATGACCCCGACTTCAACGGCATCACGAACTTCGAAAGCAACCCCGGCTACGGCGGCACCGTGCTCGATTTCACGCGCGATTCGCTCAACACGGGGTACCTCGCGATGGCCGAAAAGCTCGGGAACGCGTGTGACGTTCACCGCGTTGCTGAACGCCTTGGCGCCAACTGGGGCTTTGACATTCCGCTGCTCGATACAGAACCGCGGCCCGAGTTCCACTCGTACGTTCAGGGCCGCGACATGTCGGGCTACGAGATGATGCAGGCACAGTCAGCCCTGCTCGGCTCGGCCAACATTGCGCTGCTCGATCTGGCTCCCACTTACGCCGCGATTGCTAACAATGGCGTGCTGTGCGAGCCCCGTGCGATCGAGCGAATCGTCGACCCCAGCGGTAACGAGCTGGCGATTCCGCCGGTTGACTGCCAAGAGAAGATCAAGCCAGACGTCGCAGCAGCCGCTGCCTACGCACTGCAGGGCGTTATGCAGGGCAGCGGCACGGGTTCTCAAGCGAACCCGTGGGACGGCATTCCCGTGCTCGGTAAGACCGGTTCGCACGAGAGCGCGCAGACCACGATGATGTCGGCAACAACCAACACGACAACGGGTGTGTGGGTTGGCAATATCGAGGCACGACGGGAGTTCGCGGACTATTGGACGCACGACTCCATGGGCAACGCCGATCTCGATAAGTACTGGGGACCCGACGGCACGCGCCTGGACAACGCCCGGTACTACATCGACCGTTCGATCCAGGCGACAGCGAACCGAATCTTCGGGGGCAGTGACTTCCCAGAGGTCGACAACCGCTTCCTCATCTACGACGGCAGCGAACTCCCACCGCCGCCCAAGCCGGTCACCCCGACGCAGCCAAACCCGGCGCCGAGCCAACCGGCCAACCCGCAGCCCTCGCAACCGGCCGAACCGGCACCGCCGGCAGAATCCGTTGAACCCCCGCCCGCGGGCGGCGGCGATGGCGGCGGGGCCGTCGAACCGCAACCGGAACCCGGCACCTAGGTCATGCGCGCACTCTCCAAAGTCGCGCTCACGGCTCTCGGTGCGGGCGCGGCGACAGCGGCCTGGGCTGCAACCGTCGGCGTGCACGACTTCACGGTTCGTTATACGACGGCGCGTGCCCTCGCGCCGGGGTCAAACCCCATTCGCGCACTGCATCTTTCAGACATCCATCTCGCGCCGTGGCAACACCGCAAGATCGAATGGCTTGAAACGCTCGCCGATCTGAACCCCGACCTCGTCGTCAACACGGGCGACAACGTCGGCCACAACGATGTGCTCCCCCAACTACGTCGCGCGCTCTCGCCTTTGGCAGGGGTGCCGGGGGTCTATGTGCACGGCTCGAACGATCACATGGCGCCTATGCCGCGGAATCCGCTCAAGTACTTCATGGGTCCGTCAAAGTCGAACAAGGAGCCCACGCTGCTCAATGTCGACCAGATGGATGCCTTCTTCACGGATGAGCTCGGCTGGCACGCGATCGATAACGACGCCCTCACGCTGCAGCTCGCTGGCAATCGAGTTGACTTCCTCGGCCTCGGTGATGCACACCGTGGCTGGGATGAGGCAGACAAGCTCGAGGCCGCCCGGGAAAAGCTCAAGAAGCCGACGGCCAAGACCAGCACGATCGGTGTCACGCACGCGCCGTACGCTGCCCCGCTCAACGTGTTTGCCAAGGATGGCGCGGATGTGCTTTTCGCGGGCCACACGCACGGAGGGCAAATCTGCTTGCCCGGGGGCCGGGCACTCGTCACCAACTGCGATCTGCCAGTTGAGCAGGCCCGCGGGCTCTCGAACTGGGATGCTGACGGCCGCGCAATTCCGTTGCACGTGAGCGGTGGCATTGGCACCTCGATCTACGCACCCGCACGGTTGTTCTGCGCGCCCGAAGCTACGGTTATTACGCTGCTCCCGCGGTTGCCATAGAGCACAAAGCAAGAGACCCGCTCACGGCGGGTCTCTTGCTTTGTCGGGATGACAGGACCCGTCGGAGCCCATCAGGCTCCTTCCTCCCAAATCCCGCGTCAAAATCGCGAAACAAAGCAAAAGACCCGCTCACGGCGGGTCTCTTGCTTTGTCGGGATGACAGGATTTGAACCTGCGACCTCTTCGTCCCGAACGAAGCGCGCTACCAAGCTGCGCCACATCCCGTTTTGCAACCGTTCTAGCTTACAGGGCAAACACACGCATTGCGAACCATCGAGAACCGTGAAGTTGAGCGCTACGCCGCGCCCCACTTTGCCGGGCGCGTGGCGTACGCGGTGATGATGCCACCGGCCAGCATGGCTGCTCCGAACCCGAGTACGAGCCACTGCCCGCCCCGAACATCGTTACGCATGAAGCCTCTCGTTGTTCGGGCGCTTAAGCGTTTGCCGCGCGACTGAGCACCGTGCGCGCATGTCGCAGCACAGGTTCGTCAACCATCCTGCCCTCGAACGAGAAGACGCCACGCTCCCCCGCTGCGGCTTCGAGCACGGCCGAGGCCCAGGCAACCGTCGCGGGGTCGGGTGCGTACGCGGCACGGATGACCTCGACCTGCGAGGGGTGGATGCACGCGGTCGCCATGAAGCCACTCGCGGCGGCGTCTTGTGCTTCGGCCGCGAGCCCAGCGGCATCCGCAATATCGAGGTGCACGGCGTCGATGGCGGCCTTACCGAATGCGCCCGCCGCGAGGAGCACACGTGATCGTGCGTAGCGGGCGATATCGCGATACTGTCCGCCAAGCCCACGGCTCGAGGTGCCACCGAGGGAGGCCACGAGATCTTCTGCGCCCCACATGAGTCCAGCGACGTTATCGAGGGCCGCGAATGACTCGGCCGCGACGACACCTTTCGCGGTCTCGCAGAGTGCCAGAATCTGCAGCTCACGATCAAGTGAGGCGATCGCGGCCGGATCCTCGGCCTTGGCGACCATGACGGTGCGATAGGGCGTCTGCATGACGGCTTCGAGATCGAGTTGTGCCTCGCTCGTATCGAGCGCGTTGATGCGCACAATCGTGTGGCCGGGGTCGAGTTCGCTCGCGATGATGTTTGCGCGCGCATCCGCTTTCTCGTGTGCCGAGACGGCGTCTTCCAGGTCGAGAATGACGACATCAGCCCGCTCGGCCGCTTTCGCGTAGCGCTCGGGGCGGTCGGCGGGGCAGAACAGCAGGGCGGGGCCCATTTCGAAACTCATGCGCCCTCCTTCGGGGTGAGCCACATGAGGGCGACACGCGTCGCGGTCGCCACAACGACGCCGTCTTGATTGCGCCCCGTGTGTTTCATGGTGACGAGCCCCTGGCCCGGGCGCGATTCCGAGAGCCGTTTTTCGACGATTTCGGTCTCGCTGTAGAGGGTGTCACCCGGGAAGAGCGGATGCGGGAACGCGATGTTCGTCAACCCAAGCTGCGCGACGAGTGTTGCCTGGGTGACCTGCGTAACCGACATGCCAATGAGCGTGGCAAGCGTCCACATGGAGTTGATGAGGGGCTTGCCGAAGGGCTGCGTCGCCGAAAACGCCTCGTCAATATGCAGCGCCTGCGTGTTCATCGTCATGGCCGAAAACGTGGCGTTCTCGGCCTGCGTGATGGTCTTGCCGGGTCGGTGCACAAAACGGTCACCGACCTCAAGCTCGTCGTAGTAGCGCCCTCGCTGCAGGTACTCCGTCATGACACCTACGCTAGCCCGAGCGAGCGAGCAATGAGCAGCAACTGCACCTCGGTTGTACCCTCGCCGATTTCGAGCACCTTGGAGTCGCGGTAGTGGCGGGCCACGGGGTACTCATTCATAAAGCCGTTGCCACCGAAGACCTGCGTCGCGTCGCGCGCGTTATCCATGGCTGCCTCGCTCGCGACGAGCTTGGCAATCGCGGCTTCGGTCTTGAAGGGTCTACCCGCATCACACAGGCGTGCCGCGTGGTGCCAGGCAAGGCGTGCCGTGTGCACACGGGCTTGCATGCGCGCGATCTTGAACTGGATCGCCTGCTTCGTCGAGAGTTCTTCGCCAAACACCGTGCGGGTCTTGGCGTAGTCGACTGCGGCTTCGACGCATCCCTCGGCCGCCCCCGTGGCAAGCGCGGCGATGGCGATACGCCCCTCATCGAGCGCGTGCAAGAAGTTGGCGAAACCGCGGCCACGTTCACCCAGGAGGTTCGCCTCTGGAACACGCGCATCAACAAAGGTCAGCGGATGCGTGTCAGAAGCGTGCCAGCCCACCTTGTCGTAGGCGGGTTCAACCGTGAAGCCGGGGGTGCCGTTGGGCACGATGATCGTCGAGATCTCTTTCTTGCCGCCTGTCTCTCCCGTAACCGCCGTGACCGTGACGAAACGCGTGATGGCCGTGCCCGAGTTTGTGATGAACTGCTTGGCGCCATTGATGACCCACTCGCCATTCTCGAGGCGCGCCGTCGTGCGGGTTGCCCCGGCATCAGAACCTGCGCCCGGCTCGGTCAAGCCAAAACCGCCCAGCGCTTTGCCAGCCAATAGCTCAGGAAGGTAGGTTTCTTTTTGCTCTGCATTCCCGTATCGGAATATAGGCATAGCGCCCAGGCCCACAGCTGCCTCTAGCGTGATCGCCAAAGACTGATCAACCCGGGCGATGCCCTCGATGGCAAGCCCAAAGGCAAAGTAGTTGCCACCCTGGCCGCCAACCTCTTCGGGGAACGGCAGACCGAACAGACCAAGCTCGCCCATCTGCGCGACAACGTCGAGCGGCAGCGTCTTTGTGCGATCTGCCTCGTAGGCGACGGGCGCGATGACGTTCTCGGCGAAGTCGCGCACCATGCCGGCGAGTTCGCGTTCGTCATCTGTAACGTCATAGGCGGTGTAATCGTTCATTTTCACTCCGTTGTGTCGGGCTGAACTGTTGCCAGCACCTGGTTCAGGCGCACTTGGTCACCGACGGTGACCGCAATGCTGACCGTGCCGTCGTGTGGCGCGGTCAGGGGTTGTTCCATCTTCATGGCTTCGACTGTCACGATCTTGTCGCCCGCGCTCACGCGGGCGCCGTCGGCGACGTGCACCGCGACAACGGCCCCGGGCATGGGCGCGAGGAGGTTAGGGTCGGATGCCCCGGCAACGCGATCGCGAGCGTCGAGGCGGCGCTGCATCCGCTCGCGGCGTGTCAGCGGCTGCAGGATGCTCGTGAGCCCGTCCGCGTGGACCCAGATGGGCCCATCCGCGCTGCGCACGGCGGCATCAGCCCGTGGGTTCGTGGCGTCAGCCAGATTGATCTCGATGATGTCGCCGTTCTCGTCCACAAAAGCGATGGGAACTTCAGCGGCGGTATCGCCCAGACGCCACCCCGTTCCGCGCGCCCAGAGGTCAGAAACGTGTGTGCGGGAAAACTCAGGATCGCCAAGCGCTCTGAAGCCGGAACGGGAGCGCTGCCCCGCCATGCGGGCGGCGACCCCGAGAGCGTCTTCACTTGGGCGCGGAGCTGTGTAAGGCGGCAACCGATCGATGAGGCCCGTATCCATATCGCCGGCTTGCACGGCGGGATCGGCGAGCAGCGCTCGCAAGAAGCCGATGTTGCTCTCGACGCCAAGCAAGACGGTTTCGGCAAGCGCCAGGTCGAGTGCTGCGAGCGCACCTGCGCGGTCGTCGCCGTAGGCGATGACCTTCGCAATCATGGGGTCATAGTGCGCTGTTACGTCGCTGGCTTCTTCGATCGCCGAATCGATTCGAGCGTTGGGCGATGGGACCCACCGCTGCACATGCCCCGTTGCGGGAACAAACCCACGAACCGGCGATTCCGCGTACACCCGCGCCTCAATCGCATGGCCCGTCAGCACGATGTCGCTCTGCGTGAACGGCAAAGGCTCACCCGCCGCGATGCGCAGCTGCTGCTCGACCAGATCAACGCCCGTCACGAGCTCGGTCACGGGGTGCTCGACCTGCAAACGCGTGTTCATCTCGATGAAGAAGAACTCGCTCGGGTTGGCATCTGAAACAAGAAACTCGACTGTGCCCGCACCGCGATAGGCAACGGATGCCGCAGCCGCACACGCCGCCGCCCCGAGCCGCGCGCGCGTCTCAACGTCGATGATGGGCGAGGGGGCTTCTTCAATGACCTTCTGGTGGCGTCGCTGCAGCGTGCACTCACGCTCCCCCAGGTGCACGATATTGCCGCGCGTATCGGCGAGCACCTGCACCTCGATGTGCCGGGGTTTCTCGATGAGCCGTTCGAGCAGCAGCGTGTCATCGCCGAACGAGGCTTGCGCAACGCGACGCGCGGTCGCGAGGGCCTCGGGCAACTCACCTGCCGCGCGCACGATCTGCATGCCTTTGCCGCCACCACCCGCCGAGGGCTTGATGAGCAGGGGGTAGCCCGCGGCATCCGCTGCTTCGGTGATCTGCGCATCGCTCATGCCCGCCGCGCTGAAGCCGGGAACCGTGGGAACATCGTGCGCCGCGACGTGCTCTTTCGAGCGAATCTTGTCGCCCATGATGTCGAGCGCGTGCACGTCAGGGCCAATGAAGGTGATGCCCGCCTTGGCGCAGGCTCGGGCGAAGTCGGCGTTCTCAGAGAGGAACCCGTAGCCGGGGTGGATCGCCTGCGCGCCCGTCTGCTTTGCAGCCTCGAGCACGGCGTCGATCGAGAGGTACGACTCCGCCGCTGCCGCGGGGCCGATGCGCACGGCGACATCCGCCTCGCGCACGTGGGGCGCGTTGGCATCGGCATCACTGTAAACAGCGACCGAACGGATGCCCTGCTCACGCAGCGTACGAAGCACGCGGCGGGCGATCTCGCCGCGGTTGGCAACGAGCACGGTTTCGAATTGTGGGGCTGCCATGATCACATCCGGAAGACGCCGAAGCGCGGCTCAGGAAGCGGCGTGCGCGCGACGACATCGAGCGCAAGCCCCAATACATCGCGGGTTTGCAGGGGGTCGATCACTCCGTCGTCCCACAGGCGAGCCGTCGCGTAATAGGGGCTCCCCTGCTCCTCATACTGGGCACGAATGGGCGCCTCGAACTCCGCGCGCTGCTCGGCCGTGAACTGCTCGCCCTTTGCCTCGAGCTGATCAGCTTTGACGGTCGAAAGCACGGATGCCGCCTGCGGCCCGCCCATAACCGAGATACGGCTGCCCGGCCAACTCCACAGGAAGCGCGGCTCATAGCCACGCCCACACATGGCGTAGTTTCCGGCCCCAAACGAGCCGCCGATGATGACCGTGAGCTTCGGCACGCGCGTCGTCGAGACGGCCGTGACCATCTTGGCGCCGTCGCGCGCGATACCACCCGCTTCTGCGTCGCGGCCGACCATGAAGCCCGAGATGTTCTGCAGGAACAGCAGTGGAATCCCCCGCTGGTCGCACAGCTCGATGAAGTGCGCGCCCTTCTGCGCCGATTCGCTGAAGAGCACACCGTTGTTCGCGAGAATCCCTACCGGGTGCCCGTGAATGTGCGCGAAGGCTGTCACGAGCGTCTCGCCGTACTCGCGTTTGAACTCGTGAAACTCGCTGCCATCGACGAGGCGACGGATGACCTCACGGCTGTCGTAGGGCTGGTTGACGTCGACGGGAACGACGTCGTAGAGCTCGCCCGGATCAACCGCGGGCGCAACGCTCGGGAGTACCTCCCACGCGGGAGCCGCGGGAGGTGGCAGGGTCGCAACGATGTCACGCACGATTTCGAGGGCGTGCTCGTCATCTTCTGCCAGGTGATCGGCAACACCCGATTTGCGCGCGTGCAATTCGCCGCCGCCCAGTTCCTCTGCCGTGACGACCTCGCCGATCGCTGCTTTGACGAGCGGCGGGCCGCCCAAGAAGATCGTGCCCTGGTTCCGCACAATGACGGTCTCGTCGCTCATAGCGGGCACATACGCGCCACCCGCCGTGCACGAGCCCAGAACGGCCGCGATCTGCGGGATCCCGAGCGACGACATCCGTGCCTGATTGAAGAAGATGTGCCCAAAGTGGTCGTGATCGGGGAAGACCTCGTCTTGCATGGGCAAGAACGCACCACCCGAGTCGACGAGCGCGATACAGGGCAGGCGGTTCTCGAGCGCGATCTGCTGTGCCCGCAGATGCTTTTTGACCGTCATGGGGTAGTACGTGCCGCCCTTGACGGTCGCGTCATTGCAGATGACCATGACGTGTCGGCCGTGCACGAGGCCAATGCCCGCGATAACGCCCGCGGCGGGCGCCTCATCGCCATAGAGACCGGATGCCGCGAGCGGCGCGATTTCAAGAAAGGGGCTGCCCTCGTCGAGCAGGCGATTGACGCGGTCGCGCGGCAGCAGTTTGCCGCGCGAGAGGTGCCGCTCGCGCGAGGCTTCTGGCCCGCCCTGGGCGACGCGCGCGAGACGCTCACGCAGGTCTGCCGCGAGGTCATGTTGCGTTGGCGTGGCCGCCATGTGGTCCTCCTTGACCATGCGTCACAACTCGTTCAGTTACTGGCTGTTAACTCTTCCCTCTAGGTTAGCGGCCATTCACTGAAATTGGCAAGCGTTGTGCACCCAGGCGACCTCGGGAGCCATCAGCGGGCATTCCGAGGCATCCGACGGCGCGCAGAATGGTGCACTTTGCACCAAACAGCTGTACCGAGAGTGCGCAATGCACCCGATTTGGGCCGTTTTATATCGGTAACTTGGCCTCACTGTCACACCGACACCCCATGAGACAGCACGTCAACGAAGACGCTACAAGGAGCATCAATGTCGTTCGCCCACTTGCCGTGGAGTTCCCCCGCAGCGGGAACAGCCCGCCCGTGTTTGAGCACCCCCGAGCACACGCTGAGCTACGCCGATGTTGAAGAGCGCTCCGCCGCATTCGCCGAGCAACTGACCGAGGCGGGCATCGGCGCGGGCGACGCGCTCGGGCTCATGTTGCCAAACAGCCTCGAGCTGCTCATTGGTCTGCTTGCCGCCTGGCGCGTCGGCGCTGCCGCAACACCCATCAACCCCACCTTCACGGCCCGAGAGTTGCAATACCAACTCGATGACTCTGGCGCGAAGGCACTGCTTGCACTGCCGGGAACCGAAACTGAGCTGCAGCTCTTCACCCCCGACAGCATGCACAAGACGCCCTCGTCGTCGGCGACCCCTCGGGAGATCACCGGCGACGAGGTTGCTCTGCTCATCTACACGAGCGGCTCGACCGGCCAGCCCAAGGGCGTCATGCTCGACCACAACAATCTGGATGCGATGTCGTCGCAGATGGTCGAAGCGTTCAGCCTGACCGAGAACGATCACGCCCTGCTTGTGCTGCCGCTCTTCCACGTCAACTCGCTGCTCGTCAGCTTCCTCTCCCCCATCAAAGCCGGCGCGCAAACAACGGTGCTCGAGCGTTTCGCACCACAACCGTTCCTCGACGCGATCGAACAGTACCGACCGACCTACTTCTCGGCCGTTCCAGCCATCTACGCTCGCCTCGCCGAGTTGCCCGCAGATGTTGTGCCGGATGTCTCATCACTGCGCTTCGCGATCTGCGGTGCCGCCCCCGTCTCGAAAGAGCTGCTCGACACGGTCGAGAAGCGTTTTGGCCTCTCGCTCGCGGAAGGCTACGGCCTCACCGAGGCGACCTGCGCCTCGTGCGTCAACCCCATCGATGGCATCCGTAAACCCGGCACGGTCGGCCCGGCACTCAAGGGCCAAACAGTCGCGATTATGGATCCCGACGGCACGCTCCTTCCCACCGGTCAACGGGGCGAAATCGTCATCCAGGGGCCGACCGTCATGCGTGGCTACCTCGGCCGACCAGAAGCAACGGCCCAAGCCGTCCGAGATGGTTGGCTCCACACGGGTGATGTCGGCATTCTCGATGAGGACGGCTACCTGCAGATCGTTGACCGCATCAAAGACATGATCATTCGCGGTGGCGAGAACCTCTACCCGAAAGAGATCGAGGCCTACCTCGCCGAGCATCCTGACGTGCTCGAGGCAGCCGTCATCGGGGCACCCCACGAGGTGCTTGGCGAAGTGCCAGTCGCCCAGGTCACGCTCGTGCCGGGTTCAGCAACAACCGCAGATGACCTCATCGAACACTGCCGAGTCGGGCTCACCAAAATCAAGGTGCCCGCCCGAATCGAGATCGTTGACGACCTGCCCCGCAACCCCGTGGGCAAAGTCGACAAGCCGCGGATGCGTCGTGAAGCAGCACCCGTCGACGTTCCGGTCACAACAACCGTCACGACAACACAAGCTGCGGAGCGTCGCCGCTAGGCGACCCGCGCACGGAAGACGTCAGCCGGGGTTCGACCCCTCCGCTGTCTTTTCGCGCTCAAAAACGAGCGCGGAACCCATACTCACAACCCAAAACGCCAAGAAAACCACCCAGAAATCAAAGGAGATGTCATGGGATACAAGGTTCCACGGTTTCCCGACGTCGGGGATCCGACTGAATTCATTCAAAAACCGCTTCAGGAGCGACTCAAGGTACTCACCAAGAACTGGGGTGAGTACGGCTTCGGTGCCGCCAAGAACATCCAGATCATGTATCTCATGAAGCTCTTTGGCGGCTACCTCATCGGCGGAACGCTCCTCATCACGCTCACCTCAGGGCACAACCCTTTCCACCTGTCGACCTACGCGCTCGACCCGATTTTCTACCAGAAGTTCCTCGTCTTGACGATGCTGCTGGATGCACTCGGCGTTGGTGGATCGTGGGGCCCGCTTGCCGGCAAGTTCGGCCCGCTCACGGGCGGCGTTCGATTCTGGTCGCGCCCAGGAACCATCCGTTTGGCCCCCTACAAGTGGATCCCGGGTGTCAAAGGTACTGAGCGAGGTGTCTTTGATGTCTTCCTCTACTGGGGCTTCCTGTTCTCGATGGGTGCAGCGCTGCTGATGCCCGGTCGCACAGACCTTGCCTCGCTCGCGAACTTCAAGACGTACGTCGCCGAACACGCCGCGGGGCTCCCCTCGTGGCTCGTGAACAACTACGAGAACTTCTCGCTCATCCAAACGACGCCGCTCATCGCCGCGGTGATCTTCCTACTCCTGGTGGGGTTGCGCGACAAGATTATCTTCCTCGCGGCGCGATCAGAGCAGTATCTCCTGCCCGTCATCTTCTGCTTTGCGTTCCCGCTGTGGTCGCAGAACGGCGTTGTTGACCTCATCATCGCGTTCAAGGTTTACCTCGTCATGATCTGGGTCGGTGCAGGTTTCTCGAAGTTCAACCGCCACTTCACGCCCGTCATCCCCGCCATGATGTCGAACACCCCGTTCTACGTGCCGCGCTGGGCGAAGAAGAAGCTTTACCGCGATTTCGACAACGACGACATGCGCCCCAGCCACCTTGCCGGGTTCATCGCACACGTCCCAGGCACGATCGTTGAGTTCGTGACGCCCCTTATCATGCTCTTCGTGGTTGGCACAGGCTTTGGCGGGCAAACGACCGTGACGATCGCGACGCTGCTCATGATCGGCTTCTGCTTCTTCATCATCTCGACGTTCCCGCTCGCGGTGCCGCTCGAGTGGAACCTGCTGTTTGCAATGACGGCATCGATCTTCTTCCTCGGATACCCCAACCAGGCCGGCTTCAGCGTCTTCGACATGTCGCACGCCTGGATGCCGTTCGCGGTCGTTGCTATTCACGTGTTCCTCGTGATCTTCGGTAGCATCCGCCCAGACAAGGTCTCGTTCCTGGCCTCGCTGCGCCAATATGAGGGCAACTGGGCCTCGGGAATCTGGGCCATCGTGCCTGAGGCAGAGAAGAAGCTGCACAAGGTCTATCGCCCCACGAAAGACCAGATCGATCAGTTCCAGGCGATGGGGCTTCCGTACCCGCTCGCCGAAGCGTTCTTGCAGATGACAATCGGATGGCGCTCACTGCACAGTCAGTCGAAGGGTCTGTACTCCGTGCTCTTGACCGATGTTCCGGATATCGACCACCGTCGCGTTCGCGAAGCTGAGTTCGCCTGCAACGCCATGATCGGCTTCAACTTCGGCGAGGGTCACTTCCACAACGAAGAGCTCATCGCGGCGATTCAGGAGCAGGCCGGCTTCGAGCCCGGCGAGCTGCTCGTCGCGTGGTGCGAGTCTGAACCGCTGTGGCACGGCTACCACGAGTACAAGCTCATCGACGCGGCTCTCGGGGTCGTCGAGCGCGGAAAGTTCCGCGTGAAAGACACCGTGGCTCAGCAGCCCTGGCTTGCTGACGGCCCGATTCCGCTTGAGGTTGAGTGGCGTTCGCCGGACTTCGACAAGTTGAAGTTCACCGCGACGAGCATTCTTGGTAACGATTGGCCACCCGCCGACGCTGCTGAAGAAGCGCTCGAGGCTGCGGAAGAGACCGAACTCATTCAAGAGGCTGTCTCGGCTGAGCCAGCAGAAGCGAAGGCATAAGGTAACTCTTGTGACCACAGCACTCGTCGTCGGCAGCGGGCCCAATGGGCTCGCTGCCGCGACGACGCTCGCTCGCGAAGGCGTCGAAGTCACGGTTGTTGAGGCCGCGGATGTGCTGGGCGGCGGCGCGCGCAGCGTTGAAACACCCATCACGGGGCTCATCCAAGATCACTGCTCGGCCGTGCACCCCATGGCTCCCGGTGGCGAGTTCTTCCAAACCCTCGATTTGGAAGCCATGGACGTTGAGTGGGCCTATGCCCCCATCGATGCGGCACACCCGCTCGACAACGCACGCCCGGGCCTGCTCTACACCTCCGTCACGAACACTGCCGCGGGCCTCGGCGATGACGCCGCGACGTGGCTGCGCCTCTTCGAGTACCCCTCGCGTAAGTTTGACGAGCTCGCACCCATGATCATGTCGCCTATGTTGCGGGTACCGAAGCATCCGATTGTGCTGGGCCGATTCGGGGTTATGACTTCAGCGCTCCCGCCGGCCGTGACGGGCAAGTTTTTCAAGACCCCGCAGGCTCGCGCGCTCTACATGGGGGTCGCCGCGCACGCGATTCAACCGCTCAATCAACTGCTCGTGGGCGGTATCGGCGCGGGAATTATTGCTGCCGGGCACACGGTCGGTTGGCCCGTTGTCAAGGGTGGCACGGGCGCCTTTACGGATGCGCACATCGCCATGCTGCGCGGCATGGGCGTGACCTTCGAAACCGGCACGCTCGTGCAGGAATACAAGCAGATCGCCGGTTACGACATCGTCATGCTCGATGTGCACCCATACGATGCGGCTCGCATTCTTGATGGGAAGCAACCCGGGCACATCAACCGCGCCTACCGCAAGTACAAGAACGGCCCCGCGGCGTTCAAGGTTGACTTCGCAATCGAGGGCGGCGTACCGTGGCGCGACCCCGAGCTCGCTCAGGCAGGGACCGTGCACCTCGGTGGCACTGCGGCCGAAATCGTGGCGAATGAGAAGCTCACAGGTAAGGGCAAAATGCCCGAACGACCCTTCGTGCTCGTCGGCCAGCAGGCCGTTGCTGACCCCTCGCGTGCGAAAGGCAACATCGTGCCCATCTGGTCGTACGCGCACGTGCCGAACGGCTACACGGGGGATGCGACCGAGGCCGTCATTCAGCAATTCGAGCGCTTCGCCCCCGGATTCCGCGACCGCATCGTTGCGCAAACCGTGCGAACGCCCGCGGAAGGGCAAGCGGTCAACCGCAGCTTCATCGGTGGCGACGTGCTGACTGGCGCAAAATCACCCATCCAGTTTGTCGTTGGCCCTCACCTGACAACACAGCCCTACGACACGGGCGTCAAGGGTGTCTACATCTGCTCTGCCGCGACCGCGCCTGGACCCGGCATCCACGGCATGGGCGGCTACAACGCCGCCAACCGGGCCCTCAAGAAGTTGTAGTCTCGGGCACACCATGAGTAGCACAACGAACTCGGCGGCCGACTACGACCGGCACCTCACGGACGGCATTGACGTTCGCGAGCAGCTCGCGGCCGTTGCGACAAAGTTGCGCATCGATCACCCTGAGATTTCGGCGGATCTGCGCGATGTGCTGACCGAGAACATTCCAGAACTCGGCCGCGACCGACAACTGCTTGAGCTTCTGCGGGCGAGCGTCGAAAGCAATGTGTCGACGGTTTACCACGTCATGGCCAACAACATCAGCGTTGATTCCATGCAGCCACCCACGGCAGCCATGGAGTACGCAGCCAGGCTCGCGCAACGCGACATCCCGCTCTACGCCCTGACGCGCGCGTATTACATCGGCCAGAGCGGGCTGCTCGAAGTAGCCCTCGAAGAGGTCGAGCAACTTGAGCTGCCCGAGGGTGCGAAAACCGAGGCCATTCGTGGCGTCATGAGCGTCATCCACACGTACATCGACTGGATGCTGCAACGTGTCACCGAGGCATACGGCATTGAGCACAAGCGATGGTGGTCAGCCCGCGCAACGAGCAACACCTCGCTCATCCTCAAAACGCTGCGCGGCGAGGTCACTGCACCCCGACAGTTCCTCGCCGAGACACGGTACGACATCGAACGGCAGCATCTCGCGCTTATCCTGTGGGCGGATGCCGCAGCCGGAAGCGAAGCCGTACAGCACGAACTCGACCGCGCCGTTCGCCAGCTCGCAACCGTCTTGGGCTCGACACAAACACCGCTCGTAACTGCAGCAGATCCGACGACGATTTGGGCGTGGACATCCCTACCGAAGGCGAGCCTGGATCAGCGCACACGGCTCGCGATCGATGGCGTCATGAGCGAACACCCGGGTATTCGCGTCACCTTCGGCGGCGTCGAGCGCGGTGCACACGGGTTCCGCCGCTCGCACGAGCAGGCAGATCGCGCACGGCAGCTCGCACTCACTGATGGGTACTACGGCAACGCAGCGGTCATCGGCTACTCGGATCCTCGCGTTGCCTTGGCAGCCATGCTCTTCAACGACAAAGAGACCGCCATGGAGTTCATGCGAAAAGTGCTCGGAACCCTGGCCGGGCCGGATGCCGCGAACGCCAAGATCCGCGAGACCCTACGCATCTACTACGCCTCGGGCCGCAACGCCTCGTATACGGCCGAGGCAACGGGCGTGCATCGCAATACCGTGCGCCGTCGTGTGGCAGCGTTCGAAGAACGTCTCGGCGGCACGGAACACATCGACGAACTCGAGGCAGCACTCGCACTGCGCATCCACTCGCTCTTCGGGCCAGGCGAGGCTAGCGGGGCCGAATCCGCTTAGCCCGCACCGTCGAGCAGGGCAGCCTCGGCCATGGTGGCCAGAACGCGGGCTGTCGTTGCCTGCCCGCGGGCGGCCGCGCTCGTCGAGTGTGGCGTCGAGTTCAAGAGCCCAAAGACCGCCTGCACCCGCAAGCGCCGCGCTTCGGCACTCTCGTCCCGAAGATCGGCCAACGTCTCTGACCAGAGCCCGATGTACTTCCGTTGCAGGGCCCGCACTGTCGCGAAATCTTCTTCCGAGAGATGCGGCACCTCGCGATCTTGCACGCGGATGACATCGGGGTTCGCGAGTGCGAAGGCAACGTGCGCTTGGATGAGTGCGCGCATCCGCTCAAGGCCGCCGGGGTACTGCTCAACAACCGTGAGCCCCCGGTCGAGGAGGTTCTCACTCGCTTGCACGAGCACGGCGCCGAGTAAGGCCTGCTTGCTGGAGACGTGGCGGTAGACGGCGGGGCCAGAGAACCCGACTGCTGCGCCGAGGTCTTCTAGACTCACGCTCGGGTAACCGCGCTCGGCGAAGAGCCGACTCGCTGCTTGCAACAGGTTGGCATAGCGTTGCGCCTTGGCGCGGTCGCGTGTTGTCTCGGTCATCTGCAGTTAAGCGTCGCACACTGAATAGCTCAGCCGCGCCAAGGCAAGGGCATGGGGCCCGAAGTCAGCTGCGCGTCAGTAGAGCAGTGCGCGCCCGGGCTGGCTCAGCAGGTCAGCGACGTCTCGCAAGAAGGTTGCACCCTGCGCGCCGTCAACGAGGCGGTGATCGAAGGAGAGGCTCAGAGTCAGGATGTCGCGCAGAGCGATCTCGCCCTCGTATTCCCACGGCTGTTTGCGTACGGCGCCGAGGGCGAGGATGCCCGCTTCGCCGGGGTTGAGAATAGGCGTTCCGGCATCGACACCGAAAACGCCGATGTTCGTGATCGTGAAAGTGCCGCCCATCATTGCCGCGGGCAGGGTCTTCCCCGCGCGTGCCGTTTCGGTGAGTTCCGTGATGGCGTCACCGAGTTCAACAGCGCTCATCCGCTGGGCACCTCGGATGTTCGGCACGACGAGCCCGCGCTCTGTCGCCGCTGCGATACCGAGGTTGACCTCGCTCGGGATCACGATTTCGCCCGCAGCTTCGTCCCATCGCGAGTTGAGCTCGGGCGTCTTGCCGAGCGCGAGGCACACTGCTTTCGCCGCGAGCGCGAGAATACCGATGCGGTGGCCGGCGAGTGAACGGTCAGTCTTGAGCTGTCGGACGAACTCCATCATTGGGGTCACATCGACTGTGACGAAGGTCGAGGCATGCGGCGCGGTGAAGGCACTGCGCACCATGGCCTCGGCCGTGTGCTTGCGAACGCCACGGATGGGGATCCGCTGCTCACCCGGCTCCCATGCTACGGGCGCCCGAACTCCGGAAACGGCCCCGCTTGGCGTCGTTCCGGTTCGCGAAGGCTCACCGTTTCCGGAGTTCGGGCTGGTCTGTGCGAGGTAGGCCTCGAGGTCAGCCCGCGTGATGCGGCCGCTCGGGCTCGAGGGTGTGACGAGCGCGAGATCGACGCCCTTGTCTTTCGCAAGTTTGCGCACGAGCGGCGAGGGGCGGGGCCCGTTCTCTGCCCGAACTCCTGAACTCGCCGCGGCAGGTGGCGCTGCTTCGTGTGAAGCGGCCTCAGCTCCGGAGCTCGACGCGCGAAGGCGGCGCGACGGTCGCTTGCCAGTCGACTTTGCCGCGGCCCCGTAGCCGACGAGGTTCGGGGGAAGCTCCTCTTCGGCGTCGGTGGCTGGCTGCTCCGCGGGGGGCGGGTCTGTTGCGGGGGCGTCGCCCGGCGCATCCGTTTCGATCGAGACGAGCACCGAACCGACTGGCACAACGTCGCCGGGCTGCGCGTGGAGCTCTTTCACGACCCCCGCGAAAGGCGAGGGCAATTCAACGGATGCCTTGGCCGTCTCGACCTCGGCGATCGTCTGGTTGAGTTCAATCGCGTCGCCCACGGCAACAACCCACTGCACGAGTTCTGCTTCGACGAGCCCCTCAGCAAGGTCGGGCAGCTCGAACACTTCGATCACGGGGCCACCGCCTCGCGGCGACCCATGACACGGTCGACCGTGTAGAGGATGCGGTCCAGGTCGGGCAGGTGATGCGCCTCAAGTTTGGCGACGGGGTAGGGAACGTCGTGCCCCGTCACGCGCAGGGGCGGCGCGTCGAGGTAGTCGAAGCACCGGTCGGTGAGTGTTGCGACGAGTTCGGCCCCGAGGCCCGCGTTGCCCGCTGCCTCGTGCACGACGACGAGCCGGTTCGTCTTGCGCAGCGACTGCTCGAGCGTTGCGTAGTCGATGGGTGAGAGGCTGCGCAGATCAATGACCTCGAGCGAGATGCCCTCGTCTTCTGCTGCGAGCGCGGCATCCACGCACGTCGAAACCATGGCACCGTAGGCGACGATTGTGGCATCTGTCCCTGGTCGCACGACAGCGGCGCGGTCCATTGGCAACACATCATCGAGCGAGCGGCCAACAACGATGTCGGCGCGGTCGTGGTACCGGCGTTTGGGCTCGAAGAAGATGACGGGGTCGTCGCACGCGATCGCCTGTCGGATCACCGTCTCGGCGTCTTGCGGGTTCGAAACCGCAATTGTGCGCAGGCCAGCCGTGTGCGCGAGGTACGCCTCGGGCGACTCCGAGTGGTGCTCAACCGCGCCGATACCGCCACCAAAGGGAATGCGGATCGTGATGGGCAAGGTGACCTTGCCCTGCGTGCGGTAGTGCATCTTCGCGACCTGCGAGACGAGTTGGTCGAAGGCCGGGTAGAGGAATCCGTCGAACTGCACTTCCATGACGGGCCGGAATCCGCGATATGCGAGCCCGATCGCTGTACCCAGGATGCCCGCCTCGGCGAGCGGGGTATCGAGTACGCGGTGTTTGCCGAAGCGGTGCTGCAGGCCGTCGGTCACGCGATAGACACCGCCGTTGACGCCGATGTCTTCACCCATGAGCACGACCTTGTTGTCGTCTTCCATGGCCGTCCCCAGCCCAGAGTTGATCGCCTGTGCGAGCGTCATGGTCGTCATGATGCGAACCCTTCGAGGTAGGCAGCGTACTCGGCACGCTGGCGTTCCAGATTCGGATGCGCCGTGGCATACACGTTGTCAAAGACCGAGAGCGGTTCGGGGTCTGCCATTGACGTGACGGCGGCGCGCAATTCGGCTGCCGCCTCGTTTGCCGCACGGTCGGCATCCGCCCTCGCCTCTTCCGTGAGGAGGCCGCGTGATTCGAGGTACTTTTCCAGCCGCTCGATGGGGTCGCGCTGGGCCCACGCTTCAAGCTCTTCGGCGGGTCGGTAACGCTTGGGGTCATCTGCCGTGGTGTGTGGGCCCATGCGGTACGTCACTGCCTCAATGAGCGTCGGGCCACCGCCCGAGCGGGCACGTTCAACAGCCATGCGGGTCGCCGCGAGCACGGCGAGCACATCGTTGCCATCAACGCGCAACCCTTCAACACCGAAGCCCGCCGAGCGGTTCGCGAGGGGGGTCTTCGACTGAATCTCGGTCGGGGTCGAAATGCCCCAGTGGTTGTTCTGGCAGAAGAACACCACGGGCGCTTCGTAGGAGGCGGCAAAAACGAGTGCCTCATTGACGTCGCCCTGGCTCATGGCACCATCGCCGAAATAGGCAATGGCAACATCGTTCGTGCCCTCGAACTTCGCACCCATGGCCCAGCCCGTCGCGTGCAGCGTTTGCGCGCCAATAATGACCTGCGGCGTCGCCATCCCGACCTTGTAGGGATCCCAGCCGGATGCCGCGACCCCGCGCCACACGCGCATGAGACTCGCCCAATCGACGCCGCGCAGGTACGCGACACCGTGTTCGCGGTAGCTCGAGAAGACGAAATCCCCCGGCGCGAGCGCGCGGCCCGAACCAATCTGCGCTGCCTCCTGCCCCCGCAGTGGTGGCCACAGTGCGAGCTGACCCTGACGCTGCAGAATCGTCGCCTCGTCATCGATACGGCGGATGACGCGCATATCGGTGTACATCGCGAGCAGGTCGTGGTCAGAGACATCCGCTACGAACTCGTCGAGGGGGTATGAGGTGTGACGAACGCCCTGTTCATCGATGAGCTGCAAAAGATCGGGAGAAGTCGTGGTCGTCTTCTTTGACACCTCGAGCCTCGCTTTCTGTACGTCGTTGTACGTGTGCGAACGGATGCCGCAATCAGACCATGCGCGTGCGAGTCGCTCAACTGTTCGTGAGCAAATTGCGCGAAGTGCACCCCAAAATGCGCGAGCGACTGAATACACTGCACACTATGCATAGCTACGACACAATCGACTTGGCACTGCTCAAAGCCCTCATCGACGAGCCGCGTGCCTCGAATGCGGCCCTCGCTGAGCGCACGGGCCTTTCGCGCAACACCGTGCACGCGCGCATGAAGCGACTCACCGATAGCGGGGCATTTTTGCCGCTCGATCGCATGGTCAGCACGGTGCCGCTGGGGTACCCGCTCAACGCCTGGATCACGATGCGCGTGCACCAACCCGAGCTGCAACGCATCGCCGATGAGCTGCGCGCGATTCCCGAGGTTCTGCAAGCGAATGGCCTTGCTGGCCCCAACGATCTACAGGTTTACGTCGCCTGCCGCGACGCGCACCACCTCTTCGAGGTCGACGCTGCGATCCTGGCGATCGAGGGTGTCGAGCGCACCGAAACGACGCTCTCGGTCGAAGAACTCATCCCCTACCGTGTGCATCCCCTGCTTGAGCGGCAAGCACAGGGGCACGCAAACTAGAATTGTGGGGTGCCTCTTCCCAAGCTTGTTGCCTTTGACCTTGATGACACCCTCGCGATCTCAAAATCGAAAGTTGACCCGCAGATCGCGCAACAGTTGATCGACCTTGCAAAGCGCGTGCAGGTCGCGATCATCTCGGGCGGTAACGAGACGCAGTTCCGCGACCAGGTGCTCGCGGAGCTCCCCGAAGCCGACGCCGAGACGCTCGAGAACATCCACCTCCTGCCGACCTGTGGCACGCGCTACCTGCACCACGATGGCGAAGACTTCGTGCAGGTCTACGCACACGATTTGAGCGACGAAGAAGCGGATGCCGCCCTCACCGCCCTGCGCGAGGAGGCCGAGAAGCTTGGCATCTGGGAGCCTGAGCCCTGGGGCGACATCCTTGAGCACCGCGGCTCGCAGATCACCTTCTCAGCGCTCGGCCAGCAGGCTCCCCCCGCCGCGAAGCACGACTGGGACCCGACGGGTGAGAAGCGTGCCGCTCTGCGCGACGCCGTCGCCCCGCGCCTGCCAGACCTCGAAGTACGCTCGGGCGGTTCAACCTCGATCGACATCACGAAAGCCGGTATCGACAAGGCCTACGGTATGCGGCAACTCGCCGAGCTGACCGGCATCCGTTTGCAAGACATGCTCTTCTACGGTGACCGCCTCGACGAGGGCGGCAACGACTACCCCGTCAAAGCAATCGGCGTACCGAGCGTCGCCGTAACGGGCTGGGAAGACACCGCCGCGCACCTCGAGCGGCTCATTCCAACGCTCCCCCTGCGCCCCGCCGACGTCTAGCCGCACGCGCGGCATCCGTTCATCTCTGGGAGAATTCTGCGCCTCCAGGAGATGAACTCGTGCGAAGTGACTCCTGAAAGGGCACAAGTCTCTTCGTGCCGCGCGCAACGGCGACGTTAGCGAACGGCAGCGGTGACCACAGCCGCCACGGCATACACAACCGCAGCCGCGATGATCAGCCAGGCAAGCCAGCGATGTTGTTCAAGCGAGTGCGCCAGCAGCCGACCCGCCGACCCGCAGATTGCGGATGCGACCAGCACAATGAATCCGACAAACCAAGCCATGACCGAGATCGGCTCGTGGCTACGCGGGTCGATGAGCATGACGCACAGCGTGACGCCGACTCCAACAAGCGCGGCTATAGGGCTCGCGAGCAGCACCAGCGCGGTTTGCAAGAACACGCCCGGGAACCGCCGGCTCAGCTGCTTCAGAGCAAAGTACTCCGGCACCGTCAAGACAGCGCCGAACACTGCGCCGACAATAAAGAACGGCGCAGAACTCAGCCAGAGCCCATCGCGAAACTCTGGCCGCGACCCGAACCACAGTGCAACGGCTGCCACACCGACAAGGTTTCCCGCAAGGAGCGGCACGAAGCTCGGCCCCCGCGACCCGAGGTTCTCACTGCTCACCGCGCGTTCCATCGTGACCGTGGTTACCGGGGCCGACCTCAGCCCAGCGCGCCACCAGACTTCTCGAGGTAGCAGGCGCCGCACATCGACTCGTACGTGACCGATTGTTCGCCGTCGATCGCGACCTGACCGCCGTCGAAAACGAACTCGCCGTCAACCATCCGCGCATTGAAGACAGCCTTCCGGCCACAGCGGCAAATGGTCTTGAGCTCTTCGAGCGTGTGCGCGATCGCAAGCAAGCGCGCCGAGCCCGGGAAGGCATGCGTGTGAAAGTCACTGCGGATGCCGTAGGCCAAGACGGGAACGCCCTCGAGAACCGCGATGCGGAACAGCTCATCGACCTGCGGAGCCGAGAGGAACTGCGCTTCATCGATGAGCAACGCGGCAGGTCGCTCGAATCGCGCGAAGAGTTCGGCAACCGAATCATCCGGCCCAATCAAAAAGTCAACCTCGCGCGTCATCCCCAACCGACTATCGATCTGGTGCGCACCTTTGGTATCGATCGCGGGCTTTGCAAGCAGCACGGTTTGGTCGCGCTCCTCGTAGTTGTACGCAGCCTGCAGCAGAGCCGTCGACTTGCCGGAGTTCATCGCTCCGTAGCGGTAGTACAGCTTGGCCACGCGCGTGCCTCAGGCAGTGATCTTGAGCGTCTTCGCGGTCGCCGCGGTGGCTTTCGCGGCGAGCTTGGGGTCTTCGTTGAGCTTCGTGCCCAGGTTCGGCAGCAGCTCCTTGAGCTTGGGCTCCCACCCGCTGTACTCATCGGGGAAGCACTTCCGCAGCACGTCGAGCATGATCGAAACCGCTGTTGATGCGCCCGGCGAAGCGCCGAGCAAGCCGGCAATCGTGCCATCGGATGCCGCAACCACCTCGGTGCCGAACTGCAGCATCGCCTTGCCGTCGGGCCCCTTCTTCATGACCTGGGCGCGCTGGCCGGCGTTGATGAGTTCCCAGTCGTCGTCCTGAGCGGTCGGCATGAAGTCGCGCAGGCTCTCAACCTTGGCGGCCTTGTTCTTGGCGAGTTCGCCCACGAGGTACGTCATGAGGTCGGGGTTCTTGACCGCGACACCGAGCATCGTGAAGAGGTTGTGCGGGCGAACCTGCGTCACAAGGTCGGTCAACATACCGTTCTTGAGGAACTTGGGGCTGAAGGTCGCGAACGGCCCAAACAGCAGCGAGCGTTCGCCGTTGACAACGCGAGCATCAAGGTGGGGCACCGACATGGGCGGGGCACCAACGGATGCTTGCGAGTACACCTTTGCGCGGTGCTGCGCCACGATCTCGGGCTTGCTCGTCTTGAGGAACTGCCCACCAATGGGGAAGACACCGTAGCCGTGCGCCTCTTTGATGCCCGAGTTCTGCAGCAGCTTGAGTGCCCAACCACCGGCACCAACGAAAACGAACTTGGCATTGACGACATACTTCGTGCCGCCATTGACGTGCTTGACCGTGACGTTCCACGTGCCGTCTTTTCGCTGCTTGAGGTTCGTCACCTCCTGGCCCGTGCGCACGGCAACGCCCTGGCTCTGCAGGTGCTTGAACATCTGGTTCGTGAGTGCACCAAAATCGACATCCGTACCGCTTGGCACACGCGTCGCAGCAAAGGGCTCACCATCGTCAACACGCTTCTGCATGAGCAGCGGCGCCCACTGGTTGATAACGCGCGAATCTTCGCTGTACTCCATGCCAGCAAACAGCGGCTGGTCTTTCAGGGCCTCGTAGCGCTTCTTGAGGTACGCAACATCTTTCTCGCCCTTGACGAACGTCATGTGCGGTGTCGCGTTGATGAAGGTCTCTGGGTCGTCGAGCACACCGCTCTTGACGAGCGATGACCACAGCTCCCGGCTCTGCTGGAACTGCTCGTTGATACCGATCGCCTTGGCCGGGTCGACCGTGCCGTCGGCTGCCTCGGGCATGTAGTTGAGCTCGCAGAGCGCCGCGTGGCCCGTGCCCGCGTTGTTCCACGGGTTCGAACTCTCTTGCGCGAGAGCGCCCTCACGCTCAAAGGCCTGAATCGTCCATTCGGGCTGCAATTGATTGATGAGCGTTCCGAGCGTGGCAGACATAATGCCGCCACCAATCAAGACAACATCGGTGTTTTCGGTCACCAGATCAGTCTAGAACGTTTGAGACATTCCCCCCGTCACGGGTGTGTTCCGGGTAGGCTCGCGCTAGAGGGTGGCATCTCGACGTGGCACGACCTTGCGGCAATCGACCCCAGCAAGATCCAGGATCTGCTGGACCAGGCCGGACCGCAGTACATCATTCACCAGCCCCACACGTGGCCGCAGCAGGCAGCACTGCTGAAGAACGGTCAGTGGGACGAGTTCAACAAGCTCACGGCGCAGCTCAAGGGTGGCGTCGCGGAGGCGTAAAGCTCACGCAAGAGGGCCCGACTTCTTCGGAAGTCGGGCCCTCTTCTTTGCCCAGGTGCGGCTATCTCCCGTCGCACCACCGGGTCGGCGGGAGATAGCCGCACTTGGAACTAGGAAACGGATGCCGCGGCACCGAGGTTGGCGGCGATGAGCTCGGCAATCTGCACGGTGTTGAGCGCGGCACCCTTGCGCAGGTTGTCGTTCGAGACAAAGAGCACGAGGCCCTTGCCTTCGGGTGCTGACTGATCGGCGCGAATGCGGCCCACGTAGCTCGGGTCGTTGCCTGCTGCCTGGAGCGGGGTCGGCACCTCGAGAAGTGCGACGCCAGGGGCATCCGCCAAAATCGCAGTGGCTTGCTCAGGTGAGAGGTCGTTAGCGAACTCGGCGTGGATCGAGAGCGAGTGGCCCGTGAAGACGGGAACACGAACGCAGGTGCCCGCGACGCGAAGGTCGGGGATGCCGAGGATCTTGCGCGATTCGTTGCGCAGCTTCTTCTCTTCGTCGGTCTCGTTCTGGCCGTCGTCAACGATCGCGCCGGCGAGCGGGATGACGTCGAAGGCGATGGGGGCGACGTACTTGACGGGTTCGGGGAACTCGACGGCTGAGCCGTCGTTCACGAGGTCAATGACATTGGGCTGCGCGACAACAGCCTGCACCTGACCGAGCAGTTCTTCTGCGCCGGCAAGACCCGAGCCGCTCACGGCCTGGTAGGTCGCGACGACGAGGCGCTCGAGGCCCGCTGCATCGTGCAGCGGCTTGAGCACGGGCATCGCTGCCATGGTCGTGCAGTTGGGGTTGGCGATGATGCCCTTGGGCGGGTTGACAGCGGTCTCGGGGTTGACCTCGGCGACGACGAGCGGAACCTCGGGGTCCATGCGCCATCCGCTCGAGTTGTCGACGACGATCGCGCCAGCGGCGGCGAACTTGGGTGCGTACTCTTTCGAGGCGGTCGCACCGGCCGAGAAGAGCGCAACATCGATGCCCGAGGAGTCGGCCGTCGCAACATCTTCGACCGTGACGGGCACACCATTGAAGTCGATCTCGGTGCCGGCCGAGCGGGCCGACGAGAAGAGGCGCAGCTCGCGCACCGGGAAGTCGCGTTCAATCAGAATCTCGCGCATAACGCGCCCAACCTGACCGGTTGCGCCAACAATTGCGACTGAGAGCCCCTGCTCCGCGATTTGTGCCATTCGCCTAGTCTACTTTCCCCCACATACCAACTGCTCCACGCGCTCCACAGGGCGGGCGGGTGTGTTCCGTCGCGCTCGCAGGCATCGGGACGGGCGGGAGACGGCCCCCGGCCGTCGGGGGACTGCGAGTGTGACGGAACACGCCCGCCCGCAGCGCAAGAGAAGTCAGTGGAAGAAGTGCCGCTCGCCCGTGAAGAACATCGGCACGCCCGCCGCAGCAGCCGCATCGATAACTTCTTGGTCGCGCACTGAGCCGCCCGGCTGCACGATGGCCGCGACGCCCGCGTCGAGCAGTACCTTGACGCCATCCGCAAAGGGGAAGAACGCATCGGATGCCGCAACCGACCCTTTCGCCCGCTCCCCTGCGCGCTCAACCGCGAGGCGGCACGAGTCGACACGGTTCACCTGGCCCATGCCGATTCCGACGGTTGCTCCGTTTGCAGCAAGCGTGATGGCGTTCGATTTGACCGAGCGGCAAGCCTTCCACGCAAAGATCAGCGTGCGCATGGTTTCTTCGTCGGGTTGTTCGCCCGTCACGAGCTGCCAGTTTGCCGCGGTCGCAAAGATGTCGTCCGGGAAGCGGTCGGCGTCTTGCAACAAGATACCGCCCGAGATGAGGCGCACGTCCATGCGCTCTTGCTGCCAGTCAGCGGGCAGGCGCAAGACGCGGAGGTTCTTCTTCGTCTTGAACGCTTCGAGCGCTTCGGGCTCGAAATCGGGTGCGACGATGACCTCGGTGAAGATGTCTTTCATGTTCTCGGCCATCTTGAGCGTCACGGTGCCGTTGGCCGCGACAACGCCACCGTAGGCTGAGACGGGGTCGCACTCGAAGGCGCGCAGGTGCGCGGAGGCGATGGGATCGAGCGCATTCGTGGCCGCAACAGCGATACCGCAGGGGTTGGCGTGTTTGACGATCGCGACGGCCGGCTGAATCATGTCGAAGGCGGCACGCAGAGCGGCATCCGCATCAACGTAGTTGTTGTAGCTCATCTCTTTGCCCTGCAGCTGTTCTGCCTGGGCGATCCCGCGGCGGCCCATGCGCGAGTACAGGGCCGCACGCTGGTGCGAGTTTTCACCGTAGCGCAGCACGCTCACGCGCTCGGCCTGCACCGTGAGCAGTTCGGGAAGCGTTGCGGGGTCGTCCAGCACGCCCTCGGCAAACCACGTGGCGACCGCCATGTCGTACCCGGCCGTGTGGCTGAAGGCACGCGTTGCAAGTTCACGGCGCTGCGCGAGGCTCGTGCCACCTGCCTTGACCGACTCAATGACAGCGGGGTACGCGCTCGGCTGCACAACGATTGCGACGTTGGCGAAGTTCTTAGCCGAAGCGCGCACCATGGCGGGCCCGCCGATGTCGATCTGCTCGACAATTGCGTTGGCGCTCGCCCCGGATTTGACGGTCTCGACGAAGGGATAGAGATTCACGACAACGAGCTCAAAGGCCGCGATCCCCAGCTCATTGAGCTGCTCAGCGTGGTGCTTGAGTCGCAGATCAGCCAGCAGACCCGCGTGTACGCCCGGGTGCAAGGTCTTGACGCGACCGTCGAGTGCCTCGGCGAAGCCCGTGACGCTCGAGACATCCGTCACGGTAAAGCCGGCGTCGCGAATCGTTTGGGCTGTCGAGCCCGTCGAGACGATTTCGACGCCCTCCTCAGCAAGCGCCTGCGCCAGCTCAACGAGGCCGGTCTTGTCACTCACCGAGATGAGCGCGCGGCGAACGGGGATGAAGTCGCGCTCTTCGTACAGCGATGCGTCGTGCGTGGGGCCAGCCATCGGATGCTCCTTAGGAGGTCGGCGTCGAGGGTGCGGTCAGATCGATACTGCTCTTGGCAACGCCGCGGATGACCTCGGCAAGCAGTCGACGTTCAACAGGTTTGATGCGGTCGTGCAGGGTCTCTTCAGTATCGCCCGGCTCGATCGGCACGCGTTCGCGCGCGAGAATGGCGCCTGTGTCGACACCGTTGTCGACGACGATGACGCTCGCGCCAGTTTCAGATGCACCCGCCGCGAGCGCATCGCGCACCGCGTGCGCCCCGGGGAATTCCGGCAGATACGCAGGGTGGGTGTTGATGATGTTGGGCGACCACGCGTCAACAACATCGGGCGGCAGCAACCGCATAAGCCCGCTCAGCACGACGAGGTCGGGGTCATATTCCTTGAGCTCTCGGTCGAGGGCAACACCCCAGGCATCGCGGTCTGCGAACTCGCCGTAGGGAACAACGAAGGTCGGAATACCGCGGGCTTGCGCGTGAGCAAGCCCCTCGGCATCGCGGTCGGCACCAACGGCGAGCACCTCGGCGGGCACGCGCCCCGCAGCGATCTCGTCAAGCAGCGCGCGGAGGTTGGAGCCCGCGCCAGAGATCAGAACGACGAGCTTCAGCACGCGGGCAATTCTATCGTCGGCCTCTGCGCCTGATTCAGCCACGGCGATCCGGCTTGCTTGCTGGCGTCCGAGTGGCGAGAGCAGCACGATCGCAGCTCCGAGGCCGATCTCACCCGCGAGCGCGGCCGGCACCGTGAGCACGCTCGGCCCCAGGTGCGTGAGGGTGCCCGGGCCGATTCCGCCCGAGGCAGCCAGCGTGAGCAGCGCCCACACGAGGCCCGTTCCGACCGCGATGGCGCCGACGACGAGCATCCGCTCAAGGAACGTCAGGTGGGTCGCGCTCGCAGCAGTTTCGTCGGGGAAGCGATCGAACTCGAGCCGGCTCCGCACGATCCACCCCGCGAGCGCGCCCACGGCGATCGGCACGAGCACGATCGCGAGCCACCAAATCGAAGAGTGCTGCGGCACGAGCGCAAAGAGCGGCACCGGTGGCTGCACACTCGGTGTCGTCACGACGGGGCTCGCGAGCGCATCCGTGCCCATGGCGAACCCGGGGCCGGCGAGCCAGCTGACTGCCCACACGATCGCGGTCGGCAGGTAGAACGACTGCCCAAAGGTCAAGGCGGTGGCACCCGCAACATCAACGTGCAACCCCTGGTAAATCGCGGCCGCGTGCGAGCCGCCGAGCACAAACCGCACGGCAACCGCAATTGCGCCGACCGCAATCAGGCCTACGGTTGCCGCAACAACACCCACGAGGGATGCATCCAGAATCGTGCGCTGCTTGGGCGCAAGATCGCCAGCCCACGAGCGACGCACGCGCCACGTTTCGACGAGACCGCCGCATGTCGCGCCCAGCGCATAGACGGCGACCGGGATCACGAGACCCAAGAGGTGCTGGGCCGCGAAAATCTCATTGTGAACGGGCAGCACGATCGCCGCAGCGAGCACCGCAAAAGCCGCCGAGCCCGTGAGCACACCGGCCTGCGCCGAGCCAGCACGGGCCGCACGGGTGCCAGAACCGTAGGCGAACCAGGCAACTGCGATCGACAAGACAAACGGAGCGAGCGAGACAACAAACGTCGCGGCGTCACGATCGATACCGAGGTGCGGCAAGGCATCCGTTGCAATTGCAACATCGAGGGGTGCACCAAAACCGAAGGCCCACAGGCTCGAGGTTGTCGGCCAGAGTGAGAACCATCGGCCACTCATGACCCAGGCGACCGTGAGCGGCGCGAACACCGCGGCGAGCGTGGCGAGGGTAATGACCCCCGCGTCGACGGCGGCGAGCAAAGCGATCAACGGGCGGCGCATGACTCGTGAAGCCTACCGTGCAAGCCTCAGCCTCCCATTGAGGCAAGCCGTCGGCGACGGTTAACGCGAGGTGTCGGGCTGGAGTAGTGTTTCGTGTGCGTGCATCGCACGCGGTTCCCTCACCCGCGCAAAAAATAAGGACCTTCATGGCGAAGTCAACCCCACCGGCCGATTCACCGCTTGAAAACCTCGAGGCCGATCTGGCTTCGACGCAAGCGGCTCCCGCAGAACCCAAGAATGCGCTCGATCGCTTCTTTGAAATCTCCAAGCGTGGCTCAACCGTCGGGCGGGAGGTGCGCGGTGGTCTTGTCACGTTCGTGACGATGGCGTACATCGTCATCCTGAACCCGATCATCCTCTCGCAGGGTGTCGACGTGACGGGCGCAACGCTCGGCTTCGCTCAGCTCTCGGCTGTTACGGCGCTCACGGCTGGTCTCATGACGATCCTCTTTGGTCTCGTCGCGCGACTCCCCTTCGGCTTCGCTGCCGGTCTCGGCATCAACTCGTTCCTCGCGTTCTCGGTCGTCGGCCACGTCACGTGGGCTGAAGCCATGGGCCTCGTGGTCATCAACGGTCTGCTCATCGTGCTGCTTGCTGCAACGGGCCTGCGCAAGCTCATCTTCGATGCGGTTCCCTACCAGCTCAAGCTTGCGATCACGGTCGGTATCGGCCTCTTCATCGCCTTCATTGGCTTCGTCAATGCAGGCTTCGTCAAGCCCGGTGCAGGCACGCCCGTGCAGCTCGGCGATGGCGGCTCGATCACGACTGTTCCGACCATCATCTTCCTCTTCACGCTCATCTTCACGGGCATCCTCATGGCACTCAAGGTCAAGGGCGGCATGCTCATCGGCCTCGTGACGGGCACGCTCCTCGCTGTTATCGCGGAGGCTGTGCTCAAACTCGGGCCCGGCACCGAGAATCCGGGCGGCTGGGGCCTTTCGGTTCCCAAGCTCCCCGAAAAGATCATCGGCCTTCCCGATCTCTCGCTCATCGGCCAATTCGACCTTGTCGGCTCGTGGGGTCGCATCGGCGTGCTCGCGTGCGTCATGCTCGTCTTCACGCTGCTGTTCACAAACTTCTTCGACGCCATGGGCACCTTCACGGGCCTCGCCAACGAGGCTGGCCTCGCTGACAAGAACGGTGACTTCCCCCGCCTCAAGTCGGCGCTTGTCGTTGAGGGTATTGGTGCCGTTGCCGGTGGTGCGACCTCAAGCTCGTCGAACACGGCGTTCATTGAGTCGGGTGCAGGTATCGGCGAGGGTGCCCGCACGGGTCTCGCGAACATCGTCACGGGCCTCGTGTTCCTGCTGGCGCTCTTCTTCACGCCCGTCGTCGAGATGGTGCCGACCGAGGTTGCCGCGGCAGCCCTCGTCATCGTGGGTGCACTCATGCTCTCGCAGATCCGCCACATCGACCTGGGTGATTTCACGGTGCTCGTGCCCGTCTTCCTGACGGCAGCCGTCATGCCCTTCACCTACTCGATCGCGAACGGTATCGGCGCCGGCTTCATCTCATGGGTCCTCATGAAGACCTTCACGGGCAAGGCCAAAGAGGTCAGCCCCCTCCTCTGGGTCGTCGCCGGCGGCTTCGTGCTCTACTTCGCCCGCGGCCCGCTCGAGGCGCTGCTCGGCTGGGCCTAACCCGCACGATAGAGGGGGCGGGTGCGCTGCGCATCCGTCCCCTCTTCACGCCCGGTTTTGCTCCCGGTTCCGCTCGCGGTGCCAAACTACGGCTGCCGCCGGACTTCATCAAAAACCACCGTGCCTGGCGGCGAACTTTGCGTAGTTTGGCGCACCAACGACGCTAGCCGAAAGCAAAGTGGGGGCGGATGCGCAATGCATCCGCCCCCACTTTGTTGCAGTTTTTACAGGCCCGCGATGATTTCGCGCATGAGTGCGGCGGTCTCGGAAGGCGTCTTGCCAACCTTGACGCCAGCGGCCTCAAGGGCCTCTTTCTTTGCCTGTGCCGTACCAGCCGAGCCCGAGACGATTGCGCCCGCGTGGCCCATCGTCTTGCCCTCGGGGGCGGTGAAGCCAGCGACGTAACCGACGACGGGCTTCGTGACGTTCTTGGCGATGTAGTCAGCGGCACGCTCTTCAGCGTCGCCACCGATCTCACCGATCATGACGATTGCCTTGGTCTCGGGGTCAGCCTCAAACGCCTCGAGTGCGTCGATGTGCGTCGTGCCGATGATGGGGTCACCGCCGATACCGATCGCGGTCGAGAAGCCTAGGTCGCGCAGTTCGTACATCATCTGGTAGGTCAGCGTGCCCGACTTCGACACGAGACCGATGGGGCCTTTGCCGGTGATGTTTGCCGGTGTGATGCCAACGAGAGCCTCGCCCGGCGTGATGATGCCGGGGCAGTTGGGGCCGATGATCCGGGTCGTGTTGCCCTTCGACGTGGCGTACGCCCAAGCCTCAGCCGTGTCGCCCACGGGAACACCCTCGGTGATGACGACGAGGAGCGGAATCTCAGCGTCAATCGCTTCGATCATGGCGTCCTTCGTGAAGGCTGCCGGCACGAAGGCGATCGACACGTCTGCGCCGGTCTTCTCCATTGCCTCAGCAACCGAACCGAAAACGGGCAGCTCAACGGCGTTGCCGTCGGCGTCAACGTGCGAAACGGTCTCGCCAGCCTTGCGGGCGTTGACGCCACCGACAACGTTGGTGCCAGCCTTGAGCATGAGCGCCGTGTGCTTCGTGCCCTCGCCACCGGTGATGCCCTGGACGATGACCTTGGAGTCTTTGTTGAGGTAAATCGACATTCTCTTGTCTCTCTCTTCGTTCCGGGCGCTTAGGCGTTCGCTGCGGCAGCGGCCTTGTCGGCACCGTCGTCCATCGTGTCGGCCAGGGTAACCAGCGGGTGGTTGTAGTCAGCGAGAATCTCGCGACCCTTCTCAACAGCGTTGCCGTCAAGGCGCACGATGAGCGGCTTGGAAGCCTTGTCGCCAAGCGTCTCGAGCGCACCCTTGATGCCGTTTGCAACAGCGTCGCACGCCGTGATGCCACCGAAGACGTTCACGAAAACGCTCTTGACCTGCGGGTCGTTGAGGATGATGTCGAGACCGTTCGCCATAACCTCAGCGGATGCTCCACCACCGATGTCGAGGAAGTTGGCGGGCTTGACACCGCCGTGGTTCTCGCCAGCGTAGGCAACAACGTCGAGCGTCGACATCACGAGACCTGCACCGTTACCGATAACGCCAACTTCACCGTCGAGCTTGACGTAGTTGAGGTCGAGCTGCTTTGCCTTCGCCTCGAGCGGGTCAGCAGCATCCTTGTCTTCGAGTGCCTCGTGGTTGGGGTGACGGAAGGCAGCGTTCTCATCGAGCGAGACCTTGCCGTCGAGGGCGATGATGTCGCCCTCCTTCGTCTGCACGA
>CAYNTU010000020.1:0-49602 GCA_964400205.1 uncultured Microbacterium sp.
GCTCTTTCTTGGTGAAGCCCGAAGCTGCCGGGTCGTCGTAGTTGATCTCTTCGAGTTCCTTCATGCGAGCGAGGCGCTTGGAAACCGTCTGGAAGTTGGTCAGCAGACCGCCCAGCCAGCGCTGGTTCACGAAGGGCTGGCCAACACGAGTTGCCTGCTCAGCAATGATCTCCTGAGCCTGCTTCTTCGTACCAACGAAGAGGATCGTGCCACCGCGGGCAACCGTCTCTTTGACGAAGTCGTACGCCGAGTCAATGTAGCCGAGCGACTGCTGGAGGTCGATGATGTGGATGCCGCTGCGCTCCGTCAGAATGAAGCGCTTAACTTTCGGGTTCCAACGACGGGTCTGGTGACCGAAGTGAACGCCGCTGTCGAGCAGCTGGCGAATGGTTACAACAGCCATGCTGTTGACTCCTTTTCTGGCGCGCGAAGCGCCCTTGTGGTTTTCTCGACTCGGTTGAGCCATGCCTAGTGCCCGGCACAATTCCACCCTCGAAAGGGACCAAAGGAAGTGTTTGCCACGAATGATCGCTGTGGGCACGCGAAGTCACCTCCTGCGAGGTGCTCTCCAATCGTACCATCCGCCGCGGGATTGATGAACGCGGATGGCGCGTGCACAGCTGCGATTTTCCGGGAGTTTTCCGCGACTTCGGCGGCGACGCAGATTCGTTCCACGCCGCGCGTCGGGCGTGCACAAACGATGGTTCCATGTTGAAACGCCTCGCCCTCCTTCTCGCGGTCTCGATAGCAGCACTCGCGACGAGCCCGCCTCTCGATGCGGCGCAGGGCTCGTGGCTCTGGCCAATCGAACAACAACGCCAGGTCATACGCAGTTTTGAAGAACCAGCACACGAATATGCGGCGGGCCATCGAGGAATCAAGATCGCGGCTGCTCTTGGCGCCTCTGTACGAGCTCCAACTGACGCTCTTGTACTGTTCAGCGGCAGCGTGGCAGGCCGAGGGGTTGTGACACTTGAAACACCTACGGGCTTCGTCATCACGCTCGAACCGATCACCTCAGTACTCACGTCCGGTGAATCCGTTGCCGCAGGAGACATCATTGGCTCGGTCGCGACCGGTGGGCCCTCACCGCCGGGCCAGCTCCACGTCGGCGTTCGCCTCGAGGGACGATATATCGACCCCTTGCCGTTCTTTGGCAAGATTCCACGCGCGGTGCTCTACCCCTGCTGCTAGCTCACTACGCTCGCGGATGGGCGAGCTTGTACGCGCTCGTAAGCCGTTCAGCTGAGACGTGCGTGTAAATCTGCGTTGTCGCAGCACTCGCATGCCCAAGCAGCTCCTGAACGATGCGCAGGTCCGCTCCCCCGTCCAGCAGGTGCGTTGCCGCCGTGTGGCGAAGCGCGTGCGGGCCGACAGTTTCCACGCCCAAGACGGGGCCGAGTTCGCGACTCGTGATCTGGTACACCGTCCGTGGGTTGATGCGACCGCCGCGAGCCCCCAGAAATACGGCCGGTGGAGCATCCGACCGGGTGAGGGCGGGTCGCCCACGGGTGAGGTACATCTGCACGGCGGCCGCAGCGGGCGCGCCAAAGGGAACAACGCGCTCCTTCGAGCCCTTCCCGATGACGCGAGCAACGCGACGCTCAAAGTCGAGCTCGTCAATATCGAGCCCACAGAGCTCAGCAACACGGATGCCCGAGGCATAGAGCAGCTCAAGGATTGCGTGATCCCGAAGATTCTCCGGTGTTGGATCCTCCCGTGCTCGATCGGCGAGTGCGCTCAGAACATCATCAATCGACTCGGCGCGAGCCGCCTTCGGCAACGGTCGATGCCGTTTCGGTGCGACAAGTCGCGCCGTGATGTCTGTCTCAAGGAGTTCGTTTTCAAGTGCCCACGAGACAAATGCCCGAACACTTGCGATACGCCGTGCGATCGTTGACCGGGCCATGCCATCCTGTGTCGACTGCCAGACCCATTCGCGCAGCTCATCTGGCGCAAGATCAGCCAGGCGCTTATCGCCCACGAAGAGCGAGAGCGCATTGAGGTCTGAACGGTACGAGCGTACGGTCGCTGGAGACAGACGACGCACATCGCGCGCATACCCCTCATACGCGTCAATCGCTGCGTCGACTTGCATGCATCCAGCGTGCTCGGCCAGAGGATCGTCACGAGCCAGGCACGCCGAATGCCCCACCAAGAAGTTCCGCCAATAGAGTGGCCGAATGAACTCCTCCTCGATCCTTGATCGCCTACGTGAGCTGCGGGCTCACGATGCGCCAACGAGCGGCGGCAACGTTCTTGCCTATGTCTATGATTCGGGTCTTTCGGAACTCGATGAGCTCGCCGAAGAAGCGGCACGGCTCGCGCGTCCGCTCAACGGGCTCGACCCCACCGTCTTCCCCTCGGTGGCCGCTATGGAGCGCGACATTCTCACGTTCACAAAACGGATGCTCCACGGTGGGCGGGCCGTCGTCGGCTCGGTCACGAGTGGCGGCACAGAGAGCTGCCTGCTTGCTGTCAAGACAGCCCGTGATCTGTGGCGCGCCGAGCACCCAGACTCTGCCGTTCTGCGCCCAAGACTCGTTGCCCCGACGACGGTACATGCGGCGTTTCGAAAGGCCTGCGAACTGTTCGACCTTGCGTTCGATCCCGTGCCTTGCGCACCGGACGGCACCGTCGCCGCAGAAGACCTCATTGCGCGGTTCGCAGATGACGTTGCACTCATCGTGGTTTCAGCCCCCTCCTACCCCTCCGGTGCACTTGACCCGATTGCTGCGGTCGCCGCGGCCGCGGCACAGGCAGGTATCTCCTGCCATGTGGACGCATGTTTCGGCGGCTTCGTCTTGCCCTGGTGGCAAGGCCTCCAGCCCTGGGATTTCCGTGTGCGGGGAGTCACGAGCATCTCCGCCGATCTGCACAAATTTGGGTATGCCCCCAAGGGGGCTTCCGTTCTCCTGCACAACTCACGCGAGCGGCACCGCAAGCAGTACTTCGCAACAACCCAATGGCCTGGCTACCCCGTTGTCAACGCGACCCTCCTGGGCTCGAAATCTGCCGCCTCGCTCGCTGCCGCGTGGGCGATCATCGAGTACCTGGGCACGGCTGGCTACGCAAAACTGACGGCCCAAATCGAGCGCGCGGCACGCGAGATTCGAGAGGCTGTCGAACACATTCCGGGCCTCGCTGTACTGGGCTCGCCCACCGGGCCAGCAATTGCACTCGTGGCCGACACGCATGTGCCAGCATCCGAGCGGGTTGATCCGCACCATCTCTCTGATGCGATTGCGTCTCTCGGCTTCAAAATCCAGCCGCAGCCTGCCTGCCTGCAGAGTGACGGTGTTGAGATTCCTCGAACAACGCACTTGACGTTGACCCCGGTCTTAGAAGCACGGGTGCCGGAGTTCCTCGAGGCGCTCGAAACCGCGGCTGACCAGGTTCGTGGCAAGAAGCCCGCGACCGCGAGCGCGGCTGTCACGGCCATGCGCTTGCTGGGCTATGACACTTCCCGCGTTCCCAGCCCACGGATCGCACACCTCATGCTGAGGGCGGCCGGGGCTGGCAAGGTTAAACCCAATCAGCCCATGGCGGGGCTCATGGCGCTTATCGAGGCGCTCCCCGCACCCGTTGCAGAGACGCTCTTGAAAGAGGTTCTTGCGCGAATGTCAGAGCCGACGTAGCGCCGCCGATTTAGACTTGGTAGCGGTTCCACAAGGCGATCGCCGGTGGAGAACATTTCCGCTTGTTCCGAAGGGCCTTCCCCGCCGTGTACGCACTCCTCCTCGCGATCATTTATCTCGCCTTCGTGAGCCTCGGCCTGCCTGACTCGCTCATCGGCGCGGGCTGGCCCGTCATGCACGAGGATCTTGGTGTGCCAGTTGCTTTCGCTGGCATTCTGACGATGATCATCGCGGGCGGCACGATTGTGTCGAGCCTTGCTTCGGAGCGCCTGACGAACCGTTTTGGTGCGGGAATCGTGACTGCCGTGAGCGTAGGGCTCACGGCAGCGGCACTCATCGGGTTCTCGTTCTCGGGCTCGTTTTGGATGCTGTGCCTGTGGGCAATCCCCTTTGGCTTGGGAGCCGGTGCCGTTGACGCCGCGCTCAATAACTACGTCGCACTGCACTATGCCGCGCGGCACATGAACTGGCTCCACAGCTTCTGGGGCGTCGGCGCTTCGATCAGCCCATTCATCATGAGCTACGCCCTCGGCAGCGGCCACGGCTGGTCGTCAGCGTATTGGACGGTCGGACTCATCCAGGGTGCGCTCACAATTGCGCTCATTGCGAGTTTGCCCTTGTGGCGGCGCGTGAATGCGATGGCGCCCGTCGATGTCGAAACATCGGATGACGCACCAGCTGCCAAGACGCACACGCCCCTCGCGAAGGCACTGAAGATTCCCGGCGTGACCCTCGTGCTCATCACCTTCTTCGCCTACTGCGCGCTCGAGACCACCTCGATTCTGTGGGCTTCGACGTATCTTGTGCAGGACCGCGCGGTCACGCCCACGACAGCAGCTGCTTTCGGTTCACTTTTTGTGCTCGGGATCACCGCGGGGCGCTTCCTTGCAGGCTTCATTGCCGACCGCATTGGCGACAAACTCCTCATCCGTGGCGGGTTCGCCTTAGTTGCAATCGGCGCACTCATGCTTGCGCTCCCCCTGCCAACAACCGTTGTTGCACTTGCGGGCCTTGTCGTCGCCGGGATCGGTTGCGCGCCAATCTATCCGGCCATCATTCACGCAACGCCCGAAAATTTTGGTCGCGAAAACTCGCAGGCCATCATTGGCATTCAGATGGCCGCCGCGTACACGGGTTCGACCTTTGCTCCCCCGTTGTTCGGGGCAATCTCAGCGTGGTCAGGAATGTGGATTTTTCCCTTCTTCATCGGCGGTCTTGCGCTCCTGGGCCTCATCATGAATGAACGTCTTAGCCGCCTCGTGTCAAACAAGCCCGCCTAAGTTCACAGTCGCACCCAGCCAGGTTCTCGGGAAGCAACGCGACCTTCAAGTTCGAGCAGCGCGAGCAAGCCGCGGGTGTCGCGTTCGCTCAAGCCGGAACGCGCCGCAATGTCGATGACGGTTCGCGCAGTGCGAGCGCTCATGGCATCGAGCACGCGTGTGGCCCGGGGGTCGCTCGGAGCAGAGAAGAGCGCACCGTCATTGTCGCCGAGCAGCCCGAGAACGTCAGCGGTGCCCGTGATGCACGCCGCATCGTAGTCGCGTAAGAGTCGGTGGCACCCAGCTGAGGTTGAACTGGTGATTGGGCCGGGCACGGCTCCGAGTGGTCGGCCAAGTGAGGCGGCGTGACCCGCTGTGTTGAGTGAGCCGCTGCGCCATCCAGCTTCAACGACAACGGTCGCGGATGCCGCCGCAATGAGCCTATTGCGAGCTAGGAACCGCCATCGGGTTGGGGCCGTTCCGCATGAGACTTCGCTCAGAATCGCCCCGTTCTCGAGCATCTCATTGAAGAGTTGTCGGTTCCCTTCCGGGTAGACGCGATCGATCCCGCCGGCAAGGTAGGCAACCGTCACACCGCCCGTTCGAATTGCTGCGCGGTGTGCTGCAGCGTCGATGCCGTAGGCGCCACCAGAGACGACGGTGAGGCCGCGTTCGCTCAGTTCGGCTCCGAGTTCGCCGGCGACTGCGCTGCCATAGGGCGTTGCTGACCGAGCACCAACGAGGGCGACGGTTGTTCCGCACAACGGTTGTGTGTCCATCTGCCCGCGAGCCCACAGCAGCATCGGTGCGTGGTCGCCGAGATCATCGACACCGCTGGGCCACGCCGGGTCGCCAGGGAGCAAGAGCGACGCATCCGTTCTCGCCGCGTTTCGCAGCGAGGGCGAGATCGTTCGCGCGTTTGCCCGTGGCTCCCACCGTTCTATTGCCTCGCGGAGTTCTTGCGAACGCTCGCTTGCAACCGCTTCGGAGCCACACTCGGCAATGTGCAGAGCATCAACGGGCCCGAGCGAGGTCACAAGCCGGTTTGCCACGGCGTCGCCAGGCTCGGCGATCACGTTCCAGGCGAGTCGCGCGAGCGTGTCAAGCGGTGCTTCCGCCGGTCGCAGACCCGTCGCCAAGGCGACGAATGCGTCATCGCCTGCGAGGGATTCGAGCACGCGCGGAATGTTGGGTGAATCTGTCATGTGATGTTTCCCTTTCGGAGGATGAGCGCCTGTGCTACGTGCTCGAGTGATGGAGCCTCGGCCGCATCAAGGTCGGCGAGTGTCCAGGCCAACCGCAAAACACGGTCATAGCCGCGCAGAGTCAATGCACCGATATCGAGGGCACGAGCAAGTGGAGCGAGCGCACGAGCTGGGATGCGGTGCGGCCCCTGCCGGAGATACGGCCCGGGAATCTCGGCATTGAGCCGCCAATCGGTCGCGGCCCAACGAGTTGCGCTGCGCTCTCGAGCAGCAACAACGCGCGCTCGCGCCTCGGCGGATGAGACCGCGCCCCGTGCGCCATCGAATGCCTCCGGAGAGCTCACCCGACTCAGTCGTAGCTCAATGTCGATGCGGTCACGGAGCGGCCCAGAGATTCGATCGCTGTAGCGCCGAACGGTGCTACTCGGGCAGGTGCACTCTCCCCCACGCACCCCGAACTGACCACACGGGCACGGGTTGGTTGCCAGCACAAGCTGAAAGCGCGAAGGAAAGACAGCGACCGAGTGCGCTCGATGAATTTCGATGTGGCCCGATTCGAGCGGTTGCCGCAAGGCATCGAGTGCGGCACGCGGGAACTCTGCCGCTTCATCAAGAAACAACACACCCTTGTGCGCACGTGCAATGGCCCCGGGGCGGATGCCGCGTGTGCCACCCCCGATGAGCGACGCCGTCGACGCTGAATGATGAGGCGCTTCAAACGGCGCGATCCGAGTGAGCGTCGTGACCCGCTCACCGCTGAGCGACTTGATACTCGCAACCTCAACCGCGTCTTCGTCGCTCAGTTCGGGCAGGATTCCGGGGAGGCGACTCGCGAGCATTGTTTTGCCGGCTCCGGGCGGCCCTGACATGAGCATGTGGTGCCCGCCGGCGGCGGCAGCGATGAGCGCCTCAACAGCGGGCTCTTGACCGACAACTTCGTCAAGATCGTGCGGTTCTCTCGGGCGTGGTACGGGATCAGGAACCTGCGCTCGATCGAGCAGCACGGGATCTTCCACCGCCGCACCGTGCAGCCGCGCTGCGTGCGCAAGCGTTTCGATCGGTTGTACCCAGATGCCCTCAACAAGCTCTGCTTCGGCAACACACTCCGGGGGAACAGCGATGCGTGTAAACCCTGCCTGGCGGGCGGCGAGTGTCGCAGGCAAGACACCGGGAATGGCCCGGACTCTGCCGTCGAGCCCAAGTTCGCCGAGATGCACCATACTCGCGACCGAATCGCGGTCGACAACCCCGGTCGTCGCGATGACTGCGAGAGCAATGGCAACATCAAATCCCGAACCAGATTTTGGCACGCTCGCCGGCGAAAGGTTGACTGTCACGTGTTGCCGTGGCAACTCAAGCGCAACACTCTTGGTCGCGTTTTGTACGCGACGAGTCGCCTCATTGAGTGCCTTATCGGGCAGCCCGATGAGCGACATACCCGGGGTCTGATTGCTCGTCGCCGCTTCAACCTCGATAACGGTCCCGAGCGTGCCGTTGAGCGAGACGGCCCAGGCCTTCGCGGTACTCATCGGACATCTGCCAGGTGGACGAGGTCGGCATAGCTACCCGTGCCAACGATGCCGATCACATGCAGCGCAAGCGTGCGGTGGCTCGCGAGTTCTTTGTGTGCCTGCGCCCAGAGTTTCCCCAGCCGCCACATGCGGTTGAGCTTTCGCTCATCGACGGCCGAGAGCGGGTCGCCGAAAGCAATCGTGCGCCGAGTCTTCACTTCAACGATCGCAATTTCCTGCCCGCGAACCGCAATGATGTCGAGCTCGCCGCCCGGCCCATGCCAATTGCGGTCGACGACCTCATACCCCTTGTCGGTGAGGTAGGCAGCTGCACGCGCTTCGCCTTCCCGGCCAAGCTGGTCTTTTGCTCTCATGCCTATAGCGTCACGGCGTCGGTGGGCGCGAGGAGTCGCTCTTCCGCGCGAAGAACGAGACCCGGGAAATCTCCCATGATTTGGGCCCTGTGCACTCGCTTCTCACGCGGGCTCGGAGAACGCCTAAGATGGGTCACATATGGACGAGGAAGCCTTCGAGGATTACGACCGCGAGCTTGAGCTATCGCTCTACCGCGAGTACCGCGACGTCGTGCAGCAGTTTCAGTTCGTCATTGAAACAGAGCGCCGCTTCTACCTCGCCAATGAGGTTTCGGTTGTGCGCCACGACACGGAACACGACTTCTACTTCGAAGTCACGATGAACGATGTCTGGGTGTGGGATATCTATCGTGCAGATCGCTTTGTCAAGTCGGTGCGGGTCATCACCTTCAAAGACCTCAACATCGAAGAACTCATCCACCGCGACTTCGAATTGCCGACCGAACTCTCACTCGACGGCCTCGAGTAACCTCGGCCGGCAGCTGCAGCTAGAACAGCTGCTCGTCAACGAGGTGCCAGGAGAGCCGGTGGTGTTCGCTCACGCCACGCGTTGCGAGGGCACGGCGATGCGTCGCCGACCCGTAGCCTTTATTGCCGCGCCATTCGTAGTCGGGGTACGCCTCGTCAAGCGCCACCATGAGCTCGTCTCGAGCAACTTTGGCGACAAGAGACGCGGCTGCGACTGAACCGCAATCCCGGTCGGCCTTGATTCGCACGATGATGCGCATATCTGGGCGACGCATTCGTGACAGGTAGTCATGGTTGCCGTCGAGAATCACGGCAATCGTGCCCGCGAGCCCCACGCGTACCTCATCAAGGGCACGCCATGCCGCAAGACCCAGTGCCTGCGTTATACCAACGTCGTCGATCTCACGCGGCGTTGCCCAGCCGACAGCGGATGCTTCGGCCCATGCATTCACCGCAATAGCAAGCGGACCGCGCTTCTTCTCGGCTACGAGCTTGGAATCACGCACACCATCGAGCATGGGTACCGCCGCGTGCTGTGAAGAGACAGCCACAGCGCCAACCGCGACGGGGCCAGCGAGTGCCCCGCGACCCACTTCGTCGAGCCCGATAACCCAGTCAACCTCGCGCAAGAGTTCGCGTTCAAAATCAAGCGTGGGCCAGTTCGCACCGCTCACTGCTCGACCCCGGCGAAGCTTGCACCGTGCGAGGGGATCCACCCCAAGCGACTGAATGGCCAGATGACAGCAGTCGCGCGACCGATGACGTTCTCGAGCGGAACCGCCCCGGAAAGCTCTCCGCTTTGGTGGGAACGCGAATCAAGCGAAACACGACGGTTGTCGCCGAGCACCCAGACCGCTCCCTCAGGAACCGTGACGCTGAACGGATCGCGTGAAGCGCGCGGATCCCCCGCAGCAAGCGTTGTATATCGCTCATCAATAGGAGCACCGTTCACACTCAACTGCCCATAATCGTTGCAGCACGCAACGGTATCGCCCGGGAGCCCGATGATGCGCTTGACAACGAAACCAGAAGCTTCCACAGGGCCGTCCCAGAACGTCAGCGCCGCGGTCACCCGGGTCAGTGCGCTGGGCTCCCCCGCCTCGACACCGTCGAGCCACCCACCAGGATCACGGAACACAATGATGTCGCCGCGCTCATACGGTGACCAACGCGGGCTCAGTTCATCAACGAGGATGCGATCGCCCACCTGAATTGTGGGACTCATGGAGTCGGTTGGCACCTCGAAGGCACGCACAACAAACGCCCGCAAGAGCATCGATACCAACAGCGCGACAAGCACGACGAGCGCGATATCAAGGAGTCGCCAGAGCCATCCGCTACGGCGACGGCGACGCGTGCGGATCGCGGGTACGGTCTCACTCATCACATTCATTGTCGTGCATGCGCAAACGCCCCGGCCGCACTGGCCGGGGCGTTTGACTGAAACTCGTGAGAGCAGCGCAAGAAGTTAGCGCTTCTCTTTGATTTTCGCCTTCTTACCGCGCAGGTTGCGCAGGTAGTAGAGCTTCGCGCGACGAACGTCACCACGCGTGACGAGTTCGATGTGGTCGATAACCGGGCTGTGTACGGGGAACGTACGCTCAACGCCGACCTGGAAGCTCACCTTACGAACGGTGAAGGTCTCGCGAACGCCATCGCCCTGGCGGCCGATAACGATGCCCTGGAACACCTGGATACGCGAACGGTTACCCTCGGTGATGTTGACGTGGACCTTAACGGTGTCGCCGGGGCCAAATGCCGGGATGTCTTGACGCAGCGATGCTGCATCCACCTGGTCGAGAAGATGAGTCATTGTTCTCTCCCTGCAGCACGCGCTCAGGTCGACTGCAAAAGTAAGAATTACGGATGTTTGTGAGTTGCCGTGTTCGCTTTCGCGTTACGAACGCCCCTGAGGCAGCGCTTCGTGCGGCACAAACATCTATTCTGACACGTTTGGCGACTCAAGCAAAATGATGGGCTCGGTGTTGGCCTGACGTGTCGCGGGTGGGTTGCGCCAACTCCACCCCGCACGGCTCTCATCCCACAGCTGTGAGAGACCAACCCAGGTCGCGCCGAAGAACGCCAGAATCGCGGCTGTCATGAGCCACGGAAGCCAAGCGCTCCCCCATGCAAAACCAAAGCCGATCGTGAGCGCCTGCCAGAGCCCAATGACCCCGAGGTCGAGCCAGGATGCGTCTTGGCTCGCGTGCACACTTGGGCGAGCACGCACGAGGAGCCAGGTAACAAGGCTCGCAACGATGACCGACGGCACAACGACAAAGAGCAGGAGCATAAAGCTCCAGCCGCCGCGATCAAAGAGCAACCAGCTGATGAGCATCCAGGCGGGCAACACGATGACAGCAGCCGGAAGCCACTTGTAAAACGCGCGCCGAATGATCATGTTTCGATCTTACGCGCGTGGTGCTCTCGTCATGCTGAAAACACAGTTCGCCCTGAGAGAATAAGAGGCCAACCGAAAGGAATCCACCGTGATTGAACTGCGCACGCCGGCCGAGATCGACCAGATGCGAGCCGCCGGACGCTTCGTCGCCGAGACTCTCGCGACGCTACGCGATGAGACCACGGTCGGCACGAACCTGCTCGATATTGACAAGCGGGCGCACGACCTCATACGCAAGGCCGGAGCGGAATCGTGTTACATCGACTACCACCCGTCGTTCGGCGCGAGCCCCTTCGGCAAGGTCATTTGCACCTCGATTAACGATGCTGTGCTGCACGGGCTCCCCCACGACTACGACCTCAGAGACGGCGACCTTGTTTCGCTTGATTTCGCGGTCTCAGTCGATGGCTGGGTTGCCGATTCGGCTGTCTCATTCGTCGTTGGTACCCCGCGTGACGAAGACCTTCGCATCATCGACACGACCGGGCGCGCGCTCGCCGCAGCCATTGATGCCGCTCGGGTTGGCAACCGCATCGGGGATATCTCCGCCGCGATCGCAAAGGTTTCCCACGGCGAGGGCTACTCGATCAATACCGACTTTGGTGGCCACGGCGTCGGGCGCACGATGCACGGCGACCCGCACGTGCCAAACGACGGCCGTGCTGGCCGCGGGCTCCCCTTGCGTGCCGGGCTCGTGCTCGCCCTCGAACCGTGGCTGCTCGAGACGACCGACAAGCTGTACACCGACCCCGACGGGTGGACGCTGCGCAGTGTCGACGGCTCGCGAGGTTCGCACTCGGAGCATACGGTTGCCATCACCGACGATGGCCCCATCGTGCTGACAGATCGCTCATTCCTCGGCGTCGACTAACGCACACACAAGAAATGGGCGGATGCTTCACGCATCCGCCCATTTCTTGTTCCCGTTTAGTGGTGCACGGGTGGTTCTGCACCGTGACCGGTGAGCTCTCGAACCTCCATTTCGGCAGCAAGCGCCGGGTCCTCCTTCTTGGAAGAAGTGATCGACCCGAGCCAACCGAGGAAGAAGCCGAGCGGGATCGAGACGATACCCGGGTTCGACAGCGGCCAAACGGCCCAGTTGACGCCCTCACCGAAGAGCGAGGTTGCCGACCCCGACATGACTGGCGAGAGGAAGATGAGCACGAGTGCCGCGGCAAGGCCGCCGTACATGCTCCACAGCGCACCGCGCGTTGTGAAGTTCTTCCAGTAGAGCGAGTACAGGATCGTCGGCAGGTTCGCCGATGCTGCGACAGCGAAGGCGAGCGCTACAAGGAAGGCGATGTTCTGCCCCTGCACGCCGATGCCACCAAGGATCGCGATGATCCCGAGCACGACCACGGTGATCTTGCCGACGCGAACCTCTTTCTGCGGGTCAACGTTGCCCTTCTTGAGCACCGAACCGTAGATGTCGTGCGCGAACGAAGCTGCAGCCGTGATCGCGAGACCCGCGACGACCGCGAGGATCGTTGCGAAGGCAACTGCCGAGACGATACCCATCAGCACAGGGCCACCGAGGTGCAGCGCCAGCAGCGGAGCTGCCGAGTTGCCACCACCCGGTGCACTCGCGATGTTCTCGGGGCCGACAAGCGCTGCTGCACCGTAACCGAGCACGAGCGTGAAGAGGTAGAAGCCACCGATCAGCCAGATGGCCCAAACAACCGACTTGCGGGCTTCTTTCGCGGTCGGAACCGTGTAGAAGCGCATGAGCACGTGCGGCAGACCCGCGGTACCGAGCACAAGGGCAAGGCCGAGCGACACGAAGTCGATGGGGTTCTTGCCGTACTGCAGACCCGGGTCAAGAATCGCTTCACCCTGCGGCGAAGCTGCCACGGCGTTGCCGAGCAGTTCAGAGAGGTTGAAGCCATTGAGCGCGAGCACCCACACGGTCATGATGAGCGCCGCACCGATGAGCAGGAAGGCCTTGATAATCTGCACCCACGTCGTACCCTTCATACCGCCCACGAGCACGTAGACGATCATGAGGATGCCGACGACCGCGACAACGAGACTCTGGCCCGCCTTGTCGGTCACACCGAGCAGAAGCGCAACGAGACCACCGGCACCGGCCATCTGTGCCAGGAGGTAGAAGAAGCACACCGCGAGGGTTGTGAGCGCCGCTGCCATGCGCACGGGGCGCTGCTTGAGACGGAACGAGAGCACGTCGGCCATCGTGAACTTGGCAGTGTTGCGCATGAGCTCTGCAACGAGCAGCAGCGCGACGAGCCAGGCAACGAGGAAGCCGATCGAGTAGAGGAACCCGTCGTATCCGTTGATCGCGATGGCGCCGCAAATGCCGAGGAACGAGGCTGCCGAAAGGTAGTCACCACTGATGGCGAACCCATTCTGCATACCCGAAAACCCGCGGCCACCCGCGTAGTAGTCAGCTGCCGTCTTCGAGTTGCGGCTTGCCCGGAACACGATGAACAAGGTGACCGCTACAAACGCGAGGAAGATCGAAATGTTCAGGACGGGGTTGTTCGCCTCGAGGGCCGCGTTGGTGTCTGCGAAGACGACCGATGAAGCAAAAAGCGCGTTCATTGCTGGACCTTCCCTGCCTCGATGTCTTCAAGCTCGGCACGGATGTCCTCCGAGACCGGGTCAAGTTTCTTGTTGGCGTAGTGCACGTACCAGGTCGTGATGATGAAGGTCGTCGCGAACTGCCCCAAACCAAGGAGCAGACCGATGTTGACGTTGCCGATGACCTTGATCGACATGAAGTCGTGCGCGTAGGCGGCCAGGAGCACGTAGACGAGATACCAGACGAGGAAGAACACCGTCAGCGGAAATACGAATGACCGCTGCTTCTTTCGCAGTTCTTGGAACTGGGGCAACTTTTGAATCTTCTCGTAGTCGATCGCCACTGGTTGGCTCGGCTCTGCATCGTGCTCTTTCCGGCGCGATGACTCGGGTGGGGGTACCATAAGGCCTCCTTGCCTCATTGTCCTGCGTGAGGCGTCATTGCCTCACAGCTGCCGCGGTGCAGAAAGAACCGCAGCGGAGCTACGCTACTGCCAGTTTTGACACCGTCGCCAGCATCCACCCCCGAAAGAGGGTGTACGCCGAATGCGACGCTTAGTCGTTGCCAGGGAGCAGGTCGGGGCGACGTTCGCGCGTGCGCTCAAGTTGCTGGGCTCTGCGCCACTCGGCAATCTTGGCGTGGTTGCCACTCAGGAGCACGTCGGGCACGGCTCGACCGCGCCATTCAGCGGGCTTCGTGTAGGAGGGGTACTCCAGCAGGCCATCCTCGTGCGACTCTTCGACGAGGGATTCAGGGTTGCCCACAACGCCCGGAACGAGGCGCCCAATTGCCTCGATCATGGCCATCGTCGCGACTTCCCCACCGTTGAGCACATAGTCGCCGAGGCTCAAAAGCCGCACACGGCCGCGCTCAACGGCGTACTCGAAAACGCGCTCGTCAATGCCTTCGTAGCGGCCGCATCCAAAGATGAGGTGCTTTTCCTCTGCGAGTTCGCGCGCTTTTGCCTGCGTAAATAGCTCACCGGCCGGCGACGGGAAGATAATGACGGGGCCATCGGATGCCTCAGCAGAAGCATCCGTTAACGCATCGAGCGCTTCGCCCCACGGCTCTGGCTTCATGACCATGCCGGCCCCGCCACCCGTCGGTGAATCGTCAACCGTGCGGTGGCGGTCGTGTGTCCAGTCACGAAGATCGTGGATGTTGAGGCTCAGCAGGCCGCTTTCGCGGGCCTTCCCCAGGAGTGACAGCTCAAGCCCGTCAAAATACGACGGAAAGATTGAGACAACGTCGATGCGCACGTTACGCCTCGTCGGAGGTCTCAGCCGCGTCGGCGAGCTCTTCAAAGAGGCCACCGGGCGGCGTCACGTCGATGTACCCGCCGTCGATATCGACTGTCGGAACGAACTGCGCGATGAAGGGCACGAGCACTTCGCCGTTCGGCGTTGAGACGGCGAGCAGATCATGCGCTGGCAAGTGATCGACGCGCGCGAGCGTGCCAACCGATGCGCCGTCACGGCGCACATCGAGCCCCACGAGCTGGTGGTCGTACCAGGCGTTCTCGTCACCCGTGTCGGTGAGTTTGTCTTCGTCGATCCAGAGGATCGCACGCACGAGCGTCTCGGCTACTGTACGGTCATCGACGCCTTCAAGAAAGACGACGGAGTTGCCGTTGAGCACGCGATACTCGCGAACTGTGACGGTCTTGTCGAACCAGGGCGATTCTTTCGGCACCTGGAGCGTGAATTCGGCGCCCGGAACAAAACGATTCTCAGGGTCATCCGTATAGAGCTCGAGTTTGAGCGCACCCTTGAGGCCGTGCGCTTTGAGGAGTCGGCCAACACGAAGCCGACGGTCATTGCCGCCGGTTGCTTTCGGTGCCATTACTCAGCCAGTTCGATGCGAATGCGCCCGTTGCCGTTGCTGTCGAGCGCTGCAACGACGGTACGCAGTGCGTTGATCGTGCGACCGCCGCGCCCGATCACCCTGCCGCGGTCTGCCGAGTTCACACGAACTCGCAGAACCTGGTTCGAGCCCTGTTGGGTGGCACGAACGTCGACATCGTCGGGGTTGTCTACGACACCCCGAACAAGGTGATCAAGCGCGGCGTCAAGCACGGTGTTTTACGCCTCTTCGGTGAGTTCGGCGTCGGGTGCCTCAGCGACAACCTCTGCCTGTGCGTCAGCTTCAGCGACGGCGTCTGCTTCTTCAGCAGCAACCTCAGCCTCAGCCTCAGGCGCAGCTTCTTCAGCCTTCTCAACCTTGGGCTTGACGACCGACTTCTTGTTGGTGTCCACAGCGAATGCTTCCTTTTCGCCTGCGACCTGCACGCGGTTCTCGGTCGAACCCTCGCCCGTGAACTTGCCCCAGTCACCCGTGAGCTTGAGCAGAGCCTTGACCTGGTCGGTCGGCTGTGCACCAACGCTCAGCCAGTGCTGTGCGCGGTCGGAATCGATCTTGATAACCGAGGGGTTCTCGGTGGGGTGGTAGATACCGATCTCTTCGATGGCACGACCATCGCGCTTGGTGCGCGAGTCGGCAACGACGACACGGTAGTAAGGAGCACGGATTTTACCCATGCGCTTGAGGCGGATTTTGACAGCCACGTTTCTCCTGAAATTGATGTGTTTGAGCCTGGGCTCATGACAAGTAGCGGTCGCCCGGAGAGTGGGGTGCACATCCGGCGGAAGCTTAAGAAAAGGACACACTCGCTGGATAGAGGGTCGAGCAGAGGTATCCGACCCTCTATTCTGCCACACTGAACTCGTGACCATCGAATTCGCAGCGTCTCGCCGCTCAAGTGTCGGGCTCGAGTGGGAATTGATGCTTGTTGACCCCCGCACGGGCGACCTCGTTGGCGAAGCACCAGCCTTGCTCGAGACGCTCGGACCAGCGAGCAACGATATGCGATTCACCGTGACGGGCGAGCTCCTCACGAACACGCTCGAGGTCACAAGTGGTGTTGGCCACACGGTCGCCGAGGCCGTGCGCGATATCTCTGAGGCTATTGCGCTCGTACGCACGGCAACCGATCCGCTGGGCATCGATCTCATGTCTGCCGGCTCGCATCCGTTCGCCAAGTGGTACGAGCAGCGCGTGCGCGATAAGACGCGTTACCACCGGCTCATTGATCGCACCCAGTGGTGGGGGCGAAACATGATGATCTGGGGTATCCACGTGCACGTTGGGGTCGATTCGCGTGACAAGGTCATGCCCATCATCAATGCCCTCACGTGCTACCTCCCACACTTGCAATCCCTTGCCGCATCAAGCCCCTTTTGGGCGGGCGAGCCGACCGGGTATGCCTCCAATCGCGCACTCGTGTTCCAACAGCTCCCGACGGCCGGCTTGCCGTGGCCGCTTGAATCGTGGGGCGAGTTTGAGCGCTATCTCGATGACATGACTCGTACGGGTGTCATGACGGATGTCTCTGAGGTGCGCTGGGACATTCGCCCGGCACCGCGCTGGGGAACTATCGAGGTGCGCGCGTGCGATGCCATGTCAACACTTGCCGAGCTCGCGGCCGTCGCGTCATTGGCGCAAGCGCTCGTCGAGAAGTTCTCGCGCGATATCGATGAGGGTCATCCGCTCCCCCGCCTCTCACCGTGGTTGCACCGAGAAAACAAGTGGCGCAGTGCTCGATACGGCCTCGACGCCGAGATCATTGTCGATAACTCGCCAGAGGTTGTGCCCGTTCGGGAAGACATCGAACGCCTGACCGCCGAGCTCGCCCCGATCGCCGCAGACCTCGGTGCCGCGAAGGAATTTGCGGGCGTTGGTGACATCATCGCGAACGGCCCCAGCTACATCCGCCAACTCGAGGTTGCGCTCCAGAACGAGGGCGATCTCGTTCCCGTCGTGCACCACCTCCTGCGCGAGTTCCGTGAAGGCCCGCCCGCCCACTAACCTCGCACGCTAGCGGTGCGGTGCGGCGTCGATGAGGCGCTCCGCGAGCGTTTGATCGAGCACGATCGTTGTCACGTACCCCGCTCGAAGCGCAGCAAGAGTCGCGTCGAGCTTCTGCATGCCAGAGACGACGCACACTCGGCGCGGCACACGACGTAGTTGATCGAGCCGCGGGCCGGTCGCGCGGGCGTTGAGCGAGACATCCGCCCACGACCCATCACGGCGGAAGAAGACGGTCGCGAGGTCACCCACGACACCATCGTGCTCGAGCGAGGCGTAATCAGCACGACCCAGGTACCCGCCCACGTACACACGGCTGGGCACATCGGCCTGCGGAGCCCCGACCGAGAACACGGCCATATCCATGCTCGATTGCAGCGCCAGAACACGTCGGATGCTTCGCTCGCGCCACATTGCATCTTTCGTTTCAGCGTTGTCGAAGAATGCCGGCACAGGGAAATACTGCACGGATGCACCAAAGGCGTGCCCGAAGCTCTGCATGATTTGCGCGGAGTATTCGATACCGCTCGTGCGAGTGTTTCCCGCGCCGTTGAGTTGCACGAACGTCGTGCCGTGCGTGCGCTTGGGAGTGAGCCCGTTGGAGACGGCACTCATGGTCGAGCCCCACGCGACACCGACCGTCATGTTGGAATCGATGAGGTTCGCCAGGACCGCTGCCCCGGCCGCTGCGACTCGGTCAAGTTTGTCAATCTCGCGCGTTCCCGTCGAGACGGGAACAACGTGCGCCGTGATGCCGAACCGCTCAGCAAGAGCGTTCTCGAGCGTCTCGTGGCCGCGTGAGGGCGGGTTGAGCCGAATGTCGACGAGCCCCTTCTCCCGCGCGAGTGAGAGCATGCGAGAAACGGTCGACCGGGATACGCCGAGATCGCGTGCAATCGACTCCATCGTGCGCGATTGGTCGTAGTAGAGCGCGGCCGCGCGAAAGGCGACCTCAAGGCGGTCATCACCAATATCGATCGTCACGTGCGCTCCCTGTCCTGATGTGCTCACGCAACTAGTATGCACGTTTGTGCACACGGCTTGCGCACAAATGCGCGGAGGTCGATGCTGGTGGCAGCACCGCACGAAAGGGTCGATGATGACAGGCACGCCAGCCAAGAAGGCTCCCGCGAAGAGACCAGCCGCGAAGAAAGCCCCAACCAAGGCAGCAAGCTCCCGTTCGAACGAGCGTCCAGGCGTCGCAGCCTTGAAGAACCTCGATCGCACGCAGGTGCTCATCATCGGTGGTGGCATCAACGGCATCTCGAGCTTCCGCGATCTCGCATCACAGGGTGTCGACGTCACGGTCATTGAACGAGGCGACTTCGCATCGGGTGCATCGTCGGCTTCGAGCCACATGATTCACGGCGGCATCCGCTACCTCGAGAACGGCGAATTCCGTCTCGTCAAAGAGGCCGTGCAAGAGCGCAACGACCTCATTAAGACTGCCCCGCAGTACGTCAAGCCGCTGCGCACGACGATTCCGATCTTCACGACGTTCTCGGGCATTCTCTCGGCGCCCATGCGTTTCTTGACGCACAAGTCGGGCAAGCCAAAAGAGCGTGGCGCCGCGCTCATCACGGTGGGCCTCACCATCTACGACTCCTTCGGTCGCGATGGCGGTGCTGTCCCCCGCTCAAAGATGTTTGGCCGCAAGAAGTCGCTCAAGATGCTGCCGAAGCTCAACCCCGATGTGAAGTACACGGCAACCTACTTTGACGCGTCAATGCACGACCCCGAACGCCTCGCGCTCGCTGTGCTGCTCGACGGCCTCAAGACAGGCCCACACGCACGCGCTGTGAACTATGTCGAAGCGGTCGGTCGCACGGCCGAGGGTGTTGTCGTACGCGACAACGTCACGGGTGACGAGTTCACAATCAAGTCAGATGTCGTCGTCAACACCTCGGGCCCCTGGACCGACCTCACGAACAAAGCGCTCGGCAACGACACGAAGTTCATGGGAGGCACGAAGGGTTCACACATCGTGCTTGACAATCCCGAGCTTGTCGCCGCCTGCCGAGGCCGCGAGATTTTCTTCGAGCACGACGATGGACGCATCGTGCTCATATACCCGCTCAAGGGTCGTGCAATGGTCGGTACGACGGATATTCCTGCCGACCCTTCGCAGCCCACGCGTTGCACGGAAGAAGAGGTCGACTACTTCTTCGATCTCGTTGACCACGTCTTCCCCACGATCCCGGTCTCGCGTGAGCAGATCGTCTACAAGTTCTCGGGCATTCGTCCGCTTCCCCGCACAGAAGATGCAGCCCCCGGCTTTATCTCGCGCGACTACCGCATTGAGGTCGACAACTCCCACTCGGTTCCCCTGGTGAGCCTCGTCGGTGGCAAGTGGACGACCTTCCGTGCTGAGGGCGAAGCGATGTCTGACAAGGTGCTTGGCCTTCTTGGCAAGACGCGCAAAGTTTCGACCAAGGGCTCGATCATCACGGGCGGCGAGGGGTACCCCAACACCCCCAAGGCTCGCGCAAAGTGGCTCGCTGCGAACCTGCCCGAGTTCACGCCCGAACGTGCCGAAGCGCTCCTTGAGCGTTATGGCACGCGTGCGATCGATGTCAAGCAGTACATTGCTGCACACGGCGACGACTCCCCTGTCGCCGATGGCGCACTCTCGACGGGCGAGCTCGCCTACCAGGTCGAGAACGAACAAGTTGTACACCTCATTGATGTGTTGCTGCGCCGCACGAGCATTGCGTTCGTCGGCGACGCGACCCTCGAGGTTGTTCAGGAGATTGCGGATGCCCTTGCCCCCATCCTCGGGTGGACCAAGACGCAACGTGATGCAGAGGTTCGCGCCACCCGCGACATCCTCGTTGAAGAACACGGGTTGGATCTCCCTCCCGTCAAGTAAAGGCGCTGCGCCCCCCGGTGTAGCTAAAGAAAGGTCAATGAAGACATGGAATTCAATCCTGGTGTAGACCCCGGGCTCTACTTCCTCAGTGAGTTCGTCGGTACTGCAATGCTCATCCTGCTTGGTTGTGGTGTTGTGGCGAACGTCATCCTCACCAAGACCAAGGGCTTCGGTGGCGGCACGCTCATGATCAACTGGGGCTGGGGCTTGGCAGTGTTTGCCGGTGTTCTCGTCTCGGCATACTCGGGCGCTCTGCTGAACCCTGCTGTTGGTATCGGCATGCTCGTTGCGGGCAACATCACGTTCGGCATGTTCCTCGTTGCAACGGCGGCTGAGCTGCTCGGTGCAATCGTCGGTGCAATCCTCGCGTGGGTCGCCTACCGCCAGCACTTCGACGAAGAAGAAGACCCGGCGAACAAGCTCGGCGTGTTCTCGACCGGCCCCGCCATTCGCTCGTACGGCTGGAACTTTGCTACTGAGGCCATTGCGACCTTCGTGCTCGTGTTCGTCATCTTCGGTTTCGCAACCTACGGCGACATCAACGTTGGTGTTCCCGGTGGTCTCGGTGCTCTGACCGCTCTTCCCGTTGCGCTGCTCGTTGTTGGTATTGGTGCGAGCCTCGGTGGCCCGACCGGTTACGCCATCAACCCGGCACGTGACCTTGGCCCGCGTATCGCACACGCAATCCTGCCCATCAAGGGCAAGGGTGGCTCGGACTGGGGCTACTCGTGGGTTCCGGTTGTCGGCCCGCTCGTCGGTGGTGTCATCGCTGCACTCGCTGCTCCCGTGCTGCTGCACGTTCCCGGCGCGTAAGCATCCGATCACAACACCCCACGTCAAGAAACATCAAAGGAGATACGCATGGCTGACTATGTACTCGCAATCGACCAGGGAACAACCTCGTCGCGCGCGATCATTTTCGACAAGCAAGGCAACATCATCTCGACCGGCCAGAAAGAGCATGAGCAGATCATGCCGCAGGCCGGCTGGGTTGAGCACGACCCGACGGAAATCTGGCAGAACGTCCAGGAAGTCATCGGTATCGCGCTCGCCCGCGCAAATGTGACGCGTCACGATATCGCATCGATCGGTATCACCAACCAGCGCGAAACCGCTGTTGTGTGGGACAAGAACACCGGCAAGCCCGTCTACAACGCAATCGTGTGGCAAGACACCCGCACGCAGCCCATCGTTGACGAGCTCGCAAAAGACGGTGGCGTCGACCGCTTCAAGGACATCGTTGGTCTTCCGCTCGCGACCTACTTCTCGGGTACGAAGATCAAGTGGATCCTCGAAAACGTTGACGGCGCACGCGAAGCAGCCGAGAAGGGCGACCTGCTCTTCGGTACGACCGACTGCTGGGTGCTCTGGAACCTCACGGGCGGCCCCGAGGGCGGCGTGCACGCAACGGATGTCACGAACGCATCGCGCACGCTCTTCATGGATCTCGAAACGCTCCAGTGGCGCGACGACATCCTTGAGGCCTTCGATGTGCCGAAGTCGATGATGCCCGAGATCCGCTCGTCGAGCGAGGTCTACGGCAAGGCAAACGACTCGTCGCTGCTTCGCGAGACGCCCATCTCGGGTATCCTCGGCGACCAGCAGGCGGCAACCTTCGGTCAGGCTGCCTTCCAAAAGGGTGAGTCGAAGAACACCTACGGCACCGGTTGCTTCTTGATCTTCAACACCGGTACCGACATCGTCAAGAGCAAGAACGGCCTGCTTACGACGGTGGGCTACAAGCTGGGCGACCAGCCGACGCACTATGCACTCGAGGGTTCGATTGCTGTGACCGGTTCGCTCATCCAGTGGCTGCGCGACCAGCTCGGCATCATCAACACGGCTCCCGATGTTGAGAACCTGGCAAACACGGTCGAAGACAACGGTGGCGTGTACTTCGTGCCCGCCTTCTCGGGCCTGTTCGCACCGTACTGGGACCCGACCGCACGCGGCACGATCGTGGGTCTGACCCGCTTCTCGAACCGCGGTCACATCGCTCGTGCCGCCCTGGAGGCTGTTGCCTACCAGACGCGCGACGTGCTCGACGCAGTCAACGCCGATGCTGGTGCTGACCTGACCGAGCTCAAGGTTGACGGCGGTATGGTCGCGAACGACGCGCTCATGCAGTTCCAGTCGGACATGCTCGGTGTTCCCGTGGTTCGCCCGGTTGTGGCAGAGACGACGGCTCTGGGTGCTGCCTACGCAGCTGGCCTCGCCGTTGGCTTCTGGTCAGACCTCGACGACCTCGCGAAGAACTGGCAGGAAGACAAGCGCTGGGAGCCGACCATTGAGCCGGCCAAGCGTGACGCTCTGCTTGCTGAGTGGCGCAAGGCCATCACGAAGTCGCAGGGCTGGGTGGAAGCGTAAGCCTCCGCTCACTCCAACAAAGGCGCGCTCCCTCTTCGGAGGGGGCGCGCTTTTGTTGCGCCGGGCGCGGGCGAGCGCACGGGCGTGTTCCGTCCCGCTCACGCGAGGCAGAACAGAGCCGGTCGTTGAGCAAACGTATGTGAGCCGAAACGCAGAGCCTCGGTGCGCAGCACCGGGCGGCTACGAATCAACCTTTGCCGAACAGCTTCTGAATCTCGGCAAGATCCGATTCGCTCGGGGCGGCAGCGCCACCAAGACCGAAGCCAGCACCGGCAATGTGTTGCTGCGCAGCCTCTTGGCGCTTCTGGTGCTGCAGGTTGACGCCCTTCTTGGCTTTCTTCTTACGCTTGCTCGCTGCGGTCGGCTTGCCCATGGGACCCATGCCCGGAATGTTGGGCGTGCCGCCCCTCGCGACCGTGCGCATCATCTTTGCCGCCTGCTCGAAGCGCGCGACAAGCGAGTTGACATCAGTTACGGTCATGCCCGAACCACGGGCGATGCGCTGACGGCGTGAGCCATTGAGGATCTTGGGGTTGTGGCGCTCCCCCGGCGTCATAGAGCGGATGATCGCTTCCGTGCGATCGATCTCACGCTCATCGAAGTTCTCGATCTGCTCTTTCATGCCCGACATGCCCGGAAGCATCCCCAGCATCTTCTTCATCGAGCCCATCTTCTTGAGCTGTTGCATCTGCTCGAGGAAGTCTTCGAGCGTGAAATCGTTCTTCGCGAGCTTTTCGGCAACCTTGCGGGCTTCTTCCTCATCGAACGCTTGCTGTGCCTGCTCGATGAGAGTGAGGATGTCACCAAGATCGAGGATGCGCTTGGCCATGCGGTCGGGGTGGAACGCCTCGAGGTCGTCGAGCCCTTCACCCGTTGAGGCGAAGATGATCGGGCGCCCTGTGATGGAGGCAACTGAGAGGGCCGCACCACCGCGCGCGTCACCGTCGAGCTTTGAGAGCACGACACCCGTGAAATCGACGCCCTCTTGGAAGGCAAGCGCCGTGTTGACGGCGTCTTGACCGATCATGGCGTCGATGACGAAAAGCACCTCGTTGGGGTCCGTCGCCTTGCGGATGTTCGACGCCTGCTTCATCAGTTCTTCGTCGACACCGAGGCGACCAGCCGTGTCGATAATGACGATGTCGTGTTGTGCACGCTTGGCGTACTCAACACCGTCTTTCGAGACCTTGACAGGGTCGCCGACGCCGTTGCCGGGCTCGGGCGCAAAAACGGTCGCGCCAGCGCGTTCACCAACGACCGTGAGCTGGTTGACGGCGTTCGGGCGCTGAAGGTCAGCGGCAACGAGCAGTGGCGTGTGGCCTTCGCTCTGCAGCTGCTTCGCGAGCTTCCCAGCGAAGGTCGTCTTACCCGAACCCTGCAGACCAGCAAGCATGATGACGGTCGGCGGCGTCTTTGCGAACTCGAGGCGACGTTGCTGCCCACCGAGAATCTCAATGAGCTCGTCGTTGACGATCTGCACAACCTGTTGTGCGGGGTTGAGCGCCTTGTTAACCTCGTCACTCAGTGCACGTTCGCGTACGGCTGCCGTGAAATCTTTGACGACGGGAAGCGCGACGTCGGCGTCGAGCAGTGCGCGCCGGATCTCACGGACCGTGCCGTCAACATCCGCCGGCGTGAGCTTGCCTTTGGTGCGGAGGTTCTTGAAAGTCTCGGTTAAGCGGTCAGAGAGAGTACCGAACGTTGCCATAGTGCCTTCGATTCTACGCGAGCACCCAGTGAACACAGTTCTTCGCGGGCACCCGCCAAACCCGACGGGCGGGTGCCCGCGAGGGGCTTACTGTTCCGGCTTGGCCGGAAGGTTCTCTGCAGCGATATCTTCTGCCATGGTTACCTCCGCAAGGCGTCGTTCTGCGTATCGGCGAACGGTCAAGAAGTGCTCATCGAAGAGCGCGTTGAACACCCGCTGTGCTGTTTCACTCACGGGGAGTTCGTGCGCCATGTCGTCCGATCGTTCTTGTGCGTTCACTCTGTCTATCGCGTGACGGGGCAGAACCCGACACACTCTTTCGATTCTTTTTCATGCTGGGCCCGCCCATGCTGTTGAGGCGTAGGCTTAAGCGCGATGATCGCAATCGAGCACGTTGGATTCATGCCGAATCCCATCCCGTATCTCGACGGATGGGATTTACAGCGACGCGTGCACGAGGGCGTGGTGACAGGTGAGCGCCCCAGCACACTGCTTTTGCTCGAGCACGAAGCCGTGTACACGGCTGGTAAGCGCACGGAGCCGGAAGACATGCCAACCGACGGAACACCCGTTGTTGATGTCGATCGCGGTGGCAAGATCACGTGGCACGGGCCCGGGCAGTTGGTTGGGTATCCGATTCTGCGCCTCGACATTCCCATCGATGTTGTTGCGCATGTGCGTCGCATCGAAGAGATGCTCATCAAGGTGCTCGCGGAATTCGGTATCACCGGCTACCAGGTCGAGGGCCGCAGTGGCGTGTGGGTCAAGCGTCCGCTCGGCGAAGACAAAGTCGCAGCCATTGGCGTTCGCGTCTCGAAGCGCGTCACGATGCATGGCTTCTCGCTCAACTGTGACAACTCACTCACGGGCTTCAACGGCATTGTGCCGTGTGGCATCCGTGACGCCGGCGTTACGACAATGAGCGAAATACTCGGCCGAGATGTCACGGTTGAAGAAGTACTCCCCGTTGTCGAACGGGTTTTCTTGGAAACATTTGCAGATGCCGTACCGGCAGATGAAGGAGTGTTCGCATGAGCGGATGCTGCGCCGCACCAAGCGCAACGAATGACGAGAGCGCAAAGGCAGCCCCAGAAGGGCGAAAGCTGCTGCGTCTCGAAGTGCGCAACGCGCAAACCCCCATCGAGAAGAAGCCCGAGTGGATTCGCACGAAGGCAAAGATGGGGCCCGAATACACGGCGCTGCAGTCGCTTGTGAAGGGCGAAGGCCTGCACACGGTGTGCCAGGAAGCCGGATGCCCCAACATCTTTGAGTGTTGGGAGGACCGTGAGGCAACGTTCCTCATCGGTGGTTCGCAGTGCACGCGCCGCTGCGACTTCTGCCAGATCGATACGGGCAAGCCCGCCGACTACGACACTGACGAGCCACGTCGTGTCGCCGAGAGCGTTCGTCAGATGCGTCTGCGCTACGCGACCGTCACCTCGGTTGCTCGCGATGACCTCCCTGACACGGGTGCATGGCTCAACGCCGAGACCGTGCGCAAGATCCACGAACTGAACCCCAACACGGGTGTCGAGCTGCTCGCGAACGAGCACAACGCCGACCCTGAGTTCCTCGGCCAGATCTTCGAGGCGCGCCCCGAGGTATTCGCGCACAACGTTGAGACGGTGCCGCGCATCTTCAAGCGCATTCGCCCCGCGTTCAAGTACGAGCGTTCGCTCAACGTCATCACGCAGGGTCACGAGGCCGGACTCATCACGAAGTCGAACCTCATCCTCGGGATGGGTGAAGAGCCGAACGAGGTCATTCAGGCACTGCAAGACATTCGCGACGCGGGTTGTGACATCATCACGATCACCCAGTACCTGCGCCCCTCGCCGCGACACCACCCGATTGACCGCTGGGTCAAGCCCGAAGAGTTCGTCGAGTACAAGACCATCGCAGAAGAGATGGGTTATCTCGGCGTGCTAGCTGGCCCGCTCGTGCGCTCGTCGTACCGCGCTGGTCGCCTGTGGGCTCAGTCGATGATTTCGAAGGGGCGCGAAATTCCCGCGCACCTCGCGCACATCGCCGAAGACGCCGACGCGGGCTTCGCGCAGGCTGTCTAAGCCCCGCTGATCACACTTTCAACGGAGCCATCGGCGCAGAGGTTGACGAGCAGGGAGTCGCCCATCTCGTCGATGTCGAGCACGTACTCCATGATCGCGAAGCCTTTATCGGGGGCGACTTCCTCCGCGAGGATCGTCATGTTGACGAGCTTGAGCGAGCGGATGACATCGACGTTCATATCGCCCGAGACATCGACGAGGTAATCCTCGAGGTCGTTACCGTGCTCTTGAATCGCGCGAAGGATGAACTCGGTGACTTCTGAGGTGCGGTCATCGGTTTCAGAGAGCATCCGGCGGCGCACACTGTCGTCGACGGATTCGAGATTGACGACAACTCGTGCGGCCGCATCGAGGGCGTGACGGTCGAGTTCGGATTCATCCGCTGCTGTGACGTCAACGAGCACCGACTGGTCGGCGAAATCGATGCGGTCTGACCACGAGAGCGTGCCGTCGCCGCCGGCGCTCAGCGCCCCGAAGTAGTCGTGTTCGATCGCCATAGCCCTAGCGAACCATACTCGCGGCGGGTGCGGTAGCCATCAGTCGACCAACTGTCGAGCGAATTCGTGCGGGGTGAAACCGGTCATATCGTCGATACCTTCACCCTGGCCCAGGAGCTTGACGGGAATGCCCGTTTGCTCCTGCACGGCGAGGATGAAACCGCCCTTTGCAGAACCGTCGAGTTTTGTCACGACGAGGCCCGTAACATCCGCCTGATCGAGGAACGCCTGCGCCTGCATGACGCCGTTCTGGCCCGTCGTTGCGTCGAGCACAAGCAGCACCTCGGCGACAGGCGCTTGCTTCTCGATCACACGACGGATTTTGCCCAGCTCATCCATGAGCCCGCTCTTGGTGTGCAAGCGACCAGCCGTGTCGATGATGGCGATGTCGATGTTGTTGTCGAGCGCAAACTGCACGGTTTGGAAGGCAACGGATGCCGGGTCTTGCCCCTCGTGCTGGGGTTTGACGATCGCCGCTCCCCCACGCTGCGCCCACGTTGCGAGTTGGTCGACGGCGGCCGCACGGAACGTGTCAGCACCGCCGACAACAACGCTGCGTTGGTACTGACGCAAGAAACTCGCAAACTTGCCGATTGTTGTGGTCTTGCCCACGCCGTTGACGCCAACAACGAGCACGACAGCGGGCTTGTTCGAGAGCGTCAGTGTGCTGTCAAACTTTGCTAGGCGTTCTTCGATGTTTTCACGGAGCATGTTCTGCAGATCGCGCGGATCGGTGATGCCGAGTCGTGCGACTTCGCTCTGCAGTTGCTCGATGATCTCTTCAGAGATATCCGGGCCGAAGTCAGCGGTGATGAGCGCCGTTTCAAGGTCTTCCCACGTCGTCTCGTCAATCGTCGGTTTGACGAAGAGCCCCTTGAGCTTGCTCGAGAGCGACCACTTATTTTCAGCCATGCCTTCAGCCTATCGGCGCGGATGCCGCGGGCAGCGAGCGTTCGCTATGCGCGTGCGGTTTGGGTCCTGTGGGCGCAGCGCCCACGAAATCAGGCAGAGTCTTCGCGCACGCGCTGGCCGACGACGGTCGAAACGCCGTCTTGGCGCATCGAGACGCCGTACAGCGCATCCGCGATCTCCATGGTGCGTTTCTGGTGCGTGATAACGAGCAATTGGCTCGATTCACGCAGCTTCTCAAAAACGCTCAAGAGACGGCCGAGGTTGGCATCGTCAAGCGCAGCCTCGACCTCGTCGAGGATGTAGAAGGGGCTCGGGCGAGCCATGAAGATCGCCGTGAGCAGCGCGACCGCCGCGAGCGAACGCTCTCCACCTGAGAGCAGCGAGAGCCGCTCGATTTTCTTGCCAGCAGGGCGAACGTTAACCTCGATACCGGTCGTGAGAATGTTCTCTGGGTCGGTCAGTGAAATGCTGCCAGAACCGCCCGGGAAGAGCAGCGGGAAGACGTCTTGGAAGGCACGCTGGGTGTCTTCAAAAGCCGCCAAGAAGATGGCCTGCATGCGTTCGTCGAGGTCTTCGATGATCGTGAGCAGGTCGGTGCGGGTTTGCTGCAGGTCGGCGAGCTGTTCCGTGAGGAAGGCGTGACGTGCTTCAAGTGCCGCGAACTCTTCGAGCGCGAGCGGATTGACGCGCCCAAGGCGTTGCAGCTTGCCTTCCGCAACGCGCAAGCGCTTCGTCTGTTCTTCGCGATCGAAGGGTGTCTCGATACCCATTTCATCGACGATGATCTGCTCGGGGCCGTATTCGTCGACGAGCACCTGCTCTTCGAGGCTCAGTTCGCTCATGACGCGCTCAAGCACGCCACGCAGCTGCACGCGACGCTCGTGCACGGCGAGCTCGATCTCGTGCACTGAGTCGCTCACAAGTGCGAGGCGCGAACGAACTTCGCTCTCCCGACCGCGGGCTTCGATGAGTTCGCGATCGTGCAGGGCGCGATCCGCCTCTGCCTGGGCAAGCTCGCTACGGGCCTGTTCAAGCGAGGCGTTGATGGCGGCGAGGATCGGTGGAATCTTGAGCGCAACCTGCTCGGCGCGCTGCCGTTGCGCACGGCGGATGACGCTCCTGCGCGCCGCCTCCACGGCTGCAGCCTGCTCGCGGTCGCGCTGCGTCTCAAGCTGCGTCACACGGCTCGACTCGATACGCACGCGTTCACGCAACGTCTCGAGGTCAACTCGGCCGCGGACGTGGTTCTCGCGTGCGAGCTCAACGGCAGCAAGCGCATCGTCGCGGCGTGAAGCATCGAGCGTGGGCCGCTCGATAGCGGATGCCTCCGCAAATGCCTCCTCGGCAGCCCGCGCTGTCTCTGCCGCGGCCGCGACTGCCTCCTCCGCCTGGACGACGGCAGCTTCGAGCCGTTCGCACTCGGCGTTTGCCGCGTCGAGGTGGACCGTGACGCGGTTGCGCTGTTGCGCATACTGCGCGAGTTGGGCGTCGTTCTCACGCAGGTTCTGCAGGGTACGCTCGGCACTGTTCTTTGCGTCGGAAACTTTAGCGACAGCATCCGCCCGTGCTTCGCGCAGCGCGTCAATGACGACGGCGATCTCGGCGGCCTTCTCGACTGCGGCGTCGCGCGTGGCGATGAGCTCAAGGCGCGAAGTTTCGCTGCTCCCAGCACGAATCGTTGAAGACGTGACGACATCACCAGCACGTGTCACGAGCATGATGCGCGGGTCTGCGACCTGCTCAATTGCGGCGCGTGCCGCGTCGAGATCATCAACGATGTAAACACCGTGGACGAGCGCGAGCACACCGGGACTCGCCGTGACAACCTCGTGGGCGGGGGTCGCGTCAGACCCGAGCGATGCAGTCGTGAGCGGTGCACCATCTGCAACGACGATTTCGGCTCGCTCACCCCCGGCGCGGCCAAGTTCCTCGGCAAGAGCAAAAGCTTCCGCACGCGTGGCAACGAGGGCGGCATCCGTATATGAGCCGAGCGCCGCCGCGATGGCTGCCTCGAAGCCACTCTTGACATCAACGCTGTCGCCGACGACGCCGAGGACCTCATCGCGGGCAAGCAACCGCTCTGTCGCGGAACCAACGGCGAGTGCTGACCCGAGCGCTGCTGCCTGCGCTGTCAGCGTGTCAGACTCACGCTCGGCCTCGTGAAGGCGCTCGCGAATGGTGTCGAGTTCTTTCTCTGCCTCGGCACGGCTTTGCTCAGCAGCCTCGTAGTCGGCCTGTTGCGCCTCGGCGCTCCCCTCGGGCGGGGCAACGTCGTTGAACGCCTCAAAGGCTTCCTGAGCCTCCTGCTGGCGTTGTTTTGCCGCTGCGAGGGCATTCCGCTGGCGATCGAGGTTCTGCTGTTGTGCCGCCTGAAGCGATTCCGCCGCCGCGACATCGTGGCGCAGCTTCGCGAGCCGTGCGTCGTACTCTGAAACAGCAGCCGACTCGCGCGCGATCTGCTCATCAACAGCGTCGAGCTTCGCGCGCTCCTGAGCCAGTTGTGCCGCGGCCGCATCGACGGCAAGCTCGGCCGCCGTGATGGAATCGGCGATCTCGTGCGCAGCGCGCTTTGCCTCATCGATGTCTTGCTGAGAGACCGTGGCAAGCGCGGGCTCGGTGTCCAGATCCGTATCGAGCAGCGCAAGCCGTTGCCCCACGAGCGCGTGGAGCGCCTGCATACGGTCGTGGGCTTGCTGCAGGTCGTACACGACGCTGCGTGCCGCATCGACGGCAGCGCTCTGGCTGTTCTGTTCAAGCCCAGCGATGCGCTGCGCGAGCACCTCAAGTTCACTCGCGAGCACAACGCGTTCGGCATTGCGATCTTGTTCGGATGACGAGTACTTCGCGAGCGCCTGGTGCAAAGAAACGACTTCGTCGGCGTAGAGGCGCGCTTTCGCATCACGAACATCCGCGGCAATCGTGGCTGCTTCGCGCGCCACCTCCGCCTGGCGCCCGAGGGGCTTGAGCTGACGGCGAATCTCACCCGCGAGATCGCTCAACCGGGTGAGGTTGGTCTCCATCGCCTCAAGCTTGCGCACCGTCTTTTCTTTGCGGCGACGGTGTTTGAGGATTCCTGCGGCTTCTTCGATGAAGCCACGGCGTTCCTCGGGCGAGGCTTGCAACACCTTGTCGAGGCGACCTTGACCAACGATGACGTGCATCTCGCGCCCAAGACCCGAGTCACTCAGGAGCTCCTGGACATCGAGGAGGCGCACCGTCTCACCGTTGATGGCGTACTCACTCGCACCGTTGCGGAAGAGCGTACGGCTGATGGTCACTTCCGAATACTCAATCGGGAGAGCGCCATCCGCATTGTCGATCGTCAACTGAACTTCGGCACGGCCAAGCGGCCCTCGCGTTGACGTCCCGGCGAAGATGACATCTTCCATCTTGCCGCCACGCAGGGTTTTGGCACCCTGCTCACCCATGACCCAGGCGAGAGCATCAACGACGTTGCTCTTACCCGAGCCGTTCGGGCCGACGATACAGGTGACACCGGGCTCGAACTGGAAGGTCGTCGGTTGGGCGAACGACTTAAAGCCCTTGAGCGTCAAACTCTTGAGATGCATCGGCCCCCTACCTTTACCCCGCTACGTTACCGGATTTACCGGCTCGGGCTAGCGTTTGCGGATGCGTCGTGTTGCCCACCAACCGCGCCGAGCCGGTGCAGTTGAGTCTGTACTTTCGTGGGGTGCGGGAATTGCGGGCCGCGTGCGCCGAACACGCCACGCCCGAAGCTCGGCTTCGACGTCACGGGTCTGCGTCACAACAGGCGGACCACCGAGGAGCTGCCTCCGCCCGGCCCACTACCGCCGGGGCCACCACCTGGGCCGCCCATCATGCCGCCGGTCGGAGCGGTTGTCGTATCCACGCGCACGACGAGGCTTGCTGTGAAGCCCGCACTGATGTCTCCGCCGACTGTTGCGAGCTGTAGCGCACCACCGTCCTCGCCAAAAACGTTGTCGCTTGCGAGCGAGAGCTCGGCAAGGTTGCGGGCGGAATCAGGGTATTCCGCGAGCGCGTAAATGGGTTCCACCATCGATTGCGGCAATGCCATTTGCGAGGTGGCGATGGTGTTCGTCGCATCGGTGATCGATGCGGCATCCGGGTAGACCTCAAAGTGAATGTGTGGCCATCGGCCCGTGTAGCAGCCCGGCACAATCGAGGTGAACGATACCTGGCCGTTCTCATCAGCGATTTGGACGCCGCGCAACCAGTTTTCGTTCTCGACTCCGCTTGTGTACATGGAATAGCGTTCCTGCCCGTCACAGTGCCACGCGTACACGGCAACGCCCGCAAACGGCTTATCGCCGTTCGCCATATCCGTCACCCGGAAGGTGAACGTCAATGGCACCCCGGGCACCGGCTCACTCGAGCCAATACTCGTTCGGATGTCTTGCCGAACAATGCCCGAAAGTTCGAGCGCGTCCGGGCCATTTGAGCCATCACCCGGGTACGGGCCTGCGGTTTCATCTGGGATCTCGCCGGCCGGAAGCGCCTCGGTCGGCGTTGGTGTGGGCGTGGGCGTCGCGGTGGCCGACAGAGAAGGAGTCGGCGTTGGCGTCGTCGAGGCGAGCGGTGTCGTGACAGCGGCTGGCGTCGACGGTGTGCAGGCTGCCAAGACGGCACTCGCCCCACCGATGCCCAGCACCGCGAGCAACCCACGACGTGTCATGAGTGTGCGGATGTCGAACGGGGCACCCTGATCAACAACGTCGTCTTCTGGGCGATCAAGCAGTCGACCCTCATGTGCCAAACCCTGCGGTGTGCGGCTCGGTTCTGGTGTGTTGCTCACGCTCGGTTCCTCTCGAGTCTTGAACGCTGATCATTCGCGTTCTCGTCGTGATTTCAACGCTAGATTCGCTCATTTCCAGCCGCCATTGCCCAGCGGTGGTATTCATGCGCTTATGCCATGCCACACCCGCGGTATGGGGAGTCCAGCGGCGTCATGTCAGCGCAGTACGCGCCCACCTATGCTTGAGAGATGATCGAGGTGCAACGAGCGAGCGAGCTGGGCGAAGCAGCCCGCGACCGCATTACCGAAGTGCTCGTGACGAGCTTTGCTGACGATTTCTCATATTTCTCGAAAGACCCACAGGTACTCGCGAAGGCGTTCGCACACATGCTCGACCTCGACAAGTTTTGGGTCGCCACAGTGGATGGCGAGCCAGCAGGCATCGCCTCGGTCACAACCGAGCAGGAAGAGTGCTTTGCACCGGATGCCGTGGAGTTCCGACGTCACTTCGGGCCCATCAAGGGGCGCATCAATCACGCGATCATTACCTCGCAGTTTCTCGGCGCACCGCCGAATGCTCGCAAGGGGCTCGCTGAAATTGCCTTCGTCGCAACCGCACCCGAGTTTCAAGGGCAGGGTGTTGGTACGGCGCTCATTCGACGCATCCTTGAAGAGCCACAGTTCGATGAGTTTCTCTTGCGCGAGATCAAAGACACAAACGAGGCTGCACTCGGGCTCTATCGCAAACTCGGTTTTACGGAGTACGAACGGCGACCCGTCAAGTTGGCCAAGCGCGCCGGCTTCAGCGACTACGTCTCGATGAACCTGCGCCGCTAAGTTCGCGGCGCGGTCAAGCGCTCGATCGCTTTGCTCGCCCGCGCGTCACGCTGTGCTGGCGCCGCCGTCATGACGGGCCACAGAATCGAGTATCGCTCTGCTGCACTGAGTTCTGCGAAGCGTGCTTGCGCGACGGGCGACTGTTCGAGCAGTGTGGCGAGCTCCGTGGGCACCTCAGCCGTTGCCGAGCCAGCGTACGCACGCTCCCAACGGCCGTCTTCCTGTGCCGCTCGAATCTCATCGTGACCACGCGCGCGCATCCGCCCCTGGTCGATCAGGTCGCCAACAATTCCGACGTTGCGCTGCGACCATACGGAACGCTTACGGCGCGGCGTGAAGCGCTGCAGAAACATGGCTTCGTCGTGCGACCGCTTCTGGCCATCGATCCACCCGCTGCACAGAGCCTCGGCAAGCGCCTCGTCGTACGTGAGGCTCGTTGGCTCGGTCGTTCCCTTCTTCGCGAGAAGCAACCACACGCCATCGTGCGTGTGCTCGTTCTCATCGAGCCACGCGCGCCAGGCTGCGGCATCCGACAGCAGGAACGGTTCGATCACTGCTCCCGGCATCAGACTCCCCTGCCGTACTTCTTGTGCGCCGCCTGTTTCGAGATTTCGAGTGCTCCAGATATTGCTTGCCAGGAGTACCCCTTGACGCGCGCTTTGCGCACCTGCTCAGCTTCTGCGCGTGCGAGCGCGATCTGTGCCTCTCGGATGCGGCGCAGAGCCGCAATCGGTTCGTCACCGTCGGCGAGGTCAAGTGCAGTTCGTACGCCACTCATGCGTCAACCATAATTGACGATCAGAACGCTTGTCAACCATGATTGACTTTCTCGTTGACCGATCCAACGATCGCGTGTAACCTCGCATTGACGCCAGAACATGCCCGCACCGAGGAAAGGAGGCCGTCATGAAGATGAACAAGACGAAGTTCGCCGTGCCCAGCGCCTCCACCGGTGCCACCGCGTAACACCGCGCACTCACTGAGCGCCATTGCGCTCACCCGTGGCATCCGCTGCTTCTGCACGCAGCACCATCAAACGTCCTGTCGGCCGCGCCGACGCTGCGCCTACACGCGCTCCATCTGAAAGACAACTCATGACAAAAACACTCTCCGGGGTGGAAATCCGCCCCCTCTCCGTACCCACCGCTCTCGATGACGCATCCGCTGCTGACTTCATCGAGATGGTTCGGGTTCGCAATCAGATCTTCCGCGAGATCAAAGGCAACACCGACGAAGACATGTCGCCCGCCGAGCTCTTGCCGCACTACCAACCCGACGAGCATGAGCGCCGCTACATGTGGGTTGCCTACGTCGACGGGGAATGCATCGGCCGGTTTGGGCTCGATGTTCCGCTCGAGGAAGACTCGCGCGTCGCTTATGTGGGAATCGACATCTTGCGCGACGCATGGGATCCGGCAACCGCTGCCGCGGGCCACGATCTTATCGTGGCCACTGCCCGGCAGGAAGGGCGCACGATTCTGCAATCCTGGGCCGAGCGCCCCGAGCAGTCAGGGCCACGCCTCGACGCCCCAACCGGATTCGGCTCGGTTCCGCTCGATGACGTGACCCAGTTCTACCTCGATACGGGGTACACGCTCGAGCAGGTGGAACGCATCAGCGAATATGATCTGCGTTCACCGATCGAGCGCCTGCAAGCTCTTCACGATGATGCCGTCGCGCATTCGGGCGGCTATCGCGTTGTGCAATGGCAAGCCCCTACGCCAGCCGAGTATGCCGAGGGCTACGCGTGGATGAAGTCGCGAATGTCAACGGATGCTCCCGCGGCAGCCCTCGAGTTCGATGAGGAGCAGTGGGACGCGGCTCGCATCGCTGACTTCGAGTCGAAGTATCTCGAGGGCGGGCACACGATTCTTGTGACGGCCGCGCAGCATATCGAGACCGGTGAGCTGTGCGCCTTCAACGAGCTCGTGATCGGCAAGAACCGCGACGGTGCCTCGTTCCAGCAAGACACACTTGTCCTCAAGGAGCACCGCGGCCACCGTCTCGGCATGCTCGTGAAGACTGCGGGCCTGTTGCGTTGGCCCGAGATCGCGCCGAACTCACCGAAGATGATTACGTACAACGCGGAAGAGAACCGCCCCATGCTCGAGATCAACGAGACGATCGGTTTTGTGCCTGTCGGGTACGAGGGCGCCTGGAAGCTCCAACTCGACGCGTAACTCGCGGGCCGCGGCGGTCAGGAGTTGATCGTCGCGGCCTCGAGCACGAGCGCCGTGATTGCGTCGCGGTGCTTCGCGACCTCGTCGGGCGAACTCATCTTGACGTGGCGCATTGCGTTTGACGTGCCCTGCAGGAGCTTGTCTGGGTCGCTCAGTCGTGGGCCGGCAAGAAGCGTGAGTGAAGCCCACTTTGCGAAGGGGCTAACGGAGGCCATGCCCCACCCGTTGTAGCCATACTGGTGTGCACCGTAGCCGATCATGGTGTCGATCTCGTCGACCGAATAGATGACGTCCGGCAGCGCATCAAGCACCACGTTGTGCAGCGCGAGGTAGGTGTCTGCAATGTTCTGCGGCTTGTCGACGACGAGCGCTTGTAGTTGTTCGTTCGTGGGGAAGTCGAGGTGCGGATGCGTCTTTGCCATGCCGCCAGATTACAGGTGACGCAGGTGATCCATACGCTGATGCAAGATTCGGATTACATCAATCCCGTCGTCGCGCTCGACGAAGAAAATCAGATGACTCCCGATCGCGTAACGGCGATAGCCATCTCTAACTTCATCGATGGCGCGCCCTCGCTGAGGGTTTTCGGCAATACGCTCAAGAGCCGCTTGGATTTCGCGGAGGTAGATCTCGGTCTGGCGCTCGCCAAACTGTGCGACCGAGTAATCCCAGATTGACCCCAAGTCACCTTGTGCGGCCGGCGAGAGCCTGAACGAGGTCACGACTTCTGTGATGCGATGAAGGCATCGAAATCGAATGGCTGCGGTTCGCCGCTCTCTTCCCCTGCGATGAGCGCCGCGCGAAGCGCGTTGAGCTGCGTCTCTTTGTCTTCGAGCAGCCGCAGCGCCTCGCGAACCACCTCACTAGCTGAACGATAGCGACCCGATTCGACTTGCCCGGCAAGGAACTTCGCGAAGTGATCGTCGAGACTAATTGAGGTGTTGGTCGCCATGCGGCGAGTGTACCAAGAACTGGTAAGGGTGGTGGAGTCTGCCTTCATCCCCCGAACCTAGCAACGAGCTCAGACAACGCGAGCGAGTTGTCAACAGCCACTACCAGCGATGCTGCGCACCTACCGTTTGCGTTGGCAGCGGGGGCAGAAGTGCGATGAGCGATTCATGAAGGAGTCTCGTTTGATCGGGGTGCCGCAACGCGGACAGGGTTCACCTTCGCGACCGTAGGCCTGCAGGCTGCGGGCGAAATAACCGGCTTGGCCGTTGACGTTGACGTATTGGGCATCGAAACTGGTGCCGCCCTCCGCGAGTGCACGGTAAAGCACAGCGCGCACCTCGGTAAGCAAGAGACGGATGCGCTGGGCAGACATGTTTATTCCGAGCGTTTCGGGGTGCACACGGGCTGCCCACAGCGCCTCGTCGGCGTAGATGTTGCCGATTCCGCTGATGAGCGTTTGGTCGAGAAGGATGCGTTTGATCGCCGAGCGTTTTGTGCGGATGCGCCGCACCACCTCCGCTTCATCGAGTGCGGGGTCGAGTGCATCCCGGGCGATATGCACGACCTGCGACGGAATCCCCTCCGCATCAAGCCGATCAACGGCGAGCGAGCCAAACGTGCGCTGGTCGACAAACAGCACGCTGAGGCGGCCGTGCGCGGGGTGCTCAATCGCGAGGCGGATGCGTTCGTGGCGTTCGGCGGGCGCATCCGCTGATCGCAAGAGCATCTGACCGCTCATACCGAGGTGTCCGACAAGAGCGAGATCGGCGCCTGAGAGTGGCGCCCACAGGAATTTACCGCGGCGCTCAACGGAAGAGAAGGTTGCACCGTCGAGTGAGGCAGCGAAGTCGGCGATTGCAGCGTCGTGGCGAGTGATACCTCGATCATCCAAGACGACAACCTCTGTCACCCGCGCACCCACGAGTGCGGGCTCGAGGCCCGCACGAACGACCTCGACCTCGGGAAGTTCAGGCATCCGAACCGGTCAGTTGCTGCCAGGCATCAAGCGACGCGGCAAGCTCGGCAACCTTCTTCGACCGCCCCTCAGCCGTTGCCGTAATGTTGCCGACCTTCACGATCGCGGTGAACTGCGGGGCGTGCGCCTCCCCCGTCGACGAAACCGAGGTCGTGGGTTCACCGAGCCCCGCTTTTGCCGCTGCGACACGCAAGGCTGTTTTGGGGTCGATTGCTGCGCCATAGCGTTCGGCCTCGGCGAGCAATGGCCCGACAAGCCGCAGTACGAGCGCTTGAGCCGCTTCTGGCCCCGCAGAAAGATACGTCGCGCCGAAGATCGCTTCCAAGACATCGGCAAGAATGCCGTCTTGGTCAGCACCGCCCTCGGCCGTCATGCCTTTACCGAGGCGGATGTATCCACCAAGCCCCAACTCGCGGGCGACCTGCGCGAGCGCAACCGTCGAAACAACCGCGTGGTGTCGGCGAGAAAGATCGTTCTCGTCACCTTCGGGGACATCGAGGTACAACTGCGAGGCGATCGCGAGGCCGAGCACCGAGTCGCCAAGAAACTCAAGGCGCTCATAGTCGCCCGTGTTGTTCTCGAAGGCATACGAGCGATGCGTCAGCGCAAGCTCAAGAAGCTCCGGGTCGATATCGACCTGGAGCTTCTTGATGAGTTCAGAACTCAACGTGTGTGCGCGAACGCGACTTAGGCGTCAGCGACCTTACGGCCCTTGTACTCGAGGAACAGCTCAGTGCCCTGCGAGTCGGTGACAACCTTTGCCTGGTGCGGACGGCTGTAAACGGTCTTGCCGTTCTCAACGGTCTTCACGAGGGTGGGAGCTTCCGCCTTCCACTGCGCGCGACGCGAGCGAGTGTTTGAGCGGGAGACTTTGCGCTTCGGGGGGTTACCTGCCATGGCTAACTCTCTATCTGTTTCGAACCCGGTTATGCCGGGTTTTGGTCTGCGATTTGCTTGAGCGCAGCCCAACGAGGATCGATGGGCTCGCTCTCTTCTTCAGCCGCGGCCTTGGTACGTTTCTCACCCGAATCGGGGTCGAGACCCAGGCAGCCTGCATCGCAGACCGGCTGAAATGGAAGCGCCAGAACGACGGCATCCCTGACCAGAGTTTCAAGATCCACGTGGTCGTCTTGAACCTCGAAGTCAGTTTCTTCCTTATCAGGATACGCGAAAAGCTCAAGAAACTCGACTTCGACAGGCTCAGAGATCGGCGTGAGGCATCGGCCACACTCCCCCTCGTACTCCGTCGCGACATCTGCCGTCACGAGAATGCCCTCGTGAACGCTCTCGAGCTTGGCTTCAACGTCGATGATTTCGCCCGCGGGAACCGAAACGATCCCCTCGCCCCATTTTTCTTTCAGGGGTACTTCAAGGTGCACGCGGCGCATCTCACCGGGGCGCCCCGTGAGATCGCGTACGAGCACGTCGAACGGCCCATCATGACGGTTTTTCACCGTCCTAGTCTACGCGGTGCGCCTGGGGATCTCCCTCGCGGGAGGGATTACAGGTCGGCGGGCGCGCCCGTGTCGAGAAAGCGGGCAACCGCCGGCGGAACATAGGGCGTGACATCTCCACCGAGGCCATCAACCTGGCGCACGAGTGAGCTCGAAACGAGCGTGTGCAACGGGTCGGGCATGAGAAAGACCGTCTCGACGCCCGCGAGATCGCGGTTGACGACCGCCATAGGCATCTCGTACGAGACATCAAGCTGCGAGCGGATGCCCTTGACGAGCACGCCAGCACCAACTTCTTTTGCAAAATCGACGAGCAAACCAACGCTCCACGAGCGCACTTCGATGTCGCCTTCGATACCAGCTTCGGCGATCGACTCTTCGAGCAACTGCACGCGCTGCGCAATCGGCAGCATCGCCTGCTTCTTCGGGTTGTGCACAACAACGACGTACAGCTTGTCGTAAAGCTTCGCTGCACGGGTGATGACGTCGAGGTGGCCCAGGGTTGGCGGGTCGAATGACCCCGGAACCACGGCGATCCGGTTGCTCATGAGATCTACGTTAGTGGCAGGCTCGCATGAACCCGCTGTGACGCGTCAGTTTTTTACAAGCGCCGCGCGTTCGGCCTCGCTCACGCGCAGCGCAACGGCCTCTTGCAGGTCAGGGTGGGCACCCAGGGTGCTGTCGTTCGCAATGAATTCGGATGCGCGCTCGCGCGCCTCCGCGATGAGGTCGGCGTCTGTCACGACGCGCAGCAGTTTGAGCGATGAACGCCCGCCCGACTGTGCGGCACCGAGCACATCACCCTCGCCGCGAAGCTCGAGATCGACCTCTGCCAGTGAGAAACCATCGGTCGTTGCCGCAACAGCCTCGACCCGGGAACGTGCCGGCGTGCCGCCTTCGGCATCCGTCACAAGCAGGCAGAGCCCCTTGTGCTGGCCTCGACCGACGCGACCGCGCAGTTGGTGCAGTTGTGAAACTCCAAAGCGGTCTGCTTCGACAACGACCATGGTCGAAGCATTCGGCACGTCGACGCCCACCTCGATGACCGTCGTCGCGATGAGCAGATCGATCTCGCCACGCGCGAAGGCTTGCATGACCCGCTCTTTTTCTTCCGAGGGCATCTTGCCGTGGATAACCGCCCGCCGCACGGCTGAGAGCTGAGGATGCGTCGCGAGCGCTTCGTCGAGTTGCACAACACCCCACTTGGGGTTCTTGCGACCGCCCTCCTCGTCGAGCTCAAGGGGTTCGGCAATTTCGGTCTCTTCGACCTCGTCTTTCGAGACATCGATTGCTGCGCAGACGGCGAAAACCTGCCGCCCATCGGCGATCTCTTCAGCGGCACGCTCCCACGTGCGATACCAAAGCTCCGGCCGATCGGCGAGCGGAACAACATGTGAATCGATCCCAGCACGCCCAACAGGGAGGGTGCGGATTGTTGAAACATCAAGGTCACCGAACACCGTCATGGCAACCGTGCGGGGAATCGGGGTTGCCGTGAGCACGAGGGCGTGTGGCGCGGTGCCTTTCTGACGCAGAGCCTCACGCTGCTCAACACCGAAACGGTGCTGCTCATCGACAACGACGAGGGCGAGCTCAGCAAACGTCGTCTTCTCGCTCAGGAGCGCGTGCGTGCCGACAACGATGCGAGCCTGACCCGAAGCAACCCGCAAACTCGCCTTCTTGCGGTCGGGGGCAGACATTTGGCCCGTCAGGAGGGTTGGCATGAGCTCTACCGAAAGATCGGGGCCGAGCATCTTCGTGATTGAGCGCAAGTGCTGTGCCGCGAGCACCTCGGTGGGCGCAATGAGCGCGGCTTGGCCACCGCTCTCGGCAACCTGCAACATTGCACGCAGCGCTACGAGCGTCTTCCCCGAGCCCACCTCACCCTGCACAAGGCGATTCATGGGCCAATCCCCCACGAGGTCGGCCGCGATCTCGTCGCCCACGGCACGCTGGTCGGGCGTGCGCTCGAACGGAAGTTGCGCATCGAACTGCGCGAGCAGACCGCCGGGTTTTGCGGGGCGCGGGTGCGCTTGCAGACTGCGCACTGCCTCACGCTGCTGAAGCAGTGCGGCTTGCAAAACGAGTGCCTCATGCCAGCGCAGGGTGTCGATCGCGGCATCCTTTTCGGCAAAGGTCTTGGGGCGATGGATCTTCTCGAGCGCGTCACGTGCCCCCAACAACCCGTACTGTGCACGCAGCTCAGCCGGAAGCGGGTCGGCTATCTCGCCGAGCTTGTCGAGGGTCGTGGCGATGAGTTTTTGCAGCGTGACGCTCGTGAACTTCGCGGTCGCGGGGTACAGCGGAATGGGTTCTTTTGAACGTGCCTGTGCCCGTTGCTGCTGCTCGCCCTCGTCAGCGTCGATGTCGTCGAACAGTTCAACGACGGGGTGCGTGAGCTGCGTTTGCCCCTTGTAGAGACTCACCTTGCCCGAGACGATGCCAGCCATGCCGGGTCGCATGGCGTCTTGCCGCCACGGCCGGCCGTCGAAGAAGGTGAGCTTCGCGTCGCTCTCACCATCGGAGATGATGATCTCGCTCAGATACCCCTTGCGATTGTTCATCCGCCGAGAGGTCGAATATTTGATGCGACCAATGATCGTGACTTGTTCCCCAACTGGCAGATCCATGATCTTCGTCAGCTCACCGCGCGTGCCGTAGCGGCGCGGGTAGTGCGCGAGCAGGTCGGCAACGGTTTCCATGCCGAAGGTGCGTTTGAGCGACTTCGCACTGGCCTCGCCGACGGCCTCTGCAAGAGGGCTTCGCATCGTGATCGCCATGCACAAAGTCTAGGCTCGTGGTGTGACACGAATCATTGCTGGCGCCGCGCGTGGGGCGCGCCTCAAGGTTCCCGCTTCGGGAACCCGGCCAACCTCGGACCGTGTGCGGGAATCGTTGTTCGCGAGCCTCGAGACATCGGATGCGCTCGCTGGCGCCCGTGTGCTCGACCTCTACGCGGGTTCCGGCGCCCTCGGTCTTGAGGCGCTGAGCCGCGGCGCGGCGCGCGTTGATCTCGTTGAGCGCAGCAAATCAGCCGCGGCGATCGCGAAGCAGAATGCCGCGATTGTTCGAAAGGCCGGAGCCTCAGGTGGCATCGAGGTTCACCCGCTCGCCGTCGGCACGTATCTCGGCCGGGCGACAGGCGAATTCGATCTCGTGTTGAGTGACCCACCGTACGACCTCGATCAGGACGCCCTTCACGCGGATCTTGTCGCGCTCGCTCCGCGCTTGAGCGAGAACGCCATCGTCGTCGTGGAGCGCTCAAGCCGCACGCCAGAACCGCTCCTCGATGGCACGGGTCTCGAGCTCTTCCGTGAGAAGGTCTACGGCGACACTGCCGTCTACTGGCTCTCCCCCGTCGAATAAGGGTCCCAGCCACGCGGTGTTATCGGTTCGCCGTCGAGCAAGATACGCGAAGTGGCCGCCGGCTCGACGGTACCGATCCGTCGAAAACCGCTCGGCAACGCGGCATCCGCTGGGAACGTTACGAGCAGTGCGTGATCTTCGCCGCCGCAAAGCGCGAGGTCGACGTTCGGCCCGAGTGCTGCGCTTTCGAAGTTGATCGTCACATCGGATGCCGTCGCCATCCGATTCGCATCAAGGCTCAGCCCGTCAGAGACGTCCATAGCGGCCGTTGCGCCAGCCTCGGCCGCAATAACGCCTGAGGTGACAGGCGGTATGGGGCGCAGTTGCCGTTCAACTGCTTCGCGCTCTTCCTCACTCAACACGGCACGGTCAAGCGGCAGCGCCTGGCCGTCTTCGCTGAACCGCGCGAAAAGCACGTCAAGCCCTCGGGCAGCCACACCAGCATCCCCACAGAGAGCAACAACATCGCCGGGTCGAGCACCGGATCGCGTGAGTGGCGCTCGGCCGCCGAGATCCCCCAGCGCCGTCACGACAACGGTCATGGTTGTTGAGCGTGTCAGGTCCCCCCCGACGACGGCACACCCGGGTGCAAGCGATTCGCAGGCATCACGCAATCCGTCATACAGCTGTTCGATGAACTCGAGTGGTGTCTCAAGCGGCAGCGCGAGCGCGACAAGCAACGCGGTCGGCGCGCCACCCATCGCGGCAATATCCGAGAGATTGACGGCGGCAGCTTTCCACCCGAGGTCGTAGGCGCTCGTCCAGTCGCGCCGAAAATCGGGGCCGTCAACGAGGCTGTCGACCGTGGCGATGACCGACCCAGAGGGCGCAGCGACGACTGCCGCGTCGTCGCCCGGGCCCAGCACGGCAAATGCCGATGCTGGTGTGCGCTCAAGAATGGCCCGCAGCACTTCGCCCTCGCTCAGTTCACCGATCGCGCTCATAGTCTCAACGGTAGTCTGAGATTATGCCTCGCACCGGCCCTTCGCCTCGCCTGGGCCCACAATGGGCCGAGGCTCACCGTGCCCGCAAGGGCATGCTGAGTGCCCGTTGGGGACGCTCAGGGACCTCTGTTGTTTTGGCGATTTTGGCGCTCACGGGCTGCACGCAAACGATTTCGATGCAGCCGGCACCGGATTCGAACAATCCGCTCTGTGCGGATGTCATGGTGCGGCTTCCCGATTCGATCCAGAATGTCTCGCGTACAGACACTGCCGCGGTCGGGGAAGGTTTCCAGCCCGTGCTCGAACGGGTGTGGACCGATGCGCAAGCAACTGCCGCCTGGGGTGAGAACGGTGTCGTGACCCTCGTCTGTGGCGTCCCCGAGCCGGGCCCCGTTGCTCTGCCATGCTCGTCATCTGGCGGCATCGACTGGCTCGTTGACTCGAGCGACCCTGCGCGCACACGGATGATTACCTACGGTCGCGAACCCGCAACGCAAGTGGAGTTTGACCGCACACAGGCGTTCGGAGCCGCGATTTGGGACGCGATTGCGATGCCCCTGCAAGCAATCCCGGCGCACAAAACGTGCGAGACCGCTAGCGAGTAAGCCCTACGTCGACGAGTTCGCTCAAGAGGTCGCGATAGCTCAGGCCCGAGGCAACCCAGCACTTGGGGTACATCGAAATGGGCGTGAAGCCCGGCATCGTGTTGAGCTCATTGATGACGATCTCGCCAGCATCCGTCACAAACACGTCAACACGCGCGAGACCCTGACCGCCGACTGCCGCGAAGGCTTCGCGGCCAATTTCTTGCACTCGGGCGATCGTCTCGTCGTCGAGGTCAGCGGGGCACACAACTTCAGCCCCCTCGCCACCCATGTACTTCTCTTCAAAGCCGTAATAGTGTCCCGGGTCAAGCACGATCTCGCCGGGCAGTGAAACGCGAACCCCGTCGCTCGCTTTCAGAACCGCAACTTCGATCTCACGGCCGATCACGGCCGACTCAACGAGCACCTTCTCGTCTTCTGCAAACCCAGTCTCGAACGCTGTCTCGAGTTCACTCAGGTTGTCGACCTTTGACACGCCAACACTTGAGCCAGCCTTCGCGGGCTTGACGAAAACGGGCAAGCCAAGCGGTTCGATCGCGGCACGGACGCCTGCAGGGCCGGCCGCCCAATCCGCCGCTGTCACCGTGATGCCCGGTGCAACCGCGAGACCAGCCGACGAGAGCGCCATCTTGGTGAAGTGCTTGTCAAGGCAGATCGCCGAGTCAATAACGCCGGCGCCGGCATAGGGGATCTCAAGGGTCTCGAAGAACCCCTGAAGCGTGCCATCCTCGCCCTGAATGCCGTGGATGAGCGGCAGAACAACATCGACGGGCCCAATCGACTGAACACCGTCGTGCGTGCGAACACGCAGCTCGCGCGGCTCCCCCGGCATGGGCCAGATGATGCGTTTGCCGTTGTCGACAACCTCGGGCATCGCATCCGCATCGAAGGCGTACTTGTCGGCATCGTCCTGCTCGAGCACGAAGATACCGTCGCGCGTAATGCCGACGGGAATGACGTTGAAGCGATCGCGATCGATCTCGCGCAGCACTCCCTGTGCTGTGACGGTGCTAACCGAATGTTCGCTTGATCGCCCGCCAAAAAGAACCGCCACGGTTTGCTTTGCCATATTGGTTCCTCTCGCCACGGGGCACATCGTCATCGTCATCGGTTGTCAGGTGTGGGCCCAATTCCTTGGGTTTCATCTTTCCATCCATCACCATTTTGACCTGCTCAACAATCGGCATGGAGACACCGACCGACTTCGCGAGTTGCAGGATCGGGGTGACGGATGCCAGGCCCTCCGCGGTCTGGTGCATTTGCGTCACGACTTGTTCGAGTTTGAGCCCCTGGCCCAGCAGGCGCCCCGCGGTGTTGTTCCGCGAGAGCGGTGATTCGCACGTTGCGATGAGGTCGCCGAGACCGGCGAGCCCCTGCATTGTGCTGCGTTTCGCACCGAATGCGACGGCAAAATCTGTCATCTCGACGAGCCCACGCGTCACGATCGACGCCTTCGTGTTGTCGCCGTAGCCGGCCCCGTTCGAGATCCCGATCGCTACGGCGATGAGGTTTTTGAGCACGCCACCGAATTCGGTACCAACAACGTCGTCGCTGATGTAGCTGCGGAAGTACTTCGCGTTCGCGACGCGGGCGACAGCGGATGCCGTGTCGAGATTGGTGGAGGCAACAACAGCCGCCGTGGGGAACTCTTTGCAGATCTCGAGGGCGATGTTAGGCCCCGAGAGCACGGCGAAGCGCCCCTGGTCGATGTCGAGTTCTTGTTCGACGACCTCGCTGATGCGCAGCCCCGTGCTCTTCTCAACACCCTTGATGAGGCTCACGATGGGAGCGTTGGAGTTCTGGATAAGGGGAGCGAGCTGGCGCAGCATTTCACGAACGCTCTGGCTCGGCACCGAGAGATAAATCTGGTCTGCGCCGCGGACTGCCGCGGCTAAATCTGAGGTTGCAACCATGTTGCGCGGCAGGTTAATGCCCGGCAGGTACTGTGAGTTCCGGTGCGCTTCCGTGATCTCGCGCGCAACCTCGGGGCGGCGCGCCCACATCGTGACGTTTGACCCACCGTCGGCGAGAATCTTGCCAACGGTCGTGCCCCAGTTGCCGGCACCGATGACGGTTGCGTTGACCGCGTGACGCCTAGCCATCGAGACGCCCGGTTTCGCTCTGCCCATGCTCAGCAGGGTTCCATCGAACCGCTGGTGCTTTCTCACCGCGCTCCCCTTCGAGCAGCGCGGTAATCGCGTTCATGAGTTTTGTCGTTGCTTCGGCCATGGCCTGGGGGTCGTTCTCGCGGCCCTTGTATTCGCTCAGCTCGAGCGGTTCGCCAACCTTGACGGTCACGGGTCGGCGCAGTGGCCAGAGCTTGGGTTTGCCGTAGGGCGGCAGGATCGTCTCGGTACCCCACTGTGCCATGGGGTACAGGTCAAGGTCGCCAGCAAGTGCGAGGCGCACGGCTCCTGTCTTGCCGCGCATGGGCCACAGGTCTGGGTCGCGCGTGAGGGTGCCTTCGGGGTACACGATGACGCCAGAACCGTTTTCCACAAGCTGGTCGGCTTGCTTCATCGTCTGGTGCGTCGCAGCGATACCAGCTTCGCGGCTCACGGGGATTTGCCCTGACCAGCGCAGGATTGATCCGACCACAGGAAGTCTAAAGAGACTCGACTTTGCCATGTAACGCGGCAGGCGACCCATCCGCCACACGGAGACAGCCGTAATGAGCGGGTCGAGTTCTGAGGTGTGGTTCGGCGCGAGCACGAACGCCCCGGTCTTGGGTAGCTTGCCGTCGATCTTGATCTTGGCGAGCAACGAAACCGTGGGCAGCACGATGGCCGCGAGCGGCCAGAAGATGCTCGGGCGACGCTTCTCCGGTGACGAGACCATGAGAAGTGACCTTAGCCGATGACGTCGAAGTCAGCGCCGAGTGCGCGGAGTTTGTCGAAGAAGTTCTCGTAGCCGCGGCTCAGGATCGTGATGCCGCTCACGGTGCTCTCGCCCTCGGCTGTCAGCGCAGCGATGACGTGGCTGTATCCACCGCGCAGGTCGGGAACCTCAATGTTGGCACCGTGCAGCGGCGTGGGGCCGAAGATTTCGGCTGCCTGCTCGAGGTCACGGCGCGGAACGCGGCGCGGGCCATCCTGCAAACCGTGCGGGTGCACGACGATGTTTGCGCCCATCTTGTTGAGCGCTTCGGTAAAGCCCAGGCGGTTCTCGTAGACCGTCTCGTGCACGACAGAGCGACCGTTTGCCTGTGTGAGCGCAACGATGAGCGGTTGCTGCCAGTCGGTCATGAGGCCGGGGTGCACATCTGTTTCAACAACGACGGGCTTGAGCGGGGTCGTCTCACGGCGGAAGAGGATGCCGTCCTCGCGCACGTCGAACCATCCGCCAGCCTTACGGAAGACGTTGAGGAACGCGAGCATCTCGTACTGGCGTGCACCCTTGACGAAAATTTCGCCGTCGGTTGCGAGCGCGGCGCACGCCCATGAGGCGGCTTCGTTGCGGTCGAAGATCGAACGGTGGTCGAAGCCGCGAAGCGAGGGAACACCCTCGATAAGAATGACGCGGTTGGGCTCGTAGGAGATGATGGCGCCCATCTTCTGCAGCACACCGATGAGATCCATGATCTCGGGCTCGATTGCTGCGTTCCGAAGCTCAGTCGTGCCCTCGGCGCGCACAGCCGTGAGGAGCACCTGTTCGGTTGCCCCAACGCTCGGGTACGGCAGATGAATCGTCGCGCCGCGCAAGCCGTTGGGTGCCGAGAGGCGCAGGCCCTGCTCTCCCTTCTCGACGATCGCGCCAAACTTGCGCAGCGCGTCGAGGTGGAAGCCGATGGGCCGATCCCCAATGCGGCATCCGCCAAGGTCGGGAATGAAGGCCTGGCCCAGGCGGTGCAGCAGCGGGCCGCAGAACAGAATCGGAATACGTGAGGCACCGGCGTGCGCGTCGATCTCTTCGAAGTGCGCCGATTCAACATCGCTCGGGTCAAAGACGAGCGAACCGGGCTCATCGCCCTCTGTCACCTTGACACCGTGCACCTCAAGCAGTGAACGAACAACGTCGACGTCGCTAATGCCGGGAACATCGCGCAGCGTGCTCGCGGTCTCGCCCAGCAGGGTCGCAACCATGGCCTTCGTGGCAAGGTTTTTTGCGCCCTTGACGTCGACCTGACCGTTGAGTGGCCGCCCACCGCGAATAAGAATGACGTCACCCTTGGGTGCATCGGTGGTCTGCGGCTTGTCGGTCGCGGTTGTTGTCATGCTGTATGCCTCGTGTTTTGTGGCAGAAAATGGGATGTGCTCGGTTGAGCAAGGACGAGTTGTGCTCGTTATGCGCTCAAAGTCCGAGGGCGCCACGACTCACGCTGCGCCTCAAACTCTGCGATTTTGTCTGCGTTTCGCAGGGTGAGCCCGATGTCATCGAGCCCCTCCATGAGCCGCCATCTAGTGTAGTCGTCAATGTCGAAGGAGACCGTGAGATCGCCAATCGTCGCGGTGCGATCTTCCAGGTTGATCGTGATCTCAACACCGGGGTTCTCGTCGATTGCTGCCCAGAGTTTCTCGAGATCTTCTTCTGTGATGACGCCGGCAACAAGCCCTTGCTTGCCGGAGTTTCCGCGGAAGATGTCGGCAAACTTGGGGCTCAGCACAGCTTTGAAGCCGTAGTCGCGCAGTGCCCACACAGCATGCTCGCGGCTCGAGCCCGTGCCGAAATCTGGGCCGGCAACGAGTACAGAACCGTTCTTGAAGGGTTCCTGGTTGAGCACGAACTCGGGGTCCTGGCGCCAGCCGGCAAAGAGCGCATCGTCAAAGCCCGTCTTCGTGACGCGCTTGAGGTATACAGCGGGGATGATCTGATCGGTGTCAACGTTGCTTCGCTTGAGGGGAACCGCAACACCCGTGTGGGTTTCGAACTTCTCCATGGTTAGTTCTCCTCTGCCGTTGCTGCCGCGACGAGTTCCGGCTCAATTCCCAGATCGCTGGGGCTCGAGAGTGTGCCACGAATGGCCGTTGCCGCTGCGACGAGCGGTGAGACGAGGTGCGTACGACCGCCCTTGCCCTGGCGGCCCTCAAAGTTACGGTTCGAAGTTGACGCGCAGCGCTCCCCCGGTGCGAGCTGGTCGGGGTTCATACCGAGGCACATGGAGCAGCCGGCGAAACGCCATTCGCCGCCGAAGTCTTTGACGATCTGGTCGAGGCCTTCCGCTTCAGCTTGGAGGCGCACACGAGCCGAACCCGGAACAACCATGACGCGAACACCATCCGCCTTCTTCTGGCCCTGAATGATGTCGGTGAACGCGCGGAGATCTTCAATGCGGCTGTTGGTGCACGAGCCCATGAAGACGGCGTCAACAGGGATCGCTTTCATCGGGGTGCCCGGCGTCAGGTCCATGTATTCGAGCGCACGCTCGGCAGCTGCACGGTCCTGCGGGTCGTCGAAGTCATCCGGCGACGGAACCGTCGACGAGAGTGAAACACCCTGGCCCGGGTTTGTGCCCCATGTCACGAAGGGCTCGAGCTCGTTGGCATCGATGAAGACTTCAGCATCGAAGACGGCACCCTCATCGGTCGGCAGCGTCTTCCAATAGGCGACAGCGTCTTCCCAATCCTGGCCCGTTGGCGCGTGATCGCGACCCTTGACGTACTCGAAGGTCGTCTCATCGGGTGCGACAAGACCAGCGCGGGCGCCAGCTTCGATCGACATGTTGCAGATCGTCATGCGCCCCTCCATAGAGAGGGAACGGATGGCGCTACCGCGGTATTCGAGCACGTAACCCTGGCCGCCGCCCGTGCCGATCTTCGCAATGACGGCGAGGATGATGTCTTTTGCCGTGACGCCCGGTTTCAGTTCGCCCTCGACCGTGATTGCCATGGTCTTGAACGGCTTGAGCGGCAGCGTTTGCGTTGCGAGCACGTGCTCAA
>CAYNTU010000021.1:0-45583 GCA_964400205.1 uncultured Microbacterium sp.
GCCAACAACGTGCACAATGCCCTGCTCTTTGTCGCCCAGCGAGTGCAAACGAACGCCGAACTCCTTGGCGTTATTGCGCAGCGTCTGAATTTGTGTACGGCTCGTCAGATCGGCGATGGGCTTGTCGATGTTGAGCGTTGGGGTGTTGTGGTCTTCTGTTGCGATCGTCAGATCGAGACGACGCACGGGGCGGTCTGCCTGGCGCAGGCCATCAAACGCCTGCGGGCTCGTGACCTCGTGCACAAGGTGCAGATCGATGTAGATGAGGTCGGGCTGGCCGTCTTCGCCCTTGACGACGACGTGGTCGTCCCAAACTTTCTGGGCCAGTGTGCGGGGATGCTCTGGAATTTGGTCCGGCAGAGCTTGGGGAATTTCAGTAATGCTCACGTACTGCTCCTGCTATTTCGTTCCTGATGCGGCCGTACAGAAACTCCGCGACGAGTAGGCCAAGTTCACAAGGACTCGTCGCGGCTACCAAGAAGGAGTGTCGCAAACCGCATGGGTTCAGACTACCACCGCGATTCTGGGCGGGTTTGTTTGCGCTCGGAAGGTAACAGTTCGCCTGCAGCCCAACTCGCCCAGAGCGGCACTCCCCGCAAAAAGAAGAAGGCAGCAAAGAAGTCGGCTCTGCCGGGTCACGTGCCGACGAGTCTCAGTGGTCTTGGCACACAGCTCGCAGAATCAGAGGTCAAGGGCGCTGCGAAAAAACAAGTCAAGAAGGGCGCAACGAAGGCTGCAACCAAGGCCGCCGTGGGCTCACTCGAAGCCGCAGCTGAGCAAGCCCTCGGCGGGAAGGCTTAGGCCGAAGCATCCGCCTCATCGCGAGCCTCGTCACCGCTCTTCTTGAGTGACACGAGGCTCGCAATCGTTGCGATCGACATTGCCACGGCAATGAACGCGAGCGAGACCCAGACGGGGATGTCGGGGATCCACTCGATGGGCTGGCCACCGTTGATGAAGGGCAGCTCGTTCTCGTGCATGGCGTGCATGATGAGCTTGACACCGATGAAGCCGAGGATCGCGGCGATGCCGTAGTGCAGGTACTTGAGCTTGTCGAGCAGATCGCCCAGCAAGAAGTAGAGCTGGCGAAGGCCCATGAGGGCGAAGATATTGGCCGTAAAGACGATGAAGCCACTCTTGGTGACATCGAAGATTGCCGGGATCGAGTCGAGCGCGAACATGAGGTCCGTCACACCGATCGCGACGAATACGAGCAGCATGGGCGTGAGCGCCTTCTTGCCATCGACCATGGTCGTGAGCTTTGAGCCGTCGTAGTGATCGGTCACTTCGAAGTTTCGGCGCACGATGCGAACGAGCAGGTTCTCTCGCTTGGCAGCGTCTTCTTCGGCTTCGGGCATCGCCTGCTTGATCGCGACAAAGATGAGGTACGCGCCAAAAATGTAGAAGATGGGCGTGAAGTGCTCGATGAGCGTGACGCCCAGCAGAATGAAGAGGCCGCGCAGGATGATCGCGATGATGATGCCGACCATGAGCACCTGCTGCTGGAGCTTCTTCGGCACCGCGAACTGCGCCATGATGAGCACGAAAACAAAGAGGTTGTCGATGCTCAAGCTGTATTCGAGTGCCCACCCTGTGACAAACTCCAGGGCGTACTGGCCGCTTGCGAAGTACCAGAGCAAACCCGCAAAGATCATGGCGAGCGACACGTAGAACACGACCCAGGCCGTGCTCTCTTTCGTGCTTGGTACGTGAGGGCGCAACTTCACGAGGGTGAGGTCAGCGATGAGGATGAGCGTCAGCACGATCATCGAGGTGATTTCAAACCACAGAGGAATCAACCGGGGAGCCTTTCAGGAGCGTCATGAACTGAGGCCGAAAGTCTCTCCCCCGCAACACCTCGTGTCGCGGTGCGCATCCGGATCTTGCGAGTGCAAAGAACGTGATGACGAATGCGCGCTGACGGGATACTCCCTCTCGCTCGTGCAAGCATAGCCGCACACGCTGTCAGCAAGGCTCAGCACCACACAAACATCTGCCGTGAGACGATTCTTTTCGTCGTGACACTGTTCAAGCGAGACCCACCGAAAGGGAGCCTATGAGCGCAATCGTGAGCGATGCGAGCCTCGTCACAGCGGCTGCAGCCGGTGACCAGCGAGCGTTCCGCACGCTGTATCGCGAATACGCGCGACCCGTGTACTGGGTAGCGCACGCGCTCGTTGGCGCATCCGATGCAGAGGATGTCACGCAAGAGACATTTGTGACGGCGTGGAAAAAAATGCCAGAACTCACACTCGAAAACGATTCGCTCTTGCCCTGGCTCGTCACGATTTGTCGCTACCAATCGTCGAATCGTGTGCGCAAGCAAATCCGCGACCGGGAGCACGCGGGTGCCGCGCTCGACGAACACCTTGCCGCAGAAACGGATGTTGAGCAGCAAGTGATCGCAGAGGCACTGGCCGAGAAAATCGCCGACGAGTGCGCACGACTCGGCGAAACTGATCGGGCCGTTTTCACACTCTGCGCTGTCGATGGGTACTCATATGAACAAGCAGCGGATGCCCTCGGCATCTCGCACGGCAGCGTACGCAACCGTTTGAGCCGCGTGCGCTCCCACCTTCGAGACTCGCTCGACGACACGCGATCGGCGGAATCAGCATGAACACGACACACGACCAGATTGAGCTCCCTGAGCTCTCAGACCACGCCATCAAGCGCATGGAGAAGAACATCATCGGCAAGATTCAGACGCAAAGCCCGCAGAAATCCTCACGCCGCACCTGGATCACAGGGCTCTCACTCGCCGCGGCATTCGCGCTCGGCGCATTTGTCGCACCGCTCGCACTGGGCGGATTGGGCGCGGGCAACACCGTTGCCAGCGAAAGTGCCGCTGAACCAGCGTTTGCCTACGATGCCCCTGCGCAGCTTGATGGCTCATCCATGGAGGCATACCCTATGGATCAGAGCGGTGGGCGTGCGAGTTTGGACATGACCAAGCAGGAAAGCATCGCAAGCGATGCTGCGGTCGCGGCTGACAGCCCGACCGCGCAGGACAGTGCGGCCCGTGACATCGTCAAGACGGCGAATGTCGAACTGCGGGTCGATGTTATTCGCGACGCTGCCGAGCAGATCGAGGCGAAAGTTGCCGCCCTGGGTGGCCAGGTGCAGACGCTGTCGATCGGCACGAACGACGGCAAATACCCCGAGCCGCGGCCGGTCGATGCGGCGTCATCCACGGCTGAGATTCCAGACACCTATGGATACCTCGCGGTGCGCGTACCAGCCGACCAGTTGGAGTCCTTCCTGAAGGATCTGGGCGGTTACGGCACCGTGATCTCAAGCAACGTGAGCACCGATGACCAAACGAACTGGGGCAATGAGCTGCGCTCGCAGATCGCGGCGGGCGAGGCCTCGCTCAAGAAGCTCAACGAGCTCATGGGGCAGGCAACGAACCTGAGCGATGTCATCACCCTCGAGCAAGCAATCACCGACCGTCAGGCGCAACTTGATTGGCAGCAACAGTCGCTCAGTGACCTGGAGTCGCGTGTTGCGATGTCGGATGTGTGGATCAACCTCTCGACCCCCGCCGAGGTCGCGAAGCCCGATTCGGGTGGCTTCGTTGACGGGCTCAAAGCAGGCTGGAACGCCTTCGTCGCATCGCTCTACTCAGTGGTTGTCGCCGTCGCGTTCATCGTGCCCTGGGCTCTCCTCATCGGTACCCCCGTGTGGCTCATCTGGTGGTTCATCAAACGCCAGCGCGCGAACCGGTACACGAAATCTGACGAGTAGCGCGAGCTCACCGCAGCAAGAATCCCGCCCCCGTTCAACGTGGAGCGGGATTCTTGCTAAGAAGAGAACATGACAACGCCCGCGAACCTCACCCCCACGCTCATCGCCGTGGGGTTGCTCATCGCGATCGGCGCTGTCGTTTTGGTTATTGCGCGAGTTCCGCGATGGTGGGCGCCGGCCTTGGCCGTCGTGCGTGGTGCCGCACAACTCGCGATTCTGAGTTTCATCTTGACGGGTGTCATTGCCGATCCGTGGTGGGTCGGGCTCGCACTCGCCGTCATGTTCATTGTCGCCGCTGTCACGAGCACGCGGCACATCGGCTGGAGTACAGGCCACTTTACGGTTATCGCCGGCGCGATGCTGACAGGCGTTGGAACCAGCCTCGTCATCATCTTCGTCACGGGAGCGATTGAGTTTCAGCCGCGCTATGTGCTCGCTCTCGGCGGCATCCTGATTGGCAATGCCATGACGGCTTCAACCCTTGCTGCACGGCAGGTGTATCAACGGATCGATGAGCGCTGGAGCGAGGTTGAAGGGTGGCTCGCGCTCGGTGCAACGCCGCGGCAAGCCACAAGCGATATTGCGAAGCTCGCAATCCACGAGGCACTCGTGCCCTCGACTGATCAGACAAAAACAACGGGTCTCGTGACGCTCCCCGGGGCGTTCATCGGCGCAATCTTCGGTGGGCTCAACCCGCTCGAAGCCGGGCGATTTCAGATCGTCGTGCTGGCGGCCATCCTCGCCTCAGCCGCGATCACCTCGGTCATCGTGGCGAATGCACTCGCTCCCGTGAGGCAGCGCCCGGTAGGGGCTGACTGACAAGCTTAGGGTTCGAGCGCCTGACGGGATCATCAGCCTCACGGATGTACAGACAAAACACAATCTGCCCCCACCCGAAGGTGGAGGCGAATTGTGTTTGGTGACCCCAGCGGGATTCGAACCCGAGTTACCGCCGTGAGAGGGGAATCCGCTCCCCCGTCATGGCGTAACTGACCCCGTTTCGGCCTGTGTTCTCAACAGTTTCGAGTGCATCAAGTGCCCTCTAACAAATCGAGTCGTCTGCGTTCGTTGCCAAAATGTTGCCACGTGGACGCCCCTGTGGTGGCGGATAATCCAAGAGCGTCGAGGTGTACGTTGAGCGTGGCGAGAGTCAGCTCGTCGGCAGGCCCAATCCGCGTCACGCGCCCCAGGTCATGTCGAGAGCCCCAGGGCACTTGAACCTCACCCTGTCTCAATAACCGCTTTCCGCTTCATGCGCCGCAAACAGCAGAAATTACGAGATCGAGATGATCTTGGCCGACCAGGGGCAGTAGTGGTCGCTGGTGACAGTGCCGTCTTCCACGAAACTGGGTAGTCCGTCGCATACTTCGATGGTTATCTGTGCGAACTCCAGCGATGCGGGATCGATGTGCCACGACCAGGGCGCGTTGACGCCCGGATCGTCGCGAACAACCAATCCCAGGGGAATCCCCGCGATCTGCTCACCCGCCAAGAGTCTCTGGGCATGTTCGACGAGTTCGGGCGTGGCAAGTTCGATCTTGAATGTCTCGTCCCCCGCCACTTGGAAGGTGGCGACGGGGTTCGAGGACTGTTCCGCACCCGTATCCCCCGCACACCCCGTGAGGGAGAGCGCGAGTGCGAGCGGGAGGAGGCCGGTGCTGGCGATGAATTTCTTCGAGCTGGAGGACAACGGAGGATTCCCTTGCATTGAGTGTCAGGCGGAACGGCGAGCCGTGATGGAGTTGGCGATGAGACCAAGCCCACGATCGATCGTGACGTAGAGGAAGCCGATTGCTTCCATAGCGACGGTGAGCCCGATGATCCATGCGGTAGTTCCGCCGACACCAAGCGTGGCGACGTCCATGAACGGATACGGGAATGTCTGGCCCGGGTAGAACTCCACGCCAAACGCACCGGCGGTGAAGCCAAAGACGAGGTACGCGAGCGGGATCAGCGCCCAGAGCAGCGGATCGAACCAGCGGAAACTGCCTTTGCCGACGAACAGCAGCCAGTCGAGGATGAGCAAGCACGGCGTCGCAATGTGCACGAGCGTGTCGGTGAGCGTGAACGGCTCGTACGCTCCAGGCTGCCGGAACGCTGCGGGAAGTAGCACGAAGAGATAGATGACCATGGTGACGGTGATCGCCATCATCACCGCTCCGCTCCACCGGGCCGACGGCGTTGATGTGCCGTGTACGCCGTGACGACGAAGGTCTCGGATGGTCCAGATGATCAGGAGTATGAGCCACACGATGCACAACAGGTTGCTCTGGACCGTGTAGAACAGGAACGCAGAGGGCGTCGGAGCGGCTGTGAACAGTCCGGAGACGCGGACGACCCCAGTGCTTGCGAGGAGCAAGGCGACGATGCGAAAAGCCAGCGCGAGGGGTCGATATCGGATTGCCGCTGCACGGACCGCAGTCCTGCGAGGCAGGCTCATACGATCTATTTCGGCGGATGGCAGCATCTCTGCCGAGTATATATAGGGTTCGTGCAGAGGAGATAGTTTCCTGAATTTAGCCATGGCAAAGAGCCGGACACTCATGATCGAAGAGTGAGTCCAATCACATGCATGCTCAGATGATCGTCTCGGAAATGCGAAAACCCCCGCCTGAGCGGGGGTTTTCGTTCCGGTGACCCCAGCGGGATTCGAACCCGCGTTACCGCCGTGAGAGGGCGGCGTACTAGGCCGCTATACGATGGGGCCATGTTGCCCGTGGGCAACCGTTCAATTATGGCATGCGATTGACGCTGTGCAAAATCGCATGCCGTGCGGCTCGGAATTGCTTAGTGGGGCGCGTGGTACTCGACTTCGCCGCGCTTCCAGTAACCCTTCACAACAGCCTTCTCGGTGTCGACGTTCCAACGCCGCAAGAGGGCGCGACCCGACTTCACGATTGACTGCTCGGCGGCGATAAACACGAAGGGGTTCTGGTCGAGCGCATCCGATTCGGTGAGCCCGTCAAGGTATTCGATGAGCTTCGAACCCGAGGGGTCGCTGTGGCGGTGCAGCCACGTCACCTCAATGGGCGCTTCGATCTCGACCTCGTCTTCTTTCTTGGGAACCTCGACGACGATCTTTGCCGGAATACCGCCGGGAATGAGCGCGGCGAACCGGCGAATTGCAGGGATTGCTGTCTCGTCGCCAACGAGGAACCAGGCACCGGGGGTGCCGTCGATGATCATGGAACCGCGCGGCCCGCCCACACCGATCTTAGTCCCAATGTCGGCTTTTGCAGCCCACGGGCCTGCAACACCTTCGTCACCATGCACAACAAATTCAATGTCGAGCCAGTCGTCGCCCCACTCAAGCGGCGTGTACTCACGGCTCGGCGCTTCACGAAGTTGCTCGACCGTTTCGGCGGGCGATTCCGGGAAAAACAGGCGGATATGGTCGTCAGAACCGGGTGAGTCAAACCCCGCGAGATCGTCGCCCTGGAGCCGCACGCGCACGTAGTTTTGTGCGAGCCATTCGCGGCTTGCGAGCTTTACCGAGCGGAACTTGAGCTCGTTCATTTTTCGATCGAGGGTGAACCCCGAGTTGACAGTACCCATGGGAGTAAGGCTAACCTATCTAGGAGCCAATTCAGGCTTGCCTAACCTAAATTGGTTGGTTCTGGGCGCCTCGTTGCGCCTCAGATTTGCCCCCTATACGGAACCAGGAGCCCGTCTATGTCTACGCCCAAATACCTTTCAACTCTCGCGCTCGGCGGTGTCGCATTGCTCGTCTTGACCGGCTGTGGCGCAAGCACCCCGGCCGCCGAGGCACCCGCGACCGAGGCTCCAGCAACTGAAGCACCGGCGACTGAAGAACCGGAAAGCTACTACCCCGTCACCGTTACTGACCTGGCAGGCAACGAGGTCACGATCGAGAGCGCAGACAGCATCGCGCTGACAGACAACCGCTTCTTCCAGCTCGCGGCCGATTGGAATCTGCCCGTCACGGTTGCCCCGCGCGATCTCATGAGCCCCAACAACCCGCTCAAGGACGACGAGGCGATCCTCAACACCGGAACTCACCGCGAGCCTGACTTTGAGCAGATCGTTGCCGCTGATCCCGATCTCATCATCAACGGCTACCGCTATGGCGGCGACACCGCCGAAGGCGTCAAGGCCGCGGCCCCTGGTGTGCCGTTCGTTGACACGAGTGCTCCGAATGAGACGACCGCAGACGAATTCGTTGTGCAGAGTCTCACACTCCTGGGCGACATCTTCAACAAGAAGCAGGAAGCTGCCGATCTCATCACCGAGTTCCACGACGCCGTCGAAACTGCGAAAACGTCATACAACCCAGACAAGACCGTGCTCGGCCTTGTCACCAACGGCAAAGAGATCAACTATTCAAACCCGACCGATGGCCGCGGTGCCAGCATCTTCTTTAGCCTGCTTGGCTTGACTCCTGCTCTGAGCGCGGAAGGCACCTCGTTTGATCAGGGCGACGAGGTTTCGCTCGAGGCACTCGCTGGCTCGAATGCAGACATCTTGCTCGTGCTCGACCGCGCTGCAGCAGTCGGTAGCGGCGAGGGTGAAGACCAGTCGGCAATCGACCTCATCAAGGGCTCGCCCGCTCTTGCGGAGCTGCCCGCGGTCAAGAATGACGCGATCTATGTCATGCCTGCTGACTACTACCTGACCGAAGATGTCTACGCCTACATCTCGGTTCTGAACGGTCTCAAAGAGGTCTTCGACGCACAGAAGTAACTCGGGCGTATAACGGCGCACCCGTCGCTGCTCGCGTGATCTCGCGCGGCAGTGGCGGATGCATCCGTTCGACTGGTCCCCCGCACTCTTATGACTTCACAACCTCACGTCGGGCCACGCGTTACACACGTTGACGCGCTCACCTCACACACCCGCACGAGCGAAACACGCGTTTTCGGCTGGCCGCTCATCCTCGCGATTCTCGCGACCATCGCGCTTATCGCCGTGTCGATCCTCGTTGGTGTTGCTGACCTTAGCGACCCGGAACAACGCCGGTTCCTGACGATCACACGCATCCCCCGAACTGTCGCGCTTGTGCTTGCTGGGGCGAGTATGGCTATGGCCGGCCTTGTTATGCAGCTCATGACACAGAACCGCTTTGTCGAACCCTCCACTGTGGGGACGACCGAGTGGGCTGGGTTGGGGCTGCTCATGTGTTTTATTGTTTTCCCGAGTTCTGGCGTGCTCGGCAAAATGCTCACGGCGATCGTGTTCGGCATCGTCGGTACGCTCATCTTCTTCGTGTTTCTGCGACGCGTAACCCTGAAGTCGTCGCTCATCGTGCCGATTGTCGGCATCATGTTCGGCGCCGTCACAGGCGCCCTCTCGACGTTCCTTGCACTGCACTTCAACCTCTTGCAGGTGATCGGTGGATGGTTCCAGGGCAGCTTTACGCACATCGAAGCGACACGCTACGAGCCGCTCTGGGGCGTGCTCATCGCTGCGATCGTCGTGGTTTTTGTTGCTGACCGCTTTACCGTTGCGGGGCTCGGCAAAGATGTTGCAACGAATGTGGGCCTGAACTACGACCGTATTGTGCTGTTGGGCGTGGGGCTGGTTTCGGTAGTCACGGGGATCGTGACCGTCATCGTCGGATTCTTGCCGTTTCTTGGTTTGATCGTGCCCAACATCGTCTCAATGTTCCGCGGAGATGATTTGCGCGCGAACATTCCGTGGGTGTTCCTCGCGGGTATCTGGGTCATCATGATCTGCGATCTCATTGGCCGCACGATCATCATGCCGTTCGAAATTCCGATCTCACTCGTCTTGGGTATCGTCGGCTCGGTCGTCTTCATCGCGCTGCTGTTGCGCACGAGGAGGGCGAATGTACGTTAGCGCACCTGCCAGGCGCTCCTTTGGCCCGTATGCGGATGTCGCGCACCGCCGTCGTTATCTTGCGATCCTCGGCGCACTCATTGTGGGCGCAATTGTCGTCACGGCACTCATTCTGACCTGGGGGAACAACTACGAACTGTTCAGCGAAAAGTGGTGGCGCATCTCAGGCATGCGCGTGAACTCAATTGTCGTGATGCTGCTCATTACCTGCGCACAAGCGTTCGCGACTGTTGCGTTCCAGACTGTGACCAACAACCGCATCATTACGCCCTCGATCATGGGTTTTGAATCACTGTACGTTCTCGTGCAGACCTCGATTGTGTTCTTTTTTGGAATCAACGGCATTGTGCAGCTGTCGGGTTTCACACGTTTTCTGTTGCAGGCGGCAATGATGGTGATCTTTGCCGTGTTGCTGTACTCGTGGTTGCTTTCAGGCAAGCTCGGAAACCTGCACGTCATGCTGCTCGTGGGCATCATCCTCGGCGCCGGTATGGGGTCACTCTCAACCTTCATGCAGCAGATGCTCGACCCCAGCGCTTTCGATGTGCTCAGCGCCCGCCTCTTCGGCAACGTCGGCAACGCGAACGTTGAGTTCTTGTGGTTTGTCATTCCGATTGTGGTTCTCACCATGGCCGCGATTTGGTTGCTCTCAAACCGTCTCAATGTCGTCGCACTGGGCAGTGACATCACCACGAATCTGGGTCTCAACCACAAACGACAGGTCATGCTTGTTTTGACCCTCGTGTCGGTGCTTATGGCGATGAGCACCTCGCTCGTCGGGCCCATGATGTTCCTCGGTTTCCTTTCTGCGACCCTCGCCTACATCGTCACCGACACCTATGATCACCGCCGGGTGCTGCCAGTTGCATGGCTCATGGGGTACGTGATCCTGGCATCCGCGTACTTCTTGTTGCGCCATGTGTTGACGCTCGTCGATGCCGTCACGATCATCGTCGAGCTGATCGGTGGGCTCCTGTTCTTGTTTGTCATCCTGCGAAAGGGCCGACTGTGATCACCCTAGAAAACGTCACGAAACGCTATAGCCACGAAGTCGAGATCGGGCCGGTCACGCTCGAGCTGGCAAGCGGCGGCATCATCGCCCTGGTTGGGCCGAACGGCGCGGGCAAGTCGACGCTGCTGACGATGATGGGGCGACTCATGGCCCCCGACGCTGGCACGATCGAAGTTGGCGGCGTCAACGTGCAAAAGTCCGCCTCGAAAGAGGTTGCCAAGCACGTCTCGATCCTGCGTCAAGAGAACCATTTCGTCACACGGCTCACGGTTCGCCAACTCGTGAGTTTTGGGCGGTACCCCTACAGTGGCGGGCGTTTGACCCAAACAGACGAAGACAAGATCTCTGAGGCAATCGACTTCTTGAATCTCACGCATCTTGAGCAACGCTTTCTCGATCAGCTCTCCGGCGGCCAGCGGCAGCGCGCCTATGTCGCGATGGTGCTCGCGCAAGATACCGAGTACCTCCTGCTCGACGAACCATTGAACAACCTCGATGCCGAGCACTCAGTGCAGATGATGAAGCAACTGCGGCGAGCAGCGGATGAGCTGGGCCGCACGATCGTCATTGTGCTGCACGACATCAACTTCGCCGCCTCATATAGCGACTACATCGTCGCGATGGATGATGGCAAGGTGGCCGTGCACGGCACGCCCGATGAGATCATCACGGATGAGGTACTCACACGCGTCTTCCGCACGCCCGTCACGGTTCTCGACGGCCCCAACGGACGTTTCGCTGCCTACTACCGCTGATGCCCGGCTAGCGTTGAGGCATGCACTACACGAGATACGAGCACGCCGCGCTGCGCATCGATCTTGACGGGCAACGGCTCATCATCGATCCCGGGAACTTCACGCGCCCCATCGCGGAATTCGTCAACCTCACGCGCCTCGTCGCCGTGATCGTGACGCACGAGCACCCGGACCACTGGACCCCAGAACAGCTCCGCGCCATCGCGGATGCCGCACCCCAGGCAGTCTTCTATGGCCCCGCGGGGGTCGTCGCGGCTGTCGGCGATATTGTGCCCGTGACCGAAGTTGCCCCGGGAGATACGGTGACCGTCGGCAACTTCACGCTCGAATTCTTCGGCGGGAAGCACGCCGTCATCCACTCCTCGATCCCCGTCATCGACAACGTCGGCGTGCTCATCAACGACGAGTTTTACTACCCCGGCGATTCCTGGGCCGTACCCGAGGGCCGCGACGTCAAAGTGCTCGCATGCCCCACGGGTGCACCGTGGTTGAAGATCGCCGACGCGATGGATTTTGTGCTCGCCATCGCCCCGCGCGTGTGTTTTGGCACGCACGATAAGACGCTCTCAGACGACATCGGGCTCCCCATGCACCGGCAACGGTTGGCGTGGGCGACGGAGCAAGGCGGCGGCGAATTTGTCGCACTCGAGCCTGGTTCGCCGCTCGCCTGGAGCAACACACCCCGCACTGCCGAACGCAATTAGCGTTCGGCGAGCTCCCACTCGGCGGCGGCTTCCTGGTGCTTCCAGAAGGTTGCGAAGCGCCCGCCGAGTTGGATGAGTTCGTCAACCGTGCCGTCTTCGACTACCGCGCCGTCCTCGAGGAAGAGCACACGATCTGCCTCACGGATGCTCGAGAGGCGGTGTGCCACGATTACGCGTGTGCGCGCGACGGGGTCGTTGACAAGCGAATCCGCGACGGCGCGTTCGTTCTCGGCATCGAGTGCGCTCGTTGCCTCGTCCACGAGCAGGACTGGCGCGGGCTTGGCCAGGGCACGTGCAATCGACACGCGCTGACGTTCCCCACCCGAGAGCCTGCCGCCGCGTTCGCCGACCTGGTCGTCGAGGCCGAGGGCGGGTGTGACGCGGGCAAGCGCGGCTGGGGCTGAGACATCCGTTTCATTCCCGAGGGAGATGTTGTCGCGAATGCTGCCATCGAAGAGATACGGATGCTGGAAAACAAACGTCGACATCCCGCGACGGGCGTCAGCGCTCAGTTCGGCGATGTCGTGATCGCCCACGAGGACCTTCCCTCCGGTCGGGTGTTCGAGCCCGGCAATGAGCGAGAGAATCGTGGACTTGCCGGAGCCGCTCGGCCCCACAATCGCCGTCGTTGTGCCGGGTTCGAAGGCGAGGTTGAGATCGCGCAGCACAGGAACTTCGCCGTCGTAAGCGAAGTCAACGTTCTCGAGGCGAATGCGCGGTGCACCCTGCACCTTCGTATCTTGTGAGCCGACGGCGTGCGAGGGCGCAGCGAGCACCGTGTCGAGACGCTCGAAGGCGCCCGTCGTGCTCTCTGCTGCAGCAGCCCAACGGGAAAGCTCCGAGATGGCTTCGATAAAGCGGACGCCTGCAACGAGCAGGCCAATGCCCAGCACGGCCGTGATGGCCCCAGAAGTGAACTGCCAGGCGATGACGACGGCCAGCGCGAGGAGCGTTGCCTGCGTTGCCAGGCTGAACAGCAGTTGGCCGGGGATCTGCAGGAAGATGAGCTTTCGCATGGAGTGCTCTTGCTGCGTCAAAGCCTGCCCAACGCGCGTGCGCTCTGCGTCGACGCGTCGGCTCGACCGCAATGCAGGCTGAGCACGCGCGAACTCTTGCAGGCTCTCGGCAAGCTGGGCGTTCGCGGTAGCGAGTTCAGCGTCGGCCTTCTTCATGAAGCGACCGCTTGCCCAGAATGCGAGCCAGAGAACCGGCACGGCGATGAGCGCCGTGATCCCGAGGGGCACGGAAACGAACAGCAGGCCGATGGCCAGGGCAGGCGGCATAACGAACGCCACGATGATGGGCGTCACGAGGTGTGTCAAGAAGGTCACGAGATCAAAGCCCGCCGTCCCAACCGCCTGGCGAGTGAGCGCGGTGTTCTCGGTGTTGAACCACTGCTGGCGTACCTGCGCCACGTGGTTGGCGAGCGTGTGCTGCGCCGTGTGCAGGGTGGCCCACGCGACATCGTTCGCTGTGCGTTTCGAGAAGGCATCGATGGCCCAGGTCAACAGCATCGAACCGGCAAGCACTCCGAGCCACAGCCAGGCATCGGCGGGTCGCGGCCCGAAGAGCGCTGCGATAAGCGGAACGAGCGCAATGGTCGCGACCGCATTGAGAATGGCCGCGAGAGCGACGAGAGCCGCATACACGCGAGCTTTCGGGTGCATTTCGCTCGGAATGAGCGACCACACTGCGCGGATCATGCGCTGACCTCCGCCCGGCTCGCGTTCCACAGATCTCGGTACCGGCCGTGGTTTGCCAGGAGTTCCGTGTGCGTGCCCTTTTCTGCGACGTTGCCGTTTTCCAGCACAACAATCTGGTCTGCTCCCACGATCGTGTGCAGTCGGTGCGCGATGACCATAACGGTCTTGTTGTGCGTGAGCGCACGGATGGCCTGTTGCACTTCGTATTCGCTCTCGGGGTCGGCGAACGCGGTTGCCTCGTCAAGCACGAGCACGGGGGCATCCGCCAAAATTGCACGGGCGATCGCGATACGTTGCCGCTCGCCACCAGAGAGCCCGCTGTCGGGAGTAATGATGGTGTCGTAGCCGGCCGGCATGCGCGTGATGCGGTCGTGGATTTGCGCTGCCTGCGCGGCCCGCTCAATTTCTTCGCGGCTCGCGCCCTGTTTGGCGAGCGCGATGTTTTCGGCAACGGATGCGTTCACCAGTTGTGGATCTTGGAAGACAAAGCCGATGCGCTTGTAGAGCTCGTCTGTCTCGAGTGAGCGCACATCGTCACCAAGGACGCGAACCGCGCCGCCCGTCACGTCGTAGAAGCGCGCCGCAAGGTTCGCGAGGGTCGATTTGCCCGCTCCGCTCGGGCCGACGATGGCCGTGAGCGTTCCGGGCGCGCAATCGAACGAGACGCCGTTCAGCACGTTCTGCCCCAACCGGTATGCGAAGCTCGCGTTGTCGAAGCTCAAGCCTGCAGTGTTCTTGGCGGGAGCCTCGGCGACAGCGGTCGCGAGCTCATCCGTTTCGAGTGCCGTCTGCACACGGCGCGCGGCAGCCCGGCCGTCCCGCAGCCCGGCCATGCCGTAGCCGATGCCAACAAGCTGTGCACCGAAACCTGCTCCCAAGAAGAGGAACGGCAAGATGCTGATGGGTTGCATGGCTCCGCTCACGATGAGCACCGTGCCAAGCGCGCAAATGACGAGCAGCGAGGTGATGGGGCGTGTGGCGATATCCATGAACGCCTTCTTGCCCGTGAAGGGGCGCTGCCAACGCTCGAGGAAGTCGGTGAACTCGCTCACCCGACCGCGGAACTGGGAGCCCGCGCCGCCACCAAAGACGCGAACGACCGGTTGGCCCTCGAGGTACGCGGATGCCTCGCCAATCATCTTCTCGTTCCAGGCCAAAGCGCGTGATGACTTGTCACCCGACTGGATGACCATCATGTACATCGCGACGATATATACCAAGACAGGAATGAACAGCGCGAGAGCGATTCGCCAGTCGACCGTGAAGAGGTACGTCAGTACGACGAGGGGTGCAACGACGGCCGCTACGGCATCCGATACCGCGTGGGTCACGAGGTAGTGCAAGGCGAGCGTGTCGTCGCGTACAAGTTGCGTGATGCCGGCGCTCCCCCGGTTCGAGAACCAGCCCAGGGGCACGCGCGCGAGTTTCTCGAGCAGCCGTTGGCGAAGTTCTCGCTCGAACCGCGCATCAACGAGGTGCATCCAGATCATGAGCGCGATCGTCAGAACGGAACCGAGCAGCATGAACCCCGCCGCCCACAGCCCCAGGGTAACGAGGCTCTCGCGCCCTGCACCGGCGAGGAGCTGCCGGGCGAACTCCGTCAGGAAGATGAACGGCGCAAGCTGGATGACCGTGATGAGTGCCTGAACGATACCCGCGACCCAGAACTGCGTCTTGAGTGGCGAGAGCAGGCGAGCACCACCCGCGGCGCGCCACTGGCTCGCGGCAGCGGCATCCGGCTCCGACGCCTTTGCCGCGGCGAGTGTTGCCTGTGCCTCGGCGGCTGCTTGCTCTTCGGCAAGCTTGTCTTCTTTCGTGCGCTTCTTACCCATGGCACGGCCGTGAATCCAGTAGCCCTGCGCCGTGATCTCGGTCTTGGGGAAGCCAAACTCCTTCAAGCGCTCACGAATGAACTTCAGTGCCGCCGTCTCGGGTGCAACCCAGGCATGCCAGTTCGCCCAGTTCCGCGGTTCCAGGGCAGCAGCGAGGCTCCCGGGGTTTTTGCGCTCAACCCAGTGCAGGTTCACACCGGGGCGATCTGCACCGAGCGGAATCTCTCGATCGAGCGGATCATGCTGCTCGAGGTACAACTCAATCGGCAGCCCCTCGGGCAGAGCCTCGATGATCTCGCGGATGGCGGGGATTGAGGCGGAATCCCCGATCAGCAGGTAGCCATCGGGCAACTCATCTTCGGCGGGAACACTGAAGGTGCGACCGAGCACGTGAACGTCGATCTGGTCACCAACCTTGGCGACCGTGGCCCATTTCGACGCGGGTCCAGCGGGCTCATGCAGCACCATGTCGATCGCGAAGGTGTCGGCCTCGGTATCGGGCTCAATGATTGTGTAGGCACGCTGGTGTTCTTCGTCGCCGCCATCGGGGTCGGGGAACCAGAAACGCAACCACGACGTGGGGTCCGCAGGGGCTTCTGTGAAAATGCCATCAGACTGCACCCAGATACGCACAACGTGCGGGGTGATCTCTTCGCGGCCGGTCACCGTGACGGTGTACTCGGGAGTTCCTGCCTGGCGCATGATTGCGCCACTGAACCCGCGCTTCGGGGCTCGCGTTGTCGTTTCGGCCACGAAGGTAAGGTTAGCCTAAATTCATCGGAATCGGATGCGCGAGGTGCGACGATAGAGCCATGAGTCTTGAGGACGCGCCCGCGACGAAGCATCCGTTTCTCTCCCGGTTCTGGCCGCCACTCATTTTGGTGGCAATCATGTGGTTTGTGCAGGCGGCAGATCAGGTGTTGCCGGGGAGCTTTCGTGGTGCGGGCATCCGCTCGTGGGATCTTTCGGGGCTGCCCGGGATTCTCATCAGCCCCTTCCTGCATGCCGATTGGGCGCATCTCATTGCGAATTCGCTGCCGCTGCTCGTTCTCGGCTGGCTTGTTTCGATCGAGGGCGGCGGCAAGTTCTGGCTCAACACACTCATCATCGCGCTTGTCGGCGGGGCGGGCGTGTGGCTCGTCAACGCCCCTGGCCAGCTCACGGTAGGCGCATCGACGCTCGTCTTCGGCTACTTCGCCTATGTGGTTGCGCGAGTCTTTGTCGGCTCGGCAAGCATGGGCCACCGCATTGGCTACGCGGTGATTGCGCTCGTGATCATCGCGCTTTACGGCGGTGCGATGGTCGGCGGCATCATCGGCGCGGGGCCGGGTGTCTCCTGGCAGGCACACCTCTTTGGTGCAATCGGTGGCATGGTTGCTGCCCTTTTGACCGGTCGTTCTGCCACGATGGAGCCGTGAGCCCCGACTACGACAGCAATGTGCCACCCGGCTACCTCGACCCGCCCAAGCGCCGGTCGAAGAGGAGCAAACGGCGCACGGCCAATCGAAGTTCAAGCCGTTCGTCGAGTTCGCGTGACGATCGCGGCACCTATCTGCTCAAGCGCTTTATGCCGCCCCTCATCCTCGTGGCGCTCATGTATGGCGTGCGCCTTGTCATGGCCATCTGGCCGGATGCCTTGGCAAACCTCGGTGTTGAGTCGTGGGCGACGCAGGGGGTCCCGGGGCTCATCGTTGCACCGTTCTTGCACACCGACCTCATCCACCTCATCATCAATACGATTCCGATGCTCCTGCTCGGCTGGTTCGTCTCGATTGAATCCGGTGGCGGATGGCGCTTCTGGTTCATCACCGCGCTGATCGCGGTTGGTTCCGGTGCGGGCGCGTGGTTCACGCATGCCCCCGGCACAATCACGCAGGGTTCTTCGGCGATCGTCATCGGCTACGGGACATATGTCGTCGCGCGCATGTTCGTGGGGTGGAACACGCGGCACCGCTACCGGTACGGGATCATCGCAATCCTTGTGCTCGCGGCGTATGGCTTCGCATTGACCTCTGGCTTGCTGACGCCCGAGCCGAACGTCACGTGGCAATCGCACGCTTCGGCTGCGTTCGCAGGTGTCGCCTCGGCGATCATCGTGTCGAACCGCTACATGACCAACGAGGTCATCTACGGCAAGCGCCTCCCGAAGAGCCTGTAGCTCCTCCGTTCGAGTCACCCTTACGACGGTCAAAACGTCAGCTGGGGCGACGTAAACCCGACCTGAACGAGAGCTTCTCTTGTTCAAGTCACCTTTACGACCGTACTCAAGCGAGAAACCCGTCGTAAGGCTTACTTGAACGAGTCCCCGAGCTTGGCGCGCTCGACGAGCGCGGGCGAAGGGCGGAAGCGCTCACCGTAGGTGTCGGCGAGCTCGTTCGCGCGATCGACGAAGCCCTGCAGACCGCCCTCGTACTGGTTGATGTACTGCAGCACACCACCCGTCCAAGCCGGAAAGCCGATGCCGTAGATCGATCCAATGTTCGCGTCGGCCGCGCTCGTGAGCACGCCTTCGTCGTAGCAGTTGGCTGAATCGAGGGCTTCGCTGAAGAGCATCCGCTCTTGCAGGTCTTCGAACGGCACCTCAGTGTCGCCACTGGCGTACTTGTCGCGCAGCCCGGGCCAGATTTCGGTGCGGCGGCCGTTCTCGTCATAGTCGTAGAAGCCCTTGCCCGCTCTGCGGCCAATGCGATCTTCTTCGTCGACGAGCCAGTCGACCACGGCGTTCGCGGGGTGCTTCTCGGGGGTTCCACCGACTGCCTCGATTGCGGCATCCGTTTCACTGCGGATCTTCTGGTTGAGCGTGAGCGTCAACTCATCTTGCAGTTGCAGCGGGCCTGTCGGGTACCCAGCCTGCAGCGCAGCCTGTTCGATCGACGCGGGCTCAATTCCCTCCCCGACCATCGCGATGCCCTCAGAGAGGAACCGCCCGATCACGCGCGAGGTGAAGAAACCACGCGAGTCGTTGACGACGATGGGTGTCTTGCGAATCTGCAGAACGTAGTCGAAGGCTTTCGCGAGCACCTCGTCACAGGTCTTTTCGCCCTTGACGATCTCAACGAGCGGCATTTTGTCGACGGGCGAGAAGAAGTGGATGCCGATGAAGTCTTGCTGCCGTTCGACGCCCTCGGCGAGGCTCGTGATGGGCAGTGTCGAGGTGTTCGAGGCGAGCACTGCGTCGGGCAGCACAAGGTCTTGCACCTGGCCGAAGACCTCGTGTTTGACGGCTACTGATTCGAAGACGGCCTCGATGACCATGTCGCAGCCTTCGAAGTCAGCGAAATCTGCCGACGGCTTGATGCGGTCGAGCAGTGCTTCGCGCTCCTCAGCGGTTGTCTTGCCCCGCTCAAGCGCCTTGGCTTCGAGCCCGCGCGAGTAGTCCTTGCCCTTCTCGGCGGCCTCGAGAGAAACATCCTTGAGCACGACTTCGATACCCGCCTTGGCCGAGACGTACGCGATGCCCGCGCCCATCATGCCGGCACCGAGCACACCGATCTTCTTCGCGGTGTACTTGGGGAAGTCTTTCGGGCGACTGCCGCCCCCGTTGATCTTGCCGAGGTCGGCGAAGAACGCCTGAATCATGTTTTTCGCGACCTGCGTGTGCGTGAGGCTCACGAAGTAGCGGGTTTCGATTTCGGATGCCGTGTCAAAGTCGACGTACGCGCCCTCGACCGCGGCAGCCATGGCAGCACGCGGGGCGGGCATGTTCTGCCCCTTGAGCTGTTTGCGAAGGAGTGCCGGCAGTGCCGGGAGCATCGACGCGACAGCGGGTGATGTGACGGCGCCACCGGGCAGGCGGAAGCCTTTCTCGTCCCACGGTTTGACCGGTGCGGGGTTCTCAGCGATCCACGCACGGGCACGAGCATCGAGCTCATCGAGCGGGGCGAGCTCATCAACGAGGCCCTGCTTGAGCGCAGCTTCCGGGTTGAAGCGCGTTGCCGGGAGGATGACGTTTTGGAGTGCTTGCTGTAGGCCGAGCATCCGAACTGTGCGGGTCACACCACCGCCTCCGGGCAGCAGGCCGAGCGAAACCTCCGGCAGACCGATCTGGCTGCCGCGAACGTCGTTTGCTGCTACGCGGTAGTGGGCTGCGAGTGCCAGTTCGAGGCCGCCGCCGAGTGCCGAGCCGTTGATCGCGGCGACGACGGGCTTGCCGAGCTGCTCGAGACGGCGCAGCACGGCCTTCATGCCATCGATTTGCGCGGTTTCTTCGGCTGAGTTCTCAACGCTCGCAACAGCAAGCTTCTTGAGGTCTCCCCCGGCGAAGAACGTCTTCTTGGCCGACTTCAGGATGACGCCGGTGATGCTGTCGCGCTCGGCCTCCAGGCGATCAACCGTTGCACGGAAGGCCGCTTGGAAGTAGTCGTTCATGGTGTTGACGGGGCTGTTTGGGTCATCGATCGTTATCGTGACGATGCCATCGGCACCCTGCTCCCACGCGTATCCGTTGTATTCGCTCATGTTTTGCCTCACACCCGTTCGATAATCGTCGCGATACCCATGCCTGCACCGATGCACAGCGTTGCCAGGCCCCGTTTGAGGTCACGGCGCTCGAGTTCGTCGAGCAGCGTGCCGAGAATCATGGCCCCCGTGGCACCAAGCGGATGCCCCAGGGCAATCGCGCCGCCGTTAACGTTGACCTTGTCGTCGGGAATACCCAGATCTCGCTGCCATTTCATGACGACGGCCGCGAAGGCTTCGTTGAGCTCGAAGAGGTCGATGTCGTCAACGGTCAGCCCTGCTTTCGCGAGCACCTTTTCGGTTGCCGGGGTTGGGCCCGTCAGCATGATGGTCGGCTCCGAACCCGTCACTGCCGTCGCGACGATGCGCGCGCGTGGTGTGAGGCCTTGCTTCTCACCCGCCTCCTTCGAACCGACCAGAATGATCGCGGCACCGTCGACGATGCCCGAGGAGTTCCCCGGCCCGTGCACGTGGTTAATCTTCTCGACGCCGTGGTACTTCTGCAGTGCGACGGCGTCGAATCCACCCTCCTCGCCCATCTTGGCGAAGCTCGCGGGTAGCTGCCCGAGGCTTTCAACAGTCGAGCCGGGGCGGCGGTGCTCATCAGTATCGAGCAGCACGACGCCGTTGATGTCTTTGACGGGCACAATCGACTTGTCGAAGCGGCCCTCTTTCCAGGCGACATCCGCTCGTTCTTGTGAGCGGGCCGCGAAGGCGTCAACGTCTTCGCGCGAGAAACCCTCGATCGTCGCGATGAGATCGGCGCCAATGCCCTGCGGCACAAAGTAGGTGTCGTAAGCCGTGGTCGGATCTTGTGCGAACGCGCCACCGTCGCTGCCGATCGGCACGCGCGACATCGACTCAACTCCGCCAGCGAGAACAAAGTCTTCCCATCCGCTCGCGACCTTCTGCGCCGCGATATTGACGGCCTCAAGGCCCGAGGCACAGAAGCGGTTGACCTGCACACCGGCGACCGTCTCGGGCAACCCCGAGATGAGGGCAGCCGCGCGGGCGATGACACCGCCCTGCTCCCCCACGGGCGAGACAACACCGAGCACAACATCGTCAATAGCGGATGGATCCAAGCTCGGGTTGCGCTCGAGCGTCGCGTCGATCACGGTCTTCACCAGATCAATGGGTTTGACGCCGTGCAAAGCGCCGCCCTTGTTCTTACCTCGCGGGGTTCGTACAGCGTCGTAGATAAATGCATCAGTCATTGATGAGCTCCCAGAGTTGCGCGCATCGTTGCGTTCGCGGCAGGTTTCCGCTCAGCCTATCGCTTGATTGGGAGTGTCAATGCCAGTGCGGTTCTGGAACGATGGAGGCATGATCCTCACCGTGACCCCGAACCCGGCGATCGACCTGACGTGGCACACGCCCCGCCTCGAAGTGGGCGAGACGCACCGCGTGCCGACGGCACTCGCGCGTGCTGGTGGCAAGGGCCTCAACGTCGCCCGCGTGCTCAATAGGGTCGGAATCCCGGTTGGTGCGCTCACGACAGCGGGCGGCGCGACGGGGCAAGAACTCGGGGCCGAACTGACCCGCAGCGGTATCGCGACGACGCTTGTACCAATTGCCGGCGACACGCGCCGCTCGGCGGCATTCGTTGACGAAGCGACGGGCGAGGCGACCGTGCTCAACGAGCACGGGCCGGAGCTCTCGGCCGACGAAGCATCCGCTTTTATTGATCGAGCGAAGCAATTGGGCCGTGAAGCGGATGCTGTTGCGATCTCGGGCAGCATCCCGCCAGGGCTCGACCCCGAGCTCGTCGGCGAGCTCGTTGCCGATCTTGTGTCGTTTCAGGTGCCCGTCGTGGCAGATGTCACGGGCGAAGCGCTGCTCGCTGGCGCCCGCGCGGGCGCAACCGTGCTCAAGCCGAACCGAGCCGAACTGCGCGAGACCACGGGGATTGATGACCCCATCGAGGGCGCTCGCTACTTGCACACGCTCGGTGCACTCATTGTGGTTGTCTCCCTAGGCGAGGAAGGCATGCTCGTGCTCTTGCCCGACGGCTCGGGGCTCAAAGCCCGCTTGCCGAAGGTGCTGCATGGCAACCCAACCGGCGCAGGCGATGCAGCCGTCGCGGCGATCGTCTCGTCGCTCGGGCCGAACTCAGCCGATCTCGAGCGGCTCGCGCGGCGTGCCGTCGCGTGGTCGGCCTCGGCCGTGCTCATGCCCGCCGCGGGTGAGCTGCACGAGAGCTGGCCCGAACTCGCCGACGAGGTCGAGGTCGAGGTGCTCTCAAGTTAGACCTCGGTCGATTCCGCGCGGGCGGCCTCTTCAGCCTCGACCTGCTTGCGGACCTCGTCCATGTCGAGCCCGCGCACGCCCTCAATCAGCTGGTTGAGCTGCGGCTCTGGCAGGGCACCGGGCTGCGCGAAGACGAGGATGCCGTCTCGAAACGCCATGAGCGTCGGGATCGACGTGATCTGGAAGTACGCGGCAAGTTCTTTCTCAGCCTCGGTGTCGATCTTGCCGAAGGTGATGTCGGGGTGAGCTTCAGACGCCTTCTCAAAGATCGGCCCGAACATGCGGCACGGGCCACACCACTCGGCCCAGAAGTCGAGCAGCGTAATGCCGTCGCCCTCGATCGCCTGCTGGAGGGTGTCTTTCGTCAGCGTTGTCGTTGCCATGCCCTCAGCCTACGTTCCGAAGCACGGGCGCGGCCTGTGGTTCGCTCTCGGCGTGACCGGCTACTGCAAGAACATTTGGAAGCCGATGCAGCCCGAACCGAGCACAACAACGGCGACAAAAAGCCCGACCGAGGTCCAGACTGCCATGGGCGATTCTTCAACCGCTTCGTCTTCGGGCGCAGCGGCATCCGCGCCCTGGTCGGCGACGCGCTCGTTCATGAGATCGCTCATGCGACACCCATCATTTTGCGTATGTCGATGACAATCGCGAGCACGAGCACGACCATGACGAGCCCCATGAAGGCCGTGTACATCCAGCGCTTGGAGTGGTGTGCCTGCCAGAAGCGACGGACGCTGATGACGCCGTTGACGATCGCGAAGAGGCACAGCGCGATGCTGATGGGGCCCGCGATTTGCCCCGACAGTGCGAGCACGGGAATAAGGATCGGCACCGCGAGGTAGGTGATGAGGCAACGAATTGCCGTCACGACGAGCGAGGTGCGGAATGCCTTGTGTGCCTTGGCAGTGGCGTTGGGGTCGACCTGCTTGTCTTTGATGACGAGCAGCTTGCGCATGAAGCGGTCGGCGGCGGTGTACTCAGGTCCATCGAGTTCGAGTTGCTGAGGAGCAACATCGTACGAAGCTTCAACCGACATGCGAACCGCCTTTCTCTCCCCTAGCGTAACTGCGAACCGTATGGATTTGCTTCGTAAAGCGCTCACGAAACTGAACTTCGCGCGCGCATACTTGAGAGATGGCGAGCAAAGAACCCGCAATGCGCCCGACCGGCAACCCCGTGAGTGACATCGTCGCGAAGATTCCGGGCCCGCGCCAGCTTGAAGCCGAAGAGCTCATCGTCATGATGAGCGAGGTCACCGCGAAGGACTGCGAGATCTGGGCGAACCGCATCTTCGGCTTTGGCACCTATGACTACGTCTACGACAGCGGGCACAGTGGCCGGGCGCCCGTGCTCGGTTTTGCGACGAGCAGTTCGAAGCACACGATCTACCTCACAGAAGATTTCGAGACCGAATGGCCCGACCTCATGGCCAAACTGGGCAAGTACAAGGCGAGCAAAGCCTGCCTCTACATCTCACGCCTAACGGATGTTGACACGGGATTGCTGCGCGAACTGCTCGAGCGAACTGTTGCCCAGGTCAATGTGCGCTATTCCTCCGACGTTCGTGCGGCCTGAGGTCACCGATCAGTTCGCGCACGCGCTGCGTGATTTCGTCTCGAATCACGCGCACGGCCTCAATCGATTGCCCGGCGGGGTCATCAAGCTGCCAATCTTCGTAGCGTTTGCCCGGGAAGAACGGGCAGGCGTCACCACACCCCATCGTGATAACGACATCGGATGACTGCACTGCATCCGTTGTCAGCAGCTTCGGTTGTTCCTTGGTGATGTCGATTCCGACTTCGTGCATGGCCTCGACAACGGCAGGGTTGAGACGATCGGCGGGCGCAGAACCCGCCGATCGCACATCAATCTCACCACCGCTGAGTTCATGCAAGAGAGCCGCCGCCATCTGGGAGCGCCCTGCGTTGTGGACGCACACAAACAGCACGATGGGGCGTTGATTGCTCATGAGTGAGATTCTGCCAGTCTCAGCAGCAGGCCGTCGCGCAGCAGGTCGTTGCCGACTGCTCGGCGGGCTCTCCCAGCCCACCGTTTCGCACCACCTCAAGCAACTCACCGATGCCGGGCTCCTCACACGCGAACAGCGCGGCAAGTGGGCGCACTATCGCGTTGTCCCAGAGACTCTTCGACAGCTCAGCGGCGTTCTTGACCCGCAATCACTGCAACTGACGACCGCGTAGAGCATCCGTTCGCATGAGTTGCGAAAGATCAACTACCTGGGTATATAGTTGATCTTTCGCAACTTTCTCGCTTCGGAGGCTTTCTCGCGCATGTCGTCACCGGAAACACTCGCCCCGCTCTCAAATAAAGCGAAGAACTGGGCACTCGCCGGGCTCTTTTTGAGCATGTTCGTCTCGATGATCGCGATGAACGTCGTCGGCACCTCGATGCCCGTCATCATGGGCGAGCTCGGTGGCACGCAGGCTGACTTCACGTGGGTCGTGATGGCGACCGCCCTCGCATCTGCTATTTCGACGCCAATCTGGGGCAAACTCGCCGACCTCACGAGCAAGAAGGTGCTCATTCAGGTCTCGCTCCTGCTCTTCATCATCGGTACCTCGATGGCGGGCATGGCGGATGTGCCCATGTGGCTCATTCTCTGGCGTGCCGTCCAGGGCCTCGGTATCGGTGGCCTCGGTGCGCTCAACCAGATCGTGCTCGCTGAGATCGTGAGCCCGCGTGAGCGTGGCAAGTACATGGGCATCATGGGCGCGATCATGGCCGTCGCGACCGTGGGCGGCCCGCTTGTCGGAGGGTTCTTCACCGACACGATCGGCTGGCGCTGGAACTTCTACGTCGCGGTTCCCTTCGCGATCGCGGCCATCATCATGCTGCAGTTCACGCTGCACCTGCCGACGAGCAAGAAGAAAGTCAAGATCGACTACCTGGGCGCCGTGCTTATCTCGGCAGGTTTCTCGCTGCTCATGGTGTGGATCACGCTCGGTGGTTCGAGCTTCGCGTGGAACTCGTGGCAGAGCTTCGCGATGGCCGGTGGCGGTGCCGTGCTGCTCATCATCGCGTTCTTCGTTGAGTCGCGTGTTGAAGAGCCACTCATTCCGCTCGATCTGTTCAAGAACCGCACCTACACACTCTCGATCATCGCCTCGATCGCGGTCGGTGTCGTGCTTTTCGCGACGGCCGTCTACCTCGGCCAGTACATGCAGCTCGCCCGTGGTCGTTCCGTCATTGAATCGAGCTTGCTGACGCTGCCCATGATGGCCGGCATGCTCGGCTCATCGACGGTTGTTGGCCAGCTCATCACGAAGTACGGCAAATGGAAGTCGTACATGGTGAGCGGTTCTGTTTTGCTCGCACTGGGCCTGTTCATGCTGGGCTTCCTGCGTTACGACACTTCGTACTGGTACGTCGGCATCTCGATGCTCATCCTCGGCGTTGGCATGGGTATGACGATGCAGAACCTCGTGCTCGTCGTGCAGAACACCGTCAAGCCGACCGAGCTCGGCGTTGCAACCTCGGGTGTCAACTTCTGGCGCACGCTTGCGGGCAGCGTTGGTATGTCGGTCATGGGCACGATGCTCGCGAGCAAGATCAGCAACTACATGACGACTGGGCTCGCCGACCTCCAGGCAAGCAACCCCGAGGCGCTCGCGGATCCCGCCGCGGCCAGCGCGCTCGAAGGGTTCTCGTCCGGCGTGATCCCCAAGATCAATGAGCTGCCCGAGGCTATCCGAGTCCTGGTCGAATCGGCCTATGGTCACGCGATCGGTGACGTCTTCTTCGCGGTAGTTCCGCTCGCCCTCATCGCCATCGTCGCGATCGCGTTCCTGCCGAACATTCCGCTGAGCAACAAGACCAACGCCCAGCGCATGGCCGAGTCACAGCAGAAGTCACGCCTCGAGCAGGCTGAAGAAGAAACTATCTCGCTGCTCGAGGGCACGACCGGTTCCATTCCCGTGCAAAAGCCCCGTTCGGACGCCTGACATGAGTGAGCAGAGCGACAACACCATTACCGAGATCATCTCTGAGCTCTCTGAGGTGTTCGCCTTTGGGCGCACGCGGTGGCAGAAGTTCGCGGCCGAGGTTGAGCCCGAACTCACGGGGGCAGATTTCATTCTCCTCAGCTCGATTAATCGCACACAGCCCGTAAGCGCCAAGCAGCTCACGTGCACGCTCGCGATGGATAAGGCCGCGGTGAGCCGCTCGCTCAGCAAACTGCGTGATCTGGGGTTGGTTTCGACGGAGGCATCCGCTGATGATGGCCGCGTGCAACTGCTCTCGGTGACCCCCAAAGCGGATGCGCAGTTGCGTGCGATTCGCGAGAAGTGGGCCCACTCGTATCACGAGCGGTTCGCTGACTGGGATGGCCCGAGCCTCGAGTCGCTACGCGACAATCTGCGCCGGTTCAACGAAGCGGGGCGCTAACTGCAGAGCGACCTCCCTCAGGGGCCCAATCCCGAGGAAGGTCGCTCGCAGGCGACGCGGTAAACCGTTACGCGTCGGAGCCCGCTCGGCGAAGGCCGATCAGTGCTACACCGCCACCCGAAAGCAGGAGCACTGCCAAAACGGCGATCGCGAGCGGGAATTGTGCACCGGTCTTGGGCAGCGTGCCACCCGGGTTGCTCGGCTGGCCGGGGGCAATCGGCTGACCAGGCTCGGTGGGGGTACCGGGCTCACCGGGTTCGCCCGGCTCCCCTGTCTCAGCCGCGGGAAGCGTGCCGGTGCGCAGCGCCTCCGCGGTGAAGCCATCTGCGAACCACCACACGGGGCGTTCGCCGTCGACCGCGAGGGATGCGCCAGCTGTCGCGAAACCCTCGTTGTTGATGTTCGGCAGCCCTGCTGGCGGCGCGTAGTGTGCGACCTCGGGGGTTGCTGTGCCGTTGAAGGTCACCTCGGCGGTCTTGCCCGAGCAGCCGTCGTCGCACATGACCCAGAGCGATTCGCGCACGGTGTCGTAGTCGAGTGCCATCGCGGCCGGCAGACCGGCGTCGATTGTTGTGACGAGCGTGGCTGAGCCATCCGCGCCGAGGGCGAAGGCGAAGACGCCACCCCCGTCTTCGATCGCGATGAAGAAGAGGCCGTCGCCCACGTAGTCGGCCCCGTTGAAGGCCGCACCGGTGTTGTCGTCGAAGAGCACGCCGTTGAGCGCGGTGTCGGGAATCCACTCGATTGCTTCGCCACCGAGGTTGGCACCGACCTGCGGGAGGAGCGCCGTCAGATCCCACTCGGTGATTGCGACGAGGTCGCCGTCAGCGGCATCCGGGTCGACCATGAGCACGGTGTTCTGGTTGACACCCTTCGCGCTGTTGTCGCGCTCGGCGATGACGTACACGTAACCATCGCCGTCAACCGTGATGCCCTCGGTGTCGGGGCCGGCAGCGCCGGGGTTGCTTACATCGCGCTGGTAGCGCACGCGTTTGCCGTCAGCCCACCCATCCGCGAATTCGACCGAGCCGTCAGCGGATGCGACAAGCTTCCAGATGCGCCCCTCACCGTTGTCGACGGCCCAGAGGAACCCGCCATCAGCGGTCTCTTGGAAATCGAGGCCTGAACTGTCTTCCAGGAACATCGAGGTCGTGTCGATCACGCGCACCTCGGCCGAGCCGGGCCACGGGCCAACCGCGATCTCGCCGGGGCAGATGTTCGCTGCGCCCTTGGTTGGCTCGCTCGTGACGCCGAAGGGGCCGTTCGTGTCAGGGCAGCGACCCCACGTTGTGGCCGCGTGGCCCTCGCCCCATGTTGCCTGGTCGAGCAGGTTCTCGCCCTCGAAGAGACGCACGGTGTCGCCACCGCCAAGGCCAAAGCCGAGCTCGTCACGCTCGATCACGAGGTAGCCGCCCGCTGCGATCGTCGTGCCCTCGGGAATTGCATAAGCGTGCGCGTCATCGTCGTCTTTCACGACGATGCCCGAAACGTCGAGTGCCGCGTCCGTGGGGTTGACGAGTTCTACCCAGTCGTCGGGCGAGCCGCCATCGGATTCGACCTCGTTGATGCGCACGGGGTTGCCACACGCGTTTGCGAGCCCCTTCGTGCGGACCTCGAGGTTGACGAAGTCGCCCTCGCCATTGGGGCAGCGCCCCCAGGAGGCGATCGCGTGCTCGGCGTAGACGTGCTCGTCGACCGTGTTGCCATATGCGTCGCGCAGCGTGACGGTGTCACCATTGCCGAGACCGAAACCGAACTGCGCGGGCTGGTCGAAGACAAAGAATGCACCCGGCTCAAGCACCGTGCCCTCGGCGAGCGGCGTGACATCTGCCGCGTGCCCGAAGGGGTCGTTATCCATGATGGTGTAGCCCGAAATGTCGACGGTTGCCGCGCCGGTGTTCGTGATCTCGACCCAGTCGGTGTTGTCGCCGTTCGAGACGATCTCGTTGATCACGATGGTTGGCGGAACACACTCGTTTGCTGCGCCGGGTGTTGCGTAGGCGAGCACGAAGGCGCCCGTGCCATCGGGGCAGCGCGCGAGTGTCGCGGCGATTTCGTCGCCGTCGATGTTGGCGTGGCCTTCCCATGCGCCCGTGCGGTCGATGAGCGTGGCGGATGCGTCGAACAGACGAATCTCGTCGGCACTGCCGATCCCAATCGCCGAGCCGAAGGTGCCCTCCGCACCGTTGATGATGCCGACCGAGTCAGCATCGACGACGAGGAACTCCCCCGCCGCGATTGCGGTGTTCGCCGGGAAAGCCCAGCGGTGGTCGTCGGAGTTGTCGCGCAGTTCGTAGCCACTCAGGTCAAAGGCTTCGTCGCCAGGGTTGTAGAGCTCGACCCAGTCAGCAGGCCCCGAGTCGACCTCGTTGAGCACGACGGTTCCAGGGCTCGCTGCGACCGAGCAGTCGTTTGCTGCGCCGGGCGTTGCCGTAGTTGCCGCAGCCCACTCGCCCGAGCCGTCGGGGCAGCGCGCGAAGGTCGCGATGGGCGAGGTGTTCTCGTAGCGGAAGTCGTCGATCAGCGCGCCGGTCTCGTCAAAGAGGCGAATCCAGTCGCCCTTGCCGAGGCCGAAATCAAAATGCTCATCTTGCACGAAGACGAAGAACTCCCCCGGCGCGAGCGTGACGCCACTGAGCGCCGTGCTGAAGCGGCCGTCTTTGTCATCGGCCATCGTGTACCCCGTGAGGTCGACGGCATCCGTGCCCGCGTTGAAGATTTCGACGCGGTCGGTGTAGCCCGAGACCTCGTCGTAGATGACCTCGTTGAGCACGATGTTTGCTTCGGGTGCGGCATCCACTTCGAAGGTGTTTGCTGTGCCCTTCGTGTCGTGCAGGGATTCGGCCCACTCGCCCGTTGCGTCGTTGAAGCCCCACGTTGTTGCTGCGTGGCCGGGCCACGTCGTTTCGTCGACGAGCACGCGGTCGGGCGAGAACAGGCGTACCGAATCGTCTTTGCCGAGGCCGTAATCGAAGTCACCGGTGCCGTCGTTGACCTCGTCGATCACGAGGAAGGCGCCCGGCGCAACGACCGTGCCCGCGGGGAAGGTGTACGGGTTCTTGTCGCTGTTGTCTTGCACGATGTAGCCGCTCAGGTCGACGGCAACGTCGGAAGCGTTGTAGAACTCGATCCAGTCGCCGGGCGTTCCGCCGTTCGACTCGACCTCGTTGATGCGAACGCCGAACGACTCGTCGGCGATCGCGAACGGGGCGACGATCAGCGTGCCGACACTGAGCACTGCGACGGTTGATGCCGCGAGTGCGCGCTTGAAGCGGGGCATGGGGCTCCTCAGGTGGGGTTAGGTTTGCGCCCATCTGACCAGCGCCCGGTGAAGCGTTGCTGTCGCGCGGTTTACCGCGAGGTAAACAGGTGCGCGATCCAGTCGGCAGCTTCGCTCGGCGCATACTGTTCCCGCATCGACCCCGAATGATGCATGGGCCACCATTTCACCGTCAGGTCCCACCCGTTCTCGCGATACGCCTTGATGAGCGCCCGCGTATACGGCGCAGGAGCCACTTCATCAAACATGGCAGCATCAATGCGCAGCGGCGGCTGCCCGGGCCGCGGCTTGAGGTTCGCAACCTCGTTGCGCTGGAACGAAGCGAACAGTCGCTCCCAGAGCTCTTCCTGCGCCACTCCCCCGATGTCTTTCGGCCCGAATCCGCCCCAGGAGTCTTTGCGCATGAGTTCAACGAGCGTCTTCTCGTTCAAGTCTGGCCAGGCCCGCTTGGCGGCATCGCTCAGCCCGTCAGTCTCGATGAGTTCTTTCAGGCGTGGGTCTTCCGTCGCCGCCCCGCTGAGCATGAGCCCAACAAGGCTCGAGACGACGTTCGCACCGGGGAACTTCTTGCCCATTTTGAGCGAAAGCCCGATGCTGTTCTCCATGCGCGTGACCGGTGTGAACGCGGAGGTGCCAACCAGCTGCGCTTTGTCATCCGGAGCTTCCGCGACCGAGGCGTGCAGCGCCGCAACCGACCCTTCCGAATGCCCCGCGTAGACGAAACGATCACCGAGGCTGGCATCGAACGACTCGCGCGCGGCGAAAATCGCCCGCATCGACTCGGCCAACGATGCGCCGATCAGATACGGATGCACCCCTGGCGAACCCAGACCCTCATAGTCAGGCCGCAACACAGCAACCCCAGCGTCGAGGAGTCGTTTGCAAAGGGCGTCACCCTGCGACATCCGCCGCCATTCCACATGCCCCGGCCCAGCTGTACTGGGAGCGGATGAATCCGACCCGCCCGTCGTCATGTGGCCATAGACCACGACCGGGTAACCGCCCTGAGGCGCCGGGGCCGCCGGTAGGTGCAGGAGGCCCGTCTGCGTCTGCTGCTCCCCCGTGATCGACCGCGCCGGGAACGAAACTTGCCGACCAGGTAACTGGGCTGTCACCACTTGCCTCGCGGCAGCATCCGCCGGATTTTCTGCGGCAGGATGCCGAGCGTTTGCCCGTTGTGTGCTTCAGCGTCGTCAACTACATCAATGAAGAACTCGGCAACCGGCACGAGCTGGTCGCGGTCGATGCAGTCGAGTGTGTCGGCGTCGTCGTAGAGGTAGAGCGGGCCACTGACAAGGCTCACGGTCGGCACACCCGCGACGAACGTGAAGGATGCGTCGGTCGGGATACCGGTCGACATCATCTCCATCGGGGCGGCGCCAAGCAGCGAAGTCGAGTAGAGGTCGTGCTTCTTCACGAGCCCCGCAACGCGCTTCGTGAACGCCGGATTGACGTTAATGAAAATGCCACGCGGCTCGGTCGCGTTGTAAACCTGGAAGCCACCATCGGCACCCTTCGCGGCGCGGCGACCGACATGCTCGATCGTCGCATTGAGCACGATGTTGTACGGGCTCTTGTCGTCGAGCGCGTACTTCGTCGCGAACGCCATGTGCGATTGGTAACCCGTGAAGTGTGTGTCGAACGTCACGAACATGAGCGTCTTCTCGCGCTCAGCACCCTTCGCCGCGAGCTCACCGTAGTGCTCGGCAAGGGCGATCACCTCGGCGGTACCGGATGCGTCTTCCACAGCACCCGGCGAAACCGAGTCGTGGTGCGACTGAATCATGATCGTCTCGTTCGTGCGCCCCGGCAGGATGCCAATGATCGTCTGCGAGGTGACAACCTTGCGAGTGATCTTCATCTCCAGCTCAGCCGTGCGGATCGTGCGCAGAGCCTCACGCAGCCGCTTCCCTTCGCTGGCCGTGACCCACACACCGGGCAGCTCAAAGAGCGTCTTGCGGTAGTACTCGTTGTGGTATCGGTTCGACTCCGGGTAGTCCACGAGCACACCAATCACCCCAACGGCACCCGCGGCTTTCGCCTGCGTCATGACCTTGCCGAGGGTCGTGATGTAGGGGTTGCGCATCTTGCCGATTTCGTCGCTGCGCATGCGCTTGCCCGGGTCGTACATCCAGATCGAGAGGGCGCGCATGTGGTTGAGCGTCATCGTGAAGCGCAGATCGAAGAGCACGATCTTGCCTCGCACGTCGTGGTCTTTCACGTGATCGCTACCGATGTCGATGACCTCGGCCTCGAGGTCGACGTCTTCTGTGCCGACCCAGTCGTGCGCGGTCAGGCCGCTGTGCAGAATCGGTGAACAGGCGAACTTCTCGTCGCCGACCTCGAGTTCGACATCGCCTGCTTTCCAGGCGTACGAGTCAGTCTCGAACACCTCGGTTTGCAAGCCGGCTTTGTCGAAACGGTCGTGCACATAGGCTGCCGCGGCCTTGCCACCGGGAGTTCCAGTCGCGCGCGGGGCCATGGCGACCAGGTCTTCGATCGTTGCGTAGATCGACGTTGTCGTGACGGGCTTTTTGATCACGCGTTCCCTCCCGCGGCAGCCTCGGCTGCGCGTGCCCGCAGGATGCCGTCGAGCTTGTATTTCGACAGCGGCCACAGGCTGATTGCAGTGAACAGGGCGGGCACGATCGAGATGCCGATGACGATTGCCCACTTGGCGGCATCCGTTTGCTCGATGGCGCCGGTGGTGGAGTCTTGGTAGCCACCGAGGCCGAGGATGAAGCCGTAGATGGCGGGGCCGAGCGCGAGGCCCATGAGTTCGAAGCCCGAGTAGACGCCGCTGAAGACGCCGATGCGGTTGAGGCCAGAGACGCGGGCGTCTTCTGCCGTGATGTCGGGCAGCACGGCGAGCGGGAAGATTTGGCAACCTGCGTAGCCGAGGCCGACGATGCTGGCGCCGACGAGCAGCCACGTGAGCTGACCGGTGCGGGCGGTTGTGAGCATGAGGAAGCCGATTGTCGCGATGAGGCTTGCGACCATGAAGCCGCTCTTCTTGCCGATGCGCACGCCGACGCGACGCCATATCGGCGCGAAGATGATCGCCGGTGCGACGAAGCACACGAACGCGAGCGTCGAGGCGAGCGGTGTTTGCACGACGTTCTTCGCGACGTAGACAACGCCCGCGAGCACCATGCCGATGCCGATTGCCTGCAGCACACACGCGAGCAGGAAGAGCGCCGAATCTTTGTTGCTCAGCACGATCTTGAGTTGCTGCAGCAGGGTGCCGCCAGCTTGTTCGTCGCGCGTGAGGGTTGCACCGCGCGTGCCGAAGTACACGCCGGCCGCGCCGATCGCGATAAGCACCGCCATGACGATTGCCATGAGGCGGTAGCCGCTCACGCCCTCGCCCATGTCGACGAGTACGGGCGCGAGGCCGCCAGAGACGAGAATCAGCAGGCTGAACACCGCGACGCGCCACGTGAGCAGGTGCGTGCGCTCGTTGTAGTCGTCGGTGATTTCGGATGCCATCGACAAGAACGGCACCTGATAAAACGCGTATGCCGTCGCACACACAAGCGAGATGAGCAGCACCCAGAGCCCCGCGATGAGTGGCGGATGCGTCGGCCCCCAGAACAGCAGCACAAACACGATCGCGAGCAAAAGCCCTGCGCGGATGACGAAAGGCCTGCGGCGATCGGTCGGGTTCTTCGACTGGTCGCTGATGCGCCCGGCGATCGGGTTGAGGAAGAAGTCCCACGCCTTCGGTGCAAAGACGATGAGTCCGGCGAGTGCTGCGGCGACTCCCAGGTGATCGGTCAGGAACGGCATCAGGATCAGGCCGGGAACGGTGCCGTAGGTACCCGTGGTGATCCCGCCGAGTGCGTAGCCCACGCGTACTCGTGGAGACAGCTTTGTCATGTTGATGACTCTAGCGGTCGGCAACCCGGTCGTTGAGCGAGGCGAAGCCGAGTCGAAACGCAGAGCGGCCCGCGCCGACGGCGCGACCGCGGTTGAAGCGCTCGTTCAACCGAGTTGCTCGCTCAATTCGAGCCAGCGCTCCTCGTTGGCGGCGAGCTCAGTTTCGAGGGCGGTGATCTTTTCCATCTCGAAGGCGAGGCCGACGTAGTCGGACTGGTCGTGATGAGCGAGGGCGTTTCGGGCAGTGGTGATCTGCTCTTGGAGCTTGGACATTCGGCGGTCGATTGCGGAGAGTTCTTTTTCGGCGGCGCGGCGGTCGGCGCCGGAGAGAGTGGCCGTTGCAGCAGGAGTCGTCGCTGAGGTCGGGCGCTTCGTCTCGCTATGCTCGCTCAGGGACCTCATGCGCAGGTACTCGTCGACGCCGCCGGGGAGGTGGCGCAGGCGGCCTTCGAGTACGGCGTACTGCTGATCGGTGACGCGCTCGAGGAAATAGCGGTCGTGCGAGACGACGATGAGTGTGCCGGGCCACGAGTCGAGGAGGTCTTCGAGGGCAGCAAGCATGTCGGTGTCGAGGTCGTTGGTGGGCTCGTCGAGGATCAGCACGTTGGGCTGGTCGAGCAGGATGAGCAGCAGCTGGAGGCGGCGCTGCTGGCCACCGGAGAGGTCTTTGACGGGCGTCGAGAGTTGCGCCGATGAGAAGCCGAGGCGTTCGAGCAGTTGCCCAGGCGTGAGTTCGGTGGCCTTTGAGCCCGTGCCAAACTGGTACGTCGTGCGCAGTCGGCCAACGACCGTGCGGACGGGTTCGTCCATGTGTTCGGCAAGCTCGTCGAGGCGCTGGGTGAGTTCGGCGACCTTGACGGTTTTGCCTCGCTTGACGCGCCCTGCGGTTGGTTGCACCGACCCCGAGACGAGGCCGAGGAGCGTTGACTTGCCGGCGCCGTTGACGCCGAGGATGCCGGTGCGCTCCCCCGGTGCGATGCGCCACTCGACGTCGGTAAGGATGTCTCGGCCGTCGTAGCTGACGCCCGCGTCGAGGATGTCGACGACGTCTTTGCCGAGGCGCGAAACGGCGAGCGATTGCAGTTCGGTTTTGTTGCGAATCTCGGGCACGTCGGCGATGAGCGCGTTGGCGGCATCGATGCGGAACTTCGGCTTCGAGGTGCGAGCTGGCGCACCGCGGCGCAGCCAGGCAAGCTCTTTCCGAGCAAGGTTCTTGCGGCGCTGCTCGATGGCAGCGGCCTGACGATCGCGTTCTACTCGCTGCAAGATGTACGCCGCGTATCCGCCCTCGAAGGGCTCGACGATGCGGTCGTGCACCTCCCAGGTCTTCGTGCACACCTCGTCGAGGAACCAGCGGTCGTGCGTCACGACGAGCAGCGCCCCCTGGTTCGCGGGCCAGCGATTCTTCAGGTGATTCGCGAGCCAGGTGATCGCTTCGACGTCGAGGTGGTTGGTGGGCTCGTCGAGGAAGATGATGTCCCAGTCGCCCGCCAGCAGGTGCGCGAGCGCGACGCGGCGACGTTGACCACCGGAGAGGTCTTTGACGGATGCGTCCCAATTGAGGTCTGCGAGCAGGCCCGCGATGACATCGCGTACCTTGGGGTCGCCAGCCCACTCGTGTTCGGGTCGCTCCCCTACGACGGCTTGGCCGACGGTGAATTCGTCGTTGAGGGTGTCGGCCTGGTCGAGCACGCCGATGCGGGTGCCGCCGCGCACCGTAACGCGCCCGCTGTCGGGTTCGCGTCGTCCGGCGAGCATGCCGAGCAGGGACGACTTGCCGTCGCCGTTGCGGCCGAGAATACCGATGCGGTCGCCTTCTTCGACACCAAGCGTCACCTCATCGAAGACGACTTTGGTGGGGTATTCGAGGTGAAGAGCTTCAGCTCCGAGCAGGTGCGCCATGACCATTCCAGCGTAGTGTCGAATCGTGACCACCCCGATTCCCTCCGCGACGCTTCTCATCGTGCGCGACGACCCGTTCGAGGTGCTCGTGGTGCGCCGGTCTGCGCGGGGGTCGTTTCCGAGCGCCTTGGTATTCCCGGGTGGTGCGGTTGAGGAGCAGGATCGCGCTGCTTCATGGTCTTCACTGACTGCCGGCGGCGCTGGGCTTTCTGCGGATGCTCGAGCGTTGCGGATTGCTGCGGTGCGGGAGACCTGGGAAGAGGTTGGGCTGCTCTGCGTCAGTCGCATGCTGCCTTCGGCACGTAGGCACAGTGGTGCCCCACCTCTAGAAGGGGTACTCACCGGGTGCGGGCACGTATTCCGGCACGCGTTCCATGTACTCAGGCCAGGTTTCACCGGGCCGTGGCGTTGGGATCTTTGTGAACGGATCTATCTCGGGTTCCACCTCGGTGAACATCACTCGAGGTTCCGCCCGGTCTATATAGGTTTGCCCCGTTGGTGAAGTCCATTTGAGGACGCCGGGTTCGATCTGTTCGACGTTCCAGCGGAACTCATCCGCAACTTGCGGATGCTTCAGCGAATGATGCCGAGTACAGAGGTGAGCGAGGTTCCCGAGTTCAGTTTTGCCGCCCTTTGCCCAGTCGTGGGTGTGGTCGATCTGGCATTGGGCGGCAGGCCGGCGGCATCCGACAAACATGCAGGTCTTGTCACGAGCTTTGAGGGTGCGACGCATCTCGGCAGTCGGTGAGTAGCTGCACGTGGAAACCACTTGGCCGCGGTTGTCGAGGAAGAGTTTGGTCCACAGCGGGCTCAGCACGGCGAGTTCGAATGCGACGTCGGGGTCGAGCGCACCATAGCCGTCGAGTTCTGCCATGCCTTCGGCATCACCAGAGAGGAACTTGGCCGAGACCGTGACATTGACCTGCCCCTTGAGCGCCTCGAGACCAGTGCCATGGAGTGTGGTCGCGCTGCCGCTGAGGAGTTTGTCGAGCGCGATGTCGCACCGCATGTTGTCGAGCGAACGGGTGTCGCCATCGACGGCGAACTCCGCGAGGCCTCGAGCCTGGCGAGTGAGGATGTCGTAGGCACCGTTGATGAGTGGCGTGGGGCCGTGGATGATGAGCTCACTCATGCCATCTTCGAGTTGCATGGAGCGGACGTCGCGGAGCTCGCGGGCAGCACGATGGCGCTCTTGACTCGTTTGCGGGTCGAGTTTGGCGAGTACCTGCTTGGCGCGGGCGCGAGTGCAGCCGGGTGTAGTTGTCGTGGCGTACTCGACGATCTCAGCTTCGAAGAGGCGGATCAGCAGCGGGTCTTTGCGGATGGGATCGGCGACGTCGAGAATCGCACGGACGTGCGCGAGGGAGATAGAGCCCTCGGTGAACGCTGCTCCGGTTTTGAGGAATGCGTGGCGGAGGCGCTGACCGATATCCATGAGGCTCGCGACCTGACCGTCGGTCATGTGCGCTTCGACAGCGAAGGTCGCATAGAGCGAGTTGTAGGGGGTTTCTTCGTCGCCGTGTAAGCCCTGCTCGAGTTCGTCGATCGCGTCGGTGAGCATCGCGATCTGCGCGGCCTCTCGACGGGCCTGTTCCCGCCGCGCCTCGGCGAACGCAAGCACTCGCGTGAGCTGCGAGGTCTGTTCGAAGTCGAGGGTGGGAGCCATGTCCCCAGTTTAGTATATCTGTTCGAGTTAGGCAATAGGGTGCGCACATCGTTTCGAAGTTTTCTTCGAAACGCGTGGCGTCGGGACTGCGTTTTGTCTCGGGGAAACCTCGGTCCCTGAGCAACCGAAGGGAGACGAAGGGCCAACGAAGAGACGGATGCTTCGAACATGCAGCGACACGGGATTGCCCGATGCTCTAGACAGCTGCCAGTTCCGGGGCCTTCGTCTCGGCTCCGCCTCGCTCAGGGACCGAGAAACAAACCGTGGAGGGCGAGGGCCTTCAGCAGAGCGGGGTCATTGAGCGACACGAGCGAAGTGGAGGTCTCGTCCAGGTGCATGCTGATGGGATCGTCGCCAGGGCGCTCGAAGATCGCCCACATCGTGAGTTCGTCGCCGAAACGGGAAGCGAAATACACGCCATCGAAGGTCATCTCGCCGCTGTCTGAGACAGCGGCATAGAGGTGCGACGCTACTCGCTGCGTCAGTTCGCGCGGGTGACCGCTCTTGAGCGCGGCAGCATCGAAATCCGGGTATCCCAGCGCGAGGGCGAGCGGCGCAAAGCGGTTCCGCAGCGCGGCGATTGTTCGTGCGGCTCGCACATCGACATACCGGCCCGTCAGCGTTGCGCGACCGATCATCCGGGCGCCAATCCAGGAACGTGGAATGGCGCCCGGTGGCGGTGTTGGGTGGTCGGCGGCATCCGATTCTTCTTCGACGATGCCGTCGAGCAAACCGATCTCGGGGCGTGCCCAGGCCAGCACCTCTACGAAGCAGGCATAGCGCGTGTCGCCCGCGTAGACGGTGCGGAAGACGCCGTCGATGTCGTCCCAGCGGTTCGCGCCGGCGTACTCGCGCGGGATCCACGCCCAGGGATCAGGGGCTCGGCCGACTCGCCACACGGCTGCCCGATCTGCGTCGATGATCGAGAGTTTTGCGCGAGCCATAGTGCCAAACTACCGGTGACGTCTGACATTGCAGAGGCCGGGCGCTGAGCTTGTCGAGGGGCCCGGCGGCGTTCGGCGGTCGCTCAAACCGCCTCACCCTTCGTCTCGCCTCCGGCTCGCTCAGGGACCGGCTCGGAAGTCTCGGTTATGCGCCGACAAACGCATTCGCGGCGGCGAGAACCGCGGGGCCGGCCTCGTCGAACGGGCCTTCGCGAAGAACTCGCGCGGGCGACTTGTCGCCGAGGTGCGGGTTCATGCCCTGCAGCCACGTCGGCACGATCGCCTCACCCTCGCTCTGCGCGATGAGCGCGTTGATGCGATGCGCAAGGCGCAACCGCTCTTCGGCGGAAGCCTGCGGAGCACGCACGCCCTCGGCCCATTCCCGCACCGTGCGAGTTTCGGAAACACCCGCGATGTACGCCACGAGCTTCGCACCGAGCGCGCCGCGCAACTCGTCAACGATCTCGGGCATCGCAAGCCGGATCGAATCGTTGTACGCCTTGAGCCCCGTTGTGGTGATTGTCGTGGTCATATGAACATGGTAGCTCGATACCCTGACAAATACCACCCAGAATCCCACCAACGATTGCATTCGAGAACGTCGTTCTCCTGGCAGGGCTAACGAGTCAGTGTGCGCCCCTGAGTGCGCCGTCTCTCGACCCCTCGCGGGCGCGCCGAGCTTCTGATCGGTGTTGGCCTAGCCGCGAGACGAAGGGCTTCCTTCGGATTCAACACTCAACAACATTGACCGCGAGGCCGCCGCGACTTGTTTCTTTGTAGTTGTCGCTCATGTCGGCGCCCGTCTGGCGCATCGTCTCGATGACGGCGTCGAGCGACACGATGTGCGTTCCGTCGCCTGCGAGCGCAAGCCGAGCGGCGGTGATCGCAGTCGATGCGGCGACCGCGTTCCGCTCAATGCACGGGATCTGCACAAGCCCCGCAACCGGGTCACACGTGAGGCCGAGGTGGTGCTCGACAGCGATCTCGGCGGCGTTCTCAACTTGCGCCGGAGTACCACCGAGAACGGCACACAGCCCTGCGGCCGCCATGGCGCACGCCGACCCGACCTCGGCCTGGCACCCGCCCTCGGCTCCCGAGATCGAGGCGTTGGCCTTCAGAAGCGACCCAATCGCCGCGGACGTCAGCAAGAACTCCCGCACACTCTCGTTTGAAGCCGCGGGGTTGCGCTCGAACCAGTAGTGCAGCACCGCCGGAACGATGCCCGCGGCACCATTCGTCGGCGCCGTCACGACGCGCCCGCCGGCCGCATTCTCTTCGTTCACCGCGAGCGCGAAAACGCTCAGCCAGTCGCCCGCCGTGGCATCCGGTCGTTCCTCGAGCCAGCGCTTCATGATGGGAGCGCGGCGCGCCACATTGAGCCCTCCCGGCAACACACCCTCGGTCGAAAGCCCCGACGTGACGCACTGCTGCATTGCGGCCCAGATGGCGTCGAGCCCGGCATTCAGCTCTGCCGGGGTGCGCCAGGCGCATTCGGTGTGGCGGGCGACATCCGCTATCGAGGCGCCGTCGGCGCACAGCGCCATCAGCTCGGCGGCGGATGCGTAGGCGAGGTTGTCGGGAACGACGTTCGCATCGTTTGCTGGCGCACCAACGCGCTCGATGAACCCGCCGCCGACCGAAAGGTACGTCTCCTCCAGCAGCAGTTCGTCGCCGTTCCACGCGAAGAACTTCATGGTGTTCGGATGCGCCAGCTCACGCGTGAACTGATCGAACTTGATGTCGTTCTTATTGAAGGCGATTGGGGGCGTTCCGGCGAGGGGAAGCGTCGACTCTTCTGTCAGGCCGGTCCACGCCCCGCGAACCTCAGCGGGGTCACACGTCTCGGGGTCGAGGCCGGCGAGCCCTGCGACGAGGGCATCCGGTGTTCCGTGGCCGAGGCCCGTTGCCGCGAGCGACCCGAAGAGCGTCGCAGTCACGCGATCAACGCCCGGAATCACCGCAGCTCGCTGCGCGAAATCGAGCCCGGCACGCATCGGCCCGACCGTGTGGGACGACGACGGCCCGATCCCGATCGAGAAGAATTGCAGCGCAGAAATGTAGACTCCGCGGCGCGCGTCATTGGGCGCAAAGCTCATGCTTCGACTGTATTCGCTCCGCGGGCCCCGTGGCGCTAGGTTAGCCTCATGCCCACCGCAACGACGCGTCTGCTCCCCTGGCTCTTTGCCCCGTACGTCATCGCGTCGATTGCCCACGTCGCACTCATTCACACCGAGCTCGGCCCGCCAACCAAGCTGCTCTTGATGCCCCTCCTCGCGATCCCCGTGATCGCCCTCTGGCGAAGACTCCGCCCGCCGATCGTGCCCATCCTGCTTCTCGCCGCGATCGTGTTCTCGTGGCTCGGCGACGGCGCCGGGAAGTTCTTCCCCGAGCCCGAATTACCGTTCATGCTCGGCTTCTTCGGCCTCGCCCACCTCGCCTATATGTACCTGTTCGGGCGGGTCGTCCCCCAAGGCCGAGTCCCCGACTGGACGTGGGTGTACTTCACGTGGTGGCTGACCATGCTGGCCGTGCTCTGGCGTCACGTCGGTTCGCTACTGCCCGCGGTCGCGGTCTACGGCCTTGTGCTCGCCGGCACGGCAACGTTTGCCGCACGGTGTGGCCGCCTCGTCGCTATCGGCGGAGCGTTCTTCCTCGCGAGCGACACGATCCTGGCGTTCCGCCTCTTCCGCCCAGACCTCATCCCCGCGAGTTGGGGCAGCCCCGCCGTCATGGCGACGTACACGCTCGGCCAAGGCCTCCTCGTCCTCGGCGCGCTGCTTCTTGCAACCCGCGAACCAACTCAAGGTCCCTGAGCGAGCGAAGCGAGACGAAGGGCCCGACCTCAGCAATTACTTCACGCCGAGAAGCAAGAAGCCACAGCATCCTCAACCGTTGGATGCAGGAAATCGAACCCGTTGTCAACCAACTTCGCCGGCCGCACGTCAGCATCCGCGAGCAACAACCCGTCCGCCGCATCCTTTCCGAGCACAGCTTTGAGGGCCGCGGCTGGCACGGGCGCCCAAAACGGCCGACGCAGCGCCTTCGCAAGCGCCCGCCCAATGTCGTTCGCGGTCGCGCGCGTCGGCCCACAAAGGTTGACCGGCCCCTCGAGCTCAGAATCAAGAATGTGCCGAATCGCCCGCACCTCATCGTCGAGCGTGATCCACGGCCACACCTGGTCGCCTCCCCCAAGTGGCCCCGCGACACCAAGCTTCGTAAGCGTGATCATGGGCTTGAGCACACCTTCGGGGTGGATGATCGGCGCTGTGCGCAGCGTCGCGACACGCGCGTGTGGCTGCCCCAGCAGCGCCGCGTTCTCCCATTCGAAGCACAGCTCGGGCAAGAATCCACGGCCCCGTTTACCGGCAGCTTCATCAAGCTCAATGCCAGGCTGGCTCCCATACCAGCCGACAGCGGATGCCGAAACGAACGCGGGCGCATCCGCCCCCAGTTCCCGAATCGCCTGCGCGATCGTGTGCGTCGGCTGCAGCCGCGAGGTACGCAGTTCGCCCTTGTACCTCTTCGACCACGGCAGCTTGCCGATGTTCGCCCCGTTGAGGTTGACGACGGCTGCAGCACCTTCGAGTACAGCAGGGTCAAGCGGATGCTCCCCCGGAGCCCACTGCACTTCGTCACTGCCCTGCGGCGCCGAGCGCACGAGGCGTTTTACCTCCACACCATCCGCACGCAGAGACTCGACGAGCGCCCGTCCAATGAGTCCACTCGCTCCCGACACAACTACCGTCATGCCCCAACTCTAGATCGCTCCACGCCTCAACACCTTGACCAGCTTGGTCTGGTCAAGCAAGCCGTATCTCACTATACTGAGCACTATGACCATCACCGTGAACGTTCAAGATGCGAAAACGCGCCTGTCTGAGTTGCTGCGTGCCGTCGAGCGCGGTGAAGATGTCGTGATCGCGCGCGCGGGTAACCCGATCGCACGCGTCAGCTCGGTCGCGCCGCGCAAGCGCTCATTTGACGCCCCCGCCCTGCCGGGGATAGCGCCGATCGACGCCGCGGTATTTCTTGAACCGCTGAGCAGCGAGGAGCTCGCCGCTTGGGAAGCGTCATCGGCGACCGACCCACTCAGCCCCGCCTCCGCATGAACGCGTACCTGCTCGACACCCACGTGATCGTGTGGCTCGCGACTTCGCCCGAGCTCATCCCCGCGAGCGTTCGCGGCGCACTTGAGCGCGCCGAACAACTGTGTGTGTCGGCTGCAAGCGGGTACGAGATTGCGCAGAAAGGCCGCGTTGGCAAGTTGCCTCAGGCTGATGTGCTTCTCGCACGTTGGAGCGAATTGCTCGACACCGCAATGGCAACTGAGCTGCCGCTGACTGTTCAGGAGGCAATTCGCGCTGGCAGTATGCCGTGGCAACACCGCGACCCGTTCGATCGGATGCTCGTAGCCCAGGCGCAACTACGCGGTCTCACCCTCGTGACCAAAGACGACACGGTAAAGACATTGCCGGAATTGAGCTACCTCACCTGGGCATAGCGAGTTGCCCAGCTCATGGGGTTCGTGAGCGAGCGCCGCGCGGCGAAGAGCCGATGCCAGGCTCATCTACTCGTCGAGCGTCCCTAACTCGCGGTCCGCTCGCGACCCAATCTCAACGGTGTCAGTATCCGGCACCCCATCGAGGTTCATATCCCGCGACCGGGCCTTCCGCGCATCCCACCGCAGCATGAACGAGGCAAGCACGGCGGCCAACACCGACCCCATGAGGACGGCGATCTTCGCGCCATCCGTGTGCACGCCGTCCGCATACGACAACTCTGCGATCAGCAGCGAAACCGTAAACCCGATGCCACACAGCAGCCCGACCGGCAGCAGATCGCGCACGCCGATCGCGTCGGGCAACCGCAACGGCGTGAACCGAGTCACAAAAGCAGTAATCCCCAGCACACCAACGAGCTTGCCCACGACGAGCCCGACCACGACAGCAAGCACAACTGGCTGCAACACAACCGAAGCAAACCCATCTACAAACGTCACGCCCGCCGAGAAAAACGCAAAGATTGGCAGCGCGACACCCGACGAGAACAGCCGAATATCGCGATCCATGAGGTGCGTGCGCGGCTTGCGCTCCCCCCACATCTTCTTCGCCGGAACCGTTAGGCCCATCAGCACACCTGCAATCGTCGCGTGCACACCCGAGGCGTGCATGAAGCCCCAGGCCACGGCCGCGATGGGGAGGAGTTGCCACCACTGTGGGTTGCGCATCCGCACCACGACACCAAACAGCGCGACGAACACGAGCGAGAGCCCGAGCATGCCGAAGCTGATCGTCGAGGTGTAGAACGCGGCGATCACGATGATCGCCAGCAGGTCGTCGACGACGGCGAGCGTCAGCAAGAAGGTGCGCAGGGCTCGCGGCAGGCCGCGCCCAAAGATCGCGAGTACCGCGAGCGCGAAGGCGATGTCGGTCGCGGTCGGGATCGCCCACCCGTGCAGGGCCTCGTTATCGCCCGAGAAGAGGATGACGCCAGTGAACAGCAACGCCGGGAAGATCATGCCGCTCACGGCAGCGATCACGGGCACAGCGGCTTCGCGCGGGTTGCGCAGGCTGCCAGCGACGATTTCGTGCTTGAGCTCAACGCCAACGACGAAGAAGAACACAGCGAGCAGCCCGTCGGCGGCCCAGTGCGCGAGGCTGAGGTTCAGCCCGAGCTCTGCCGGGCCGATGTGAAAGTCGCTGAGCGCCTGGTACGACTCGCGCCACGGCGAGTTCGCCCAGATCAGCGCGATGGCTGCCCCGAGCATGAGCAGCATTCCGCTCGTGACTTCGGCGTTCACCCACTGCGTGGTGCGAACACGTGCCCGCGTGTAGCGGATGCGCAGAGTGCGCTCACCATTAGGTCGTTGAGCGAGCGAAGCGAGACGAAACGCCCGACCCCGGTTATTGTCTTTTTTGTCGCGGATGCTTCGAGCCACACGACTCCCTTCGGTCGACTGCGCCAACCGGGTCGGCCAGCGTCGGTGTCGACCAGACTTCCCGACGCGCCACTGTTCAGTCTAGGGGCCTGAGCACGCTGCTGGCCAACAGCGTCGCACTGCGACGGATTCGCGCTCCCACTATCGATGTGGCTTCGTCGGGGCTGAGTGGCACTGCAGGAATTCGCGCACGACTGTATGAGCCCCGCGCTGCCGATCAATAATGGCAACAACCGCACCGGGCCGAGCCCCTGCTACGTTTGACCCATGTTCGACGACGCCACGCGAGATGCCCTCCGCCAGTTCGTCGCCGAGCGCAACTGGGGCAAGTTCCACACGCCTGAGAACCTCGCCAAGAGCATCAGCATCGAGGCAGCCGAACTCCTCGAATGCTTCCAGTGGGGCAACCCCGATCTCGACGAGGTCAAAGACGAGCTCGCTGACGTCCTGACCTACTGCCTTCACCTCGCAAGCCGACTCGACCTCGATCCCGAACAGATCATCCTCGACAAGCTTGAGAAGTCACGTCGAAAGTACCCCGCCGACCTTCAGAACGGCGGCATTGTCAAGAATGACTGACTTCAGCATCGAGAAGCTGCCCTTCGATAAAGCAGCAATCGACACCTGGGGCGCTATTGACCCACGCCATCGGAACTGGCCGGTTGTCTATGTGCTGAACAACCAGAAGCAGGTGTACGTCGGAGAGTCCTATAACGTCACGAAGCGCCTCGGGCAGCACCTCAAGACCCCCGAGAAGCAAGCAATGCGGCGCGTTCGTGTCGTGCTCGACGAGCGGTTCAATAAGTCCGCTTGTCTGGATCTCGAGACCTTGCTGATACAGCTCTTCGCCGGTGACGGGCAACTGGCGGTGCTCAATAGCAACTCGAGTCAGACCGACCAGGATTACTACGAGCGCGACTCCTACCGCCGCACGTTCGAGCAAGTCGTTGACGCACTCCGCGAGAACGAGTACCTGTTCAAGCGCACCATCCCCGAGATCATCAACAGCGATCTGTTCAAGTTCTCGCCGTTCAAAGCGCTCAATACCGATCAGGCGGCAGCGGCCGAAGACATCCTCGACGGGCTCTTTGAAGATCTCGAGAAGGGCGTCGGGAGCATCTCCGTCGTGCAGGGCAATCCGGGCACGGGCAAGACGATCCTCGCGATCTACCTGCTGAAGTTGCTCGAAGACATCCGCCGTCACGACCCCGAAGAGGCGCCAGATAGCGACACTCTCTTCAGCGACTACTTCACACCCGAGCACATCGAGCTGCTGCAAAACCTGCGCA
>CAYNTU010000022.1:0-42182 GCA_964400205.1 uncultured Microbacterium sp.
GGCCGGGTCGATGAAGGGGTACTTGTGGTTGTCAAACAAGCGGAAGTACCGGTCGAGGCGCACGTCGATGCTCGAGGGCTGGATCATGCTCACGTCGAGCGGGTCAAGCGCAATGCGCTCGTCAGCCAGTTCTTTACGGATGTCGCGGTCGCTCAGCAGCACGCGCCCAGCCTAGTTGGTTTGGGTATCGTGCCGCGACCGCGTTACGCTTGAGAGGCATCTTCGGATGCGCGGGGCTGTAGTTCAATGGCAGAACTTCTGCTTCGCCTTGCCCCCGTTGCTCGCTGTTGCCACTTGTTCCTGACCAGGCATTTTCTAGTTCAAGCAACATGTAGGAACGCCCGGGAATACGCGCAAAACGATGGGTAAACGAAGGGATCGGCGCACCCCACCCTCTTCCGACGCTGCGCGGCGTCGCTCCCCCAAACGCAGAAACCGGCCCCGACCGCCAACCCGCTCGGGGTTAACGGCCGGGGCCAGTTTCATTGGAGCACGCTACTCGCGCGGATCCGGGTACAGCGATGGGTGCCCGCCGAACTCGTACGCTTCGTTCTCAGCATCAGCGGCTTGCTGAACCGCGGCTTCGACGTAGTCAGCGGGAATGCCGTTCGAGATGATCGACAGCGCCGACGCGCTGCCTGCAAACAGCGCGCCGACAACTACCGATGCGGCTGCGAGGCCGGCACCGATCAGTGCGTCACCCGACAGCGGAATCGTGACCGCCGAGACTGGGATGGCGACCGCGAGTGCTTGCGTCGCGGTACGGATGAAACCACGCTTTGCCGCGAGGCGGGTGGCGTGGGGAATGACCTTCTCAGGCATGGTTTGTTCCTTTCTAGATTTGGCTGAGCTTGGAGAGGATGGTGAGCAGTGCGAATGCAGACACGAGCGCGCTGCCGACCCCGGCGATGCCACCGATGACGGAGTACCACGGCGCGGTCGGCTTCTTGCTCGATTCGAGCAGCGTCACGCGGGTGTCGAGCATCGCGAGCCGGTCGCCGTGGTTCTCGAGGCGTTTCTCGTACTCGTCTTGCTTGTCTTTCGTCAGCGAGACGTGCGTCGGCAGATCGGTGCCGAGCTTCGTAACCTGCTGCTCGACGCTCACGACGCGCTCGTAGATCGTCGATAGTGTGACCTTCACGGCCGGTTCTTCCGACACCGTCACTAGATGCGCCCCTCGTTCAAACGGCGCTGCAACGCGGCAATCGTGACCGGGCCGATGATCCCATCGGGGGTGACCCCGAGACGGCGCTGGAGCGCGCGGCGCGTGATCGGGCCGATGATCCCGTCGGGGGTGACCCCGAGGCGGCGCTGGAGCGCAGCCGTGGTGATCGGCCCCATGATGCCGTCTTGCCCGACTCCAAGCACACGCTGGAGGGCGAGCGTTGTGAGCATCCCCCAGATGCCATCGACCGCGAGTGCGGCGCGACCGATGGGCGAGAAGCCCTTGGCGTCCGACAGCGGCCCCCAGATGCCGTCAGCGACGAGCCCGTGACGTGCCTGCCACTCGCGCACCTTGCGGGTTGTTTGTGGGCCGTAGATGCCGTCGATGCCCGCGCCGACTTTTGCCTGCACGTCGCGGGTTGGGCGGGTCGTGATGTTCCGTCCGATGTAGGGCGCTTCCGGTGTCGGGATGCTGCCCGCGCCGACGAAACCGCCGCCCTTCACCCAGGAGCGGATCGTGTTGCCGGGGCATCCGGTCGAGTTGATGTCGGAGTGGCACAGTTGTTGCAGGCGACGGCCCGAGCGATCGCTCAGCATCGCGTAGGCCTCACGGCCAGCAGCTTTCGCCTTCTCGGAGAGGTTGCCCTCGCCGCCGATGAAAATGATGCCGTAGTTGCGGGTGTTTGCACCTCCGGCGTGTGCGCCGATGTGGTCGATGCCGCGGGCTTCATAGATGTTGCCCGTGACCGGGCCGATGGCGAGGTTGTAGCCAATACCGCCCCAGCCATTGCCGTAGTGGTGCCGGTCGTACACGCGCAACAGCTCGCGCTCGCGCGCCTCCGTGCGTGGTGTTTCGCCACCGTCGTAGTGCGCGACAACGCCAGTGCGGTTACTCGGTGCGGTTGTCCAGTTCGCGTCGCCCTGGCGCGGCAGAGCGCCCCATTGCTCGCGTTTTACGAAAGCCATGTTGGCCCCTTTCGTGCATGAAAAAACCCGCCGGTTGGCGGGCTCAGGAGTTGTATCGTTTTGTGCCGGGTGGGAGCTCGCCGTCAGCGAGGCGTTCCCAGGTGCGGGTGTCTTCTTGCCCGACAGTCCACATCGCAATGCCGCCGATGCCGTATTCGAGTTCGGCGGTGTCGCGCCAGTGGGCGACGGTCTCAGCGTCTGACCAGTAGACGATTGAGGCACCGTCGCGGTCTACGAGGAAGATGCGCCCAAACCAGAGGTCGTGATCGGGCAGGCGCACCCACACGTGCGCGGTTTGATCGGTCGCGACGGGTACGTCAACCCAGTGCTCATACACCCAGTCGAGGGAGTGCTCGTCTTCGCGGGTTTCGAACTCGTCGACGTCCATGTCGGGGCGAAACATGTTCCCGCTCCAGGTCACACCAGTTCGGGGTAGCCCTCCGAGGCGACGGTGCTCGTTGCCGATCATCACGTCGATGCCCTCGCGTGGCTGATACCACCAGCCGTCACCGATGTAGACGTGATCGACCCATACGGTCGCGTCTGAGACAATCCCGACCTCGTCGTTCGTCGGGGTTGTTGACGCCATGAGCACTCGCGGGAGGTCTCGCGTTTCCGAGCCTGCGAAGTACACTCGCGCGGTGTTTTCACGCACGCGCAGCGCGAGCACGAACCGGGCGCTGTCGTCACCGGCAGTAGCACCGACCCGGCTTGCCCACACGTTCCCCGTTTGCAGGATCGTGGAGCCGCGCCGCAGGCGGATGCCCCCGTTCGAGTGCACCTCGGCGGTGATGCCTTTTACGGTGACCCCGGCCCAGCCCGCGGTTGCGTACTGGCCTCGGATCAGTGCGTAGGTGGGATCGGTGAAGTCGTGACGGAGCTTGAGATAGCCGGTGCCGCGGTATTGGGAGTATGACCCGTCACCGTTCGCCCAGCGCGTCCACGACCCGCTCACGGCCTCGTAGAGGGTTTGCAGTTGCCCGTCAGTACCGGCGTTGTCATCGAGAATTGTTGCGGCGACGGGCGGGCGTTTGAGCACCTCGACGGTGAGCGTGTAACCCTTTTTCGGGGCGACGAGTTCGCCGGTGTTCGCGCGCACCTTCCGTGGGGTCAGCATGTAGCGGCTCCACGCCGTCCACGAGTGATTATTCGCGACCGACCAAAGCGGGTCGCCCGACGGTTTGCCGTAGCGCACCGTGTACGGTCGCCCATCCCACTCCGACTTGATAACCTCGCTCGATTGCGAGGCATCCCAATCGGGTGCATACCGCCAGTCGTAGCAATCGGTGAGCCCCCACGCTGCCTTGCTGTCGGCGTCGCGGAACGCGAGCCACCCGATGCGATGATGCGAGCCTGAACCTGCCGGGTTCGCGTCGGTGCCATCCCAGGCGCGATGCCCAGTGAAGTGCTGCCACGCGGCGTAGTAGGTGCCCGAGCCGCCCCGGTACGTGTTCCCGAGCGCGGCCGGGTAGTTGTGGATATCCCAGAAATACGAGTACAGCGGCACACCCATGAGCAGCTTCGACGGGTCAATCTGCGATGTGGCCCAGTCGGCGACGTTGCGCCACCAGAACCCGGGCGTGACCGGGCCGGGGGCGCTGCCGCTCCAGGCGAAGTCGTACGACATCACGGCGACTTGATCGACGATCTGCCCGAGCTGGTAGTACCGCACCCAGTTCTCGCCACCGATGGAGCCGTCAACGGTCAGCGGGGGGAGCGCGCACGAAAGCTGTTTGCCGAGCGAGTGCACCCGGTCGGCGACAGCTTTGAAGATCAGTTCGGACGCGTACGAGCGTTCATTGCCGCCCGATTCGAGGTCGATGTCGATCCCGTGCGCCCACGGGAACTCGGCGAGGATACGCCCGCACTCGTTCGCGAGTGTTGCTCGGGCGGTGCCCGAGTCGCGCAGCGCGTCGAAGATCGCCCGAGGGCCGTCGTTCGGGTCGTCCATATTGCGGAAGCACAACCAGAAACGAATGTGCGGCCACTGCTCCTGGAATGGCACGAGAAGGTTGGGGTTGAACGTCTGCGTGAGGACACCCTCGCGGGAGACCGACCAGCCGAAGATTGAAACGTCGGTGATGCGGTCGCCGTAGTGCTCCAACGCGAGCCGTGCCCGCTCAGACCACATATGCCCCACCCACACCTGCATTCGAGCCACGCGCGGCCCCCTTCTACGGTTTGCCCTCCCACCCGATAGAGACGTGGGTTGGTTGGTCGATGATGATGGGCACGTGCCCGTCGCAGCGCTCAGTTAGAACAGGTGGGCGACCCCACCCCTGCGACGCGGCTGATGTTTTGCCGTTCGCGGTCGCACGAGTCAACACGCGCCCGAAACGGAACGAACCGACTCGCACCGCGCTCGGGCGTGCCGGGGTTGCCTCGATGGTGGTTGGTGCTGGGAAGTCTTCGTTTGCCATCACAATGACCTCGTCGGTCGTGCGATTCACAACCCCGTTACGCCACCGGCTCACACCCGTGAGCGTGAGAACGTCTGCCGGGTTCGGCACAACACCGCTCGGCGAGCCAGGCTGCAACTGCACATCGGTCACATCGACCGCGTCAGAGTCTTCGGCTCCGTCGTACTGCACCCGCACCTTGACGTGTTTCACCTTCCCGCGACCGGCGGGGATGCGCGAGACGAGTCTCATGAAATACCCGCCGACCACGGCAGTTCAGACACGTGCGGTAACCAGCCCGACACCCCGGAGCCGGGCTGGAGCATGATGTCTGTCACATCCAGCCCGTCGCCAGGGTTCTCAACCTCGATGCGAAGCTTGAGGCGGGCGACACGTTTACTCACTCGAACAGTGCCTTGCATGCTGCCCCCTCTCTACGCGAGTTCGACCGGGATCGTCTCTGTGGTGCCGTCTTCGTACTCGACCGTGGCGAACGCTTTGAGCGGTGGCACGCTGCCACCACCGACCGCTGCGACATCGAGCGAAAGCGCGTACACGTCACGGTTGTCGGGGGAGACGGTTTGCTCCACCCAGCGAACACCCGGCCCGGCAAACCGGATCGCGTGATCGCCCGTGCCGCGGCCCGCGACGATGCTGACACCGCTCGCTGCCCAATGGGCAAGGCCGTTATCGAAGCGCCCGTTTTTGAGCAGGTTGTAGGGCACCAAATCGAACGCGGCGAAGTTCGTGCCCATCGTCAATCCCGCCGTGTCAGCGGCAGAGTTGCCCGCTGAGCGGAGCTTGCCCGACAGGGTGATCTTTGACCGCCACGGCCTAACCACGTCATGCTCGACACGGATGATGCGCTGTGACTCGGTGATTCCGAGCGGTTCGTCAACGACTGTCACCCGGTCGCCGACATCGAATCGGTCAATCTCCTGCCCGCTCTTCGCTGACAGGTCAGCGACCGTGAACTCGTACGAGTACGACGGTTTCGCGCGGTTCGCGAGCGTCGCCTTGCACATTTCGAGCATCGTCCACGGCGAGGTGCCCGCTGCGAAGTCATACGTCGCGCTGCGCACTTCAGTGGTGTAGTCGAAGTTCTCGACATAGCTCTTGCCGTCGTTGACCGCGGCGATCGTCACACCGTCAGCGTTCACCCCGTGAATGCGGGTCACGAGCGAAGTCGTATCGACCACCCGTTTGCTGTCGGTCAAATCGAGGCCGTAGAAGAAGCTCACGCCCCGGTCTTGCCCCGACTGCGTCACGAGCGAAACCGTCTTTGCCGTGTTGTCAAAGAGCAGGTCACCGCCGTGCTGCTGCGCTACCAGACGCAACACCGCCAGCGGGTTCGAGTCAGCCTCCACCGTGTACGTGCGGCGGGTGGTAACCGTCACCGCAGCGATACTCCACCCGGTGCCTTCCAGCGCCCATTCCAGTGCGGCACCTGCGGGGGTTTGCAAGAACTCGCGTTCGGGCAGTTGGCCTGCGTAGGCGAGGTCGTAGAAGAGCGCTTCGCAGTAGACCGACAGTACAGGTGTGCCGCGCTTGCGGTCGGTTGTAATCCGTCGGATACGGTACAGCTCGCTTGCGAGTTCCACGCCTGCTTCGGGGCGCACAGCCTCGGCGTGCTGGTGGGCGATGGGGATCGCGAAGGTGAATGACTGCTCACCGTTGATCTCGCTGACCGTTTTTGATTCCAACGGGTCGATGATCGCCACGTCGCCCTCGGGTGTTTCGCCGTCGATGATGATCGGTGCGTGTGGGTATTGCGGTGTCTCGGGCGGCTCCCACTCGGCCGGGGTCACGGTGAGGGTGAAGGTGCGTACCGCTGAACGGTTCCACTGATCGGTTGCGGTCACGGTCACCGGGATTGCCCCCGACGCCCAGCCCGCCTCGATCTTCAACGTTGTGCCTGTGATGCTTGCCGTGAGACCGGGTGCGGCGACGCTCCACGTCACCGGGCCGTCAGCGGTCACGGTGAGCGGGATGTTCACCTCGTCGCGCTGCTCCACCTCGGTGTCGGCGATAGCAGCGAGCGTCGGCGCTGGCGGGAGCAACGTGAGGCCGGTGAACAGCGCGCCTGGGTTCAGCGGTATCTCCCACCGCAACAGCCCTGTGAGGCTTGCGGGGAGGGTGCCGGTGTTCCAGGTTGCGCCGTTGTCGGTTGACCAGTGCGGGATCGCCGCCGGGTTTGTCGGTTCGGGGCGTTGGCTCCACGAGACAGCTTGAGCGCCGGTCTCCAGGGTGATCGCCGAGGTCGCCGATACGGCGACGTCTGTCACGGTGAGGGCTGAGGCTTCCGTCGGGTATTGCCCGCGCGCCCACGTACCAAGCCGCAACCGTTCGGCGTACTCCGCGAGGTCGAACTCGGCGGTCGGGTGCGCAACGAATACCTCGTCGAGCATCCCGCCTGTGTACATTTCGGCGTGCGGGAGGGCGAACACGAGCAGGTCGGCTTCGCAGCTCGGGTTCGGCGGGTACGTCAACGAGCGTGCCGGGCTCAGGTACGAGCGGCGACCTGCCTGATCGACCGCAACCAACTGTGACGTGTTCGCGTCGAAGTCGATCAACTGCCCGATCCACACCCAGCCGGTCGGGTGCCCCCACCCGTGTGCCTCGAAGCTATCGACGCACACGTCGCCCTCGAAGTCATACACCTGGTGCCGGAACGCGGCAGCCTGGGTCGTCGCCAAGTACGCCAGCGGATAACCCGGCCCTGAGCGGGTGCTCATGAGCGGGTTGTGCGCCATCGTGTAGTTCTGCGACACCCACAAACCGATCAGCAGTTTCCCGCTCGATGGCCACAACCCCTCGAAGTGATCGAGCACGAGCGCGCCCTGCTCGTTCTCAGGGTCGAGCCGGTTCAGTTCCAGGTCAACACCGCGAGGGCCGGGCACCGTCCGGTGCTCGGTGCCAAGCCACGGGTCAACCTTCCACACCCGGGCGGGGTCTACCGCGTCACGCCACGTACCGGCGGCAGGGCCGGGCGTGTCGAAACGCATTGCCGCGACCGGGTTGAGGCCCGGGTAGTCGAGCGGTGTTTCACCCGACCATGCGAGCCGGTCGTTCCAACCAAGAATCTCGGGCACTATTGCCTCCGTGAGTTCGCTTTGAGCTTGACGCTCGTGATGCTCCCCGTCGTCGAAACAGTGAGCGTTGTCGGGGCGTGAGGCCACAACACAGGCCGGGCAAGGTTCGACATCTTCCGCACGACCGACGCGACTTTCGTTGCGCCGTTCCACCGTGCGAACTCGAACCGGTCATAGTCCAGCCGAAGCACCTGCGACGGGGTCAGCGGGCCTTGCACCGTGCACGACACACCCGCGACAGACACGGTGACGCTCTGGGAAGCGTTCAGCGTGCCAACAAGCTCAATCGTTGGGAAACTTCGCGCGTTTCCGTGTTGCCGCTCAATGGCGAGCGAGCCAGGCGAGCCGCGCGTCCACTCTTCGTCGTTCACGAGGCGACCGAACGCTTCCAGGGCTGCGAAGGTGATGTCGGCGCGGAACTGGAAACCGAGCGCCGTATCCCATGTGAGGCGCTCCCACTCAATCACTCGAGACGGGATCGCCCACCATCGCCAATCGGGGGCAGCATCGAACGTCAACCAATCTTCGCCGCGCGCCGGGTCAAGCACGAGCGTGAGCGCGTCGCGCTTCGCATGCGCGTCAGCCGGCGATGAGCCTTTGATGATCGTGTCAAACACAAAACCCGCGCTTGAGAGCGTCGAGCCGCCAAAGAACAGCCCGTCAGTTCCAGGGGCTTCGAGCGTTTCAAGCTGAAGCCCCTGGAGCGACGGCAATCGCTGCAAAGTGGCGATGCCGAAACCATCAGAGGGTTGCCCACGGAACGTAAAACTCATACGACAACCGGCCCTTCAAGATCGACTTTGCCCTTCGAACGATTCGCTTTCTGCATCTCCTCGTGGAGCGCCTCGGCAACCTTCTGAATATCCGACTCGTCACGAACCTCCATGTGCCCAACCTCGATAAGCGGGCCGTTGACGGTCACACCTGACTGTTCACCGCTGAGCCCCTCACGGAGCGCACGGTTCAACAACCCGGTATCAACAACCGACTCAGGTCGGCCAGCTTCTGCGAGTATCGCGAGCGTGCCACCCGGTCGCGGGAGAACCGTCGCGCCCTGAGCGAGCATCGGAATCTCTGGCAGCGAGATACCCCAGGAGTTCCCGCCGAAGCCGGGCACCCAATCCGGGATGTTGATACTCAGACGGTTCAGGCCCCGGATGGCGCCATTGACGAGACCGATGATCGCGTTGATCGGTGACTTTACGATTCCAACGATGCCCGAAAACGCGTTCGATATCGCGTCACGGATGCCTCGGAAAACGCTCCCGAACGCTCGCCCAGCACCCTGAACGGCTGAAACCATGCCACTCCAGATGCCCGACAAGAATGACGAGACGCCGCTCCAGGTGTTTCGCCACCAACCGGCGAGCCCCGAAACGACATTCTGCACGACGCTCGAAACGCGTGCGACTGCGGAACTCGCGGTCGAAACGATGCCGCTCCACAATCCGACGAAGAAATCGCGCACGCCCGTCCAGAGACCCGACCACCAAGCAGCGATCGCGCTCGTCGCGTCGACGATGATGCCTTGCGTCCAGCCGAGGGCAGACTGTACCGCCGAGACGATGCCCCCCCACACGTCGGAGAAGAACGCGGCGATCTGCTCCCAGTTGTCGATGATGAGGCTGTAGACCGTCCACCCGGTGAAGAGCCCGAGGATGAACTCGATATTCGTCGAGAACGATGATGTGATGCCCTCCCACATGCCGGAGAAGAAATCGACAAGACCGTTCCAGGCTCCGGTTGCGAAGCCGACGATGCCCTCCCACGTACTCGTGAAGAAGTCACTGATGCCCGTCCACACCGCGGTAGCGATTGCGCTGATGTTGTTCCACGTATCCGAGAGGAACGACATAAAGCCCGCCCAGATTTTCTGGCCGAGCTCGGTTTGAGTGAAGAACCAGATCAGGCCAGCAACGAGCGCTGCAATGGCCGCAACAACCAACCCGATTGGGTTGGCCGCGAGCGCCGCGTTGAACAGCCACTGCGCGGCCGTTGCTGCACCCATCGCAACGCGAGTGGCTACCAAAGCAACCTTCTGGGCCATGAGCGCCGCGGTGTTCGCAACCCACCGAGCAGTGCTCACGACGACCGCGGCGGTCGCTTTCGCGGCGCTGACAACGAAGTCTTTCGCGTACATCGCCGACAGTGCGACGGTGACCGCGAGGTCTTTGCCCTTCGCGATAGTCGAAACCGCAAACGCCTTCGTCGACGTCGCGAGGCCCTTGATTGTGCCAGCGAACGAGATCGCCATGAGCGCGGCTTTGTAGGTCAGCCACGCGCCTGCGCCGATACCGACGATCACTGAGAGCGCCTGAATCTTCGCCTCACTGTCGGTCAGCCAACCGATGAGTTTTGCGAACGTTTCGATGATGCTGACGACGACCGGGATCGCGACGTGAATCGCACCGACGAGCGCGCCGCTGAGTACCTCAGCAACCCCGGCTAGAACAGGCGCGAGCGCAGCACCGGCGGTAGTGACCGCGGCAAGCAGCGAACCGAGCGCGCCCTGCAGCTCGGGTGAGACTGCGACGAGACCGGCGAAGGTGGCGATAGCGAGCCCGACCGGGCCACCGAGCAATCCGAGCTTGGTTGCCAGGCCACCAAGGCCAGGCACCATTCGCAGCAGCGGGGCGAGCCCGCTCGCACCGAGCGCGACGAATGCGCCTGTTGCGGGGCCAACGAGCTGCGGAATGAGCTTGATCTCACCGATGCCGCCCTTGAGCTTTTCCGTGAGCCAATCAATCGCCGGGGCGACCTTCTCGCCGATCACCGTACCGAGCGCTGCTGCCCGCTCCTCAAAGGGGCCGAGTGCTTTCGTGATGCCCTGGAACAGCGGGGCGAGTTTCGGGAAGATGCCGCCGAGGATGCCCGCGCCGACGCGACCGAGCGCTGCGCCAACGTTTGCCATTGCGCCCGAGAAGGTGTTTCCCGAGGATTGTGCGGCACCGCCGAGGGTTTTCTCCATTGCGGCTTGGAAGGTCTCGAAGCTGATTTCGCCCTTCGACGCCATCTTGGAGGCCTCTTCTGCGGTAACTCCCATGTAGTCAGCCAGTGAGGCGAGCGCGGGTACACCCGCGTCGTGCAGTTGGTTGATGACATCCATCTGCACCTTGTTGGATGCGGCGACCTTGTTGAAGATCGCCCCCATGCTGCCCATGTCGGTGCCCGCAATGGTCGCGGCATCCGCAACGAGTTTGAGTGTGCGCTCGAGGTCGGCACCGGGTTTGATGCCGGCGGCGACGGCGGATGCTGCAACGGTGGCGGCAGCATCCATACCGAATGCGGTTCCGCGTACGGAGGCGAGCGCGTTTTTCATGATCGCTTCGACCGACTCGGCAGAGTGACCGAGACCGTTGAGCTTGTTTGTTGCGTTGTCGAGTGCGTTCAGACGTCCGAAGCCCTTTACGAGCGCCGTGCCGATAGCGGTCGCGGCGACCGTGACGGTTCCGGTAGCGACGGTCTTGATGCCTTGGCCGATGTTTGTGCCAAGTTTCGAGCCGATCTTTTGCCCGACCTTGGAGGTGTCAACGCCCGCGAGTTCGTTCTGAATCGCGGACGTTGACCCCTTTAGCGACGGGATGATCGGCACGTAGACGGCTGCCAGTTCGATAGCAGACATCGCACCCCCTTTTACGCGCTGGAAGGCGCGTGTTTGTCGGATACCGTGGGTAGCTCGACGCGGGGGCGTGCGAGGAACTCTTTGAGGTCTTCGACATCCATCGCCGTGACCTCTTCGGGTTCGTCACCGGGCCGCGGGATCGGCTTCGGTGCGTCGCGGCCAGACTCAGCCGCCTTTGTTTTTGACCACATGAGCCACCGCAGGCTGTCGGCCATGTCTGCAAGCAGGTAATCGGCGGTCGTCCATTCGGCACGAACGTCGATTGCGGCGGCGAGCGGGTCGCCAGGCGTGCGGGCAGCGTTGGATACGACAGCCCAGATGTCACGCCAGGCAGTACCCGGCTGGCCCATGTTGCGAAGACGTAGGCCAACGCGGATACACGCGAGTTCTACAGCCTCGCGGCGCTCACGAATGAGCCACGCGAGGGCTCTTAGTTTCCCGGCGTTTGCTCCAACCACTTCTGCACGAAGTCTTCGAGCTGCGGCTTCAACAGCTTCTTGAACGCCGTCTTGCCCTCTTCGGGAAGATAATCGAGAATCACCGAGTAGTTACCCGTCGCGAGCTGCTCCTGCACCTCGACCGAGATCACATCGTCGGCGTACGGGATCTTGTAGCGCTTCTTCGAGCCGGGGATACCCAACTCTTGCAGTTCACCCGAGGGCTGGTAGTCGTTGATGATGATGGCCATTGCCGTGTCCTTTCAAAAGTCGCCGAGTCGCTTGAAACAAGGGGTGAGGGTGCGCAGCGTAGGACTCGGCAGAGAAACCGCTACGCACCCGGTCAAAGGGCCGTCGTTATGCGACGGCAGCGATGTACTCGTAGGCGGTGTTGCCCAGAGCGTCGGGGCGGGTCTTCAGAGTGACCTCGTACCCAATCGGGGTGGAGTTGTTGTATACAACGTCTCCGACTTCATCGACCGTCGAGAACGGCACAACAATGCGCTTGACTCGCTTGCCGGTAAGCGCGATCTCGAAGACGTACTGCCGCTCGGGCATGTCTTCGCCGTTGTGCAGCACCGCAATGGTTTCGGTCTCACCGGTACCAGAAACGGTGACGTTGTCCTGCCCGTAGACCTCTTTGAGCACGTCACCGTTCGTTTCGATGAACGTGAACTTGAACGTCTCATCGCGCGATACGCGCACCGACAAGACCTTCGAGCCGCCCCACTCTTTGATGTCGGTTGACTCTGTCGCGACGGCGTTGGTGAGGCCAGCATCCGAAACGTACCCGAGGTTCTTGTGATCGGAAGTCAGCGCGGTTGTCGCGTTAGAGGGTGGGGTGACTGAGGTGGCGGCGGAAAACACGCCGCCAGTTGCTTTCGGCTTACCGACAGAAACCTTCTGTGCGTTGACCATGATGTTGCTCTCATTTCCGCCGAGTCCTGAGTGCGTTGTGGAGGGTGCTTCTATACGTCGTGCGTCACGATTTGCGCGGTGACCCGATACCGCGGCGACTCCGAAACATCGGGGTCGTTGTAGATGGATTGAACGCTCACGTTCGCAACCTTCGGGTGATGAACCTCGAAGCGTCGGAGCGCGGCGACGATTGCCCGCGCGAGTGCGCTCGCTGTGTAGCGAGTTGGCGCCCACGCGTGAATAGTGACGATTGGGTAATCCAGCACCCGGTCTGGCGCCCCACCGGTTCGCTCGACCGTAATGAGCCGTTTGGGGCGATTCTGCGGCACCTCGACCTCTACCGGCACGCCTGTCAGTGCAGGATCCGCTTTGAACGTCTCGATAAGCAGTGCTTCAACATCCGCGCTCATCCGCTGATCGCTTTCGTCAACGCCGACCGTTCAGCCTGTGCACGCATCGATTCGCGATCGGTTGACTTGACCATCGCTCGCGCACGTGTCGCGCCCGGCTGAACATCTGCAACAAAGCCGGGGCCTGCCCGGGTCGCGATCTCCTCGGCAATTGCGAGTAGTAGTTGCTGCATCTCGGGCGAGTTCCGCACAGCGTTCGCACCTTTGTGGAAAACAACCACTTTCGGTTTCTGACTCATCCGAGAACCTTTCCGATCTCGACCGGCATCCACCAATCGCCTGGCGTGTTTTCTGCCGTGTAGGGTCGCGGGTCACCAACGACATCGAGTGCGGGCTGACCGCGAACGCTGATTCGCGCCCCGCGCAGCGAAGCCGCATAGGGTTTCGGGAAGTGCAACGTGTACACGACCTTCACACCCTTGGGGCGGATCGAATCGACAACGTCCGTGCGTGGCCCCGGCGCGACAAGAACGTTGTGCACCGTCTCGTACGCCACCGCAGGCTCAGCCTGCTCTGCGTCGCCGGTATCAACCCATGCGGGTTGCCCGTACGGGTCAAGTGGGCCAATATCGACCACACGCTCGACCACGACTTCCTCGCCAACGATCACAGCACACCGCCGATCAAGTCGACGTTGCCCGCGCGAGCGGCACCGCCCCCGAGCAGACGACGCTGTTTCTTCGTGAGATACAGGTCGCCCACCGGGTTCGTGAACTGCGTCGTAGCCTGATAGGGGCCAGCGCCCTGCTGGATCGAGTTGATGCCGATACCTGCGGGCGAAGCCGCCGCCGACTTGACCATCTCGCAGGTGATATCCGCGACAAGATCAGGGTCGATCTCTTCCGCTTCAAGCCGTGCGTCGATGCCGGGCACCTCGGCACGAATGTACCGAGATGCCCGAGCAAGCTCGTTGTCGAGCCGGTCGCTGATCGACACGGGCGGGGCACCGAAGTTCGATTGGAAGTACTCGCCTGTAGCGAATGGTTCAGTAGCCACGATGCCCCACCTCTCTTAGTCGAACAGTGCGCGGATGTCGTCGCGCTTCGCGCCGTCAGCAACCAGAACACCGAGCGCGGCGGCGTACGCTGCCCACTCTTCGCGCGATGCGTTCGGCTTCGGCGCTTCGATATCCTCAGCTTCGGTCTCGTCGCCTTCGTCTTCGTCGGTGTCGTCCGAGTCAGCGGGCGCATCCTCGGCGTCGTCGACGTATTCGTCACCTGCGAGGGCAACACCGATGTACGCGTACTCGAGCGCACCATCGACAAGATGCTCAGGCACCTCGGCAACACCGTCTACGAACTTGATGTCCAGCGCGGGCAGGCGCAGGCCAGCGTGAATCGTGCTCAGAAGCTTCGTCATTATGGAGCCTCCGTAATCACGAGCTTGCCGTGCTTGCGCTGGTTGCCGTATTCGAGGCCAACCTCGCCGTAAATCTGCACCTTGTCCGATGCGCCGGTCTTTGCGAGCGGCTCGGCGAAGAAGTGACCCTTGCCGGGAATCTCAAGGAATCGCGGCGCGAGTTCTTCGAGCGAGGCAATGGTGAGTACACCTGCGGGCGCGTAACGATTGAGCATGATGTTGACGAGCCCGAAGTCGGTCTCGAACGTCTGGAGGTTCACGCCACCAACGTTGCGGCTCGACTCCTTGTAACCCTTGTCCTTGATGAAAATCTTGGTCAGGGCACGTTTGAAGTCAGCACCGACGATTGCCGTGCGAGTCTCCGACTCTTGGATACCGCCCGACTCCCACACATCCTGCATGAGGTCAAGCACCGCATCCTCGGTCAAGCCGCTGACGAGCGGCTGACCTGCAGCGACCTGCACCGCAGAGACGTTCGTCGTCGTCGCCTGAAGCAGACCACGAGTCTTGCGCGGCTGCGCATTCGATGACGGGTTCTGGTACTCGCCCACGATGAACGTCTTCTCGATGTCACGAGCGATCTGCTTGAACTGCTGGTCAAGCTGCCATGCAAGCTCGTCAGCGGGGAGCACCGTCGAGCCGACCGTGACCTGAGTCACACCCGAATCAACAGTGCGCTGCCCCTGCGTGGCCTGGCGCGTGTACGAGAGCTCAACGGCCTCTTGGTGAATCTCAACGACGTTCGATTCGCTGTAGCGCGTGCGAGCGTCGCCAGTGGGTGCTGCTGCACCTTCAAGTCGCTGGCGACCCTCGTCTGCGTCGCGCAGGTCGTAACCCTGCCACTCAAACATCTTCGCGCCAGAGGTCGAACGACCACCGGTAAGACCACCGATCGCAGAGAGCAGTGGCGTGTCTTCGGGCGAAGCTGCGAACAGCTCACCCACGTAGTTGGGCAGGTTGTACGTCGTACCCTGTCCGGTAATTCCAGGCATGATGCCCCTCTCCTAGAGAATGATTTGATCGTCAGGCAGACAACGCGCCGAGTTGCGCGGCCTTCAACGCCGCGACAAGGTCACGGTCGCCTGCCTTTTCCGCTGCCGCGATCTGCTCGCGCAACGGCACATTGCCCGGCGTCTGCGGCGTCTGGCCAACAGTCGGAACGGGCGGGTCTTTCGGATCCTGTTTTGCGGCGACCTGAAACGCTGACTTCAGAGACTCGGCGTGCGCCTCGATCTCTTCAAGCGTCGAACCGCGCAGCACGCTCGCGGGCATGCCGGTCGTTTCCGCGACCTCGTCACGCCACTGCGACTGCTGCTTTTCGAGCTTGAGCGCGTTGTTCTCGGCTTCGAGCTTCGCGAGCCGATCCGCTGCCTTTTCGGCTTCGGACTTGTTTTGCTCTTCGAGCTGCGCGAGCTTCTCGGCAGCGGCAAGGTTTTCCTTCGCGCGTTGCTCCCACTTGCGCGACTGAGCCTTCCAGTCGGTCTCGGCAGCGGCGGGCGCTGCCGGGGTTTGCTGATCCTGCGCCGTTGCTTGCGCTTCGGCGGTGTTTTCCCCCTGCGGGGTGAGTTCGGTGTCCATGCGGGTTACCTCCAGTGGTTGAACGCGCCCTTTCCGGACGCAGCGAATCGCCCACCGGATGGCGGGCATGAAAAAACCCCGCGCACCTTGCGGTGAACGGGGTTAGGGTCAAGTGGCGCAGCTTAGGCGGGAACCTGCGGTGTTCCTTGCGGCGGTTCGATGCGGTCGGGGCCGTCGCCTGATGGCTTCATCAGATAATCAATGATCGGCCTTGACGGAACCTCGACCCAGTGGCCATCGTCCAGTCGCCACTCGCGGCCTGACGACCAATCTCGCGCAAACGTCTTACCAAGCGAGCCGTCGATCTTCGTCTTCGCGTGAAAAGTGACACCACTCGCCGGAAACCCACGGAACTGAGCGGGGTTATGGCTCGCAGACTGCAGTTCGCTCATCATCCCTCGCTTTCTTCCATATTCAGGATACCGTGTGGCACCTCGATCCCGCGCGATAGCTCCCACATCTCGCGCTCAAGCTCGGCGCGACGGGCTTCCGTTGCGCTGACCTCTCGGAATTCCTCGTAGAGCTTGTGCATCGCGCCGTTCTTCACATCAAATGATTGCGGCGTGTGGAACTGAACCTCCACAGGCTGCCCGTTCGGGTCGAGCGCAGCAACGTTCACGCCCTGGTAAGGCTTAGTTGAGTCCTCCCAGAAGTTTTTGACGCGCAAACTCCATCCTTGTGCTTCAAGCTCGGCGAGTACCTTCCGTGTCGATTGGGTGTAACGACGCGGGTCAGTTACGACTGTGTAGCGGAGCGCGTCAGAGATAGCTGATGCTGCCTCCGCCGCAGTTGCCCCTTCCATCAACATGTCGGCTTCGATCTTTCGTGTCAACGACTCCAGTGACTTCAGACGGAACTCAAGCCCTTGTAGTTCACCGTTCACATCGTCCGCAAGGTTGGCGAGCGCTTCCGTGATGCCAGGCTCGGCGCTACGCGCCTGGTCGAGCAAACGGCTGGCGGCTCCGGTGGCTGACTGTTCCTCCGCTGCTGCGCGACGCCCCATCTCGTCAGCGATCACTGCTGGGTCAGCGCCGACCTTCTTACGAGCATCCAAGTACTCCGTGTAGAGAGTTTCCGGGTCGTAGCCGTCGATCTTCGGTGTTTTGTTGCCGAACTTCGGCACCGGCTGGCAGTCACAGTTGCCGTGGTACTTTTTGCCGTCGCCACGGTAGAACGCGGCGTGCTCCGAGGTGTACGCCCAGCCTCTTGAGGCGAGCATCAAGCAGAACCCGCACGTTGTCGCGCCGCGAGGCACGCGAGCCCAGGCGACACCATCACGGTCAGCGGCGTTCGTTATCGTGTCGCGCGCGGCCTGCTTGATGTACTTGTCAATCGAGGTTGTGAGCACTTCGATAGCGCGTTTCGAGTCGCCACGGTAGGCGTGCCCCATCGCTGAGCGCACACGGTTCGCGACCGCCGCATCCGGGTAGGTATCAGCTGCGATTACTCGCGGATGCCGCCCGCCAATCTCACGCAACCGAATACCCTCGTACCAGTCAGCAGCGACCGCGATAGCCTGCTCACCATGCTCACGCACGAGCGCCGGGAGCACTTCAAGCATCACGTCACGCAACTGCCCCGGGTGACGTTGGTCAATCGACTCGAACAACCACAGCAGCCGCTCTTTCGCGCGCTCACTCACGTTTGCGAGCGCGCCGGCGAGTTCGTCGATGTCTTTGCGATTCGGCATCGGCTACCTCTCTTCAAGCTCGGCGGCATCGTCCTTCGGAAGTCGGAGCGCCACAGGCGTTGCCCCGGTAAAGCGAATGCCAGCGAGCCCGAGCTGCACGGCGGCGTCGTCGGGCGCGACACCTGCACGCATCGCGACGCCGAGCGCATCGAACTTTGCCTTTAGCTCTTGGGCAGCATCAATGCTGGCTGGCTGGCTGGCTGGCTGGCTGGCTGGCCACCGTATCGCCCTGCTGAGGCGTGTTCAGCGCGAGCGCTCGCTCGAGCGCGCTCCCGCCGCGAGCGCGGGTGAGTTCGGATTGCGCCCGCTCGATCTGATCGGGTGTCATGCCGAGCAGTTCCATACCGACAGTTGTGCTCGCCAAGTCCGGAACTGCAGCTACCTGCTTCGACCCGGCGTCAGCGACCGCTGCCAGCGTTGGCCGGTCAGGGCGACGCCAGATGAACTGCAAATCGAGCACCTCATCCGGGCGCTTGCTCGTGCGGTCGCGAATCATCACCGCGTTCTCGAACATGCGACGCAGCGCCGACTCGATGATGCCCTGCTGTCGCTCAGCATCCGTGACGATGTCTTCGCGCGCAACGGTTTTCGCTTGCGCCGACTCGGGGTTATCGGTCGTGACACCGAGTGAACCGAGAGGCACGCCCGTGTGCCCTGAGAACTCGCTCGCGAGCTGCCGCATGACCGCGATATGCGGCTCGGGCGACTCGGCGGTGATCTTCTCCAGCTTCGGAATGTCGCCGTCTTCGTCTTTGCTGAGCGTGTTCAACCGGCCCATGTAGAACGACCAGAGCGGGATAGTCTTGCCGTCGCTTGTCTTGAAGGTTTCTTGGTCAGCGCCGAGCAGTAGCAGCTTCATCGCGCCGAACAGTTCCGAGTGAACCTCAAGCCGCGACCCAGCCCGCACGCCGCGATCAGTGATCGACATGACCTTGCGGTCAATGCGGGAGCGACCGAACTCGCGGTCAAGCGTCGGCCGGAACGGAATCATTTCCATCGGCGTGCGCCCCAAGCGGTGCGGGTACACCTCGGCGAGGTAGAACGATTCGCGATGCCCAATGCACACGACAGATTCAGTCGGCGTCAAGACTGTCAGCTTCGTCGGGAATCCAAGCGCGTCGACCTCGTTGATGAGCAGCCCGGCTTTGAGCGTGCGCGTGCGCTTATCCCACAGGCCGGTGGCGAACATCGCCGAGTGGAACATGATGAGCGCATCCGGCTCTCCCTCACCGCCAGGCGTCACGGTGCCGAACACGCACGAATGCGCCAGCGCCGACGCAGTCGCCATTGGCAGCTCGATCTCGAACCGGTTATCGAACAGTAGCCGCTTCAGGCCGAGCGGGTCAGACAACCCATCGCTGTCGGTAATGCCGTCAAGAACGATGCGGTTCGCGAGCTCGTAGACAGCCTTCTCCGGCCACCCCATGACCACTTCGAGCGAGTCCACCAACTGCGGCGGCAACGCAATACCGAGGTCTTTGAGCTTGTTCTTACCGTCGAGATAGATCGCTCGCTCGATGTTGCGCGGGAGCTTGCTCGCCCACTGCGTAAAAAGCTCATCGAGTAGCGCCTGCGTGTCGGCGTTCAGCCCCGCCACTGTCGGGGCCAAGTACCGGCCAAAGAATCCAAGACTCAAAGCTCCGGTCATGTCATCACCATCGCTTTCATCTCTCGGCCAGGTCGGCGTTTCGTTGTGCGGGCACCCCAGTAGGCGGCGCTCACTGCTTCGGCGGGTGTTTCGTCACCATCGACGGCCGTGGCGACCCAGCCCCATGCACCATTGAGCCCGCGGCGTTTCTTGTCACACACCGCGATAGATGCGTCGAGCACGTCGCTCGCGGGGGCGACGGGGTGAGTTGCTGTACGGTCGCGAATGGCGTTGAGGAACATGGAGTTACCTGTGAAGTACTCCGTCGTGTTCATGACGTGAATTGTTCGAGCTGGAACCTTGCGGTCGATCAGTTCTTGCTTGAGGGTGGTCGAGCCTGCGGCACCGACAATCACGATCTGCGCCACAGACTTGTGCCGCGACTTCAACCACTGCGCAATGGGTGCAACACCATCGTCGAGCGGCCCGGTGTACCCGTGAATGAGTTCGACGTGTACGCCAGTGTCGTGCTTGAGTGCGCCAGCGATTGAGACACGGGTGCCATCGAGCGAGAAGGCGACGCCGAACACGCGCAAGCCTTCGCTTGTGACCTTCTCAACTGCGGTCGCTTTCCACTGCTTCGCTGAGATCAGGCGGGTGCCGTTTTGCTCTTCATCCCAGATGCCGAGACCTTCGCGCTCCCAATCGGCAGGGTCTGTGAGGTTCTCGCGCAGCCGCAGTATCGACTCCCACGGTGTGCGGTGCGGGAATGACGGGTTAGCCTTCCGCAGCGTCGCGCGCGCGTCCGTGTCGTCGCCTCGGTCAGCCCCAACCTCGACATAGAGCGTGTCGAATTCGACCTGCTCGCCCGAGTCTCGGCGCTCTTTGACACCGAGTGCTTTCTTGCGACGAGCCTTGAACACCTCTGCCGGGTCTTCCGGCTTCGGGGGCGTGCCCATGTAGATGATGAGCGGGTTCTTGACCGTGTTCGCGGCGGGAACCATGTCGGTGAGCGCACGCGCCTTGAGGATCTGCGCCTCATCGAACACGACGACCGCAACACCGGGGATACCACGACCGAAGCCGTGCTCACGCGCGCCGAACATGATGCGGGAACCGTTGGTGAAGACGATGCGCTGCTTGCCGTTGCCTCCGCGAACCTGCCGAATGTACGGCGCGATGCGGCGACGGCGCGCGAGACTCGAGAGCGTCTCAAACGTCTCGTCCGAAGTCGCTGAGTGATGCGCCGTCCAAAGCACCTTCATGCCCGGGAACAGAATGCACAGCGCAAAGATGATCGTGCCGATGGTGTAGGTCTTGCCCACCTGGCGGCAAATCGAGACAAGTGCGCCACCGATACCGGCGGCGTACAGGCCGTTGGCACGTTTGGCGAGCAGCGCACGCCCGAGGCCACGCTGCCAGTCGTCGTGAACGACACCCATCTTCTTGCACTGCGCCTCAACAGACGGGTATCCGCTCGACACGATGCCCGAGGGCAACACGAGGTGCTTGGCGACCTGCGACAGTTTTCGTTCAGAGGTCGTCGGGGTCGAGGTCTTCGTCGGGTACTGCGACGGCATCGGCTGCCTCCTCTGCCGCCCGAGTCTCGATCTCTTCGAGCTCACGCATCGCGTCGCTCAGTTGCTTACCGAGCGGTGCCATGTCTCTGGCGGCTACACCCCCGGCGATTTTCTCGGCGAGCGCATCGCGCCACGCGATCAGATACGTTTTCCGATTGCCCGAGCGCACTGCATCAAGCAGCGAGATCGGGGCAGCTTCTGTGTCGCGCATCCACGCAATGAGCGTGTTTCGCGCAACACCAAGTTCGCTTGCCACTTGCGCAACAGATTGCGCGCCTCGCGCCTTCGCCACCGCGTCGGCCTTGAAAGCATCCGTATAGGTCTTCCTGCCGCGTGATTTCGGGGCATCCGCCTGAGCCGCCTTGCGGGGTTGAGGCTTGCGAGCAGCCATTGGCTACCACCTCCTGCTCAGTGGAAAACAACCGGGGGGAGATTGGCCCTAAGTACCGCCCTGGGGGCCTCGGGGAGGGGGGAGGGGGTAAGGGCCAGGGTCGAGGCGTGAGCAGCGGCTTGGCTGTGTTCGTTGGCGTGTGTGCTCATGTCTCGGTTCCTCTCGTCTCTTTGTCCTGTTTGGCTGTGTCTGTGTTGATGCTCACCAGTTGATGAGGTTCGTTATGGTGCGCTCTGCCTGCTTGGCTTGATGTAGCCCGAGCTTGAGCCGGGCTTCAGCGAGGGTCATGATTCCCTTGGCGCGGTTACATGCTCGATGCATCAGGCGTGTGTTTGCCCGGTCGGTTGGTGAGCCGCCTCTTGAACGCGGGAGGTCTTCGTCTACCTCGGGGCGCATGGGGTGAGGTTTGCATCCCGAGCATGTACGCCGATCACAACGGGGGCCATGTTGCCCGGGTATAAAGCTCAGCGTCTTGTCTACGGGCCGGTCGCACAGTGCGCATGTGTGCTCTTCAGCAAGCACCCGGGTACGAATCTGACGGCGACGGTGCCCGTTGGCGTTCGCTGCTGGAGTGGCCATAGGTGCACCCCCTCCGGTCGTTACTACTGCAGGGCATTCCTGTGGCTCACTGTGAAACCAATCGGGGCGGTGTCAGCGATCTCCGTTGACGAGTCAGTATCGCAATGCTCCGGTGCGTGACGCGGCTCATGTTTGTGCGTGACGCGCCACAGGTTGCGGCCACGCGCGAAAGCGATAACGAACGCGCCACAACCGCAACGCTCAATCACTCCTCGGTACTCTCTCCGGCGTCGCTGACGAGCACTGGAGCGGCGTCTTCGGGTGAACCGGGTGCTGGGCAGATCGCATTGACGATCACGGGCACCCAGAGAATTGTCAGGGCGCCATCACCAAGCGGCTCAGTACGTGGGCCTTCGGCAGCGATATAGAACGGGAGTTCCTCATCGTCAATGAGTACCGCATTCCGGGTGACCTTGAACGACTGCGCTAACCGCAACTTTTTAGGCATGAGAACTCCGATCATCACGATCAATCGAATTAGCACCGTCGGCAGGTCTCGAACCTGCAACCTGCGGTTTTGGAGACCGCTGCTCTTCCAGTTGAGCTACGACGATAGGTGTCGCGCCTAGGCACTCAGTTATTCCCCGACAGGGAGTGCTCAGTGCTCCACGGAACCGCCGAAGCGGTTTCTGCATCCGTCGATGCTTCGTCAGCCGTTTAGGTGTCGGGCCAGATGTTCACGATGTCAGCGCGACTGGTGAACCCACGGGTGCGCGTGTAGGAATCGAACCTGCAGATGACGCCCAATTGAGTAGCTGACCGAGGTCAGCACACCGCAGCCTTGCGGTACGCGCGAGGCCCGTTTCACGGAGGGCCAGGCCGCTCGCTTCCCACAGGTAGGGATGTCCGGCGGTGTAATCCGGCTCGGCGAGGTTTTCAGTTATCGAGAGTGTGGCGAGACTCGAACTCGCTCATGCAGGGTGGAAGCCTGCCGCTCTACCAGTTGAGCTACATACCCGAAAGGGCGGCGGCAGCCGGATCGTCCGGTGCCGCCGCCTTCGTGGGGGCTACTTCTTTTCGGCCTGCGCGATTGCCTTCGCGTGCTCCGCCTGAGCCGCAAGCACAGCCGCATGATCGTACGGGTTGCCATCTGGGTCAATGGTCGGGATCGGGTGATCGTCACTGAGGTTCTGACCGAATGCGTCTACGTCAGAAGTGCGTGAGCCCTGCCTGTTCTCAGCCCATGAGGTTGCCGCGTCCACGAGCAGTGCGCGCGCCAGTGTGTCGGCGTCGAGGCCTGCAACTTCCTTCGAGTTGGCGTCCTTTAACGCCTCCGCGAGCGACGCGGTCAGAAAGTGGCCCCGCTCATTGTCCTGTACGGACACTTCGAGTGTATTGCGGTTGACAGTGACGACGACTTCAACCTCGCCATCATCGGTGGGGCGAACATACTTGATCTTCGCCTCAAGCGGGGTAACTGCCATGCTGATGTCTTTTGACATTGTTTGCTCCTTGATGTGCTTAGTAAATGTTCGGGTTCCAGTCGATCAGCAGATTGAAGTCGCACCACTGATTCATGTAGTAGCCGGTGCCGTTCGGGTTGTACGCCATCGCGTGCTGCACGCGCATTCGTACGGTCTGCCAGTTCGCCCAATAGCCGACGTACGTCCAGTCGCCAGCGCCCTGGCCCCAGGTGCGGCCGACTCGTGTGCTCGACCAGTAGCCGGTCTGTCCTTGCCGGATGAAATGCACATCGAACCGGAAGTGGTGGAAGGTGTTTCCGTACCAGGGTGTTACATCATCGAGGCGGAGCCACACTGGCCCACGAATGTTCCGGTAGGTGTAATAGTCAACGTAGTCGATGTTTGTCCAACCGTTCGGGTACAGCTGCGCGCCGTAGTAGCCGGAGTACACCTCGCCTTGAGCGAGTGAAGAAGCCATATTGTGCTGCCTTTCGTTGGCCCGACGAAGTTGCCGGGGAATGAAAACGGCCCCGCCCCCGGTTTGGGGCGAGGCCGAAGCTCTGGTCGAAGCGTCGCGTTACCAAAAAGTCCTAGTCGTCTGTGCCCGGACGAAACATCATCGTCGCACCAGCCTCGACAATCGGGAATTTCTGCGCGTCTACGCGGTTGCCGTAGTTCCACAGCTTCAGGTCTTGCCAATCGACGCACAACCGCTCAGCGATGCCCATGATCGTGTCGCCCGCCGCGATGGTGTAGGTGACGATCTGGCCAGCGTTGTCGCGGGTGATCTCGCCATTTGCAAACTCGTTCACGCCCATGTCACGGAGTTCGCCCGCAATGCGCGGGAACTCGCCATAGGCGTCGCCGTCGCTATATCCGCCACCGGCGCTATAGGCGAACGATGCTTCAGTATCAGCAGTGCACTCGAACTCGTCGTCGGGCGGCGTCTCTTTAGGTGGCGTCTCCTTTGGCGGTGTGGTCGGTTCGATGGCCGGGCTTACAGACTCGATCGGCTTCGCAGCAGCGGCAATCTCGGGCGACTCCGAACACCCAGTCAGTGCCGCGAGCGCGGCGAATGTGACGAGTGCGGCGGCGGTCTTCATCTTGGGGGAACTCATAGCGCTAACTTAAGCGCGACCACTGACATCCAGTCAAGTTGTGAAACAAAGACGCCCTCCACGAAGGGAGGGCGTCGGGCAACGGTCGTGATGGGCAACCGTTGCTGCGGTGTACTGAGATACTATCACTGTGAAATCTGAAACCGCTACAGATCGTTTGATCGTCTACATAGACGGTTTCAACCTCTATCACGGTATCCACCAAGCGACCGGTCACGAATTGCTGTGGCTCGACATCGTTGCCCTTGCCCAGCGACTCCGCCCCCGATCGGAACTCGTGCAAGTCAAATACTTCACCGCGACCGTGCTCGACGAACCCGAAGCCCAGTCGCGCCAAGATCGCTACGTCACGGCATTGACGAAGCTCTACCCTGAGCAGCTCACTGTCATTCGCGGCGAGTTCAAACGGCGGCACAAGGGATGCCGTGTGTGCGGCGCAAAGTGGGTTTCATACGAAGAAAAGCAAACCGACGTAAACCTTGCCGTGCACATTGTTGCCGACGTTGCCGACGATCGTGCAGACACTTACATGATTATCTCGGGCGACACCGATGTCATCCCCGCGGTGAACATGGCGCGCTCGCTCAGCCGAGACGCGATGATATTTGCGCAGTTCCCTCCAGGCAGAAAGTCGTTTGCGTTGCAACGCATGATGCCAGCGTCGCGCGAGATTACACTCGCACGGCTCCGAGAGACACAGTTACCTCTCACTGTCGAAGCCAGCGACGGCTCGACCTACGCAAGGCCAGCCAAGTGGCAAGCATCCGCCGCCACGACCCGAAGCCGTCAGCGGCAAAATCGCAGCGACCACACCTGCGAATCGCCGTAAGAAAATCTCGCGCTCAGTCGCCCGTTATGAAGTGTCGCGGCGACAACCACACCAAGAATCGGGCCAAACTCGGTGGCGTGCGTTGCGGCCAGCTTTCGGGAATGATGTGACGACGACGAGGCGCGAGAAAACCATGTACGTTTGCCCGCCGGGGAACCAACCCACGAACTCCCCCGAGAACAAGGCACCTCAACCCGGCGGGCAAACAAAAACCCCGCCGACAGTGCCAAGCGGGGCGTTTGAGAGACTGGCTTACGCCAACCTATAAAGAATCATGCCACTAATGCCGCCTACTCGCAAGCACCTTCGCGGCGCGCCGCCCGCATCTCTCGATGGCGAGGATTGCCTCGCTGCTGCGTCGCCGCGTATGGCTCCAACACGTCCAAATCGACGTACGTCAGCGGATCACCATGAAGCCGATACGATACGAGCTTGCCGCTGCGCTCCAGCGCGTGCACGTAGCGCCAGACTGAACGCTCAGACTTGCCGAGCAATATAGCCGCATCCTTGACCGTCTTAGCCCTCATTCTGCACCACCTTCCGGCGCGACTTCGAAAGTCTTGCGCTCACACGACGGGCACCCGCGGGTCGTCGCGCCGTCGGGCATGATGTGCAAGACCGTCTCAGGCCATCCGCAATCGCACGGCTCGTCGGTGATTGCTGCGATCATGCCGGTTTCTTCGTTCGGCTCGGTCACGTACAGAACACTCACTACGCGACTCCTTTCGTGAATGTGGTTTCCAGATGCTCCCGGTACGCGGCTAAATCGACCTCGACGATCAGCGGGTCATAGACCGCCCCACAATCCGGGTTCGTGCATCGCACAGTGATCGGGTCAAGATGCTGCAACGGCGGTCGCCGTTCCAACGTCAAGTGCCCGCACCCGCCCCGGTCAGGGTTGCACCTGGCATACGGCAACTGTCGCACCTGCTCTTCGAGCGGGTAACGGTGCAGAGCGCGCTGCACGGCTCGGTAGAACTGCACCGCAAGCTCAGCGACCGTCAGGTCGTTCACGTCGCCCGAGCGCGCCACCGTGACCGCATTCTCGACCGCATCGCGAACATGCTCGATGCTGTCCAACGCCCCAAAGTGCGCAGCCGTCGTACCGCCACCGATCAGCACCACCGACTCATCAACCCGGAACGCCAGCTCGTGCAACTCAGCCCACACCGCATCAGCCTCTAACGGGGCATCCGACAACGGGGCACGCGAACCCGGCTTCGTAGCCGACTTCGGGCCTTCAACGACCGGGGCGCGGTCGATAGAGCGCATGTGCGTCACCAAATCGACCGCAACGTCCAGCGCCGCTTCGAACCGTTCCGAACACGACTCGCACAGCATCCCGCGGGTGGCGGGTTGCGGCAGGCAACCGGTGCACTCCACCAGCCGCCCGCCACGAGCCTCCACGCCACGGCATAACGAATTATGCTCCCCAAGCACCCGGCACGGGGAACGCATCATCATCGTCTCGGTCACACAAGGGAACATGACTAGAACGGTGTTTCGTCGGGGAAGAAACCGTCAGTAGGCGCCCACTCGTCAGCCGGGGCAGGCTGTGACGCGGGTGCGCCCGGTCGACCTGAACCACTCGATTTCGCGCGCGTCACCTGAGCCGTCGCATACCTCAGCGACGGGCCGATCTCGTCAACCTCAAGCTCAATCGACGTGCGGTTGTTGCCGTCACGGTCTTGATAACTGCGCTGACGCAGACGGCCCTGTGCGACAACACGCATGCCCTTCGACAGCGAGCTAGCAACGTGCTCGGCAAACTCACGCCACACCGAGGCACGCAGGAACAGCGCATCCCCGTCGACGTACTCACCCTTGTTCCGGTCAAAGTTGCGCGGGGTTGAGGCGATGGTGAAGTTCGCCACCGCCAACCCGCTGTGCGTATACCGCAGTTCAGGATCCGCAGTGAGGTTTCCAACAACGGTCACGATGGTTTCGCCTGCCATCAGAGTTTCCCTTCTTCGATGTCTTTCGCGAGCTCGGCAATTAGATCGGGGCGGAACCCGGCCCATCCTTCGGTGCCGACAATCACGACCGGCGCTGATTGATACCCGAGCGCCTTCGCCGCGGCCAGGTTGTTCTCGTCTAGCAACGTGTCGACTGCGTACTCAACACCTGCCCGGTCGAGTGCTTCTTTGGTCAAGTCGCACTGCTTGCAGTTCGGCTTAGCGTAAACACGGACGTTCACGGTCATGCTGCTTGCCTTTCGTTTTCGATGATCTGTTTCAGGTACTTCGAGACGCACGCCTCGGACACGCCAGCCCGCCACGCGATCTCCCACTGCTTCATGCCCTCGCCACGCCACCGCGCCCACTGCCGTATCTCGAGCGTCGTGATTTGCAGACTGCTGAACGGGTAGAGGTCGTCAGCGACGGCTGTCTCGCGCCTGCGCCGCGCTGCACGCAACGCGTCAGACTTCGAGACGTGCTCCTCGACAGGCAACCGCTCAGCGAGCACCTTGCGGCGTTTCTCGGGGGTCTGGCAGCGCGTGATGAAGTCGGTGAACCACTCATCCGCCAGGGTGCTAAAACTCACTGGAATCCCACCCTTCGCTCTCGGGGTTGTCGGCGTCGGGAAAACGCTTGTAGAACTCGGTCAGACGGTCTTCGTGCCGTCGTTGAGCGAGGTAGCGGTCGTGACGCATCCGTTCGGTACCGCAAGGCCCGCACGGTTCGAAAGTGCCGTTCGGGTGATCGGGGCATCCGATCGGTGGAGCATCGAGCAACATCGGCGGTCGGGGTCGAGTCGCCCGCGCCTGCTCCCGCTCCCACGCCTCCCACTCGCCAGCCCGCTCGGCACGCTCTGCTCCCGCCGCTGCCCTTGCGCGTTCCCGCGCACCCTCGCGCTCTCTCTCCACAGCCGCGAACGTTCGCGAATGTTCGCGAATTGCGCTCGGCGGTGGCGGCGCGTCCGAAACTGCCAGGCGTGAATCGACCTTCAATGGGCGGTTCAGGCTCAGCCACTCCACCCCGTCGGATTGGTACAGGGTCAGAAACCCGCTCTCTTCGAGCATCAACAGGTGTTCGATCACCATCTCGGTCGCGTCCTGACCGGGGTAGATCATCCCCGCGATCAGTTGCGGGTTCACTCGCAACCTGCCCAACGGGTCGGTCTTCGCCCACAGCCCCAACGCTGTCGGTTTCGCTTCGTGCGGAGCGTTCAAATACCCGGCCCATTCCAGGTCGGACTCGCTCATTTTCCTCTGTACGCTCCGGGTTGACACCGAAATCACTTCCTTTGTTGAATCCTTCCCAGCACAACTCGTACGCGAGTTGCAGGTGGTAATCGTCGACCTCGAAACACTCCGTCCAGCCGCGACCTTGCGGCAGAATCCGGTACGCCTCGATCGACATTCCGAACGCGGGCGGGAACCAGCGACGCATCATCTTTAGCGCTTCGCGTTCCCACGTCGCATCGGTGTTACGTGCGAGCAAAACCACGCGTGCGCCGGTTGCGTCGAGCTGCATGATGCGCGAGAACCGCCACGCCCGCCCGACTTTCCACACGTGGCGGCCAGGGCCGAGTGCGTTATCCCAGATCGCGATATACGTCATCGCATACTTCGGCATGCTGTTCACTGCTCCCACACCCTTTCGAAAAGATGCTTGATACGGCCATGCATCCACTGCTCGCCGTACACGGCGCAGCCCATCTCCATCGCAATCGCGGAGGTGATCTTCACGCGACGGATGCCTTCGAGGCGGTACCAAGCGAACTCACGCGGGTAGTAGACCGGCACCCTGCTGGGGTCTTTTACCGAACGCGGAACCTTCCATCCGTTCAGCAGCGCCTCACCTTGCAGGTCGGCCTCGACGCGTTGATTGCAGATGATGCACAGCGCGAGCCCGTCAACAGGTGGCGGCAGATCGCGCGAGCCGCCCATACCCACGGCACGGCGGTGCTGGAACGTCAGTTCCAGTGCGCCACAGATCACGCACTGGCGACCGTCGCGGACGTACACGAACCGACGGCACTCCGCTGTAGGGGCAGCCATCACAGCACCTCCTTCACGCACGCGGGGCACAAAGACATGAACGAAGACCCATCGGTGCGGAACACACCGAACTCCCAGCCGCGGTCGTCGTCCTCGAACACGAAACCCTCAGCGCCGCACTCCTCACAGAACGCGATGTGCCGCCGCCGCTCAACTGCCGCGCTCATGCTTCACCACCGAGCAACGCGACGGCTTCGTAAACCAGGCCCTTTTCGCCCTTACCGTTGAATGGAGGGCAAAAACAGCCCACGAACAACAGAAGGAGAACGAGATGAAGTACGTAGAAGTGAGAGCGGCAGGATCGGCGTTCCAAGTCACCATCCCAGGAGTTGACGCGCCAATCATCGTGTCCAACGAGAGATTCATCGAACCGCTCATCGGCGATCAAGGAGTTCGTACTACTGGCCCTTGGGAGGTCGTTCTTGATGAGAGCGGTGCCCCGTATCAACGTGCACTGATCCTCTAGCAGAAATCTCATGCAGCCACCGCCTCGACGCCGTCCAGGAACTCGGCAACCGCGAGCCCCAGGTCGCGGGCCGCTGGCGGTGTGACCGCGTTTCCTGCCTGTTTGACCTTGTCGCGCTTCGTGCCGTACAGCAGGTAGTCAGAGGCGAAGCCCATACCGCGCTGTATCTCGTGCGGCTCGAGCATGCGAAAGCCCGCATCGTCAACGTCGAGACTGATCGGGATGCTCGGTTCAAGCACCGACTGATGCCCACCGGTTGTGAGCGTTCGCAACGGCTCATGAACTGGCGTCGACATTTCCGCGCCGCCTTCGTTGTTGCGCATCACCAGCGCGTGATGATTCCCTTCAGCGCTGACCGTGTCGATCGGTAGAGTGGCAGTCTTCGCAACGCCGTGATTGCGAAGCGGCACGAGTAACGCCGCATGGTTGCCACCCGCGACCAGTGACGGCAAGGTGTCGCTGACTGGCCGGGAGCGTGAAACATCGTTTCCGCTGAGGTTGTTCACGATCAGCGGTTGGGCCACGAACATTGACCCCGACGCTGTGATAGCGCCCACCGGGTCAGCCGTAGACTTCGCCGGGGTTGTGTTGCCTTCACCGCGCACGATCAGCGCGTGATTCGCACCGTCGGCAACAACGGTCGGCAGAGCATCGTCGAGTCTTTGCGTGCGCTCACGCTCGCGGAACTGCGCCAAGAAGGGCGGCGGCACGGCAACGCCGTACTCTTCCGAAGTCGATTGCGTCGGCATGGGCATCTCAAGCTCGGTGACTCGCAAGTAGTTGCCCGGCTTTCCCGAGACGGAGTCGTATGTGTTACCCGCTGCTTTCACCATCAATGGCGCCCAGTAGCGTTCGATGCCACGGCGGATCCGTTCACGCGTTTTCTCAGCGAGCGGCTTCTCGCGGTCGCCAATGCGTTGCGCGGGAATCGACCAGTCGATGATCGACGCGGCGGGTAGCCAGCCAGGCTCAACAACTTGCCAGCACTTCGGGCACCGGTAGACGTACTGGAAGCGGTAGCGGCCCCACTCTGGTGCTTTCTTGAACGCACGAGTCGCTCGAATCTCGCCGTGCTCCATGCACAGCGCGAGCGGTTGCGTCCACCGTTTGAGGTTCGGTGCCGGGTTTTTCCCCGATGCGATGTCGCTACGCCAAAAGACGATGTACATGCGATCGCGCGATTGCGGAGCGGGAAGACCGCCCTGTTGGGCGTGCATCGAGTTCAGCCAGACGATCTCGTGCTGGTAGCCAAGTAGCTCCATCGCCTGCAACCACGCCGGGAACATGACCCACTTGGCGGCGTCAACGACGTTCTCGATAATGATCGCTTTGTAGCGGTGGAACTCCGCGAAGCGTGGAACATCCCACATCGTCGCGCGCGAACGGTTCGCGGCTTCATCAGCGACCGGGCGGGCACCCTCCAGCTCGAACAGCGCTTCGTTCTCGGCCCGCTGCCGCTTCACACCTTTCGCGATGGAGTGATTGGTGCACTCGGGTGAAGCCCAGAGGATGTCGGTGCGAGGGAAATACGACGGGTTCACCTGGGAGATATCTGCCTGCGAGTGGTCAGTTTCCGGGTGGTTCGCTTGGTGCGATTTGATCGCAAGTTCCCAGTGATTCGCGGCGATAACGACCTTGAAGCCCGCTTCTACAAGCCCGGACGATGAACCGCCGGCACCGCAAAAGAGGTCGGTGACGGTCAGACCATTCCACGTCACGTTCGGGTGCTGGTATCCAACGGCGGTCATGCGGCTTCTCCTTCCAAATCGAGCAGGTCAAACAATGTGGGGGTGTTCTTTTTGTCGTCAAAGCGACGCAGGTACACGAGCGAGTCACCCACCGAGACGGGGTTGAGTTCGGAACCGAATCCGCGACGGCCCTGCTTGACTGCTTCAAGCACGGTGGAGCCGAGGCCGCTGAACGGGTCACCGACGAGCTCGCCCGGGTTTGAGTACATGGCGATCAGGCGGCGGGGAATGTCGAGCGGGAACGGGCAAATGTGTGCCTCGACCTCGCGTTTGCGTTGCTCACTGTTGAGCGTGTCGATGCGCAGCACGTCCGTCCATACGTCGGGCCGTGGTGAGCCTGGCACGAGCGATGCGAACTCGCCCGGGAGCTTGTCAGCCGCGGCAAGTCGGTCGGCGAGCGCCGTGTGTGCGTCGTAGTCGTACACGGTGCGCAGCGACTGCTCGGTGAAGAGCTTCGCGCGCACACCCACATCGAGCGCCGCGAGTTCGTCAGCGGTCAGCAACCGGTCGCCGCTTGTGCGCCACTCTGCCGCCGCGTCGATCTGCCAGCGCCCGACCGAGTATTCGGCGCACGGCAACTCCGTTGAGCATGAGAACTGCTCGCGGCCCTTTTTCTTCGCCTTCAGCATTGGCCGGTGCACTTCGCAGACCTTCGTGATCGGCACTGGGGCGTACCCGCGACCGCGGTCGGTTTGCGGTTTGTGGAACAGCAGAATGTACTCTGGTGCGCCGACGCCCATCTTTGAGTGATCGAGCAGCATCTCGGAATAGCTCAGCCGGTACGTTTGGTTGTTCTCGCGCACGACATCGGTCGTGACGGTAATCATGCCGAAGTAGTCGAACCCGTGGCCGAGGTAGTGTGCGATCGCTTCGGCGTGCAGCGTGTCGAAGGTGTAGACGCCTGTGCCGGTGCGGCTGCCGGGGATTGGGAAGTCTTTGACGTGCACCGCGAGCATCCGCCCCGGCATCAGCGCCCGATACAGGCTCGGCGTGAGGTAGTCCATCTGCCACCAGAACTGGGCGTTGTCGTCGACGTGCCCGAAGTCGGCATAATTCGCGCTGTACTCGTACTTGCCACTGAACGGAATCGACGTGACAATCAGCCCCATCGATTCGGGTTCGACATGGTCGCGCCATTCGAGCACCGAATCGTTCTGCGAGATCCGCCAGTCGTCACCCTCGAACATCTCACGCTCGACACCCATCGCGCGTGCGAGTTGGGCGCTGATCGCGGAGGCATTCAAACCGAACTCGCGAAGAACCTCTGACATGGTTTCGGTGAGCTTGTCATCCTCCGCCCACTTCGACTGCAACGTGTCACGCACGTCCATCTCGGTCTCAGCGAAGATCAAGTGCACCTTGCAAGCGTTCTTCTGCCCGAACCGGTGGATGCGGTGCACCGCCTGAACCGTCTGCTCGTACTTGTGTGTGATGCCAACGAACACCGCGGTTGAGCACTGTTGCAGGTTCAGGCCACGCCCGAGCTGGATTGGCTTACCGATCAGCGCGACCGTCTCACCATCAAGCCACTTGCGGAGCTGTTCCTCAATCACCTCGTCCGATTGTGCGCCACGCACCGACGAGTAAGTGATGCCGTGCGCGACCATTGCGCGCTCGAGCGCGTCTTGCTCGTCGTTCAGGTCACACCAGACGAGAATCTGCCCGCCACCGTTGTCGACGTGGTCAGCGACAAGGTGCATCGCACGCGTCAGACGAGCATCAAGCGTGTGCCGCTTCTCGCGCGCAGCATCAACGGTCGACATGGCACCGCCGCGCACGAGCACACCCTGGCCGTCTTTCTCGACCTTGTCGGCGGCGATATCGACATCGACCATCTCCCAAAACACTTCAAGCTCTGGGAGCGCGTAGCCGTCGTCCGAGTAGCCAAGGTCAGAGGGTCGCTGAATGAAGCACGCCCACGTGTTCAGCCACAGCCAGAACTCGCGCTGCTTGTGCGGGTGAAGCTTGAGGTTTCCCGCCTTCGAGCTATCGCGCTTGAAGAACCGGGTCAGCAGTTGCCCCGTGTCGGAAATACCCAAGAACCCGGCATAGTGAATGAGCTCCTTGTGACGGTTTGGTGACGGGGTCGCGGTCGCGACGAACCGGTACGTGACGTTCGCGAACAGCGGCAAGAACGTCTGGTAGGTGTCGGAGCCGAACGATCGCAGCACCGCGGCCTCGTCGAGTGATGCGGCATCAAACAGACCCACGTCGAGACGGCCGTCACGCACCGACTCGTAGTTGGTGACGTAGATGCCGCTCCAGTCGGGGTCGACCTCTTCGGTGCGGCGCACGAAACGCACTTCAGTATCGAGGTGTTTGCGGGCGTCACGGATGATGTCGAAGCGCACACCGAGCGGTGCAACCAGAAGTGCGCGTTTTCCGACCGCTTCTGAGGCGGGGTGAGTGATGCACAGGCGGAGTGTTTCGAGTTGCATCACCGATTTGCCGAGCCCATAGCGGGCGAAGATTGCGCGGCGACCGCCGGCGACTGCCCACTTCACGATGTCGCATTGGTGCGGTTTGAAATCCGGGTGCTCGGGTTGGAAGATCGGCGACAAGTCAGCGTCAGCAACCTCGAACCCGTAGGTGCGGTCGAACGCGACCTTCTCGCGCAAGAACGCGTCGTAGTCGCGACCGTCGTTGCCCGTGTTCAGGGTCAAGATGGGGGTGCTCATTGGTCTGCTCCGCCCGTCTGTGACGTAATCAGTGCGGTGGCGCGGAGCACTTCGTGTTCCTCCCAGAAGTCGATAATGATCGGCCCGTTTTTGCCTTCTGCGGTCACGGTGTACTGCATCGTCGGGGTCAACGTGTCGGGGGTGCGAAGCTTCGCGGCATCCGCGATGTACTCAAGATTCACGGGCGTCGGCTCGCTCGTTTCGAACACGCGAGCGTTATCGATCACTGCCGAGTAGTTCGCCGCTGGGCCATTGAACAGTGGCGAGTCAAACCGCGCCGACGGTGCACCCTCGCCCTCCCACTCGTGGAAGATCAGCGCGACCGTTCCCGGGTGCTTTTCACGGTTCTCGCTGAACGCGGGCACAACGAGTTCGATCGTTGCGACTGGTTCCAGCAGCGCGTCTTTTTTCGGCTTGAACGTGCGGGCATTCTTGACCGCCCACGCGAACACCTCGCGAGGAACGACTACGTCGACGTGGTCAACTGGTGCACGCAACGGCAGCCGCAGTTCATGCACACGGAATCGGTCAGATGAAGTCGCGACCATCTCGAATTGTTCGGCAACGACTCGCACGTGATGCAGCGCGCCGTTCTCGGGGTCTTTGTCGGTCGCGACAAGGGCGGCGTTGGCAAGCCACGCCATTTCGGCCGCGGTCACGCGCAACTCGTGCACGACCTGCAGCGCCGACGTGTCAACGTCGATCGTTGTGGTGCTCATGGTTTGTGTTCCTGTCGGAAGTTCGCGTTCAGGGAGCGCAGAATGTCGATGTCGGTGGTGAGGCTGCGTCGCATGTCGCGGCCGTACTCAAGAGCGAGCTCGGCGGTGTCGACGGCCTCTTGCGCGTCGATGGTTTTGTCATCGAACTGGGCGTACACGCGGGCGTCGGTGATGTTGAAACCCGCTTCGCGTGCCCGCTGGTAGGCCAGGCCGCGCTCGACGAGCGCTTTGCGTTTCGCGCTCTTGAGCACCTCGGCGAGGTCTTTGAGTACAGCGGGGGCGCGGGCAATTCGTTGGCGGGCCATAATGAGCGCCCCGGCGACCTGGATCGGTGACGGGAACAGCTCAATTAGCTCGTCTTCGCTCAACGCGGCAAGGTTCAACGGCACAAGCTCTACCGCTTCGACGGCGTCGTGTACCTCACCTGTAGACGGGTCGTAAGTGCTCACTTCCGCCGCCCTTGCTGAGCGCGGTCGAGGGCTTCGCGCATTGCCTCCTCAACAGATGTCGACTTCGCATCGCGTGGTGCAGGTTTCGGCTTCCGGCGACGCTTCGGCTTCGCGGAGGGTTGCACCGGGGTGACCGTTGGCGGTTTCGGCACCGGTCGAGGCGCGACGGGTGCCGCTGCTTCGGGCTCTTGAGGATTTTCGACGGCGCCCGCTGCCGCCGTGAGTTCGCGGCGGCGTGCCTTCAAGGCGCGGTGCAGTGCCGTACCGGCAGCATCAGGTGTGAACGCACGGGCTTTGCGCGCCGCCTTGTCTACCTCGCTGAGAACGTCCAACGTGTCGGCTTCGGCGATCTCGACCGCGAAATCGCGCGGTGCTTCGACCGGGGTGCTCTCGGCGGCGATCTCGGATGCGACCGCTTCGTCTTCAATTGAGATATCGCCCAGCAGATCACGGAACGCTTGCCGGTAAGCCACCATGCGCGCCGTGCGTCCAAAGTGCCGCATCGGGGCACCGTGCCACTTCGCGGCCCAGAACTCGTCAGCGCGCGGCACCTGTTCATCCCAGCGGATCGTTACCGTCGTGGGGTAGCGCACGTCTTTGCGGTAGGTCGAGACTCGCGCGAACGTTGGCAACGGGTGCTCGTCGGATGGTTCCCATGCCTCAGCCCAGGCTTGGCCATCGTTGGAGAACACGACCGGGCTGGTTCCATCCCACATGCCCGATGCGAGCACGATGCGTTCCACGTCGCCAATGGTCTTGACCTCTGCGATTTCAGTCATTGGTGTGCTCCTTCTTTTGGAACCGCAGCGTCTCGGTGCGGGTCAACTTCGGGTATGTGCGGGCGGCTTCTGCAACCCGGTCGGCGATTGCTTCACGCCATGACTGAACCGCGGCGTACATTTCCGGCTCTGCCCCGGCCCACCTCTGCTCGTCCAAAGCAGTGCCCTCGGTGATCGAGAGTTGGAAGCCGCCCTGTTCGCCCATCGCGACCGCGCCAAACCGTTCCGCGAACGGCAACGCTTTCGCAGCCGTCTTCAAGATCGCGCCTTTCTTCTTCTCTTCCGCGGCCCACTTGTCAGCGCAGCGTTTCGCGTAAGCCCACTCCGCGAGCGCGTCAGCAACATCGGCGGGTAGTTCGTCAATCTCGGGGCATCCGGCATCGCGCCAGGCGATGAACGCATCTGCGCGGTACGCGAGATATGCGATCAGTTCTTCGTCGCATGCCACGCGCTGCCAGTGCGCGCCATCGGCGGGCGGTTGGTCGTCAGCGTCGCGAACCTCCGAACCGTACATCGCGTACTGCGCACCGGTCACGTGCATCTGCCACTGCATCTGCGCCATGTGCTCGGGAGGGATCGTCTCGCCGCCCTTGTAGCCGTGCGCGTGGCTCTTCACCTCAACGACCGCGATCTTGCCAAGCCCGTCCATCGCGAACCCGTCCGGGGTCGCGCGGTGCAAGGTGTTCTCGGGCGAGCCCCACAAAGCACCATTCGGTGCCGCGGCAACGATGCCCGGCAGGTCGGCGGCCTCGTCCAGCAGTGCAGCCTCACGAGCCTGCCCCGCACGGGTAGCCTTGGTGCCGCGAAACGTCGAGCCGTTCATCTTGCGCTCGAGGATGCTCTTCCACGCCTGCGCGCCACCGCGAGCAATAGCCCACGACTCGGATGCCGTCACGCCTTCGCCGCGCTCTTCCAGCCACACCTCACGAGGTGCGCCCTCGGGCACGATCAGAACGGAGTGCTCTGACACTTCCAGCAACAAGTCGGTTACGGTCATTGGTTCATTCCTTCGGGGTTGATACGCCACGCACGAGCGCGACGGACAGAGGTTGTGATGCCCTCGCCACAGAAGCGATGCGCCGGGAACAGCGGGAATTGGGCGGTCATGCAACGACCTCCAATACGGGGCGTGACATGAACCGGCGCAACGCTGGCAGCGCAATCTGCCGGATATATAGCGTTTGCCGCACTTGCCCGTTGTGATGCCGAGGCGCGTTATGTTGAGGGCGAAGCGCGAACTTCTCCGAATGCTTCGACGCGGCACGGTACTCGAACTCGTCAACCATGCACTGCTGCGTGTCTGACCAACGACGACCGATCGATTGCTTATAGACCCAGCCCGCTTGAAGCAGTCGGTTTCGTAGCTCGGTTTCTTTCACACCAAGCTCAGATGCGGCGTTGCGGAACGTGGCCACGTCGTCGCGGTCAACGAAATGCTCGACGTACTCAACCTTCGGGGCATCCTCAGCGATCTTCGCTTCGAGAGCTTGCACACGTGCTGAGGTGATCTGCAACGCACGTGCCACGATCTCGTCATCGGTGAGCGCGGCAGGTTGGGCGAGTTCTTGCTTGCGGGTCTGCACCGCGAAATAAGACTGCAACGCGGCGATCTCGGGCTTTGAGCCATCCGCATTTTGGAACAGGACATACGCCGCGTATCGAGTCAGTTCAACGTCCTCGATCTGGCGGCGAGCTCCCGAACCGAGTTCGACCATTTTGTTGACTCCAACGAAATGGTTGGATGCGTCAAGGCCGGAGGCGTTTACAGAGGCGATCGCACGGTCAATCGCTTTTGACCAGTTCCGCCAATCGGTGTACCCGGCGTAGGGCATGAGGTCGCGTGCTGACCACACCTCGCCATCTGTCAAGGTAACGATCTTGAGTTGGTCAAGCTTGGTTGCGATGTCAAGCGTGCTCATGCTGACCACCGCCCGATCAGCACATGCAAGGTGTTCGCGACACCATCAGCGAAACCGTCGATCCCGATCAGTGCGGCAACGCCGGCAAGGGCGACAGCGACGATCGTGCCGCCCACAACAACAATCCACTTTGCGGTGTTCATGCTGCATCACCCACGAGGCGACCGAGCGCGCCCAAGGCCCGCGTGACCGCGTACAGCTTCGGGTTGACTTGCCTCGCAATATCGAGACCGATCTTCGCGAGTTCGTTGGCGGCATCTTCAGCACCGGCATCCATCCCGACAGCGACGACATCTTGGATGCTGTAAAGCACCTGACGCCATTGCGCGTCGGACAGTGTGACCCTGACCTCTTCACGGTTCGTCGGGCCGATATCGATCTTGAACGGGGTGGCCTTCTCGCGTTCGGCGCGAAGCTGGCGGCGGGTAGGGTAAACGGTGGAAGTCATTATTCGGGTGCCTTTCAATCAGGTCGGCTCCGTTGCAGCGGGGCCGGCTTTCTTTGTTCTCGGGGATTACTTGATGCCGTCGAGCCGGTCGAGGTTCGACGGTTGGGGGTCAGGGTCGGGCGCAATAAACACTGGGGGTTGTGTGAACTGGCGCCAGCGCGAGCGCACATTCGGGTAGCTCCACGCATGGAGTGCGAGGCCGATGATTTGGATGAACAGCAGGCCGTTCACGCGGGCGGTGCCGACGATCACGGCTGTGGCGATAGCGAACGCGGCGAAACCGATCCAGCGAAGCCACGTCATGACGCTGCTGCCAAACCTGCATGCGAGCTGTTGTCCGGTACAAGGCGCTTAGCAAGCCACAAGTCGAGGTCTTCGGGGTAGTACACGGTCAGCGAACCGTGCTTGTATGCCTGTGGGCCTTCGCCCAAGTGCTTCAGCTTGCGGAGCGTCTGCTCAGCAAGCCCGACGTACTCAGCCGCTTGTGCCGAGCGCAGAACCGGGCCGCGGCGGATAGCCGTTACGTTGCTCATTCTGCTGCCGCCTCTCGGGCTACGCTGAGGGTCATGATCGAAGTCCTGACGTTGGTTTTCTCGGCCATTGCCGCGTTCGCGACACTCGCATTCGGTTTCGCGAACGGGCGACGTGAGCGACGCGGCGAACGGCGCGCAGTGGAAGCGCGCGATGTGCTCTGGCATGCGAAGCGAACAGCGGAAGGGTTCTCGTTCTCACACGCGGGTTCCACTGTCGCGCGTGACGTCCGGGTCTCGCTGACGGTCGATGGGGATACGAGCAACGCCACGGCCGACGAAGTCATGGGCGGTGCGTCGATTGTTGTTGCGAATGACAATGCGCAAAGGCTCGCGCGAGAGTCGGCAGCTGAAGATGCTGAGTATGAGCGGGCGCTCAAAGAATATGAATCGCCGACCGAAACCGACTCTGCTCCGGTATGGATGCCAGCGCCGCCGATCATCCGCGTTCCGCCGATGCCGCCGATGGGGCGGTCTGTGCAAGTGAGCGCGATCATCGCTTGGCGCTACCCTTCAGGCGCTTCCGGCCGACAAGAACTCCTGTGGCGCGAAAGCTATTGATGCCCTGAATGCGATCCATGCGACGGGTGTGCAAACGAATCGTGTAGGAGTTCAAAAGTGAGCCACCCGTCGCGCCCGCGGCAAGAATCAACGCCGACAGTTCATAGGCGCTCATGCTGCTGCCGCCTCAGAAGCGGCGGCGCGGAAGAAGTCTTCGGGGTTCGCGCCGGTCACGTCGCCCAGCAAGTAGAGGTCGCTGACGTTGAACTCAGTGCGGTTACGCAACTTGCGGTTAAGCGTCGATCGCGGAATGCCCGTCTCATCGGCGACGCGAGCAATCGGCTTGCCGCTGAGCGCGATTGCTTTTCCGACGCGCTCAGCGACTCTTTCAGTGTTCGGTGTGGAGGCCATACGGCAACCATAGCGACCAAATGGCCGCCAGTCAAGCTAGAGATTGTAGCAATTTGGCTACACCTGCGGCCGAAATAGGTCTATAGTTGGCCGTATGGACACCAGGTCAGAACGATTCAACCGGCTCGTGGGCGACGTAATGCGCTCAGAGATTCGCATGAGCGGGCGCTCAGTGCGGCAAGCAGCGAGCGATCTCGAAATGGATAGATCAGTGCTGACCCGGTATCTCGACGGCAACCGACACATCCCGGTCTCCGTGGTGTATGCGGTGGCAGCTCTCGTTGAAATGCAGCCAGAACAGCTAGTTCGCCTGGCGCGCATTCGTCTCGATGAAACGTCGATGGTCGAGCTACACGAAATGCCAAGGGAAGACATCGGCTGGGGCGAGGGTGATTTGCCACATCAATTCAGCCCGGAGCCAGAAACCGATACCAACATTGTGCGCGGCCGTTTCGGCACGCCCAATGTCAGTGGTGCCGACGAGACTGATGACCTGCTCGCAGCAGCCTCTGATACCCACAACACCCGAGAAGACGACCGAACCGACGAACACTTCTTTGAGTAACCCATGCAACACCTGATCGACCTCGCCGAGACGAACGGCATCACCATCGAGTACGCGCCACTCAAACACCGAGACGGCGAATACCGCCACGACCTCAAACGCATCCGGTTACGCGAGGGCATGAACTACCGTCTCGAACGTTCAACTCTCGCCCACGAACTCGCGCACGCAGCCTTCGGTGACCAACCATCCAAATTCGGCCCCGTAACCGCGAAACAAGAACGCCGCGCAGACGAATGGGCCGCCTGGCAACTCATCACGCTCAGCACCTACCGTGAAGCCGAACAACTCCACAACGGCCACATCCCCTCGATGGCGCACGAACTCGGCGTCATATCGCGGCTCGTTGAAGCCGCCCAAAGACTCCTACTCCGCACCGAAAACGCCGTCTACATCAAACCCCGCATGGGAACCGGGAACTGGGAAGACCGCATCGAAGTCAGCACATGGCACGCCCACCGCTAGAACTCGAGACGTGGGGCAGGATCCGCCGAACCACTATCGACGGTAAGCCGACCGCGTTCGCACGATACCGCGATAGCGACGGCGTCACACGCCCAATGCAGCGCAGCGGGCGCACCCCGGCCGAAGCCGAACGAAACCTTATCCGCGCAATGCGCGACCGAGTCAGCCCGGTCGCTGAAATCTCACGCCAAACCCGCGTGCGCGAACTCGCCGACCTGTGGTGGGAAGAATACGCTGTCAAGAACCGCGCGCAAGCGACATTCGACCGCTACCAGAACGTCCTCGACAAACACGTACTCCCCGCGCTCGGCGACCTCCGACTCGAAGAGGCATCCGTCTCAAGGCTCGACCGATTCGTCAAGAGCATTGCCAAGCAGTCAACCGCGAACGCCAAGATCGCACACGTCCTACTACTCGGAATGTTCGACATGGCAGCGCGCCACGATGCGTTCACCGTTTCGCCAGCGAGATCGATCGCGCCCGTCGAAGCCAAGAAGACGGAGATCGTCGCATGGAGCCTGGAGGATGTCGCAGAGATGCGGCTCATTCTTCGCGAGTGGGATGCGGGCAAACCCACCCGCGGAGCCCGCTTCGGCGACGTCGCTGACCCAATCGACTTCTACCTGGGCACATCCTGCAGGTCAGGTGAGGTGTTCGCCATCGGCTACTCGCAGCTTTCGATAGACGGCGGTGCCGATGAACCTGACCTCGCCTCCATCGAAGGCACCGTGATTCGCGGCCCGAAAGGTGGCCCATCTCGAATCATCCAGCCCTACACGAAATCAGAGTCGGGAATGCGTGAGCTCGTGCTACCGCAATTCGTTGGTGACATGCTGCGCCGTCGACGCGAAACGGCATACACCGAATACGTGTTTCCGTCGAGCGTCGGCACCTTGCGAGCACCCGGGAACTTTCTGACCCAGTGGCACGATGCGCTGAAAGGAACCCGTTTTGAGGGTGCCGTGCCGAAGTCGTTTCGCTCGACCGTGGCAACGACAATCGCGAACGAACACGGTTTGGAAGCTGCGCAGCGCCAACTTGGGCACGCGCACAAGACGACGACCGAGAAGAGCTACCGCAAGCGTCTGCATCGCGCCGATGATGTCACTGATACGCTGGAGAAGTTCAACGTCCTGCCCGCCAGCGGGGCGCAGATCGGGGCTGTAGCTTAATGGCAAAGCCTCTGCTTCCCAAGCAGATGACGCGGGTTCGATTCCCGTCAGCCCCTCCAATTCGATGGATAAACGAAGGATTCGCGAAAAACATCGAAGTCTGAATCCCCCGCAATCCCTTACGGGAGTAGGCAAGCGCGGTATTTGAGGTGCAGAACTTCTGCTTCGCCTTGCCCCCGTTGCTCGCTGTTGCCACTTGTTCCTGA
>CAYNTU010000023.1:0-40828 GCA_964400205.1 uncultured Microbacterium sp.
TACTCGCGTTCCAGTCAGGCTCATGACGGTTCCCGTAAGCCAGATGGCTCCAAAAACCGAGGTTTTGGAGCCATCTGGCTTACGGGAATAGCGGGTTCAGCTACTTCGCGCCCGGGTAGTGACGCTCGCCCGCACCGATGTACAGCTGCTGCGGGCGGCCAATCTTGGTCTGCGGGTCGCCCACGAGTTCGCGCCACTGTGCGAGCCAACCCGGCAGACGACCGATCGCAAAGAGCGGCGTAAACATGCGCGTCGGGAAGCCCATGGCCTTGTAGATGACGCCCGTGTAGAAGTCGACGTTGGGGTACAGACGACGCTCTTTGAAGTAGTCGTCGCCAAGCGCAACCGCTTCAAGTTCCTGCGCGAGGTCGAGCAGCGGGTCGTGCACACCGAGCTCGTTCAGCACGTCGTCTGCCGTCTGCTTCACGAGCTTGGCACGCGGGTCGTAGTTCTTGTAGACGCGGTGGCCAAAGCCCATGAGCTTGACGCCGTCTTCTTTGTTCTTGACGCGCTCGACAAACTTCTGCACGCCCTCGCCAGATTCCTGGATCTTCGCGAGCATCGTGAGCACAGCTTCGTTCGCGCCACCGTGCGAGGGGCCCGAGAGCGCCTGAATACCGGCCGAAATGGAAGCGAACTGGTCTGCACCGGTCGAACCGACCATGCGAACGGTCGAGGTCGAGGCGTTCTGCTCATGGTCTGCGTGCAGAATGAGCAGCTGGTCGAGAGCGCGCGAGACAACGGGGTTGACCTCGTACGGCTCGCTCATGACGCCAAAGTTCAGGCGCAAGAAATTGTCAACAAAGCTCAGCGAGTTGTCCGGGTACAAAAACGCCTGACCGATGGCCTTCTTGTGCGCGTAGGCAGCAATGACCGGGAGCTTTGCCAGCATACGGATGATGTTGCGCTGCACATCTTCCGGGTTGTTGGGGTCAGTGTCTTGGTAGTACGTCGAGAGCGCCGAAACTGCCGACGAGAGCACAGCCATGGGGTGCGCGTTCGCCGGGAGTGCCTGGAAGAAGTGCTTGAGGTCTTCCGGCAGCAGCGTGTGGCGACGAATCTCGTCGTCGAAGGCAGCAAGTTCATCTGCCGAGGGAAGCTCGCCATACAGCAGCAGGTAAGCAACCTCGAGGAACGTCGATTCGGCAGCCAATTCATCAATGGGGTACCCGCGGTAACGCAGGATCCCCTCGTCGCCATCGATGTACGTGATGGCGGATTTCGTCGAGGCGGTGTTGACGAAACCGTAGTCGAGACCCGTGTACCCGGTCTGACGCGTCAGGGTCGAGAAATCGATACTCGGAACGCCCTCGGTGCCTTCGAGCAGCGGGAACTCGGCTGCTTTATCGCCAACTGTCAGCTTTGCCGTGCTCGGGTTACCAGCTTCGGTCACGCGAACCTCCTCGTGCGTGCTCTGCAAATTCAGGGGCGCGCTTTTGTCGCGCTCCTCCACACTAACCGACTTCAGAAGCCCCGCCGAACACCATGAAGCCTCTGTGGAGGCATCCGACGGCACTCTGCACTATTGGCACAAAAATGATTGGTCTCAGTGCACAACGATTTTCAGCGAACGTTTTGCAAGCGAGCCGCCGCGCGCGCAATATCAGCATCGGATGCCGTGAGCGCAACCCGCACGTGCTGCGCGCCCCGATCGCCGTAGAACGTACCGGGGGCAACCAGGATGCCGTTATCGGCGAGGCGGTTGAGGAGGCTCCACGCATCCGTGCCATCGGTGACCCACAGGTATAACCCGGCTTCTGAACGATCGATTGTGAACCCCGCTGCTTGCAGCGCGCCTGCGAGCACCTCACGGCGAGCGCGGTAACGCTCTTTCTGTTCGGCAACGTGTGCGTCGTCTTCAAGTGCCGTCACCATCGCGCGTTGCACGGGTTGCGGAACCATAAGCCCCAGGTGCTTCCGCGCGGTCGCGATGCTCGAGATGATGGCCGGGTCACCGGCGAGGAACGCAGCGCGGTAGCCGGCCAGGTTCGACTGCTTACTGAGCGAGTAGGCGGTGAGCAGGCCCGTGAGGTCTCCCCCGGTCACTGCGGGGTCGAGCAGGCTCGGAATCGCCAGCCCGTCTTCCCAGCCCAGTTCTGCGTAGCATTCATCGGATGCCACAACAGCACCCAGGTCGCGTGCACGCTGCACAACCGCGCGCAGCTCGTCCACGCCGAGCACACGCCCATCGGGGTTGCCCGGCGAATTGATCCACACGAGTTTTGTGTTCTCGGGCCACGTAGCGGGGTCGTCTGACGCAATTGGCGTTGCCCCAACGAGTTTCGCACCGACCTCATAGCTCGGGTAGGCAATCTCGGGGTACACGACCGCATCTTCCGTGCCAAGGCCGAGCAGAAGCGGCAGCAGGGCGACGAGCTCCTTCGACCCAACCGTCGGAATAACATTCGCGGGAGCGAGCCCAGTAACGCCACGGCGGCGCTCGAACCACGCGGCAATGGCCTCGCGCAGATCGGCCGTGCCGATCGTTACGGGGTAGGCGTGGGCATCCGTTGCTGCTTTGAGCGCCTCGCGAATGACTGCGGGCGTCTCATCAACGGGCGAACCGACCGACAGATCAATGAAGCCATCTGGGTGCGAGCGCGCGCGGGCAGCCGCGTCGGCGATCGTGTCCCAGGGAAAATCTGGGAGGTCGTTGACGCTCATGGGCGCTTAGCCGAGCGAGGGCGGAGCCTGCGGCGGGAGCGCCTTGATGATCTCGTGGTCGTGCTCGATAACGCCGACCTTGGCCGCACCACCGGGTGAGCCGATCTCTTCGAAGAACTCGACGTTGGCCTTGTAGTAGTCGGCCCACTCTTCCGGCAGGTCGTCTTCGTAGTAGATAGCCTCGACGGGGCAGACGGGCTCGCAAGCCCCACAATCAACGCACTCGTCGGGCTGGATATAGAGCATGCGTTCGCCTTCGTAGATGCAGTCCACAGGGCACTCATCAACGCACGCGCGGTCTTTGACGTCCACGCAGGGCAGGGCGATTACGTATGTCACGGTTCTATTCTATTGCGGCGGCTTTACTCGGGCTGTGTGGCAGCGGCATTTGCCTGAGCCTGCGCCGCGCGGATCTTCGAGAAATCTGGCCACGAGATCGCGATGAGCACGATGCCCGCGAGCGCGTACAACCAGATGCGGCCGAGGAGGGTGTCTGGCACGACGACCGAACCGCCTGGCCCGACGCCCGAGAGAATGGTCGTCACAGCAACCATGGCGATTCCGCAGATAGCCGTCGCAACACGGCCGGGTGTGAAGCAACGGATCGCCAGCAGGAGGGCACCGACGGCAATGATCGAGAGGATGAGACCGGCCGGGATGCCCGCGAGGGTGATCGAGTGCGTGATCGTGCCCGCCGCGCCGAAGAGCGCGCCGAGCCCGAGGGCGAGTACCCAGTACATGATGCGCGTCGGCCAGGTCATTTCCATGGGTTCAAGCGTACCGAGCCGCCCTATGCCGCCCACCCCAACAATCGCAAGCCCGCCGCGACGAGAGCTGCCGCCAAGACGACCACGAGGAACGACTGCTTCAAATACAGCAGCACGCCGGCCACGATGACGGCGGGAAGCCGCGCATCGACCGTGGCGGCACCACTCGCCGTGAGTGTTTGCGTTGCCGCGAGCGCGGCGAGCAAGCCCACTGTCACGGCGTCGACGGTCCGCGCGGGTTTGGGCTCATCGAGCGCCGAGACGGGCACGAGGTAGCCGACGTATTTGATCGCGAGGCAGATGACGGAGGCAAGCAGAACACCGGTCCACAGGCTCATGCGGCCACCTCACGCTTCTCGAACCAGTTGAACCATCCGATGATTGCGGCAACGACCGCGGCGATCAGCAGCGGAATGCCCGCAGGCAAAGCTGGCGTCAGTGAGACGGCGACAATCGCCGCAGCAATGCCAACCGCGACCGCTTGACGAGATTTGAGTCGTGGCCATAAGAGCGCCAAGAAGGCAGCGGCAGCAGCGGCGTCGAGCCCATATGCCCGCACATCACCGATAACGTTGCCCGCGAGCGCGCCGATCAGCGTCGTGAGGTTCCACCCGAGAAAGACCCCGATACCCGTGACCCAAAACCCCGTGAGGGCCGCATTGCGATCGGGTTGCGCGAGCGCAACGGCTGTCGATTCGTCGATCGTGAGGGGTGCTGCCGCAGCGCGCTTGGCAACGCCCGGCCCGATGATGGGCGACATCCGCATGCCGTAAACAGCGTTTCGGAGCCCCAAAACGGATGCCGAGGCGATCGCAGCGGGCAAAGCAGCAAGCCCGCCCGAGGCAAAGATGCCAATGAACGCGAACTGCGACCCGCCCGTGAACATGAGCAGACTCAACACGCAGGTCTGCCAGACGTCGAGACCAGCCGCGACCGCGAGCGCACCAAACGAGACCCCGTAGGCGCTCGTCGCGACCGCAACCCCGATTGCCTCTCGGCGGGCTTCAGCAACGGCGGTCATCGCTCTAGCGTGCCACACCAAACTAATTCACAATGTGGCGCAACCGTTTCGGCCTACCGAATGCGACAATCACCTTCACCAGGGACCAAACCTAGCGAGGTTCCTCTCCGTGTAGGCGAAGCAGCACGCGCGAGCTTGCGATCGACTGTACATAGATCACGATGGTGCGGTCACCAGCATGCTGAAGCGCCCAATCCCATACTTCTTCATACATTGATGCGCCATCGATCAACCATTCTTCGCTTGAGACATCCCCCGCCCAGAAATCGACGCGATACAACGGTTTGTCAAAGATGTCGCTCGCGTAGCGCGGGTCGACGAGTTGAGCATGGAGCACTGGCCCCACCCTAGATGGCCTTCCAAACAGTCTTTATCTGAGATCCCACGGTAGACCAGTTACCGTCTACGACGAAGTACCATGTCGAGGTCGCTCGCCAAAACCCGGTTCCGCGCCCGCCGTTCGATCCTTGCTGCGGAGTAAAAAAATCTTCCCAATGCCATTGACGACGATCGTCTGAGTCAGGTCGCTTGTGGCTCGCGTTGAGAAAGTAACATTCGTGTTGGACGGACTGCTTGAGGGCGCGAAAGTCAGCAAACCTTGCGTGCGCACGTCCACCGTCGCAAGACCAGTTCCGGTGCACCAGATTTCGGTTTTGTATATTGCTCCGCCCGCACCCGACGAGTAGTGCGGGTCACGTACAGCGTTGTCGCCACTTTCGCCTCCACACACTACCGAGTAGCCTGACGCACCGGACTTCTCAAGTCTTATCGTGAACGATCCATCAGCCTCAGCAATCAGGACTTCTGAGGAGTCAAACGACTCTGGAGAGGTGTCAAAACCGCCTTCCTCAAGGATTCGGGTAGCTTCCGCCTCTACCCGCGACTCTTCGTCAGATACGGGCACGGTCGCAGCGCCCGAGGTAAGCGCAATTGTGAGCCCGACGGTCGCAGCGACAGCTACGGCCTTTGTATACATAACAGTTTTCATGAAGTTGGTTCCTTCATCGATGAGGTAGCGTCTCGGGCCGAACCTGCAAGAAGCTTAGCTCCTGCTGTTCCGTTTTGGTTCTCGATTCTCGAATCGCGAGGAGTGACTCGAACGCACAACGATGCGAATGCATTGCGTTCAGGCATGCAAACAACACTGTTGCCAGAGTTGCACCCAGAGCCAGTCGCTACCAGCTCGCGATGTAGGTCATATCGGCGGAGAGACCATCGACGATGTCGTCGCCCCAGCGCTCGCGCAGGAGTGCGTCAACCGCTGACCCCATCGATTCATTCCCGCTCACATACACGGCTCGCGGCGCTGTGATGCGCTCGTCAAGCAGATCTGTCACACGATCTGGTCGGCGCGCGAACGTCACGCTATTGAGCCGACCCGCTGCCCGATGGCCGGCAAGCTCCTCAAAGATCCACGGTGCCAGCTCCTTCTCGCCGAGCCCCCCCACAAGGTCGATGGGGGCGCACTCATCACGTAAAGCCGCAAAGACGCCAGCGGCCCCGGAGCCCGTCACGATCGCAAGAGTCGGCACAGCGTGATCGAGACGATTCGGATGCGGCAAGACCCACCCCGTAACAACCTCACCAGCACGCGCGCGACCCAGGTACGCAGCTGCTCGCTCGGGCCAGGATTCATCGATCGTCACGTGAATCGCAATCTCGCTCAACGCACCCTCGGGTTGCACATCCGCGACGGTGTAGATGCGCGGCACAATGCGCTCCGAACCCGAGAGCGAAGCCGTCTCCCCAACGCTCAGGTCAATGACATTGCGCAGGAGGTCGCGCTCAGAGGCGACCGACCGCGTTGCCGGCCGATGCGGCAGCGGGGTCGAGAAGTAGCGCAGCTGTCGCTCCCCCGGGGCGAACTGCTGGGCGCGCTCCTCACTGTTCCGCCACCTGAGGTACAGCATGTCGCCCGGCAAGACGGCAGCCGATGTTTGCATGCGCACCTCAACGACACGACTCGCCTCCCCTGTCGCGACGGGCCGCACCTCAGTGACCGTGAATCGCGCAGGATCCGTTTGCATGAGCGCGCGAAAGGCCCGCTGATACGCACGAAAAGCCGCATCGCGCACGTTCTCGCGCTGCGCAGGCACACGAACGAGCACAGCCCGCGCCAGGTCGAACGCGTGCGACTGCAAGGCGCCCCACTGTGAGACGGGGCCAGAACCTTCGATACTCACGCGTCTGCTGTAGCGATTTCGTCGGCAGCGACGTGGTCAACGACGGTCTTGCGGTGCATCCACTTGCCACGCGAAAAGCGCGCCGTAAGCAGCGTCGCGCGCACGGCCTCCATGATGATGAGCGCAATGAAGACGCCGCCAACGCCGAGTTGCAACTTATCAATGAAGAACCACGATGCAGGCAGCAAGATCGCGACGCTCGCGAAGACCGAGTAGATCATGGGGATGATGACATCGCCCGCCGAACGCAGGGCGCCGTACATGACGACCGTGATCGCCGCGAGCGGTAGCAGCACGATGCTGTAGAGCAGGGCGGTCTTGGCCCCCGCAACAACCTCGGGGCTTGGCCCGAAAATCGAAAGCACAGCATCAGCGAAGTACCACAACACCGCCGCGAGCACAGCGGCAGCAATTGCAGCACCAATGGCAACGCGGTGGGTCGTGCGCTTGGCAGCAGCCGCCTCGTGCGCCCCAACATCCCAGCCCACGATCGTCTCGTTGCCCTGCGCGAGCGCGAGCACAATGCCCGTCACAAGCGCCGTGAGCGTCAAGGCGTACGAGCGCTGATTGATGCCGTCGGTACCCCAGCCCGCATTGAGCGACTGCATCGAATACAGCACAACAGCGTTGAACGCGAAGAGCTCGAGCACGGTCGGCCACGAAAGACGCGCCTCGAGCCAGGCAAGACCAACGGATGTGTGGTGCTTGACGGGTGCCGAAGCATCCGTTTCGATGTTCTCGGCGGGAGCCTTCTTGAAGGCATTGCGGATCATGGCGAGCAGCACGAGGGCACCCACACCACGAACGATGAGGCTCGGGAGGGCAGCACCAGCAGCGCCGAGGTTGAAGATGTGGATGAGCGCGTAGAGCAGCGCAACATCGAGCACGTTGATGATGATGCCGACGACGAGCAGAGCCGGCGTGCGACCGTAGGCACGCAGCACGGCGGTACCGGCGACGATGAAGGCGTTGAACGCGAGGCTGATGCCCGCGATCCACATGTACGTCCATGAAGCCTCGAAGACTTCGGCGGGGGTCTTGATGAGCCCCAGCACCCAGCGGCCGCCCACGAGCACCGCGACAGAAATCGCGATACCGAGGATCGCGCTCGCCCACAGTGCGGCCTTACTCGCCTTGCGAGCAGCGGCAAACTTCTGCGCCAAGATACTGCGCAACAGCAACGAGCGCACCGATCGAGAAGATGACCGAGATGTCGTACAGCACACCGAACACCTGGTTCGCGTTCGCCGTCGCCGCACTGAGCTCGGGCGACGCCATACTCAAAATGACAACGTTCGCGAGAGCCGCGAGCAGGGTCACGAGCGTGACAATGATGAGCGGCCAGCTCAGACGCAGAAACGACTTGCGCACGAAGCCGTGCATGTTTTCAGACATCGGATGCCTTCTCTGTTATGCAGTTATGTTCGCCTAACTATGTCACAACGCCGGACTCGACAGCACGCTGAGTGGGCGGGTGGGTTCCGTCACCCTCGCTGGCATCGGGACTGGCGGGAGTCGGCCAACGGCCGGCGGGGGACTGCGAGGGTGACGGAACCCACCCGCCCACGATCCCTGCGGAGCCGAGTCGAAGAGCGCACCCCCAAACTACGCGTCGGCGTTTTGGCGCTTCTTGCGGCTCGTCTCGCGAGCGCGAATCGTCTGGTCGAGAATGACCTTGCGGATGCGCACGATCTCGGGCGTGACCTCAACGCACTCGTCATCGCCAGCAAACTCGAGCGATTCCTCGAGCGAAAGCTTGCGCGGCGGCGTCAGACGCTCAAGTTCGTCAGCGGTCGACGAACGCATGTTCGTAAGCTTCTTTTCCTTCGTGATGTTGACATCCATGTCGTCGGCGCGCGAGTTCTCGCCAACAACCATGCCTTCGTACACCTCTTGCGTGGGCTCGACGAAGAAGCTCATGCGCTCCTGCAGCGCCATCATGGCGAACGGCGTTGCAACGCCGGCACGGTCGGCAACGATCGAACCCGAAGCGCGCGCGATGATCTCGCCTGCCCAGTCGTCGTAGCCATGGCTGATGGCGTTCGCGATACCGGTACCGCGCGTGAGTGACATGAATGCCGTACGGAAGCCGATGAGGCCGCGCGAGGGGACGATGAACTCCATGCGAACCCAGCCTGTGCCGTGGTTCGTCATCGATTCCATACGACCCTTGCGGGCAGCCATGAGCTGCGTGACGGAACCGAGGTACTCCTCAGGGATGTCGATTGTGAGGTGCTCGAAGGGCTCTTGAACCTTGCCGTTCTCGCCCCGACGAGTAACCACCTGGGGCTTACCAACCGTGAGCTCGAAGCCTTCGCGACGCATGTTCTCAACGAGAATTGCGAGGGCGAGCTCGCCACGGCCCTGAACTTCCCAGGCATCCGGGCGACCGATGTCTTGCACCTTGAGCGAGACGTTACCGATCAGCTCGCGGTCAAGGCGATCCTTGACCATACGAGCGGTGAGCTTGTGACCCTTGACCTTGCCGGCGAGCGGCGAAGTGTTGGTACCGATCGTCATCGAGATCGCGGGGTCGTCAACCGTGATGGCCGGCAGCGGGCGAACATCGTTCGGATCAGCAATGGTCTCACCGATCGTGATGTCGTCGAAACCAGCGATAGCGACGATGTCGCCGGGGCCAGCCTCTTCGGCCGGGTAACGCTCGAGCGCACGAGTCTTGAGAAGCTCAGTGACCTTCGCGTTCGAGACGGTGCCGTCGTGCTTGACCCAGGCAACCTGCTGGCCCTTCTTGAGCGTGCCGTTGAAGACGCGCAACAAGGCGAGGCGGCCGAGGAAGTTCGACGAGTCAAGGTTCGTGACCCACGCCTGCAGCGGCGCCTCATCGTCGTACGAGGGGGCCGGAACGTGCTTGAGAATCGCCTCGAAGAGCGGCTCAAGGTTGTCGTTGTCGGGCAGTTCGCCGTTCTCCGGGCGGTTAGCGGATGCCGCACCGGCACGGCCCGAGGCGTAAACAACCGGAACGTCAAGCAGCGCGTCAACGTCGAGGTCGGGAACATCATCAATGAGGTCACCGGCGAGGCCGAGCAGCAGGTCGTGTGCCTCTTCTTCAACCTCGGCGATACGAGCATCCGGGCGGTCGGTCTTGTTGACCAGCAGAATGACGGGCAGCTTCGCCTCAAGCGCCTTGCGCAGCACGAAGCGGGTCTGCGGCAGTGGGCCCTCGGATGCGTCAACGAGCAGCACAACGCCGTCAACCATCGACAGGCCGCGCTCGACCTCGCCACCGAAGTCAGCGTGACCCGGGGTGTCGATCACGTTGATCGTGATGGGGGTGTCGGTGTGCTCACCGTTGTACGTGATCGCGGTGTTCTTCGCGAGGATTGTGATGCCCTTTTCGCGCTCGAGATCGTTCGAGTCCATCGCGCGCTCTTCAACGTGCGAGTGGTCACCAAACGAACCGGTCTGACGGAGCATTGCGTCAACGAGAGTGGTCTTGCCGTGGTCAACGTGCGCGACAATTGCGACGTTTCGCAGGTCCGAGCGGAGGGCATGCGCCATGAAGGTAAATCTTTCAGATGGGATTTTCGCCGGGATGCCGACGTTCTAGCGTATCAGTCGCCCCCGCGAGGTCCCTGAGCGGGCGCTCCGTCAGCACGCCGTCGTGAATCTCGAGCACGCGGTCGGCACGGTCAATGATCGATGGGTCGTGCGTCGAGAGCAGAACTGCGAGGCCATCCTGGTGCGCGAGCTCAACGATGAGGTCGATCATGGCCTCGGCTGTTGCCGAGTCCAGCTGCCCCGTCGGTTCATCCGCCAAGAGGATTCGAGGCGCCCCGGCAAGGGCACGCGCGATGCCGACGCGCTGCTGTTGCCCACCCGAAAGTTCGGTGGGGCGCTGATCGCCGTGCGCACCAAGCCCCACGCGTTCGAGCAGTGCGGTGACGCGTTCATCGCGTTCTGTGGTCGCAACTTCCTGAATGCGCAATGGGATTTCGATGTTCTCGCGTGCCGAAAGCGCACTGAGCAAGCCGAAGGATTGGAAGATGTAACCGATCTCATCGCGTCGAACGCGATCAATGTCGCGCTCTTTCGCTGTCGTGAGTTCGGTCTCCCCCACGCGCACGGTACCGGTCGTGGGGGTCTGAATGCCGCCGAGCACGTGCAGCAACGTTGTCTTGCCGGCACCCGAGGGTCCCACGAGAACAACAAGCTCACCGGGGTTCAACTGCAGGCTCGCATCCGCAAGGGCAACGACCTCCCCCGCGGGTGTTTCGTGCACGACCGAAAGGCCCTGTGCATCAAGCAAACTTTCGCTCATAAGCCCTGCTCCCTTCGCTCGCGGCGCGTGAGGGGCACCGACGCGGCATCCGATTCTGCTGGCGCCTCAGCCGTCACCTGTTGTTCGGGCGGCTCGGTAGTCGAGGCCGGCGTCGGCACGGCTCGATCGCCTGGCCACACGCCAACGTGATCCTCTTCAAGTCGCAAGCGCACCCGCTCGCGCAACGACAAGTGCTCCATGTAGTCCGTCGGCAATTGGAGGCGCCCCACCTTGTCGAGCACGGCGAACTCTTCAGCCATGGCGTGCTCGCGGCCCTCTTCATCCGTGTGCGTCCACCGCAAAACCTCGGTCGAGGTGCGCCCATCACGAATCTGCACCGTGCGCTGCACGTGCTCAGAAACTGCCGGGTCGTGCGTCACGATGAGGGCCGTAATGCCCAGCTCGCGGTTTGCCGTCTCGAAGGTGCGCAAAACATCAACGGATGCTTCTTCGTCAAGCTCACCCGTCGGCTCATCCGCGAGCAGCACCTTCGGGTTGTTGGCCAGGGCGACCGCGATCGCGACGCGCTGTTGCTGCCCACCAGAGAGCTCTGCAGGGCGGCGATCAGCGAGGTCTGCTGCCCCGACGAGATCGAGCAGCTCCAGCGCGCGCTGCGGATCTTTGCGATCCCCACCGATGGCTCGCGCGAGTTGCACGTTCTCGACCGCCGAAAGATACGGCAGGAGGTTCCGAGCGGTCTGCTGCCACACAAAACCAACAATGTCACGGCGGTACTTGACCCGCTCGCTCGCTGAGAGCGACGGGAGGTCACGACCACCCACGATCGCCTGACCCGCGGTTGGAACGTCGAGCCCCGAGAGAATCGACAGGAGTGTCGATTTGCCTGAACCGGAGGCTCCAACGAGCGCGACGAGCTCGCCCTCGTTGACCGTGAGGTCAAGGCCCTGTAGCGCCTGCACCTCAATGTCGGCGACGGTAAAGATCTTGACGAGCCCGCGGCACTCGATATCGGGAGCACCGCTGCTCCCCCGCGCTCGAGTGGTTTCGGCGGTTGATGTGTTCATCGTTCCTCCTCTGTGCGCAGCACGGTTACGAGGGATGTGGTTCGCGCAGCGAGCACGCCCGCGACAACGGCGAGCGCAAGCGCTATGATGACGGCAATAATGAGGCTCGCCGTCAGCACGGGGTCGATCGTGAGCCCCGGTTGCTTGTTTCCGCCTGTGAAGGGGCGGAGATCAATCGATTGCAGAACAAGCAGCGGAAGCACGATGCCCAGGATGAGCCCACCCACGAGGGCAGATATTCCCAGTGGCATGAACTCCCAGATCACGACGCTGCGCCCCTGTTTCTTGCTGAGGCCCATCGTGCGCAGCAGTGCGACGACCCGTGAGCGGGCATCACGCGAGACACCCGCCACAAGCAAGATGGCGATGACCGAGAGCACGACGGCCAAGATGAGCGCGCCGATCAATGCGAGCCGAAGGGCAGTCACAGCCGGCGACTGTTGAATCGCCGTGGTTTGCTCGACCCGGCTCTGCACGGCGTACGAGCCGGGCACCGCGTTGCGAATCTCTTCCACGACAGCTGCAGCATCGGCAGCGGAATCGAGCTTGATGAGCAGTTTTCTCGCGTGCACCTGTGCGCCCGTGGCATCCGCATAGTCCTGCTCATCCATGAGGATGAACGGTGACCCGCTCGTGCTGCCCGCGACGGTGTCAGCAGACCCGACAATCTCCACGCCCCCGAAGAGATCGGATGTCGCGCCCACACCCGTCTTTTCAGCGAGATCGGCCGACACGACAACGTCGTAGGGGCTCGCCCCGGGCGTGATGCTCGCGGGGAGTGCATCAACGAACCCCTGCTGGACAGCGTTGAGACCGGCAACATCGGTCACGAGGAGCATTGCCGAGGTGCTATCGATGTTTTCTCGACCCGCTGCGTAGAGACCCACAGCACCCGCAACCCCGTCAAGCTGCTTGACCTGATCAATCGTCTCTGCACTAAAGACGGGTCCGCTGAGGCTCAAATCAGCGCCGACTTGGCGTTCGGCCGCGGCAACAGCGCCCCTATCGACCGTCGCGAGGATGAGCGAGGAGAAGACCGCAATCGCAACGGCGACAAGCATTGCCAAGACGGCGGTCGTTCCAGCGGCCGGATCTCGCAGGCTCCGCGCCGTGCCAATAAGCGGAACGACCTTGGTGCTGCGTTGCGCTGCGCGGAGCGCGCCCGAAAGCCACAAAGGGTGCAATCGCACCGCAAGCAAGCCGAGTGCCACTGTCGCCAGGAGCGGTGCTGCGATGAGCAACGGATCAACGCCCGATGTGCTTCGCCCAACACCACGGAACACCATGAGCCCCACGGCGACAGCCGCGATGAGAAGCACGACCCACTCGACGAGCCGCACCCAGCGATTGCGTACCGGGGCATCAAGGTCGGCTCGATCACCGTCGAGCGTGTGCGCGCGCAACGAGAGCGCAAGTGCGAGCGCTGGGACGAATCCGACAGCGAGCGCGAGTACCGTTGGCAAGGCGCCGGCGCTGCGATTTGTCAGGGCGAGTGCGGTGGCTGTGCCCGCGACGGCGGGAATGACCCCCAGAAGTAATCCCTCGATCACGAGCAACTGGCGGAGTCGGCCAATGCTCGTGCCACGAGCCGAGAGCAACAGCAGGTCGGTGCGGCGGCGACGGATGATGAGCCCAGCGGCAAGCACAATGAGCGCGAGACTCACAGCAACCGGGCCAACCGCGGCAACGGCAAGTGTCATGGTTGTTGCGTGCCCGCGCCCAATTGAGGTCTCGAGCACTTCGGGCACGCGGCTCTCGAAGCGCCCTCGCACATCGCCCGCCGTATTGAGCGCGAGTGACTGCCCTGTGAGCTGGCGTAGCCCCGCAAGCAGATCTTCAGGGTTCTGTTGCAGTGTGGCTTGGGGCGAGACTGGGTACCACGTGGTCAGGGCCGAACTCAGTGGTTGTATCGCGATGGAGTCAGACGACTTCCTGACCCCAATCATGCTGGTAAGCGCGCGGATGTTTGCCCATGAGCCCGGATCAACCCAACCGGCGGCGGTCGCTCGCCGCGGTGAGTTCCCGTCATCGACAACACTCGGGTTGGGCGCCGCGACTGGCAGATGTGCCCACCGTGGCGCATCCGGGTCGGTGACGTCAGCGATGCCGCTGAGCGTAAACCAGAATCGAAGCGTTCCGCCACCGCGGAAGTTGACGAAGACCGACCGCCGCTCCCCGATCTCCCACTCAAGCTCACTTGCACCCTCGGTCGTTAGAACGATCTCAATGGGGATTGTGAGTTCTTCGATTTCTGATTCGGCTGGAGCGTCGCCGGCACTTAACGAGATGCTCCGCTGTTCAACCGTTTTGTTCCACGGTGCGGGCCATTCGCCCGCGGTCAGCGACAGATATTCGCGCATCGTCGGGTCGCCGACAGTCTGGAGGAGTGGTATCGAGCCGGTTGTTTTGTTCAGTGCCGCATCGAGCATGACGTTGAATGCCCCGGTGTATGCCGCAAACTCGGCCGGCGCTGTTATCGCCTGCACGGATGGCGCAGCGTCGGCGCGGATTTCCTCGAGTCGCTCGGCAAGGCCCCCAAAGATCTGTGCAGATCCGTCTGTCCACGCAGTCGTGAGTTCGGTATTTGCTGTCGCGCCAAAATCATCCGGTACAGGTTCGGCGCTCGCAGAGAGATCGCGCACCGTTTCGGGCAGGCGATCGATCTGGAACGTGATCTCGTCTTGCAACACATCGTTGAGCACACGCGGCATTGCGGCGATCAGGAACGACGAAAGTAGCGTCAGCACGACAATTACGACCGCGGCACTGCGCGGCGTCGCGAATCGCCGCTTCGTGAGCGACAGCAGGCTTGGGGAGGTCTTTGCGGCGCTCACTCTGCCTCCCGCAAGACGTTCGCCAATGAGCGCGGGGCACGAACGGATGCCGCGACGAGCGCAAACACCGCCGTGACGGCGAGCACTGCAAACAGCAGGTGCAGCCACGGCACTACCAGTTCAACGGGGTAACTGCGTGGCAATCGTGGATAGACGCCGCGAAGCAGACTCGGCACGATGAGCCAGGCGATCGCAAGGCCTCCAGCGACTCCCCCAAGCACACCGAGCACGATGGCGAAGACGTCCTCTTTCGCGCGTGCCCGAGCTGCGCCTGTTCTGCCGAGGCCGAGCACCGCGAGCGTGCCAAGTTCGCGGTCAGTCTCGTCACCCGCGCGTGAACGGCGCAGAATCAGAACAACGAGCGCGAGGGCCGCAGAACCCGCGGCCGCGAGCGTGAAAACGAAGGCTGTCTCGGAGGCATCCGCGATGACATTCTCGTCAAAGGAATCCGCATGCAGGTTGGGGGCGACTGCTGCTGCCGCTTGTGCAACGTCAGTCGCACTCATCGTGCCGTCAGTCGCGAGCCACAGCTCGTTGATTTGCGGTGCATCTTGCGTGCTCAAGGCAAAAGCTCCGGCGTCGATCATTGCACCGCGCCCACCCGCAATGCCCGGGATGAGCGGGACGATATCGACGACCTCCGTGTCGAGCTTGACGAGTGAGTTGTCGATAGCGAGCGAGAGTTTCGAGCCCGGCTGCACATCCAGAGCGTTCGCAAGCGCCCGAGTGATGACGATGGGGTATCTCGACGGGGCATCCGCTGGTCGTGCGATGTTTGTTGGTTGATTGAGGTCGAAGTTGAGCCCCGCGCCACTCGGCTCGAAGGTTGACCCCGTCAAGGTCGAAAGATCGAGCGCAGAACCATCCGCTTCGATCGTGACGTTCAGGGTGACGTCTCGGAAGAACGGGAACTCGTGCTGACCCGCTTCAAGCGAAATAAGTCGCCACGGCCCCGTGCCCTCAAGGGTGACCGATTGCGTGCGTGCGGCCTGGAAATGGAGCTCTTGCCACGTGCCGCCCTCTTCTGACGACATCTCGACGACATCGACGTTGTTCACCGAGTATCGTTGCGCGGTACCCGCAGCATCAACGATCGTCAATGCAACGTCGACACCCGGAACACCGGCACCCCAGCGCTCCGAGACGGGCAAATCTGCGCCGAGTGGGATCTCGAGCGAAACCTGCAGCTCAGGCGCTGTGATCGGCAATCCGAAGGCGGGCGCGCGCAACTCTTCTGAGAGCTTGGGAAGATCGAGCGCCCCCTCTGCGTCCGTCATGGTGTCAGCCATCGTCTCGGCTTGAACAACCAAGAGCGGATAGTTGCCCGAGGTATCGCGGATGGCGAGTTCACGCGCGGGCATGGCCGCGGCAACGCCCGGGAGTTCGCGTAGTTGTTCACGAACGGATGCTTCCGTGACCTGGCTCACTCGCACATCGGTACCAACGCGCAACTGTTCGGGCATCGTTCCGAGGGAGGTCAAGCTCGCCTGGTACACGGTTGCAAGCGTGATTGTGGCGACGGCGAAGGCCACGACACCTGTCGTGAGGGCATGACGGGAGGTGCGCCGCGCCGCAAGCCGCAGGGGCAAGAGCCACGTGAGTCCCTTGGATTTCGACAGGGGCCAGGCGATTGCGCTTGCAATGGGTCGTGCCAGCACGACCGCGACGAGCGCGAACAGCACGAGACCGAGTGCTGGAGCCATGACGACGAGCGGGTCAACCGTGACGGTACCGTCGCTGCGCACGACGACGGCACTTCGGGCGCGCAAGAATTGCCAGCCCGCAACAGCCGTCAGCACGCCGAGAACAACGACAGCAGCAATACCCGCAAAAGCATCTGCGCGAGAGGACCGGCGATCCACACCGCGCACCGTTGCGATCGTCACGGTGAGAGCCCCAATGATCGTGAGGCCAATCGCGACGGCGAGAGGAATCCAGAGCGGCATGACCGTGCCGGTTGTCAGTCGCACGAGGAGCGTTGCAAGCGCAACACCCACGCCCGCACTGAGTGCGAGCACGGGAACTGCCTCGCCGAGGGCGAGCCTCATCAACCCCCACTTCGACATGCCACGTGCGCGAAGCAAAGCGCGCTCGGCAAGCCGTTGGCGAACTGGTTCAACGGATGCGGCCCCGACGACGACCCCGGCGAGCAGCGCGACGATTCCAATTGCCATGGCCGTGGGTCCACGACGCGTCTCGACACCCGCCGTGACGTCGCCCAAGGTCACAAGCAGGCCGCCAGAGACACGAGCTGTTGTATCGGTTGCGTCAGAGATCGCTCGGCCCAACGTCGGCACGGTCTGCTGGGCGAGCACCGTGGCATCGTCGGCCGTGAACCGGGCTGGATCGGGTGCGATCTCATAGACGTTCTCACCCACGAAGCTCACGGTCATCGCGCCGCCGACACCAACCTTGTCGAGCGCTCGCTGAATATTGGGCTCCTGACCGCTCGCCTCGCCGTTATTCAGGCTGACGGTGAGTTGCCCGCGGTCACCCGGCGCTGCTTCGATTCCGCGCAGCACACCGGCGCTCTCGTCGGCGCGCACAGCACCGATGATTGCGCCCAGCAGCAACGCGGCTATTGCCGTGATGACGGCAAGCGCAAGCAAGACGCGCGACCCTGCCCGGGTACGCGACCAGAAGAACTTCGAGCGGGGCGACACGAGACGTTGTTCCCGTGCCGCTTAGGACGCGGCGAACCCCTGTTCAGCAAGCAGAACCTTGCGTGCTTCGCGACGTTCGCGTTGCTCGCTCGGGTCCGGCACAGGCGATGCAGCAAGCAAGCGCTTCGTGTACTCGGCCTGCGGCGCGTGGAGGACAACATCCGTCGCTCCTTGCTCAACAGCCTTACCGTTCTGCATCACGAGCACGTGGTCTGCGAGCGTATCGATAACCGCGAGGTCGTGGCTCACGAGCATGCACGCGAAGTTGAAGTCTTGCTGCAACTCACGAAGCATGTCGAGCACGGCTGCCTGCACCGAGACGTCCAGGGCAGAAGTCGGCTCGTCCGCGATGAGCAGCTCGGGTCGCAGTGCGAGTGCTCGAGCGATCGAGACACGCTGACGTTGACCACCCGAGAGTTCGTGCGGGAAGCGGTTGATGACGCTACTCGGCAGGCGAACAGCATCGAGCAGATCGGCAGCACGTTTGAGCTGCGACTTGCGGTCGCCCTCTTTGTGCACGACGAGCGGTTCGATGATGCACTCGCCGATGGGGAAACGAGGATCGAGCGACGCTGCCGGGTCTTGGAACACGGCACCGATTGCGCGGCGCGCATCTTTCGCAGCCTTGCCACGGAGCTTGGCGAGATCGCCACCATTGACGGTGAGCGACCCCGAAGCCACGGGCAGCAAACCGAGCACGGCCTTCGCGATTGTCGACTTCCCCGAGCCCGACTCGCCAACCACGCCGAGCACTTCGCCCTTCGCAAGGTCAAACGAGACATCTTCAACGGCACGGAACGTTTTGCCGCGCTGCACGTAGTCGAGGCAGAGATTCTTCGCGTCAAGAACCACATCACGGGCGGGCGCTGGCGCCGACTCGACAACTTCGACCGGCTCAAGGAACGCATCCGCCGGCGCCGAAATTCGCGGCACAGCATCGAGCAGCTTCTTCGTGTAGGGGTGCTGGGGGTCCGTCAGAACCTGCTCAGCGGTGCCCTGTTCCACGATCTCGCCGCGCAGCATCACGACAACACGGTCGGCAAGGTCGGCGACAACACCCATGTTGTGGGTGATGAGCAAAATGCCTGCATCAACGTTGTCTTTGAGTGACCGCAGCAGATCGAGGATGTCGGCCTGCACCGTCACGTCGAGCGCCGTCGTCGGCTCGTCGGCAATGATGGCGCGCGGATTGAGGGCGATCGCCATGGCAATCACGATGCGTTGACGCTGACCACCAGAGAACTGGTGCGGGTACTGCTTGATCTTCGTCTCAGGGTCAGGAATACCCACGAGCTTGAGCAGCTCAAGCGAGCGCTGTTTTGCGTCGTCACCATAGGCAACATCGTGCAGTTCGAAGACCTCAGTCAGCTGCCGTTCAACCGTAAGCACGGGGTTGAGCGCCGTCATGGGTTCCTGGAAGATCATGGCGACTTCACTCGCGCGCAGCGCGCGGATCTTGTCGTCTGACAATCCGACGACCTCGGTATCGCCGACCTTCGCAGAACCCGTAACAACAGCATTCTGCGGCAGCAACGCCATCGTGGCCGAGGCGCTGACCGATTTGCCAGAACCAGACTCGCCAACAATCGCGAGCACCTCGCCCGGTTGTACGGCATAGGTCACGCCCTTGACGGCCTCGACAACACCCGACTCCGTCAGAAAGTCAACAGCCAGGTTCTCGACGCTCAGCGCGGGGGTTTTTGTTGCGGTTGCCGTCGCGCTCATACGAGTGCCCTTTCTTCGCGCACGCGCTCAAGGCGACGCTTGCTCCACTTGTGGCCCTGACGCGGGTCGAACGCGTCGCGCAGGCCATCACCGAGGAAGTTCACGGCAAGGGCGATTCCAAGAATCATGAGACCGGGGAACCAGAACAGCCACGGGCGAGTTGTGAATGCACCCTGGTATTGGCTGATGAGCAGACCAAGCGAGGTCTCGGGCGGGCGAACGCCGAACCCGAGGAAGCTCAAGCCGCTCTCGGTCAGGATGGCACCGGCAATTGCGAACGTCGCATTCACGACGATGACGCCGATCGTGTTCGGTACGAGGTGCTTCCAGACGATTCGCATGGGCGAGGCACCTGTCACGCGCGCGGCCGCGACGAAATCTCGTTCACGAAGCGAGAGCACTTCGCCTCGCACAAGGCGCGCAAGCCCCGTCCAGCTCACGACACCAAGCATGAGACCGAGCAAGAAGATCGAACTGCCCCATTGGCCAGCCATCTGCCCAAGAACTGCTGCGAGAACGAGCAGCGGGATGACGATGAAGATGTCGGTGAGACGCATGAGAACGCTGTCGACCCAGCCACCAAAGAACCCAGAAACGGCACCGATCAGGGTACCCAGGAAGGTCGCAACGGCACCAACAACGAACGCGATGATGAGCGAGCGCTGCGTACCAGCCATGACGAGTGCGAAGTAATCCTTACCCGTCGTTTCTTGCCCGAAGGGGTGCTCGCCAAGATGAATCCCCGCGCCGCCAAGCCAGGTTGGAATCAGACTCATCGTCGGCTGCGCGCCGTTGACGATGGGGCCTGTGCGGCTGTAGCTCTTGTCCCACCAGCCCGGGATCCCAGCGAATCCAATCGAGCTGAATGCAAGCACGATGATGAAAATGAGCACGATCGCGGCGACGATTGCACCCTTGTGACGACGGAATCGACGCCAGACAAGTTTGCCCTGCGAAAGCGGCTTGCTCTGCTTGGCACTGAGCGCCGCATCCTCTGCTTCTGCAACGTCGAGAATCGACGATGGATCTGTTGGAATAGTCATGCTCATACCCGAATTCGTGGATCGACGAGTGCGTAAGAAATGTCAGCGAGGATGTTGAAGAGCACCGCAGCGCCGCCTGTCACGACAAAGAAGGCCATGACGGGGTTGGGGTCTACCAACGCCAAGCCGTTGCGGAAGAGCTCACCCATGCCTTTCCATCCGAAGACCGTCTCGGTGATAACAGCACCACCGATGAGGCCAGCGAAGTCGAATGCCGCAATTGTCGCGATGGGAATCAAGGCGTTTCGTAGCGCGTGGCGGAAAATGACGACGCGCTCCGGGGCACCCTTCGCACGAGCGGTACGGATGTAATCCTGTTGCTCGACCTCGAGCATCGACGAGCGTGTGTATCGGCTGTAGCCGGCGATCGCCACGACCGTCAAGAGAATCGTCGGCAGGAGCATCTGCGTGCCGTAGTCAAGGAACTTCTCCCAGAAATCACCACGGAAGTTCGGCGTCTGCGAGCCGATCGTCGAGATGGGACGTGGCTTGAGTTGCAAGAACTCTGGCCACACGCGGAAGAGGTGATCAACGACGGTCAACCCGGCACCGGTGATCCCCGTGACGACACTCACGAGAATCGCCTGAGCCCGGTATCGCCCACCCATGAATCGCCCGATGAGCCACGGGATGATGATCGCGAGCGCGAAGCCAATGATCAGTACCCACCAGTTCATGTAGTACGTCAGCAGGTAGAAGGCGAGCACCTGCACGATGCTCACGATCGTGGCCGTGATGAGCGCGGGAAGCAGCACCTGGCGGTTCTTGAGCCCGACCGAGATGGCTGTCGCGCTCAGTGCCATCGCAAAGGTGAGAACAGCGACGCCGATAAAGCCGAGGCGGGGCTCACGGAAGAAGTTGATGCTCACCAGCAGCGGCATCGCAATGCCAAAGAATGCAGCGGTCACGGCAAATGTTGCGAGGCGGCGCTTCCATGAGCCGGCCAGGAACACCTGCATGATGAACCCCATAAGCAGGGCCGTCACGATGATCTGTGTTGGCGTGAACGAGGGATCTTTTAGCCAGTCGTTGTAGCCAATTGCCATGTACTCCTTGAGGAGCACTGCACCCCAGAAGACGGGGAGCGAGAAGAAGAGGAACGTCAGGAAGGTGACCGCGTAGTCAAGACCCGAGTACTGACGAATCGCCGTCAGAATACCGATCGCGATACCGATGATGAGCGCGAGGAGCGTTGCGAGGAATACGAGGCGCAGCGTGGATGCTGCAGCCTGGCCCAGGAGCGTACCGACCTCAACGCCGCTGCGGTCTTGACCGAAGTCGCAACGGCCGACGAAGCAGCCGCCCACGCCGCGCAACCAGACGAGGTACCGCTGGTACCACGGGAGGTCGAGGCCCATGTACTCGGTGCGGCGTTGGATGAGGAGATCCCGGTTCTTCGCGTTGCTTTCACGCAAGTCTGCGAGCGGATCGCCTGAGTTAATAACGAGAACGTACAGCAGGACTGATGCGATGAACATCACACCAATACCGAGCAGTACGCGTTTGATGATGAATTTCAGCAAGGGGGAAACCACTTTCCGATGCCAGCCAGACAGCTAGTCAATCGCACAATCATGCGGATCGGCAAGTCCTGCCGATCCGCATGATTGTGAATGGGAATTTGCGCTTAGTTAGTTGCGCTTATTCAGCGCGGGTCCAAGCGTACGCGTTCCACACGATACCGTCCTGGACAGCCGTGTGCTCGACGTTCTGGATCTTCGCCGAAGCGGCGTCAATGCCAGGGTGAGCGAACACGGGGATGCCGAAGAGGTCATCCCACAGGAGCTTCTCGATTACCTTGTACTGTTCCATGTGAACTGCGGGGTCGAGGCTCTCTTTGAGCGCGGTCCATGCAGCGTCAACCTCGGGGTTCGAGTACTGACCGTAGTTCTGCGGCTTGCCGGTTGCGTAGATGTTCTCACCCGAAGCGATCTGACCCGAGCCTGCCCATGCGAACAGAGCAACTTCGTAGTCACCGCGCTCCTGGGTACCACCCGGGGCGAAGAAGTCTTCGTTACCAGCGTCAACAATGTTGAAGCCTGCCTGGTCACACGAATCCTTGATGAGCGCGACCTGGTCGGTACGACGCGGGTTCGGAGCCGAGTAACCGATACGGACCTCAGCGCCGGTCTTGCCAGCAGCCTCGACGAGTGCCTTTGCACCCTCGATGTCGACCTGGTCGTACGAACCGTCGTACGCAGCGTCAACGAGCTCCTGGTAGTCCGACTGGAAGTTGAAGCGCTCACGAGCGTTCAGAACTGCAGCCTCGGGGTAAACCGGCTTGACGAGCGTCTCAACGATCTGCTCACGCGGAACACACATGGCGAATGCCTTGCGCAGGTTCAGGTCGTCAGCGAAGAGCGAGCCCTCAGCGAAGTTGAAGTCGAGGTGCTCCCACGTCATGTTCGAACCAGCAAGGATCTGTACCTTGTCGCCGAGACCCTCGAGCTGAGCGACCGTGTCAACGAGCGGCTGCGGCGCGATAACGTCAACATCCTCGTTGTCAAGAGCCTGAACCATCGAGTCCTGTGCAATGAAGCGCATGACGAGTTCAGCGTTCTTCGGAGCAAGCAGTTCACCGTAGTAGTTCGGGTTCGCCTTCAGCGTGACCGACTGGCCAGCTTCCCACGAGCTGAGAACGTATGGGCCCGACGACGGCACGAGAGCCGCGTCAGGCAGCGTGCCCGGAGCGGTCTTCCATGCGCTTGCGTCCGAGATGTTCCAGAAGTCAGCAGCGGGCTGAAGCTTTGCTGCATCCTTGTCGAGAACAGCCTGAGCGAGCTCTTCTGTCGTCAGACCTGCCTGCTCGGCAACAACGTGTGCCGGGTGCAGCAACCAGGTTGCGAGCTGCCAGTCAGGGTTCTTGTTCGCGAACTCAACCGTGAACTCCTTGCCTGCAATATCGCCCTGCGGGCCGGCCGGCACGTCAATGCCCATGTCCTGCGAGACCGAGTTGAACAGCGGTGCGCCGTCGACAGCGATGTCGGCGTTCTGAATACCCCACGCGAATACCACGTCGGCGACCGTGATGGGCTCACCATCCGACCAGACAGCGTTATCGTTGATCGTGTACTTGATCGTGAGCGGGTCTTCCGAAACGAGTTCAAAGTCACCGAGATCGGTGTTCTTCTCGATCGACCCTTCCGGCCCAAAGAACACGAACCCAGCCAGCAGGCGGTCAGCGATAGCACTGTTGTAGGTGCTGTAGCTCTCGGGCGTGTACCCGTTGTAGCTGATGAACTCGTTGGGGCCGACCGTGGCGCTAACCGTGGCGGTACCTGCCGGAGCCGAGGTCTCGGTGCCCGCGTCGCCGGTTTCGCCCGACTCCGGCGGTGCACATGCAGTGAGGACAAGTCCAACGGCAGCCACAGCAGCGACTGACGCGGAGATACGCCGTAGACGCATTCCTATCTCCTTCTTTCAGTACCAACACTCGTGGTGAGGCACAGTGGTTGTTTGATGAATGGCGAGTGTTCGCCGATCACATGGGTTCAAGTTTGCTATTGGCGCGTTTCATGCTGGTTACGGATATCGCCTTCGTTATCAAACCGTGTCCGTATTCGCGGTCTATTCGAAGGCCTGACACTCGGCTCGCAGACCGGTGTAAACGCGGTCCGCCCCACTTGAAGCATCAAAGCTCCAGGCGGCGATAGGGAAGCAAACCGCACGTTGTCGACCGCTTATCCCGCCCCAGCTATAGCACAGCACGAGGTGAGGGACAGCGGATCAGGTGCGAGCTGAAGATTGACCTCCTCAACCCCGGCAGATGGGCAACTCAAGGCTTCAGACCCACGCCATTCACGTTCACGAAACTGTTCGGCAAGTCGTCTATGAGACAGCGGATCGCGACGACCCCCTAGCGGGCTGTCGATCAAGGTGGTAAGGTCCGTGACGTCGCCGGAATCCATGGCGGCTTACCAGAAAAGGAGAGTCAAGATGAGCAAGATCAAACGCGCAATTGACCGCAAGGTTGGGGCGAAGTTCACCGCTTGGAACTACATCAAGTACTACAGCCTCTAAGCAAGATTTAGGGGCGTTGGGGTCTGACCCGACGAAGCACAGTCCCAACGCCCCAGACCTCCTCATTACCTCCTCATTTGACACCTGTGCATCCCGTTTCAAGCTGGCTTAGTACGCGATTCGTCAATCCATTCGCCCTGCGGACATGGACGACTGACAAGCAAATCGACTCCGATTTGATCTCCCTCTCGATGAATCCGTCAGTGCGCCACATTCTCACTCAGGAGTCCAGGCACTTCGTCCACGAGTCGGGATTTTTCCGGATTGGCGACAAACCGCTCGACCCTGAGGTCGTTCGGAATAGTTCGTCGCACGTCCGTCAACTGTTTCAATCACGCGCTGGTGATCGCCGAGACCGTGCCGAGATGGTGCTCAGCTCGACTAGCGGAAAACTATTATTTACCCGCGGAGTCGGCCATCGCCTCGCCTTCGACTATTTCGGCAGTGTGATACTTCATGAGCGTTCGATTGAGCTCGAATCTGCTTTGCGCGACTACCTCAACCGGTGTGTAATCCGCGACGATGTTCGACTGGTGCCCTGGGGCCGAAACAAGAACATTCCTTCAGTACTCAGACGTGTTGCCCAAGAACTTGCGCGCGCGCATCAACGTCCAGACCCTGAGGATCTGGTCGATATCGCCTTCGCATCGACCAGTTCGGTGGACGCAGCAGCGGAGATACTCCTTCGACTCGTACTTGCCACTGTGGGCAGTACAGGTGCCGCACTTGAGTGGATGCTTATTGACATTTCTCGGGAAGCGTCCTTCGCAGACGAACCACCAAATAAGCGAGCGTCCCTCAATTTCGCTCGCGAATCCCTTCGGCTCAGTTCCCCTGCGTGCCGCCTAGCTCGAACCGTTGATGATGAGTTTGCTGCTTTAGGGTTCGACTTTGTGCCGGGCGCTGAAATCGTGCTCAATACCCGTGCAGCGAATCGAGATTCGCTGGTTTGGCACGACGGCGCGTCGTTCACACCTGCTCGCTGGGACGAATCTGACGCAGCTCGACTTGATGTCACGTTCGGTAAAGGATCCCGTTCCTGCCCAGCACAGCATCCTTCCGTGGAGTTTCTTGCCGCAGTCCACTTCGAGATCTCTCGAAGGTACAAAGTTACCTTCCACCGGTTTCCGTTCTCACGTGAGATCGTCGGCACCCTCGCCATACCGCCACGCGGGGCTTTTACGCTCCGTCAGGTCCCGGACCTGCGCCCCGAATTATCAGGCCGAAAGGATGCCGAAATCTAGCCGGTAAGAGTTTGGCGGCTTTCGCAACATCGCCAACGCACGCACCGGGAAACCTGCTGCTATCCTCACCGATTGCCGGTAGCGAAGACTTGTTGGGCGCGCCCCACCGCCAGACGAGTTCCCAAGCAGAAGACCCGAAGAGTTACACGATGAGCTGATTGCCTGACCTATTCGAAGGCCTCCGGCGGGGGGCACGCGCAGGCCAAATTGCGGTCTCCCCAGGCGTTGTCGATACGTCGCACGGGCACCCAGTACTTATTAGCGCGCAGGCCTGGCACGGGGTATGCCGCCTGTTCGCGCGAGTACGAGTGGTTCCAGTCATCCGCGATAACGGATGCCGCCGTGTGCGGCGCATTTGCCAGCACATTGTCGGTTGTGCCCGCTGCAGCATCCGCTTCGGCCTTGATCGAGATCATGGCCTCGATAAAGCGGTCAAGTTCGGCAACATCTTCACTCTCGGTCGGCTCGACCATGAGCGTGCCGGCGACGGGGAACGACATGGTCGGCGCGTGGAAGCCGTAATCCATGAGGCGTTTGGCGACGTCATCAACCGAGATACCGGTGGCGTCTTTCAAGGGGCGCAAGTCAAGGATGCACTCGTGCGCGACAGTACCGTTCTCAGCCGCGTAGAGCACGGGGTAGTGATCTTTGAGCTTCGTGGCGATGTAGTTCGCGCTGAGCACGGCAGCCTTCGTGGCATCCGTCAGCCCGGCTTGCCCCATGAGCCGAATGTAGGCCCACGAAATCGGCAGCACGCCCGCCGAACCGTAAGGCGCAGCCGAGACCGGGCCACCATCAAACTCAAAGCCACCTGCGTGCTGAGCTTTTTGCGCAAGCGGATGCCCCGGCAAGAACTTCGCCAGGTGTGCTTTCGCCGCGACCGGCCCAATACCGGGCCCGCCGCCGCCGTGCGGAATCGCGAAGGTCTTGTGTAGGTTCAGGTGCGAAACGTCTCCCCCGAGCTCGCCGAACTGACTGAGCCCGACAAGCGCGTTGAAGTTTGCGCCGTCGATGTACACCTGGCCACCCGCCTCGTGCACGGCGTCGCAAATCTCGCGCACATCGTGCTCGTAGACACCGTGCGTCGAAGGGTAGGTAATCATGAGCGAGCTCAGCGTCTCGGCGTTTGCCGCGATTTTGGCGCGCAGATCGTCGAGATCGACGTTGCCCGCCTCATCACACGCGACAACAACAACGCGCATGCCCGCGAGCACTGCCGAAGCAGCGTTCGTGCCGTGCGCGGATGCCGGAATCAAACACACATCACGCTTGGTGTCGCCGTTTGCGAGGTGGTACCCGCGAATTGCGAGCAGCCCCGCAAGCTCGCCCTGAGACCCGGCGTTCGGTTGCAGGCTGACCGCGTCATAGCCCGTGACCCCGATGAGCCAGGTCTCAAGCTCGGCGATCAGCTCAAGCGAACCCGCAACGTCTTCGACGGGTGCGAACGGATGAATGTTCGCAAACTCGGGCCACGTGATGGCGGCCATTTCGGTTGCTGCGTTGAGCTTCATGGTGCACGAACCGAGCGGGATCATGCCGCGATCGAGCGCGTAATCCTTATCGGCGAGGCGCTTGAGGTAGCGCATCATGGCCGTTTCGGAGTGGTAGCTCGAGAACACGGGGCGCGTGAGGAAGTCGCTCGTGCGCCGCAGCGCGTCGTCGATTTCGAAGGGGATGTCTTCGTACTCGACGAGGTCATCGGGCGAATCGAAGGGGAAATCGCGCCCGAGCACAACCTGAGGCAACAGAATCGGCAGCACGATATCGCCCGCAGTGACCTCGTCCAGCGAAACCTGGAAGGTGTCATCGTCGATGAGGTGGAGGAGGGCACCGGCTCGACGCATCCGATCGACGATCTCGGCCGCGCGCCCGGGAACTCGCACCTGCAGCGTGTCGAAGAAACTGTCATGCACGATCTCGGCGCCGGCTTCTCGTAGCCAGCCCGCAAGTACCTGCGTATGCCCGGCGACGCGGCGCGCGATCTGCCGCAGACCATCGGGGCCGTGGTAGACGGCGTACATTGAGGCGATCACGGCGAGCAGTACTTGCGCAGTGCAGATATTGCTCGTCGCCTTCTCCCTGCGAATGTGCTGCTCGCGTGTTTGTAGCGCGAGCCGGTAGGCCGGGTAGCCTTCAGCATCTTTCGAGACGCCAACGAGACGCCCGGGTAGCTGCCGTTCGAGGCCAGCTTTGACCGCAAGGTAGCCAGCGTGCGGGCCACCGAAGCCCAACGGCACACCGAAGCGCTGCGTGGTACCTGCAGCAATATCAGCGCCAAGCTCACCGGGCGGGGTCAGCAGCGTCATCGCAAGCAGGTCGGCGGCCACGACCGCGAGCGCGCCATGATCGTGTGCCGCGGCGATGACATCGCTCGGGTTCCAGACCAGGCCGGAGGCTCCGGGGTACTGCACGAGCACACCGAAGCTCTCGGGAACCGTCGCTCCCCCGGCCAGATCCAGCTCGACGAGCTCAATGCCGAGCGGTTCGGCGCGCGTCGCGAGCACGGCCTTGGTCTGCGGCAGCGCATCCGCGTCAACAACGAAAACGTTCGACTTCGACTTGCTTGCTCGGCGGGCGAGCAACATTGCCTCGGCGACAGCGGTTGCCTCATCGAGCATCGACGAGTTGGCTGTGTCGAGCCCCGTGAGGTCAGTCACCATCGTCTGAAAGTTGATGAGCGCCTCGAGACGCCCCTGCGAAATCTCGGGCTGATAGGGCGTGTAGGCCGTGTACCACGAAGGGTTCTCCAGCACATTGCGCTGAATCACACTCGGTGTGTGCGTGCCGTAATACCCCAGGCCGATCATCGAGGTTCGCACCGTGTTCCGTGAAGCCAGCTGTCGCAGCTCCCTCAGCGCCTCTGCTTCGGTCGCCCCCAACCACGACAAACGCGGCACGGTGAACTCCGAGCGGATGCCGCTGGGCATCGCCTGCGCAATAAACGCATCCAGCGGCGACTCGTCAGCTCCGACCTCGACGCCAAGCGCGCGCACCATTTCCGCCTGGGCGCCAATGTCAACGCCGATGTGGCGCCCGGCAAACTCGCGCCCAGCGTTGTACCCGCGGTGCACGCTCAACCCTCGGTCAGTGCGACGTAGGCGTCGCGGTCAAGCAGCTCGTCAGCGCCGCCCGAAATACGTACCTTGACAAGCCAGGCTGCCTCGAAGGGCGATTGGTTCACGAGCGAGGGGTCGTCAGCGGCATCCGCATTGACCTCAACGACCTCGCCCGAGAGCGGGGCGTAGAGTTCGCTGACCGACTTCGTCGACTCGATCTCGCCGATAACGTCACCGGCGTTGAACGTCGTGCCGACCTCTGGCAGGTCGAGGTAAACGACATCGCCGAGCGCGTCAGCCGCGAAATCGGTGATGCCGATCGTTGCAACATCGCCATCGATGAGCACCCACTCGTGCTCGGCGGTGTACTTCAGATCTTCGAGTGCGCTCATGAGTTCCTCCGGTAGAACGGCAGCGGGGTCAGTTCCGCGGGGATCTGGGTGCCCCGCACATCAACGAAAAGTTCTTCTGTCGTGCTCGTGGGAGCAAGGTAAGCCAGTGCGACGGGGTATCCGAGCGTTGGGCTGAGGGCCCCCGAGGTCACCTCACCAACGGCAGTTCCGTTGGCCGTTACGACGGGGTAGCCTGCGCGCGCAGCACGTTTGCCCGTGAGCTGCAAACCGACGAGCACGGGTGCATCCGCTGGCGGCTCGATGTTCGCCTTACCAACGAACTCGGGCTTGTCCGCGGCCACGACACGGCCAAGGCCCACTTGCGCGGGGCGCGTGTCGCGTGAAAGTTCGTGCCCGTAGAGCGGCATCCCGGCCTCAAGGCGAAGGCTGTCGCGCGCAGCAAGCCCACAAGGCAGGAGGCCGAAGGGTTCGCCCGCTGCGATGACGGCATCCCAGAGGGCTCCGGCCTTCTCGTTGCCGATGAGCAGCTCGAAGCCATCTTCACCCGTGTACCCCGTGCGAGCGATCAAGAGCGGTGCCTCTTCGTACGCGGCGCCCGCCCAGGCGTAGTACTTCTGTTGATCCCACGGGGTCGTGACGTCTTCAATACCGGGTGTCGCTGCAAGAATCTGTTCTGCATTGGGGCCCTGCACAGCGATGAGCGAGTAGTCGTCCGTGATGTCTTGGATCGTCGTATCGGATGCCTCGACCGCCGCAAGCGCCTGCGCCACATTCGCGCGGTTGCCCGCATTAGCGATGATGAGGTAGCGCTCGTCGGCGAGGCGATACACGATGAGGTCGTCGATAATCGTGCCATCGTCGGCGAGAGCAAAGGTGTACTTGGCTTTGCCGGGCGCGAGCGCTGACAGTTTGCTCGCGAGCGCACGATCAAGGTAGTCGGCGGCGCCACTGCCCTCGATGAGGAACTCGGCCATGTGCGAGATGTCGAAGATGCCAGCAGCATTTCGCACGGCGTGATGTTCGGCAAGATCCGAGGTGTACCGCACGGGCATCTGCCACCCGCCAAAATCGGTAAACGAAGCGCCGAGTGCCTCGTGCTTGTCACGCAGCGAGGTGTAGCGCGATGGGACTTCGCTTGTCATGCGTACGGCTCCCTTGTGGGGTGTGACACCTGTTGGCCTCAGCCTAGTACGCCGCCGCCACCTCTCTCGCCGACCCACACGCTTTCCGCAACGCCGCACAGTTTCTCGCAAGGGAAGTGTGCGGCACTGAGGAAACCGCGAGGGTCGATGTGGCTCAGACCCCGTACGCTCGAAGATGTGGGCACGGACGCGCGGGTAACAGTCGTCGTCCCCGCGCGCGATATCGAGGGGTTCATCGGCGAGGCGCTCGAATCACTTATCGCGCAAACCTTCACCGACTGGCAGGCGATTGTCATTGACGACGGCTCCGCTGATATGACGGGCGACGTCGCTCGGGCACTTGCACGATTCGACACGCGACTGCGAGTCGTGCACAACGCCCGGCCCGAAGGTCTCGGTGCTGCGCGCAATCGAGGCGTACGGCTCGCCGAAAGCGAGTATCTCGCCTTCCTCGACGGCGACGACGTCTTCGAGCCGATTGCGCTCGAGACCTGGGTTTCCACACTCGACCGCAGCGGGTCGGATTTCGCAATGGCCGCGTACACGCGCCTGCGCGAGCAGCCAGACGGAACATATGCCCCCGGCCGCATACAACCGTGGGTCGGGCTCGCGTGCGCTCCACCCGCCGACGGAATCACGCTCGCTGAGCGACCGGAAGCCGTCGGCAACGTTGTCGCATGGTCAAAGATGTATCGCACAGACTTTTGGCGCACCAACTCGCTCGCGTTCCCCGGCGGCGCGTACGAAGACCAAGTGCTCGCCATGCAGGTCTATACGCGCGCAAAATCATTCGACACGCTGCTCGAGCCGCTTGTTCGTTGGCGTCTGCGGCCCGGCTCGATTACTGCCGGTCGGGACAACCTCACAGTGCTGCGCGAGTACATCAAAGCCCTGGGCGGCGGGCTCGCGGTCTTGCTCGCAACGCACAGTACGGATGCGCTGCGTGAACGCATCCGCCTCATTCGGTCTATCGACCTGCCACCACTCGAAGAGATCGCGCTGACCCACCCCGACCCGAGCTACGCGAGCGAGCTCACGTTCTTCCTCGACTGGCTCGCGAGCCTTCCCTGCGCTGCCGAAGCGCCCGCTGACCCCTGGCTGACCGAAGGCCTTGCTTGGTAGCGGGCGCTTCGCCCGCGCCTACTGCTGAAGCTGCTGGGCAACGAGTTCGGCGTAGACCCCGGCCTGCTTGAGCAGTTCATCGTGCGTGCCGGATTCGACGATCTTCCCCGCGACGAGCACGTTAATGACATCGGCGTCGCGAATCGTCGAAAGGCGATGCGCGATCGAGAGCGTCGTGCGACCCTTCGCTGCGCGCTCGAGCGCCTCTTGCACAACACGTTCTGAAACGGTGTCGAGCGCAGAGGTGGCCTCATCAAGCAGCAGCACGGGCGGGTTCTTGAGCAGCACGCGAGCAATCGCGAGGCGCTGCTTCTCGCCGCCCGAGAGCCGGTAGCCGCGTTCGCCGACGACCGTGTCGTACTTGTCTTCAAAGCCGTCGATGACGTGGTGGATATTGGCGCCCTTGCAGGCCTCGATGATCTCTTCTTCTGTCGCATCCGGCTTGGCATAGCGAAGGTTCTCGCCGATCGTTGCGTGGAAGAGGTAGGTCTCTTGCGAGACGATCCCGACGTGGTCAATGATCGATTCACCGATGAGGTGCCGCACGTCTTTGCCCGCGAACAGCACGCTGCCCTCATTCGCCTCGTACAGGCGCGGGGTCAGGTACAGCACGGTCGTCTTCCCCGCACCGCTGGGCCCCACGAAGGCAACGTGTTGGCCGGGCTCGGCAACGAACGAGACGCCGTCGAGTGTCGGGCGGGCATCCGGTGAGGCATCCGGGTATCGGAAGACAACGTTCTTGAACTCGATGCGCCCGAGCGGCCCCTCGCCTTTTTCGACCGGAATGGCGTCGGGAGCATCCGTAATAATCGGCGTCATATCGAGGTACTCGAAGATGCGCGCGAAGAGCGCCTGCGAGGTCTGCACGTCGAGTGCGACGCGCATGAGGCCCGTCATGGGTTGCAGCACGCGCGCGAGCACGGTCGTGAACGCGACGATCGTGCCGGAGGTGATGGCATCTGCCCCCGAGCTCATAAGGAAGCCCGATACAAGGTAGATGACCGCGGGGATCGACGCCATGATGACCGAGACAACCGCGAAGAAGCCCTGGCCGCTCATGGCGCGTTGCACCTGGAGCTTGATCTGCTGCTCGTTTTGTTCCCGGTACTTCTCGGAGTCGACGCGCTGACGGTTGAACGATTTCGAGAGCATGACGCCCGAGACCGAGAGCGACTCCTGCGTGATGGCCGTCAACTCGCTGAGCGACTCTTGCGTCGCTGCCGCAATGCGCACACGGCGCTGCCCCACCTTGCGCTGCACAGCGATGAGGATGGGCATGAGCACGAGCGCAATGAGCGTCAGGCGCCAGTCAAGAATGATCATCGTGACGAGCGAGGCGATAACCGTCACGACGTTGCCGAGGATGCTCGTGACCGTGTTGGTCAGAACGCCAGAAACTCCGCCGACGTCGTTTTGCAGGCGCGACTGAATAACGCCCGTTTTCGTGCGCGTGAAGAAGGCCAGTTCCATGCCCTGCAGGTGCTCAAAGAGTTTGACGCGCAAATCACCTGTGACCTGGTTTCCCACGGATGACGTGAAGTACGTTTGTGCGATTCCGATCGCAGCCGAGAGCAGGAAGAGCCCAAACATGACCGACACCAGAATCACCAGCAGGTGGGTGTTGACGGGCTGGATCTGATCGTCGCCACCGACAGGGAAGAGCGCATCGTCGAAGACCCGCTGCACAAGCAGCGGCGGAACGACGGCAAGGCCCGCACCAATGAGCACGAGCAGGACCGTCATGACGAGCTGGCCCTTGTAGGGCTTGAAGAGTTCGATCACACGGCGGCCGAGGTGTGGAACCTTCGGTGCCGCAGCGTTGAGTTCGCGCTGCTTTTCTTCGTCGACGCCGCGGAAACCACCACCGCGACCACCGCCGCCTCCCCCACCGGGCCCCATCATGCTCATGCGACAACGCTACCCGAGCCCGTCGAAATTGCCGCGGGGGAATAGTGCAGCGCCCCCGGGAGTTAGGCTTGAAGGTCGCACTCGCGAACGCTCACTCGAGAGAAAAACACTCATGACTCACCGCCCCGAAACTGACGCGCCCACTGAACTGACCCCCACCAACTCCCGTGTGATCTGGATTCTGCTGACCGCTGCCTTCGTCGCAATCCTCAACGAGACAACGCTCGGCAACGCAATCCCCGCCCTCAAAGCGCACTTTGGGGTCGAAGACGCAACAGCACAGTGGGTTTCGAGCGCCTTCCTGCTCACGATGGCCGTTGTCATTCCAACGAGCGGGTTCCTCATCCGCCGCTTCACAACGCGGCAAATGTTTGTCGCGGCACTGACGCTCTTTAGCGCTGGCACGATCGTCGGCGCACTCGCACCGACCTTCCCGCTGCTTATCGCCGCGCGCGTTATTCAGGCCTCGGGCACGGCTCTGCTCATGCCCTTGCTCATGACAACCGTCATGAACGTTGTGCCACAGCACATGCGTGGGCGCATGATGGGTCGCATCAGCATGGTCATCGCGATGGCTCCTGCGATTGGCCCGGCGCTCTCGGGCTTCCTCGTGGATCACTTCGGCTGGCGGGCAAACTTCACGGTCGTCTTGCCCATCGCGCTCGCGGCGCTTGCCCTTGGCCTGCGCTACCTCACGAACGTTGGCGAGCAGATTCACGAACCGATCGACGTGCTCTCGGTTGCTTTGAGCGCACTCGGGTTCGGCGGTGTCGTCTACGGCATCAGCCAGATCGGTTCTGCACACGGCGGAACGGATGCCGCAAATGCCAGCGGCCCCACAATCATGATCGTCTGGATCGTAGTCGGTGTTATCTCGCTCGCGCTGTTCGTGTGGCGTCAGCTCCAACTGCAGCGCAAGGATGATGCGCTCTTGGATATGCGAATCTTCGCCGTCAAGAACTTCTCGGTTGCAAGCGTGCAGTTCTTTATTCTGTCGATGGCCTTCTTTGGCTCAATCACCGTGCTGCCCATCTTCCTGCAGAGCGCCAACGGGCTCTCGGCGACAGAGGCGGGGCTCACGGTGCTGCCCGGCGCACTGCTCATGGGTGTCCTCGGCCCCATCATCGGCCGGATCTATGACGCCAAGGGTGCACGCATTCTGCTCGTACCGGGCGCCATCATTGCCACGAGCGTCATGTGGTACTTCACGACCATGACGACGGATACCCCCTACGTCGCAATTCTCATCGCCCAGATCTCGCTCTCGATCGGCCTCGCGCTGTCGTTTACGCCCCTCTTCACGGCGTCACTCGGCTCGCTTCCCCGCTCGCTCTACTCGTACGGTAGCGCTGCGGTGAGCACAACCCAGCAGGTCGCGGGTGCCGTCGGTGTCGCACTGCTCATGGCGATCATGGGTGCCGGTGCGAGCGCATTCCCCGACCCGCACGCGGCTGAGGCCGTTGCAAGCGGCGCGCACTCGGCGTTCCTTGTTGGGGCGATCCTCGCGAGCTTCACGATCATCGGTGCGTTCCTCGTCAAGACCCCCGAGGCAGACGCCGACGCGGAACCGCACGCTGGGCACTAACGAGAAACCGCTCGTTGACCGAGCGAAGCGAGTGGAAACGCCGCTCCGGTCAACGAGCAGGGCGCTAGCGGCGGCCGCGGCGACCCTGGGTGGCGTCGTCGATCTCGCCGATGAGCTCCTCGATGATGTCTTCCAAGAAGAGCACCGCCGTCGTCGTGCCGTCTGCGTCGTGCACCTGCCCAAGGTGGCGACCCTTGGCACGCATGCTCGCGAGGGCATCTTCGAGTTCGGTCGACTCCGAAAGCTGCACCATGCGGTGGATGCGTCGCGGCTGGATTGGCTCCTGCGCCTTGGTCTGCGCATCCTCTCCGTCAACGGAACGCAGCACGTCTTTGAGGTGCACGTAGCCCGTCGGGTTGCCCTCGTCGTCGACGATGACGTAGCGCGAGAAGCCGTGCTTACTCACGGCCTGCTCGATGTCGGCGGGTGTTGCCGTTTGGGGCAACGTCACGAGCTCGTCAAGCGGAACCGCGATGTCTTTCGCGGTCTTCTCGGTGAACTCAACAACCGCCGAAACAGCACCGACGGCATCCTGCAGCACACCTTCACTCTTCGACTGCGCCACGATCGTCGCGACTTCTTCGAGCGTAAAGGCCGAGGCAGCTTCGTCTTTCGGCTCGACACCGAAGAGACGCAGGATGCCGTTCGCAGCAGCATTCATGACCCAGATGACGGGCTTGAAGACCTTCGAGACCCACACGAGCGGGGCCGCGAGCAAGAGCACTGCCTTGTCGGGCACCGAGAACGCGAGGTTCTTCGGCACCATCTCGCCAAACACAACGTGCAAGAACGACACGATGATGAGCGCGATGGCAAAGGCAATGCCGTCAACAGCGCCCTCGGGGAGCCCAATTGCACCGAGTGGCACCGCCATGAGGTGGTGAATCGCAGGTTCTGAAACGTTGAGGATCAGCAGCGAACAGACGGTAATACCCAACTGCGAGGTTGCGAGCATGAGCGTCGCGTGTTCCATGGCATACAGCGCCGTTTTCGCACGCTTGGAACCTCGTTCAGCGAGCGGTTCAATCTGCGAACGTCGAGCAGAAATAACCGCGAACTCTGCGCCAACGAAGAACGCGTTGATTGCGAGCAACACGAAAAGCCATGCGAGTCCAGCCCAATCGCTCATCGGGTCACCTCGCTTTCGTTGTCGGATGCTTCATTCGGGATGAATTTCACCCGATCAACTCGTCGCCCGGCCATGCGGGTGACCTCGAGCGTGCCGTCTGGCACGGGCGCTTTGTCACCGACCTTGGGGATGCGTTCGAGCACGCTCATGATGTAGCCGCCGACCGTGTCGTAAACGTCGTCTATGGGCACAGTGACTCCCGCTTGCGCGAGCACCTCATCGGGGCGCAGCTCACCGGGGAACGTGATGGCATCGTCGCGGCCGCGAACAACGCCGGCGCGGGTGCGGTCGTGTTCGTCGCTGACCTCGCCGACGATCTCTTCCACGAGATCTTCCATCGTGACAAGGCCAGCGGTTCCGCCGTACTCGTCCACGACGATCGCGACCTGGTAGCCCGTTTGACGCAGGTTCGAGACCAGTTGGTCGAGGTGCTGCGTCTCGGGCACGCGCAATGGTTCGGTCGCAATCGCGCCAACGGGCACCTCGCTGCGGCGGTCTGCTGGTACAGCGACAGCAGACTTCAGGTGGGCAATGCCCGTGATGTCATCGAGCGAATCGTTGTAGATCGGGAAGCGGCTATGTCCCGTGCGTTGCGCAAGGCGGATGATTTCGTCGACCGTGTCGTCTGACGAGACCGCGTGCATGCTGGGGCGCGGGGTCATGGCATCTGCTGCCGTGAGCGAGGCAAAGTTCAAGCTGCGGTCGAGGAGCGTCGCCGTGTCGTGTTCGAGGAGCCCCTCACTCGCCGAGCGGCGAACGAGCGACGAGAGTTCGTCGGCCGTGCGTGCGCCCGAGAGTTCTTCCTTTGGTTCGATACCGAACCAGCGAATGACCGCGTTTGCGCTGCCATTAAGCACGGCGATGATGGGGCGGAAGATCGTCGTAAACGCCGTCTGGAACGGCATGACGAACTTGGCCGTCTGGCGCGGGAGCGCAAGTGCGAAGTTCTTCGGCACAAGCTCACCGATGATCATCGAGAGCGTCGTGGCCAATACAACCGACACGATCATGGCGGTTGGTCGCTGTGTCGCCTCGGGCAAGAACGACAGCACGGGTTGCAGAATCGTCGTGAGCGCGGGCTCGAGCGTATAACCGGTCAGCAGCGTCGTGAGCGTAATACCCAGCTGCGCGGCTGAGAGGTGTGTTGAGGTGATCTTCAGCGCCGCGATCGTCATCGCGAGGCGCGATTCGCCTCGGTCACGACGTGCTTCGAGGTCAGCCCGGTCAAGGTTGACGAGCGCAAACTCGCTCGCGACAAACATGCCGGTACCGACTGTCAGGATGAGCCCGATCACTATGCCCCAGATGGGATCCATCACTGCGCCTTACCCTTTCGAACAGGGCTTTCGTATGCGCGGGCGCTCAGGGGGCGCGTGAGATCGGGCGAAGTACTACAACTCGGAGGATCATCCATGGTGAGAAAAGTGTACTGGCAGTTTTCTTTGAACTGGCTTTCACTTCTCGAGCGATGGTTACCAGCTGACGGGAAGCGCCTTACCCTCTTCGTAACCAGCTGCCGACTGCAGGCCCACGGCTGCGCGCTCATGGAAGCTCGCGACATCCGCTGCACCCGCGTAGGTGAACGACGACCGCACACCCGAGGTGATCATATCGACGAGGTCTTCCACGCCGGGGCGCAGGGGGTCGAGGTAGATCTTCGAGGAAGAAATACCCTCGGCGAAAAGCTCCTTGCGGGCGCGCTCGTAGGCATCCAGGCGGCCAAAACGTGCTTGCACGGCCTTCGTCGATGCCATGCCCCACGATTCTTTGTAGACGCGGCCGTTCGCATCCGTTTGCAGCACGCCGGGCGCTTCGATCGTGCCGGCAAACCACGAGCCGATCATGACGGATGCCGCGCCCGCCGCGAGCGCGAGTGCAACGTCGCGCGGGTAGCGCACACCGCCGTCGGCCCAGACGCTCGCGCCCAGTTCAGCAGCAGCTTCCGCCGTCTCGAGCACAGCCGAGAACTGTGGGCGACCAACGGCAGTCATCATGCGGGTCGTGCACATGGCACCGGGGCCGACACCGACCTTGAGAATGTTCGCCCCCGCTTCGACGAGGTCGCGCGCGGCGTCGCCCGTGACGATGTTGCCCGCAACAATGGGAACGCCGAGGCCCAGATCCGCAACGATCTTGATTGCGCGGAGCATGCCCTCCTGGTGGCCGTGCGCAGTGTCGATCACGACCACGTCAACACCCGCTTCCACGAGTGCGCGCGCCTTGCTCGCGACGTCACCGTTAATGCCGACGGCCGCCGAGACAGCGAGCTGGCCATTCTTGTCGAGGGCCGCGCGGTAGAGGTTCGAGCGAAGGGCGCTGCGCTCTGTCAGCGTGCCCACGAGGTGGCCGTGGTCGACGATTGCAACGGTTTCGACGCCCGTCGCGTTCACGGCATCGAAGGCGGCACGCGCATCCGAAATCTCTTCTGCGTCGAGCGCGGGTGGGAGCTCGTGCACGAGGTCACCGAGCTGCGCATCGGGAAGCGCTGTCGCAAGGCGCGTCGACGGCAAGACGCCCAGAACATCATTCAGATCGATGTTCCCCTCGGCAGCAGACGTCACAACAATGCCGTGGCCGGCCGCCGCGGGAATGATAGTGAGCGCTTCTGCCACGGTCGTCTGCGGCGTCAAAACGAAGGGGGTATCCCACGCAACAGGCTGGCGCTTGACCCAGCGGATCGCATCGCCCAGCTCTTGCAACGGAATGTCTTGCGGCAGCACACCGAGCCCACCACGGCGCGCAAGCGTTGCAGCCAAACGCGGGCCCGTTACAGCGTTCATGTTCGAGGCAACCAGCGGAATGGTTGCGGGCGTTCCATCGGTCGGCGCAAGGTCGACCTGGAGTCGACTTGTGATGTCGCTGCGGCTCGGCACGAGAAACACATCGGAATAGGTCAGATCGACCTGCGGCAGCTCACCAACAAAACGCATAATCCAACGGTACCGCGTGGTGCAATTTGCCTCGCTCAGCTATGCTCCCCAGCGCAGCGACAGCGGGTAGGCTTAAGTGTTGATTGTGCGCCGCAGAGCAGCGGAAAAGAACGTACACCACGGCCTCAGACGAGAGAGTAGGCGATCAAGAGTGACGAACCCGGTTCCCGGTTCTGGTCAAGCTGACGGCGATGGAGAGTTCGGAGCCAACGAGTGGCTCGTTGAAGAACTCTACGAACAGTTCAAAGTCGACCCCAACACTGTTGATAAAGAATGGTGGCCCACGCTCGAGCGCTACGCCGTCATGCAAAAGGCAGCAGCCGGCCAGCCCATGCCGGTACGAACTGATGCTCCGGCGGCAACGCCACCCGCACCGCCCGCTCCCGCCGCGGCGCAGCCTGTCGTCGAAGCTGCTCCCCCGACAACGCCGATCCCCGTGATCAACCAGCAACCGCCCGTCGCGAGCACGACTGCCAAGCCCGCGCAGCAGGCGCCGCTGCCCGCTCAGGCACCCAAAGCATCCGCTGAAACGGGCGAAAGCGCCGACAGCGCAGACGAAGACGTCGTCACGCCGCTGCGCGGTATGCCCAAGACCCTCGCGGCCAACATGGACGCCTCGCTCACAGTGCCGACGGCAACGAGTGTTCGCACGATCCCCGCGAAGCTCATGATCGACAACCGCATCGTCATCAACAACCACCTCGCTCGCACGCGTGGTGGCAAGGTGAGCTTCACGCACCTCATCGGGTGGGCCATCATCCAGGCACTGAAAGAGATGCCCGGCCAGAACGTTTTCTACGACATCGTTGACGGCAAACCATCCGTTGTTGTTCCCGCGCACGTCGGTCTCGGTATCGCGATCGACATCCCCAAGCCGGACGGCACCCGCGCGCTGCTCGTGCCGAGCATCAAGAAGGCCGAGACGCTGACCTTCAACGAGTACCTCGCGACCTACGAGGATCTCATCAAGCGCGCTCGTGACAACAAGCTCACGGCAGCCGACTTCCAGGGCACGACCATCTCGCTCACGAACCCGGGCGGTATCGGCACGGTGCACTCGATTCCGCGCCTCATGAAGGGCCAGGGTTCGATTATCGGTGCAGGTGCCCTCGAGTACCCGGCAGAGTTCCAGGGCTCAAGCGAGAAGAACCTCATCGACATGGGTATCGGCAAGACCGTGACCCTCACGAGCACCTACGATCACCGCGTTATTCAGGGTGCCGGCTCGGGTGAGTTCCTCAAGAAGGTGCACGAGCTGCTCATCGGCCAGCGCGGCTTCTACAACGACATCTTTGCCGCCCTGCGCATCCCCTACGAGCCCATCCACTGGGCAAACGACATCACGGTCGACACGGCTGAGCGCGTTGACAAGACCTCCCGCGTGCAAGACCTCATCAACTCGTTCCGTGTGCGCGGTCACCTCATGGCCGACATCGACCCGCTCGCCTACCACCAGCGCACGCACCCTGACCTCGAGATCGAATCGCACGGGCTGACCTTCTGGGATCTCGACCGTGAGTTCGTCACGGGCGGTTTCGGCGGTCGACGCGTGCTCAAGCTGCGCGAGATTCTCGGCATTCTGCGCGACTCGTACTGCCGCACGGTCGGTATTGAGTACATGCACATTCAAGATCCGGAACAGCGCAAGTGGTTCCAAGACAAGGTCGAGATCAAGTACGAAAAGCCCTCGAAAGAAGAGCAGTTGCGTGTTTTGCGCAAGCTCAACGAGGGTGAGGCGTTTGAGACCTTCCTGCAGACCAAGTACGTCGGCCAGAAGCGCTTCTCGCTCGAGGGCGGCGAGAGCCTCATTCCGCTCCTCGACGAGATTCTGCGCGAAGCCGCGGCAGCTCAACTCGATGGTGCTGCGATCGGTATGGCCCACCGCGGTCGCCTCAACGTTCTGACGAACATTGCTGGCAAAACCTACGGCCAGGTCTTCGCTGAGTTCGAGGGCCGTACGGCAATCGGCAACAAGCGCGGTTCGGGTGACGTCAAGTACCACCTCGGCACCGAAGGCACTTTCCAGAGCGAAGAGGGCAACGAACTGCCCGTCTACCTCGCGGCAAACCCGAGCCACCTCGAGACGGTCGACGGCGTGCTCGAGGGCATCGTGCGCGCGAAGCAAGACCGTAAGC
>CAYNTU010000024.1:0-37420 GCA_964400205.1 uncultured Microbacterium sp.
AGCTGGTCGTACTTTTCGAAGGGGTACGGCACGCCGAACTTCTCTTCGTAGTACGCGAAGCCCTCGCGGGTCTTCTCAAAGATGTAGTCAGCATCGAGTGAGCTCCACAGGCTCTTGCGACCATAGACGCCAAGCGGGATGACCTTGCCGGACGCACTCGTGAGTTCCGAGAAGACCGATTCGTAAGGGCCGGCGATGATCGCCGTGATGTACGACGAGATGCGCGGCGTTGGAGCAAAGCCCCACGTTGCGCTCCCGGAGACTGAGCCTGCTGAAGGGTCGTGCACGATCGGCTCGGGGGTGGGGGAGTTCGAGATGACCTTCCAATTGGCCGGCGCCGTGACCGTGAACTGGAACGTTGCCTTGAGGTCGGGCTGCTCGAAGACAGCGAAGACGCGTCGTGAGTCGGGAACTTCGAACTGTGAGTAGAGGTAGACCTCGCCGTCGGCGGGGTCTACGAAGCGGTGCAGGCCTTCACCCGTGTTGGTGTAGAGGCAGTCGGCATCAACAACGAGCGTGTTCGATGCGTCGAGGTTGGCAAGCCAGATGCGTGAATCAGCGAAAACCTCGGCCGGGTCGAGTGAAACACCGTTGAGTGTGATCTCGCGCACCGAGTCCGCGATGAGGTCAACAAACGTTGTTGCACCGGGTGTCGCGTCGAACGTGATGACGCTGCGCGAACCGAAGACACGCTCGCCCTTCGTCAGGTCGAGCGAGATTTCGTAGCTCTGCGTCGCGATGGTTTGTGACCGCTCCTGAGCTTCAACGCGGGTGAGGTTTTCTCCAGGCACTGCTTACTCCTGTATGGGGATTCGTTGGGATGCCAACCTCAATAGCCTACGCCAGTGAAAACAAGGCTGCAGCGGAAGGGGCTTCATAGACACCGATGCCAGGATGGAATCGTGACTACGAACGCTGTCGAACCACTAGTTCTGTACGCATCCGAAGCTGCTTCGAGCGGTGAGCCATTTATCGAGGTTCCCGTCGATTACGACGCGATTATTCTTGCGAGCTTTGGCGGGCCCGAGGGTCAAGATGACGTCATTCCCTTCCTACGCAATGTCACGCGCGGTCGCGGGATTCCCGACGAGCGACTGGAAGAAGTTGCGCACCACTACCGCCACTATGGCGGCGTGAGCCCTATCAACCAGCAGAACCGTGAGCTCAAGGCTGCCCTCGAGGCAGAGCTTGAGCGCCGCGGCATTGACTTGCCTGTCTACTGGGGCAACCGCAACTGGAACCCCTATTTGGCGGATGCGCTGACCGAGGCATACAACGACGGGCACACGACGCTGCTCATGCTCGCCACGAGCGCCTACAGCTCGTTTTCGAGCGACCGTCAGTACCGCGAGGACATCCCGATTGCGATCGCGCAGGCTGGCCTCGAGGGCAAAGTCACGGTCGACAAGGTGCGCTTGTTCTTCGACCACCCCGGGTTCGTCAAGCCCTTCCAGGACGGTGTTGCCGAGGCGCTGCAGACCCTCAAGAACGAGGGCATCGATCTCGCCGACGTTCGGGTGCTCTTTGCAACGCACTCGATTCCGACGGATGACGCGCTGCATTCTGGCCCACGCGACCAGGATTTCGGCCCTGGCGGCGCCTACCAGGCGCAGCACGAGGCTGTCTCCCAGTACGTTATGGACACGCTGCCCGAGCCGCTCACCGAGGGCGTCGTTCCTTCGTGGGAGCTCGTCTACCAGTCGCGTTCTGGCCCGCCCACGCAGCCGTGGCTCGAACCTGACATCAACGATGTCATCGAAACTCTGCCTGAGCAGGGCGTGAAAGCGGTCGTCATCGTCCCCGTTGGGTTCATTAGCGACCACATGGAGGTGCTGTGGGATCTCGACACGGAGGCTGTCGAGACCGCGACCGAGCACGGGCTGCGCGTGTTGCGCACCCCGACTCCCGGTGTGCACCCCGCCTTCGTGAGTGGCCTCATTGATCTCGTGCTTGAGCGCGTCAACGGAACCCCAGCAGCTGAGCGCCCGCACGTGACAGACCTCGGCCCCTGGTACGACATCTCGCGCCCCGGAGACTGCGAGAATGTTCGTGCAGGTTTCAAGCCCGCAGCAGCCGGGCTGCTGCCGTAATACGAGGAACATTCGATGCGCATTCACATTGCGACTGACCACGCTGGCCTTGAGTTCTCTGAAGAGGTGCAAAAGCACCTGACGAGCCAGGGGCATGAGGTTATCGATCACGGGCCCATCGAGTACGACCCCGTCGACGATTACCCCTCATTCTGTATTCGTGCAGCACAGGGCGTCATCGCTGATCAGACGGCCGGCGTTCCCGCGCTCGGTGTCGTCTTTGGCGGTTCCGGCAACGGCGAGCAGATCGCTGCCAATAAGGTAGACGGAATCCGTGCGGCTCTCGTCTGGAGCCAGGCAACCGCCGAGCTTGCACGTGAGCACAACAACGCAAACGTCATCGCAATCGGTGCGCGCCAGCACACGCTCGAGGAAGCACTCGGTTTCATCGACACGTTCATCGCGACGCCGTTCCCCGGGGATGAGCGTCACGTGCGTCGCATCAATCAGATTGCGGCCTTTGAGAACGACGGCACACTCGAACCAGACCCGCGCGCATAATGCCCGAGGGGCATTCAGTACACCGTATCGCTCGGCAGTTCGATCGGAACTTTGTCGGCAAACTCGTGGCGGCCTCGAGCCCGCAGGGGCGCTTCGCTGAGGGCGCAGCCCTGCTCAACGGGCGCGAGATGGTGCTCGCTCGCGCCGTCGGTAAACAGATGTTCCTCGAGTTTGAAGACGACCTCTGGTTGCGGGTGCACCTGGGGATGTACGGCGCATGGGATTTCGCGGGTGATATTCTCATCGACCCCACGATCGCTTCCGCCAACGGCCGGATGGGGCAAACGAACCAGCGCGGCACAATCCTCGGCGATGATGAACCCATCTACGACCTCGCGGGGGAGAACTCGCTCGCCTCGATCGGGGCACCTCGTCGTGCCCGCGGCCAGGTGCGAATGTCGGAAGAAACATCGGGGCTCGCAGACACGGATGCTGCATGGCCGCCCGAGCCTGTTGGACAGGTACGTCTGCGCCTCCTGACCGACGTGACGCTCGCCGATCTTCGCGGGCCGACGGCGTGCGAGGTGCAAACCCCCGACGAAGTCGTTGCAACGATCGCGAAGCTTGGTCCCGACCCGCTGGTCGATGACCCTGCTGAGGGCGAAGAGCGTTTCGTGGCGAGAGTACGCAACAAGCGCACGCCGATCGGCCTCGTGCTCATGGATCAGAGTGCCGTGAGCGGCATCGGGAACGTTTATCGCGCCGAGATGCTCTTCCGTGCGGGAATCAATCCGCACACGCCAACAAAAGATCTCACGGAAGAGCAACTGCGCGATCTCTGGCGGGACTGGGTACAGCTGCTTCGCATCGGGGTTGAGACCGGCCAGATGATGACGATGGACGATTTGACCCCCGAGCAGTACCGCGCGGCACTCGCGAGTCGTGACGATCGCCACTTTGTGTACCGCCGCCAAGGTTTGCCGTGCCGAATTTGTGGCACGAATATCGCCCTCGAAGAGATTGGTGCCCGCAAACTGTATTGGTGCCCCAATTGCCAGCAGTAGGTCAAACCGTCTCTTGCCTTCGCGGCGTACGAATTCTCGGGGGCTCGGGTGAGCCCGTTGACGTTCACATTCGGGACGGACGTATTACTGATGTCACACTCGCGGGTGCCATTGCGGGGGTTCCCGGAGTCACGGCCGACGGCATGTGGATCATGCCAGGGCTCTGGGATCACCATGTTCACGCCGGTGTTGCCGCGCTAACTGCGGATCGTGTCGATCTTTCCGCCGCATCCTCCTACGCAGACGCAGCAGAGCGGATGGCAGTGGCCCCGATTGACGGCGGCGGGCGCCGCGTGGGTGGGGGCTATCGTGTCGCCACGTGGCCCGACGAACCACGACTCGAAGCCCTCGATGCAGCAACCGGCGATGTTCCGACCTATCTCATCAACGCCGATCTGCACAGCGCGTGGCTCAACTCCGCAGCCCTCGAACGGGAGGGCTTCCGTGAGCTCGCTGGCGAGACGGGAATGCTCAGCGAGACGCCCGCCTTTGCGGTATCGGCACGGTTGAGTGATGTAAGCGAGCAGGTGACGGATGCCGCCGTCGCACGCCTCCTCGCGCGCGCCGCAGCCCGTGGTGTTGTTGGCCTGGTTGACTTTGACTTCGATACAACGGCAGAGACGTGGGTGCGCCGATTCGATCAGGGAGCGACACCCATGCGGGTTCAGTACAACGTGTACCCACCGAACTTTGATCGTTGGCTCTCCGCTGGCATCACGACGGGTATGGCGAGCGACCCAGCTGGGCTGATTCGCGCTGGCTCGCTCAAATTCATCACGGACGGCTCGCTCGGCACGCGAACAGCTGCCTGTACGTGCGCCTATGACGATGAACCCGCGAACTTTGGCGAATTCACTTTCGGCGCCGACGAGGTAGGCGAACTCATGCAGCGCGCAACGGATGCGGGGATCACTGTCGCGGCGCACGCCATCGGCGACGCGACCAACCGCATGGTCATCGACGCCTTTGCTGCGACGGGCGCGAGTGGCACGATTGAACACGCCCAGCTCATGGCAGCCGAAGATATTGCGCGCCTCGCACACCTACGGGTCGCCGCAAGCGTGCAACCCGAACACACCCTCGACGATCGTGAACTGTTAGCGCGGTACTGGCAGGGGCAAACCGCGGTCGTGTATCCGCTTGCCTCGCTCCTACGCGCTGGCGTGCCTGTGCTCTTGGGATCGGATGCGCCCGTCGCACCGCTTGACCCGTGGATCGCAATGTCTGCCGCCATCTTCCGCCGACGCGGTGACGAGCCGGCGTACCACCCAGAAGAGGCGTTGACGTTTGAGCAGGCACTTGCCGCGTCGACGCGTTCGCGCGTCGCGGTCGGCGAGCCCGCCGACCTTGTCTTGCTCAACGCTGACCCGACAACGCTCGACGCGGCCGCCCTCCGCGAGGCTCCTGTTGCGCTCACGCTCCTCGCAGGCCAGGTCACGCACTCGGGATAGTGTCGCCCAACAAAAACGGCCCCGCCAAGTGTCAGGGCCGTTTTTGCGTAAGCGCTTACTCAGCGATGTGCGAGACGAGGAACCAGCGGTCCTTCTCGAGGTCCTGCAGAATCGCGATTGCCACATCCTGGCTTGCCAGGTCGATTTCGTCGAGGCCATCAACAGCAGCACGTGTGTCTGCGATGACGGCGTCGAGGTCTGCAACGACATCCTTGATGATTTCGGTCGACTGTGTGAAGCCCGCGGGAACCTCAGTCTTCTTGACCTTGTCTGCGATCGTGCTCAGGCGAGCGTCGATCGGGAGGCCGAGGGCGATGATGCGCTCAGCTGCCGTGTCGGCGGCGTCGCCAGCGTGCTCAACAAGCGTGTCGAGGAACTCGTGAACGCCAATGAAGTTGGTACCGCGAACGTGCCAGTGCGCCTGCTTGCCGTTGATCTGCAGGGCCTGGAGGCCGTGAACAACGGGCGTCAGGAATTGTGCAACGCCAGCTGCAACGGTTGCGTCAGTCGTCGTGGTTGCGACGGTTACCTTGCTCATTTGGAACTCCTTTGTGTTGGAGAGAAATCTGTTATGTAGAACGCTACTCCGATGCTGTTATTCCGCAAGCAAGACAAGGCTGTGCTTCGTATGGTTTCACTCAGTGAGGAAAGCCTGTCTTTCGTAGGGCGGGCCGGACTTGAACCGGCGATCGTTGGGTTATGAGCCCACTGCCTTAACCAGCTTGGCCACCGCCCCGAAATACGCAATTGCGTACATACGAGCGTACCGCTCTTGCAGTTCTCAGAATTCAGGCGCACAATAGACACAACTCCAGCAACTAGGTCGTAGGGGAAGACGAACCTGGTGGATGGAGGCACAAGTGAACCGACAGGCAAACGGCGTGGTCTTTATCCACGCCGTCCCAAAGCAGCTGCGGATGCACGTTGAGTGGGCAATCGCCGATGTTCTCGGCGCGCGAATCTCTGTGCTCTGGAATGCCCAGCCCGTCGCGCCTGGACTCTATCAGGGCACGGTCGTGTGGCACGGGAGCGAGGGTGATGGCGCTCGCCTTGCCTCGTCGCTCTTCGGGTGGGCGGAACTGCGTTACGAAGTCACTGAGATCGTCGATGGCGCGATTTCGGGGTATCGCTGGATGCACACGCCGAGTCTTGGTGCCCACACCGCCCGCATCGACGAAGCAGGAAACGTGCTGCTCGATGAAAACGTTCTGCGCGACCTCATAGCTCGTGCAGAAGCCGATGGTGAAAGCCTCGGCACCCTCATTGAAGCTTCGCTCGGCTCACCGTGGGATGAAGAACTTGAACCGTTCCGTAACCCTGAAGTCGGCGCGAATGTCGTGTTGCTCCATAGAGCTGGTTAAGCCGGCGCACTGGAGAGCGGGGAGAACTTCCGGACGAGTGGTCGGCACAGACTGTCGGAGTTGCTGAATACAGCGGAGCCGACAGGGCCGACCACTCGAGACGGATTACTTGTCGTACGACTCGATGACGACGACGGCGTTGTGCCCGCCGAACCCGAACGAGTTGCTAATTGCAACCTGCAGTCCGTCGCCGAGAGCGACAGCCTCACCCGACACCGAGAGTGGAATCTCCGGGTCCTGCGTTGTGAGGTTGATGGTCGGGGGAGCCGTGCGCTCCTGGACAGCTTTGACCGTGAAGAGAGCTTCAAGGGCACCTGTGCCACCCAACAGGTGGCCAGTCGAGGCCTTTGTCGCTGAAACCGGGATGTCTTTCACGCGGTCACCCATGACCTCGTGAAGCGCCGTGTACTCGTTGGGGTCACCAACGGGGGTTGAGGTCGCGTGTGCGTTGATGTGCGTGACCTCATCGGGTGTGCGACCGGCGCTCTCGAGCGCGAGGCGCACAGCGCGTGCAGCACCCTCGGGGTTATTCGCCGTGATGTGGTACGCATCCGAGGTCACTCCACCGCCAGAAACGACGGCGTAGATCTTGGCTCCGCGTGCAAGCGCGTGCTCTTCGGTTTCGAGTACGAGTGCGGCAGCGCCCTCACCCATGACGAAGCCGTCGCGATCGACCGAATAGGGGCGCGAGGCCGTCTCGGGTGAATCATTGCGCTTTGAAAGGGCCTGCATCGACGAGAATGCCGCGATCGTGATGGGGTGAATGACTGACTCTGAGCCACCCGCAATGACAACGTCAGCGAGGCCAGTGCGCAGGTGCTCGACAGCGTTCACGATTGCTTCTGTGCTCGAAGCACAAGCCGATGCCACCGTGCGAGCGTAGGCGCGAGCACCCAGATCGAGCGAAATAGCTGCCGCGGGAGCGTTTGGCATGAGCATGGGGATCGTCATGGGCATGACGCGACGGGGGCCCTTTTCGCGGAGGGTGTCCCACCCGTCGAGGAGGGTCCACAGACCGCCGATGCCGGTTGCGAAGTCGACGCCCAGACGGTTGGGGTCAACCTCGGGCGAACCGGCGTCGGCCCATGCTTCGCGCGCTGCGACGAGCGCGAACTGCGATGAAGGGTCGAGGCGTTTCGCCTCGGGCCGGCTCAAGATTGTGTCGGGGCGAACGGTAGCCTCAGCGGCAAACGTGACGGGGAGGTCGTACTCCTCGATCCAGTCGTGCTCGAGTGTGTGAGCGCCGGATACGCCTGCGAGCAGGTTGTTCCAGTTCTCATCAGCGGTTGCACCGAGGGCGGAGATTGCTCCGATACCGGTGACGACGATTCGCTTGCTCATGTGTGTGGCTCCTTCGCCAAGCGGTGCCCGCACTTTGGGCGGGCACCGCTTCGGGAATTACTGGTTGTCGGCGATGTAGTTGACAGCGTCCTCGACCTTGATGAGGTTCTTGACCTCTTCGTCGGGGATCGTTACGCCGAACTTCTCTTCTGCGTTGACAACGATCGTCATCATCGAGATCGAGTCGATGTCGAGATCATCCGTGAACGACTTGGCAAGCTCGACCTCTTCGGGCGAAATACCGGTCTCGTCGGTGATGAGCTCAGCAAGGCCCTCGAGGACCTCTTCTTTCGTGAAAGCCATGGTTTCTCCTTCGTTGGCTAATGGGTGATTCAAGTCTAGGAGTCGGTGGGCGCCGTCGTGCTGGGCAACACGACTACCTGCGCGCCGTATACGAGCCCGGCACCGAAACCGATCTGGAGGGCGAGGCCGCCTGCGGCTTCGGGGTGCTCTTCCAAGAGGCGGTGCGCGGCAAGCGGAACGGACGCGGCCGAGGTGTTGCCCGTAGTGGCAATGTCGCGCCCGATGATGGTCGACTCCGGCAGTTTCAACTGCTTTGCAAGTTCATCGATGATGCGCATATTGGCCTGATGCGGCAGGAACGCGGTGAGTTGGTCGACCGTGACACCGGCCTCTTCGAGTGCCTGACGGGCGACCTTTGCCATTTCCCAAACAGCCCAACGGAAGACGGTTTGCCCTTCCTGGCGCAGTGTCGGCCACGGGACCTCGCCATCACGGAACTGCGTCAGCGTCGCATTCATGCCAACCTTGTCGGCTTTTGATCCGTCTGAGCCCCACACGGTCGGCCCGATGCCGTTGAAATCGCTCGGCCCGATGACGGCGGCGCCGGCCCCATCGCCGAGGAGGAACGAGATCGTGCGATCTGTCGGGTCAACAATGTCGCTGAGCTTTTCGGCGCCGACGACAACGGCGTACTTCGCGGCTCCCGAACGAATGAGTGCATCCGCCTGTGCGACACCGTAGGCAAAACCAGCACATGCGGCGTTGCTGTCATACGCCGCTGCCGGGTTTGCGCCAATACGGTCCGCGACGACTGCGGCTACCGAGGGGGTTTGCTTGGGGTTTGAGATCGTGCTGACGATCACGAGGTCGATTTCGGCTGGGTCGACGCCCGCGCGTGCGATCGCTTCGTTTGCGGCATCCGTTGCAAGTTCGATCGCGGTGGTTTCTTTGTTCGCGCGAACACGAGTAATGACACCCGTGCGCTGCTGGATCCACTCGTCACTCGAGTCAATGGGGCCAACGAGATCAGCATTCGAAACGAAGTTCTCGCCACGAGCAGCACCGTAGGCATAAATGCGGGTGTATTTGGGGCCGCTCGCCTGATTGATTGCCGGTTGTGTCTTCGTCACGGTTTACTCCCCGTTCTCAGCGGTCGGGTTGATGAGGGCCTCGGCAGCGACGAGATCCTGTGGGGTTTTGATCGCAACGATCGGCAGGCCGCGTGCGGCGCGCTTGGCGAGACCAGCGAGCGTGCCACCCGGAGCAAGCTCGATGAGCCCGCTCATGCCATCGGCGATGAGTGTTTCGGTGCAGAGATCCCAGCGCACGGGCGAGGTGATCTGACCGACGATAAGGTCAAGCGCGCGCTTGCCATCATCGACAGCTGAGCCGTCGCTGTTCGTCAGGAGCGTCGTCGCTGGGGCCGATGCGCCTTCGCGCAATTCGGCGACCGCGGCGGCAACCTCGTCAACTGCCGCTGCCATGTACTGCGTGTGGAACGCGCCCGCGACCTGCAGGGGAATGACTCGGATGCCCTTGGGTGGCTCAGCAGCGATCGCTGCGAGACCCTCCTGTGGGCCAGCGACGACAATCTGGCCGCCACCATTTTCGTTTGCGGGGGAGAGACCGTGCTCGGCGGCTGCTGCAACAACGTCGGCCCGCTCGCCGCCGAGAACCGCGGCCATACCCGTTTCAGCGAGACCAGCGGCGTGCGCCATAGCGCGACCACGGATCCCCACCAGTCGCATCGCGTCGACATCGCTAATGACGCCCGCAACAGCGAGCGCAGCGAGTTCGCCAACCGAATGGCCCGCAACAGCGTCGGGTGTCGGGCTCCCGAGCGCTTTCCAACTCAGGAGGCTTGCCGCAACGATGAGCGGTTGCGCAAGCTGGGTATCGCGAATCTCATCGGCGTCGGCGGCAGTGCCGTAGTGCTCAAGATCAACACCGGCCGCGGCAGAGTAAGTCGCGAGCGTCTCGCGAGCGCCCTCAAGCTCAAGCCAGGGGGAAAGAAATCCGGGGGTCTGGGAGCCTTGCCCAGGGCAAACGATGACAACCACCCTTCAAGTTTGCCAACACCGCATGCCATCCACGGCATAAACCCTCACAAGAATCTGCAAAAGCGTTGTCGAGTGTCGACAGAGCAATGAGACGCTCGGGGACGTTGTGTCGTTAGCGTGGGCGCCGTGTCGTGCGACGACGATTCGGATCCACCGGTCCAATTGCGCCGAGAATGAGTGCGGTCTGAAGGATAAGCGCCTCGCGTGCTCCCGTTGCATCCCAGCCAATAACCTCGCTGACGCGCTTGAGTCGGTAGCGAACGGTGTTGGGGTGCACAAAGAGCTCACGCGCCGTGGCTTCGAGGGAACGGCCGTTGTCGAGGTAGCTCCAGAGTGTCGTTGCCAACTCGCCCGAGTGTTCTGTGAGTGGGCGATGGATCTTTTCGATGAGTGTTTGCTTGGCAAGTGGGTCACCAGCGAGCGCGCGCTCGGGAAGCAAATCATCCGCGTGCACGGGGCGTGGCGTGCCGCGCCAACCGCGCGCAACAGCAAAACCGGCGAGGGCTGCTCGCGCGCTTGAACTCGCCTCAACGAGCGTGGGAACGGCCGGGCCGACGACGATATTGCCGGAACCAAAGTAGGGCTCAAGTCGGTCGGCGATCTCGGCAAACGATGGTTGCTCGTCGCTGTCGGGGTTGTCTTCAGATTCAGCACGCCCAACCACGAGTACGAGCCGCGAACCCTGCACGCCAACGAGCAGGTCAACGCCCAAGTGCCGTGCCGTGCGGCGCACCTGATCCACGTCAAACTGTGGCGGCGTTGTGCCAACGATGACGCTGATTTCGCCGTGGCCATGCCACCCGAGGGCCGCGATGCGACTCGGCAACTCATCGTCGGCCTCGCCCGTGAGGATCGAGTCGACGACAAGTGCCTCGAGGCGCGCGTCCCAGAGGCCTCGTGCCTCGGCGGCACGAGCATAAATGTCGGCTGCAGCGAAGGCAAGGTCGCGTGAATACAGCAGTATTGCCTCGCGCAGGTGCTCGCTTCGGTCGGCGACACGTTCTTCTGTGACCTCGACCGTCACGCGGACGAGTTGCAGCGTCTGCTGCAAGCTCACACTGCGAAGGAGCTCCCGGGGGGCAACGGCGAAGACATCCGAGGCGACCTGCGGTGCCTGCGTGGGATCTTCATACCACTGCAGAAACGAACTAATGCCGGCTTGGGCGACGAGGCCGACCGCGCTGCGGCGCGACGGCGGCATTGCTGCGTACCAGGGGAGCGATTCCTCCAGCCGCTGCAAGGTTGCCGTCGACAACTCGCCCGAGATGCGTCGCAGCCAGGCGAGTGCCGCTTGTCGTTCTGCTTCGTCAGCTACCAATGTCAGCTTTCACCACCTGCATTACCGCTCGTACCCGCGTTGACGTTGAAGAGGTCGTACTTCTCGATCGCCTGGCCGACAAGTGCACGGTCGATCTTGCCCTCGTCAGCAAGCGCCTGGAGTGCACGGACAACGACAGAGGGGCCGTCGATCTTGAAATAGCGTCGTGCAGCAGCGCGCGTGTCGCTGAAACCGAAGTCATCCGCACCGAGCGTGTAATACGGCTGCTTGACCCATTTGCGAATCTGATCCGGTACCGCGTGCATAAAGTCGCTTACGGCGATGACGGGGCCGTGTGCGTTGGCAAGCTTCTCGCTCACGTAGGCCATCTTGGGCTCTTCACCCGGATAGAGGAAGTTGTGCTCATCAGCAGCGAGACCATCGCGACGCAGCTCGGTCCACGAGGTGACCGACCACAGATCTGCCGAGATGCCCCAGTCGTCGCGAAGCAACTGCTGTGCTTCGTAGATCCACGGCACACCGACACCTGAGGCAAGCAGTTGCACCTTGTGCCCACCCGCGGCGACCGAGGTCGACTCCAGCTGGTAAATGCCGCGAACAATGCCTTCAGCATCGACGTTCTCGGGTTCGGCAGGCTGCACGAGTGGCTCGTTGTAGACCGTGATGTAGTACTGCACGTTGGGGTCTGGGTGCGTGCCGCCATACATCCGATCGAGACCGGATTCGACGATGTGCGCAATCTCATAACCGAACGCTGGGTCGTATGAAACGTAGGCGGGGTTCGTCGATGCCAGCAGGTGTGAGTGGCCATCAGCGTGCTGGAGACCCTCACCCGTGAGGGTCGTGCGGCCGGCAGTCGCGCCGATGATGAACCCTCGCGTCATCTGGTCGGCGGCAGCCCATTGAGCGTCGCCCGTGCGCTGGAATCCGAACATCGAGTAGAAGATGTAAATCGGGATGAGCGGTTCGCCGTGCGTCGCGTAGCTCGTACCAAGACCAGTGAAGGCTGCAACGGCACCGGCTTCGTTGATACCAACGTGCACGATCTGGCCCTGCGGGGACTCTTTGTATGCCAAGAGCAAGTCGCGGTCAACCGAGGTGTAGTTTTGCCCCGAGGGGTTGTAGATCTTCTGGGTTGGGAAGAAGGCGTCGATACCGAAGGTGCGTGCCTCGTCGGGAATGATCGGGACGACGCGTTCGCCAAATCCCTTGACTCGTGCGAGGTCTTTCAACAGGCGCACGAACGCCATCGTTGAGGCAACTTCTTGCGTGCCCGAGCCCTTCTTGACCTGGGCGTAGACGTCTTTTCCGGGAAGCGGAATCGACACGGGGTTATTGCGACGCTCGGGAAGGAAGCCACCAAGCTCCTTGCGACGCTCGAGCATGTACTGGATGCTCTCGTTCTCGGGGCCCGGGTTGTAGTACGGCGGCTGGTAGAGATCTTTTTCGAGTTCCGCGTCAGCGATGGGCACTTCGAGTGCGTCACGGAAGGCTTTGAGACCATCCATCGTAAGCTTCTTCATCTGGTGCGTTGCGTTGCGGCCCTCGAACTGCGTACCGAGGCCATAACCTTTGACGGTCTTGGCGAGGATGACGGTCGGCTTGCCCTTGAACGAGAGCGCCGCCTTGTAGGCCGCGTAGACCTTGCGGTAGTCGTGACCGCCACGCTGCAGCGCCCAAATCTGGTCGTCTGTGAGGTCTTTCACGAGTTCGAGCGTCTTGGGGTTACGCCCAAAGAAGTTCTCGCGAATATACCCACCGTTCTCGGCCTTATAGGTCTGGAAGTCACCATCGGGGGTCGTGTTCATGAGGTCGAGGAGCGCGCCATCGTTGTCTGCTTCGAGCAGCGGATCCCAGTTGCGACCCCAGACAACCTTGATGACGTTCCAGCCCGCGCCGCGGAAGAACGATTCAAGCTCCTGGATGATCTTGCCGTTACCGCGAACGGGGCCGTCGAGGCGCTGCAGGTTGCAGTTGACGACAAAGGTGAGGTTGTCGAGACCCTCATTGGCTGCCAGTTGCAGTGCGCCGCGGCTTTCGGGTTCGTCCATTTCGCCGTCGCCGAGGAAGGCCCACACGTGCTGATCGTTCGTGTCTTTCAGACCGCGGTTGGCGATGTAACGGTTCGTCATCGCCTGGTAAATCGCGTTAACGGGGCCGAGGCCCATCGAGACCGTGGGGAACTGCCAGAAGTCGGGCATAAGTCGCGGGTGCGGGTAGCTCGGGATGCCGAAGGGAGCCTTTGACTTTTCCTGTCGGAAGCCGTCAAGGTGCTGCTCAGAGAGGCGCCCCTCGAGGAATGCACGGGCGTAGATGCCGGGGGAGGCGTGGCCCTGGATAAAGATCTGGTCGCCACCGCTTGCGTGGTCTGCACCACGGAAGAAGTGGTTGAAACCAACTTCGTACAGTGCAGCGGATGAGGCGTAGGTCGAAATGTGCCCACCAACACCGATGCCGGGGCGCTGTGCACGGTGCACCGTCACAGCAGCGTTCCAGCGGATCCACTTGCGGTAGTTGCGCTCGATTTGCTCGTCGCCCGGGAAGTCTGGCTCATCGCTCGTCGCGATCGTGTTGACGTAGTCCGTCGTCGGCACCATGGGGATGCTGAGGTGGCGCTCTTTCGAACGCTTCAGCAGGCTGAGCATGATTTCACGGCCACGCTCGGGACCCTTCTGCGCGATCAGCTGGTCGAGCGATTCCGCCCACTCACTGGTCTCTTGCGGGTCGCTGTCGAGTGGACCCTGCGAGTACGGATCCTGATCGTGAACGGGCATGTTCGAGCCTTTCGTGCAGATGGCGATGTGCGCCAAGACAACTCAGGTGTTGCGGGGCTTGCTTGTTGGCATCCGACAACGGTTCCAGCCTAGCCCTGTTCGGGAGCGTTGCGCCGCGCGCGTTCTCTTGTTTATTTCATCCAAGCCGCCGTGTTGCGGATTCTTGCGTCGCGGAGTGTCGACGAGTTCCGGCTTCCTCCGATAGACTCGTGTGCAGAGGGCCTTTAGCTCAGCTGGTAGAGCGCCACGTTTACACCGTGGATGTCATCGGTTCGATCCCGGTAGGGCCCACGAAGAAAGAGAGTTGCCCTTTGGGGCGGCTCTCTTTTTCGTTATTCCTCCGGCATCTACGCCGTGGGCCCCGACGAGCCGAGGCTCCACACGTCGCGTATGCGACGGGTGGAGGTGCGAAGTTGGGCTCGATCCCGGTAAGGCCCACGAAAAACGAGAGTTGCCCCGTGTGGACGACTCTCTTTTTACGTTCCGCGCCCCGTACTTCATACGAGGCGCGGAACATCGATGACTCGCTCGACACCGGTTCGGTTGACGGCCACGGCGCCGGCGGAAAGGGCGGCGATGTCATCGTCGAGCGATGTCAGTTCCCCGCTGGGTGCCCAGAGCTCAAACGTCGCGTTCGCGGCGTAGTGCGGCTCGCCAAGTTGCGCCCCATGATGCGTTGCCCAGTCGCGTATAAAGTTGTCGACGCGACCGGCGTCCGCGTGCGGCACATCGATGAGCGTTTGCTGCAGGAGCTTTCGATCGACGAGGGTCGCGAGCTCGAGGGATTCTGAAACAGCGGAGGAGTAGGCGCGAATGAGGCCGCCAGCGCCAAGCTTGACCCCGCCGAAGTAGCGCGTCACGATAGCCAAAACATCTGTCAGTTCACGGCGCCGCAAGACTTCCAGTATGGGCATCCCGGCCGTTCCCGCGGGTTCGCCGTCGTCAGAAGATCGCGCGCGATCGCCGAGAAGCCCTGTCACCTGTGCACTGCAGTGGTGCCGCGCACTCCACTCGCGTTTACGTACCTCGGCGAGGATGGCATCGGCTTGTTCTGCCGAAGCGATTGGTGCGAGATGCGTAAGAAATCGTGACCTCTTGATGACAATTTCGTGGTCGACCGGCGTAAGAATCGTTGCCGGGAGTGAACGCCCGAAGTCGGTCATTACCGGAAACCTTCCTTCGTTGCGATACCAGGAGTTTATCGGGCCGTCATGGGCACCGAGGCGGTAGCCGAGACCACTGCCGCGCCGGTAGATTAGGTGTGTGAACGCCTCGGAAACCGACCAGCAAGCGCTGCTTGAACTCGCCGACATTGATCGTCGTACTGCCGCCGCGCAGCACCGCGCGAACAACCCGCCCGAAGCAGCTCGTGTCAAAGAACTGATCGCTGAACGCAGTGCGCTGCTTGCCGAGCTGGTTTCGCGCCGAGAAGCGGTCGACGCGGCAAATACCGAGGTCGCGCGCCTCGAAGCCGACATTGCCACAACCAAGAACCGTCGCGAGCGCGATCTTGAGCGCATGGGCCAGCAATCGGATGCGAAGACGGCCGTTGGTTTCGAACACGAGATTTCCTCGCTCGACAATCGCATTGCTCGCCTGGAAGAAGCAGAGCTTGAGGCAATGGAACGCGCGGAAGAAGCTTCCGCTGCGCTTGCTGAACAGCAGGCACTCATCGACGCGATTACCGCTGAAGGTCAGCAGCTCAGCACGCAGGCAAAAGACGCCATCGCAGATGCGAAAGACGAGCTCGAGCGGCTCTCGGGGGATCGCCGTGCGATCACGGTTCGATTGCCTGAGCCACTGCTTGCGCAGTACGAGCGTCTCGCACAGCGCGGCGTTGCGGCCGGGCACCTGCAGCACGGCACGTGTGGTGCTTGCCAGATGGTACTTTCGAGCACCGATCTCAACGCCCTTCGCGCGCTGCCGACGGACGAGGTGGCGAACTGCCCCGAATGTGGCGCGATTCTCGTTCGCACCGAGGTTTCAGGGCTCTAGAAGCCATGGCAGTCATGTCGGCTGTTGTCCAGCCGACGGCGGCAGGTTTATACGAACTTGCCCTGCTTGATCGTTCCGGTGCCGAGGTAGCAAGAGAGGCGCTCGATTTTCGAGCGCTGGCACATCGCGCCGCTGAGCTCGAACGCGCGAATCAACCGCGGTGGGTTTTTGCTGAGACGGCTGGAATCTATGCCGACCTGCTTGCCGCAGGAGTGCGTGTTCAACGCGCTCACGACCTCCGTCTCGTCGGTGCGATTCTGGCGCTTGCTCGGCCCGGCTCCCCATGGGCGCAGCGCGAGGTTGCGCCGCCCCTGCAGCCGCAGGCTGAGGACTCGCTCTTCGGTGGTGATCTGAGCGACGACGCTCACGATCTTGACGCTGTTCTGAGTGAATATCAGCAGCAACTTGAGGTGCTCGCGGGCGACGAAGCGCTGCGCCTATTGTGCACGGCTGAATCTGCCGGCGCACTCATCGCCGTCGAGATGCGCGTGGCTGGGTTGCCCTGGGATATCGACACGCACGAGCAGATACTCCAGGCCTCCCTCGGTGAGCGCGTGGTTGGCGGCACGACCACGACGAAGATGCTCGAGTACGCCGATGAGGTGCGGGCCGCACTCGGTGACGCGAATCTCAATCTCGATAGTCAACAACGACTGCTTCGGGCGCTGCGACGTGCCGGGCTCGATGTTCGATCCACCAACCGGTGGGAACTCGCGGAATACTCGCACCCGGCAATCAAACCGCTCCTTGCCTACAAACACATGCACCGCATGTTTACGGCGAACGGTTGGAACTGGATGCGCGACTGGGTTCGTGACGGCCGCTTCCGACCCGTTTACATAGCCGGTGGTGTTGTCACGGGGCGCTGGGCGAGCGCGGGCGGCGGCGCGCTGCAGATCGCACGAGTGCTTCGGCCCGCTGTTCGCGCGGACCCCGGTTGGCAGCTGATTGTGGCGGATGTTGCGCAGCTTGAGCCACGTATGCTCGCTGCTATTTCGCGCGACGACCGCCTGGCCGCTGCCGGTCGTGGGCGTGATTTGTACTCGGGCATCGTGGAAAGTGGCGCCGTGCAAACCCGCGACGAGGCGAAAATCGGCATGCTTGGCGCGATGTACGGCGGAACAACGGGGGAGAGCGGCAGAGTCGCGCCGCAGTTGCGCCGGGCCTTCCCGAAGGCCATGGCGTATGTCGATGGCGCGGCCGCCGCCGGTGAGCGCGGCGAACGTGTGCGTACCTTCCTCGGGCGCACATCGCCGCTGCCTTCGGCTGCCTGGCGTGAAGCGCAACGGGAGGCGCGAACATCAAGTGCGACGGCAGAATCAGAACGTCGCGCGAGAACCGTGGCGCGCGACTTGGGGCGATTCACACGCAACTTCGTCGTGCAGGGCACAGCTGCAGAATGGGCCCTCATCTGGCTCGCCGAGATTCGGCACCGTCTGTGGCTTCTCGGCGAGGCGCAGCCGCCCGCTGAAGCATCCGGTCCCGTCTTCAACTCGCGCCCGCACTTGGCCTTCTTTCTGCATGACGAGATCATCGTGCACACCCCCGCGGCGCTCGCGGAACTGGCGGCGCACGGTGTACGGGAAGCGGCGGCGGTCGCGACACAGCGAATGTTTGGCGCGGGCACGGTCGATATCCCGCTCGATCTCAAGATTGCGAGCAATGCCGCCAAGGATTGAGCGGCCCTGCCGTGAGACAATAGCGGGGAAACGGGTCGGCTAGACGGTCGCGGGCGGCGCAAGCCGTTCGAGGAACGTCCGGGCTCCACAGAGCAGAGCGGTGGGTAACACCCACCCGGAGCAATCCGCGAGAAAGTGCAACAGAGAGTAGACCGCCGCGCCGCAGGGCGCGGTAAGGCTGAAAGGGTGGGGTAAGAGCCCACCAGCGGCCGTCGTGAGACGGCCGGCTAGGTAAACCTCGCTCGGAGCAAGACCAGACAGAGGGCGTTGACGCGGCTCGCCGAGCCCTCGGGTAGGTTGCTAGAGCGGTGCGGCAACGTATCGCCCAGATAGATGGCCGTCACCCCGCCTCGGCGGGGGACAGAACCCGGCGTATCGGCCGGCCCGTTTCACTCCGACGTCGTGGAAGCGCCCTTGGCCGCTTTTTTTGCAGCCTTTGCTTGCGCTTTCGAGGCCTTCTTTTCGATCGAGGCGTGCGCTCGTGCGGCGAGCGCTGCGGAGCCGATGATGCCCGCATTGTTACGCTGCTTTGCCGGAATCATGGGCGTCTCAACATCGATGAGGTGGAGGAAGTCATCCGAGTTCTTCGAGACACCGCCACCGACGACGAACAGATCGGGCGAGAACAAGAACTCCAGGTGCGAGTAGAACTCGGTCAAGCGGGCCGCCCATTCTTCCCACGTGAGGTTCTCGCGGTCTCGCGCCGAGGTCGCCGCGTACTTTTCGACCTTCTCGCCGTTGTACTTCAGGTGGCCAAGTTCGCTGTTGGGGATGAGCTTGCCGTTGTAAATCATGGCTGAACCAATGCCCGTACCGAGCGTTGTCATGATGACGAGCCCTGGCACACCCTTGGCGGCACCGAATTCAAGCTCGGCGATGCCGGCAGCATCAGCGTCGTTGACGAAGTGCACCTCGCGGCCAAGACCCTCTTCAAAGAACTTCTCGGCTTCAAGGCCAATCCACTTGGGCGAGACGTTTGAGGCCGACAGCGTCACGCCCTCCTTCACGATGGTCGGGAAGTCGATTCCGAGGGGCAGGTTCTCGTCGTCGCCGAGCTGTTCCAAAACGGTGCGCACGGTCTCGAGAACTGCGTCGGGCTCGCCACCGGTGGGCGTCGGGATACGCACGCGTTCTGTGAGCAACTTACCCTTGTCGGTGTCGACGATCGCACCCTTGATTCCGGTGCCGCCGATATCGATTCCGATTGCCTTTGTCATGTGCTTAAGCCTACGGGTATGTAACGACCATTGCCTTATTCAGCGGCAATGATTTCGGATGCGGCGCACTAGACTCGAAAGCACCCAAGCAAAGGAGCGCACGATGGCTGATTCATACCTCGACGACCCCGAGAGCAAGTACTGGTACAACTTCACAACCGGCAAGGTTGAAAAGGGCATGCAGTCGCCCGTGACCGAGCTCGCTGGCCCGTACGACACGGAAGCAGAAGCGGCAGCCGCGCCAGCGACGATCGCTGCTCGCAACGCTGCTTGGGACGCTGAAGATGCAGCCGACGACAACTGGGGTGCAGCAGCATCCGATGTTCCGGTGCCGAAGTCGGCAAAGCAGGGTGCTGAAGCTTCGAAGAAGACGGCGAAAGCCGACGACGTCGAGGGCGCGACCGATGATCTTGCGGGGGCTCGTGTTGACGAGCTTCCGGTAGCTGAGGACTAAACCACATGGATCGGCAGCGCGACTTTGTTCTGCGCACGATTGAAGAGCGCGGCGTCAAGTTCGTTCGCTTGTGGTTCACAGATGTCACAGGAACACTGAAGTCGGTCGCGATTGCGCCCGCCGAGGTCGAAGGCGCTTTCACCGAGGGCATCGGGTTTGACGGTTCGGCAATCGAGGGTCTGACCCGTACGCAGGAATCTGACCTGCTCGCGCAGCCTGACCCCACGACGTTCCAGATTCTGCCGTGGCGCTCAGGCGTCGACCCGACAGCACGCATGTTCTGCGACATCGCGACGCCAGACGGGCGCCCCGCTGCTGCAGACCCTCGGCATGTGCTCAAGCGCACGCTCGCAAAAGCCGCCGATTCTGGCTTTACCTTCTACACGCACCCCGAGATGGAGTTCTACCTCCTCAAGTCGAAGGAGTTGGGCCCCGATGGGCAGCCCGTTCCCGTCGACTCAGCGGGGTATTTCGACAACGTTCCGGGTGGCACTGCGCACGACTTCCGTCGCCAGAGCGTTCGGATGCTCGAAGACCTCGGTATCTCCGTTGAATTCAGCCACCACGAAGGTGGCCCGGGGCAGAACGAGATCGATCTGCGTTACGCCGACGCACTCACGATGGCCGATAACATCATGACCTTCCGTACGGTCATCAAAGAGGTTGCCATCGAGCAGGGCGTCTATGCGACGTTCATGCCGAAGCCCATTCAAGACCAGCCCGGTAGCGGCATGCACACGCACATGTCGCTTTTTGAGAACGACGTCAACGCCTTCTACGAAGAGGGTGCCAAGTACCAGCTCTCAAAGACCGGTAAGCACTTCATTGCTGGTCTCTTGCGCCATGCGAACGAGATCTCGGCCGTCACGAACCAGTTCGTGAACTCCTACAAGCGACTTTGGGGTGGTGACGAGGCTCCCAGCTACATCACATGGGGGCACAATAACCGTTCAGCGCTCGTGCGCGTGCCCATGTACAAGCCGGGGAAGAGTCAATCGACGCGCGTTGAGTACCGCGCGCCCGATACGGCCGCGAACCCGTACCTGACCTATGCGCTGCTCCTCGCGGCGGGCCTCAAGGGCATCGAAAACGAGTACCGCTTGCCGGCGGAGGCCGAAGACAACGTTTGGAACCTCAGCGAGAGTGAACGCAAAGCACTCGGCTACAAGGCGCTCCCGACGAACCTGCACGAGGCCCTCAACGCCATGGAAGATTCCGAACTCGTCGCGGAAACCCTGGGGGAGCAGGTCTTCAACCATGTGCTCTCAAACAAGCGCAAAGAGTGGGCTGAATACCGTTCGCAGGTCACGCCGCTCGAGCTGAAGCGCAACCTCGGAATGCTCTAAGGCGCTGCGGTGACTCGCAGCGAAACCGGTGGTCTGCGCGAACTCGCACGCGCCGGATTCAGCGGGCTCGGGGCGGCTGAAGCAGCCCTGAGTGAGCTGGCGCAGTTAGGTGTCGCCAGCCGGGAAGACGTTCTCGCGTTTGGGCTTGCCGCAGACCCTGATTCTGCGCTCAGTGATCTCGTCCAGCTTGCGCGGCGCGACCCAGCCGCGATCCGAGCGCTCAACAGTGGCGCGCAGGCGCGACTATGGCGATTGCTCGGCGCCTCCCACGGGCTCGGGAGCTTCCTCGTGCGCCATCCGGAGCAACTTGAGGTATTCGCCGAGCGCCCCACGCTCCCCACGGCGCGGCAGATGCGTGAACACCTCCTCGGGGCGCTTGACGCGTTCGTGGCGGGGCGCGGTGCAGCCGAGCAGGAAGCTCGCAATGCCTTGCGGGTCGCCTATCGGCGAGAGTTGCTCCGAATTGCGATCGTTGATGTTGAGGCATCCGATCCCGCCGCGATTCTGGATGAGGTCGCTGCGGCCCTCGCTGATGCGGCGAGCGCCGCGCTCGAGGCTGCCCTCACCATCGCGCGCGCGAAAGCGGCTAGGAACCTCGGCGCAGAGGAGGTCGAAGCGACCCAGCTTGCGATTATCGGCATGGGGAAGGCCGGTGCCCGCGAACTGAATTACATCAGCGATGTAGACGTGATCTTTGTCGCCGGTACGAGCGACGAGGAGCTCGTGAGTGAGGGGCGCGCGGTTGAGATTGCAACAACGCTCGCCCGCGAAACGATGCACGCGATCGCAGACTTCGAAACGGAACCGCCCCTCTGGGAAGTCGACGCGAATCTTCGGCCGGAGGGCAAACAGGGCGCACTCGTGCGCTCACTCGCCTCCCACACCGCTTACTACGATCGCTGGGCTAAGAACTGGGAGTTCCAGGCGCTGCTCAAGGCACGCCCGCTCGCGGGCGATGCTGAGCTCGGCGAGCAGTACATCACGGCGCTGCACGACAAAGTATGGACGAGCGCGGGGCGCGACGACTTCGTCGAGAGCGTTCAGCGCATGCGCGAGCGTGTGACAGAGCATATCAACCCCGACGACGTTCCCTACCAGCTCAAGCTCGGCCCAGGTGGCTTGCGCGATATCGAGTTCACGGTACAGCTCTTGCAACTCGTGCACGGGCGCACCGACCCATCCGTGCGCACGCGCGGCACGCTCGAGAGCCTGCAGGCGCTTGTCGACGCTGGTTACATTGGGCGCGACGACGCCGCGGCATTCGCGCAGGATTATCGGATGCTTCGGGTGCTCGAACACCGCATGCAACTGCGCGGCATGACGCGCACGCACCTGCTGCCGCGTGATGACGACGGTGTTCGTATTCTGGCGCGAAGCGTCGGGTACGCGGATCGTGCGCCCGAGGCGCTGCAGGAATGGGATCGTTTGCGGCGAGAGGTCCGCAATATCCACACGCGGCTCTTCTATCGACCGCTTCTGGCAGCGGTGGCCTCAATTCCCGACGCCGAGCGCTTGCTCTCGCCCGAGCAGGCTCGCGATCGTCTCGCAGCAATTGGCTTTGCCTCGCCCAAGGCAGCGCTCGACCACATCGCAGCGCTCACGAGCGGTCTGAGCCGAAAGGCGACCGTACAGCGCGGGCTCTTGCCCGTCATGCTGCACTGGATGGCTGAAGGTCACGACCCCGACTATGCGCTCTTGGCCTTCCGGCGCATCAGTGATCGGCTCGGCGATACGCCATGGTTCCTCCGTATGCTGCGTGACTCGTCGGGCGCCGCAGAGCGACTGACGGCACTGCTCAGTTCATCGCGATATGTCGGCGAGCTCATGGAGTGGATTCCAGAATCGGTCGCGTGGCTTGACGACCCGCCATCGCTCACGCTGCGCGACCGCGACAGCTTGTTGAGTGAGATGAACGTGACGGTCGCCCGACAGGATTCGCTCACCTCTGCTGCGCGAGCTGTGCGCACCATCCGCCGTCGCGAACTTTTGCGCACGGCCATGGCGGGCGTTCTCGGCACAGCCACAATCGATGAGGTTGCAGCATCGCTCACGGCGATTACCGAGGCGAGCATTCAGGGTCTGCTCGCGGCTGTTCGCAAGGCGGTCGTTGCGCCGGAAGACCTTGACACTTTTGAGTTCGCGATCATCGGGATGGGTCGCTTTGGCGGCGCCGAGCTCGGTTTTGGCTCAGACGCCGACGTCATGTTCGTGTACGACGCGGGCGGCATCGAGGCTGCAACAGCACAAAAGTACGCCTCCGAAATCGTTTCGCTCCTGCGCGAGCACCTCGCTGACGCTCGTGTGCCGTTTGAACTCGATGCAGACCTCCGCCCCGAGGGCCGGCAGGGCCCGCTCGTGCGCTCACTCGAGGCCTACGAGAAGTACTACTCGCGCTGGTCAGTCTCGTGGGAATCGCAAGCGCTCCTGCGAGCTCGGGGCGTCGCGGGCGACGCGGCGCTCATCGAGCGCTTTACGGCTCTCGCAGACCGATTGCGGTACCCCGCGGTCGCTGACGAAGACGATTTGCGCGAGGTGAAGCGCATCAAGGCGCGCGTCGAAGGTGAACGTCTGCCGCAGGGGATCGACCCGAAGCGCCACCTCAAGCTGGGGCCCGGCAGCCTGAGCGACGTCGAATGGCTCGTGCAGCTCTTGCAGCTCGAGAACGCGCACAACCATCCCGCCTTGCAAACGGTCTCGACGCTTGGTGCACTGGAAGCTGCCGTGACGGCGGGGCTCGTCACGGGGGCTGATGCCGAGGTGCTTTCTCGTGCGTGGCGGCTCGCGAGCCGGCTGCGGTCGGCCAACACCCTCTTGACGGGGAAAGACAGCAACGTGCTCCCAACGGATCTCCACGCACTCGACGGGCTCGCCCGCCTCCTTGGGTACCCAGATCGCTCAGCAATTGCCCTGCAAGACGACTACGGTCGCGCCGCGCGGCAGAGCCGCCGTGTCTTTGAGCGATTGTTCTACGGTGAGTGATCGGATGCCGCTGATAGGCTTCCCCGCGTGACTAGCGCCGAATCATCGCTCGAGACTCGCGCGGATGGTTTGCCGACGGTCAGCGTCGTCATCCCCGCGTACAACGAGTCGCACCGAATCGAGCAGTGCCTTGCGGCCGTTCTTGCCCAGTCACCCGACGAAGTCATTGTCGTCGATAACAATTGCACAGACGACACGATTGCCCGCGCGCAACAGTTCGCGCAGGTGCGCGTCGTTGCCGAACCGCAGCAGGGCATCGGTTTTGCCCGCGCGGCAGGATTCAACGCTGCTCGAGGCGAGATCATTGCGCGAATCGATGTCGACACGATCGTTGGCCCCGGATGGATCGCCGAGATTCGCGATCGCTTCGCCGCCGATCCTGAGCTTGCTGCCCTCGCGGGCGACGCGGGCGTGCGCGAGCTTTCACCGGGCGGGGCCGTGTGGGGCACGTGGTACTACCGCACGTTCCGCTACTGGCATGAGCGCAGCATCGGCGTGTCACCCATGATGTACGGCTTCAACTGCGCGTTTCGAGCGAGCGCCTGGCACGCAGTTCGTGAAGAGATCGATTTTGACGACGCGCAGATCGCAGAAGACGTCGAAGTCACGATTGCCTTCCTCAAGAGTGGACGCAAGGTCGAACGCAGCCGCAAGATGAAGGTCAAGTGCAAACTGACCAACTCCCTCCAGTTCAACAAACTCAAGGGCTATTACCTTGCCGATGAAGCCGTCTTGCAGCGGCATGAGTTCGGGAATCCGAAACGTCGGGCGACGGCCTCCGACACATAACGCCGAAGGCCCCGCGCAGCAAGAGCTGTGCGGGGCCTTTGACGTTACGGCTTTGGCCTTACCGTTTAGACGCTGAAGTAGAGCTCGTACTCGAACGGCGTCGGGCGCTGTGCAGCGGGGAGAATCTCGTTCTCACGCTTGTACGCGACCCACGTTTCGATGAGGTCCTTCGTGAACACGCCACCCTCGAGCAGGAAGTCGTGGTCGTTCTCGAGCGCAACAAGTGCCTCTTCGAGCGAACCAGGAACCTGCGGGATGCCCTTTGCCTCCTCGGGCGGAAGCTCGTAGAGGTCCTTGTCGACGGGCTCGTGCGGCTCGATGCGGTTCTTGATGCCGTCAAGACCGGCCATGAGCTGCGCCGCGAAGGCGAGGTAGGGGTTACCCGAAGCATCCGGTGCACGGAATTCGATGCGCTTTGCCTTGGGGTTCGAACCCGTGATGGGGATACGGATAGCAGCCGAACGGTTACCAGCCGAGTACACGAGGTTCACGGGAGCCTCGAAGCCCTTGACGAGGCGGTGGTAGCTGTTGAGCGAGGGGTTCGTGAAGGCGAGCACAGCGGGTGCGTGGTGCAGCAGACCACCGATGTACCAGCGTGCGATGTCGCTCAGCTGACCGTAACCGGTCTCGTCGTAGAAGAGCGGCTTGCCACCGAGCCACAGCGACTGGTGCGTGTGCATACCCGAACCGTTGTCACCGAAGAGCGGCTTGGGCATGAAGGTTGCAACCTTGCCCCACTCATTTGCCGTGTTCTTGACGATGTACTTGAACTTCAGAATGTCGTCAGCTGCGTGCACCATGGTGTCGAACTTGTAGTTGATCTCTGCCTGACCGGCCGTACCAACCTCGTGGTGCGAACGCTCGATCTCCAGGCCAGCAGCGGCGAGCTTGAGGCAAATGTCGTCGCGCAGGTCAGCCTGCTTGTCGATGGGCGAAACGGGGAAGTAGCCTCCCTTGAACGGCGTCTTGTTGCCGAGGTTGCCGCCCTCTTCTTTGCGGCCCGTGTTCCAGGCGGCCTCATCCGAGTCGACCTTGTAGAAGCTCTTGCCGGGGCCGACCTCGTAGCGAACCTCGTCGAAGAGGTAGAACTCAGCTTCGGGGGCGAAGAACGCGGTGTCAGCGATACCCGTCGAAGCGATGTACTTTTCAGCCTTCTTGGCAACCTGGCGCGGGTCGCGGCCGTAAATCTCACCCGTGCGCGGGTTGTAGATGTCGAAGATCATGATGAGCGTCTTCTCGACACGGAAGGGGTCGAGGTATGCCGTGGTGACATCGGGGATGAGCTGCATGTCTGACTCGTGGATGCTGGCGAAGCCACGAATCGACGAGCCATCGAAGAGCTGGCCAACCGAGAAGAACTCTTCATCAACGGTGCTCGCGGGAATGTTGAAGTGCTGCTGCACGCCCGGAAGATCGGTGAAGCGGATGTCGAGGAACTTCACATCGTTTTCTTTGATGTATTGAAGTACTTCGGATGAATCTTTGAACATGCAGGACTCCTTGACACAAAAGGGTTGAAGCGCTGAGCGCTGTCGTCAGCCTAGGAGGAGGGCATTTCCCGACAGTGTCTGAAATGTTTCAAGCACGTTACAACGAACTGGGAAGCTACGATTGATCGGTGACCGACGCTGAGAATTCGTATTTTCCGGGCAAGGATTTGGGTCTGCCGTTCGAGGGGCCGGGCAGTATCGCCAAGATGGGGCGGCGAGTTGTTGCCCTTTTCATCGACTACACAGCAGCAAGTCTCATTGCCGCAGCATTCTTTGGTTACCGCCAGTTTGTTGAGGGGCAAAGCGTCCTGACGCAGTTCACACCGCTCATCATCTTCGCCGTTATCAACATCGTGTTCATTCCGACGATTCTTGGCACGCCTGGGCACCGCATCATGCAGCTTCGCGTCATGCGTGTTGATGGCGCCTGGCCCGGATTCTGGCGGCCGATCATTCGAACGGCACTGCTTGTGATCGTCATTCCCGCAGTCATCTGGGATCAAGACCGGCGGGGTCTGCACGATAAATTCGCGGGAACCGTGCTCGTTCGCGCCTAGCGCCTATTCGTGGGGGAGCGAACGTGTCTTTCGGATGCGAGGCACCTTGCGCTTGTTCTTCTTCGACTTTTTCGGCATGAACTCTTCGCCACCGCGGTTGAACCGGCGAATGTGCTTGGGCGGCTTCCCGCCGAGGTAGGAGTGGGCAACGTCAACGACGAAGCCCTGTTTGAGCGCTTCGCGCCCAATGAGCATCCGAAACCCCATATCGCTGCGATCGGTGAGCGTCACCTGCGCTGAGACTGTGCAACCGGCCATCGTGAGATCGAGCACAACCACGACGCGTTCTTCACTGTGGCCCGAGGAGGAACGCACCGTGCGGCGATCGAGAATTGGAAGCTCAGTGTCGTGCAGATCGTGGGCAGCCTGCCAGGGCCGCACATCAAATCGCACCCATTCTTCACCGTCACGTTCGAAAACTCTGATGTGATGCGCGTGGAGAGAAGATGTCGCTGCACCGGTGTCGATCTTCGCTTTAATCCACGGAACATCGATGTCAGGCAAATTCACCCATTCGCGCCACCCAACCGTGCTCACTGAGCCCGTTTGAGTGGTTGAATTGAGTGTCTTGGTCACCCGTTTATCTTGGCAGGAAACCTCCATTGAAGCTCGCCGTTCTCTCGCGTGCCCCGCGTTCTTACTCCACGCAGCGTCTCAAAGCAGCCGCTGAACAGCGGGGGCACGACGTTCGTGTGCTCAACACACTGCGTTTCGCGATCGATCTGACATCGGATGAACCTGACCTCCAGTACCGCGGGAAAGCGATCAGCGACTACGACGCAATTCTGCCTCGCATTGGTAACTCGATCACGTACTTTGGCACAGCCGTTGTACGTCAGTTCGAGCAGATGGATGTCTACACGCCCAACACGGCAAATGGCATTTCAACCGCGCGCGACAAGCTGCGCGCGAGCCAAGTGCTTTCGCGGCACAACATCGGCATGCCACCGACCGCGTTTGTACGCAATCGCGCCGATGTTCGACCCGCCATCCAAAGCGTTGGCGGCGCTCCCGTCGTGATCAAGCTGCTCGAAGGCACGCAGGGCATCGGTGTCATCCTGGCACCGCAGGCCAAGGTTGCCGAGGCAATCATCGAAACGCTGCACTCGACCCAGCAGAACGTGCTCATCCAGAAGTACATCGCCGAGTCCCGAGGCCGCGATGTTCGCGCACTCGTCGTTGGCGATCGCGTTGTCGCGGCTATGCGCCGCAGCGCGGTGGGCGATGAGTTCCGTTCGAACGTTCACCGCGGTGGCACGGTCGAAGGCATCGCGCTTGACCCCGCCTACGAGCGCGCCGCCGTTCGCTCGGCGCAGATCATGGGTCTTCGCGTCGCCGGTGTTGACATGCTCGAGTCCGATGATGGCCCCCTCGTCATGGAGGTCAACTCGTCACCGGGGCTGCAGGGCATCGAGGCAGCAACCAAGCTCGACGTTGCTGGCGCCATCATCGACTACATCGACAACCAGGTCGCCTTCCCCGAGATTGATGTGCGCCAGCGTCTGACGGTTTCGACGGGTTACGGCGTCGCCGAACTGCTCGTGCACGACGGTGCCGACATTGTCGGAAGCACGCTCGAAGCATCCGGCCTGGAAGACCGAGACATCACGGTGCTTACCCTGCACCGTGGTCACACCGTCATTCCGAACCCACGCCCCAGCATGATCCTCGAGGCAGAAGACCGCCTGCTGTGCTTTGGCAAGCTCGAAGAGATGCGCTCGATGATTCCTGCGCGTCGGCGCCGTCGTGCTCGCGTTCGCAAGCTTCCGAAAGGCGCGGCGGAAATTACGAGCTAGTCGCGCCCGCTAACGCGGGCGCGGGGCGCGTACCTTCGTGGGGTCGATACCCTTCGGAATCGGCAGCGAGCCCAACCCACCGGCATTGACGGATGCTGCGCGCTTGATCACGGCAGCCTGCGTCGACTTGTCGATGGCCTTGGGAAGCTTCTTGATGCGCTTCGTGAGCTCTTTGAGGGGTACTTCGTCGGGTCCGTCACCCGCGTACATGACGGTGATGGGCACGCCCGAGGCGATTCGCTTGTCGCGCTTTTCTTCGTCAGCGATGAGTCGCTTGAGACGGGCGGGCGAGCCCTCGCCCACGATGACAATGCCGCCGCGGCCGATTGCGCGGTAAACAGCATCCTGCGTCTTGGGGTTGACCGCAACGGGAGTGTCGCTTGCCTGCCAATTGCGGCCGAGACCTGTGCTCAGCACATGGCCGACCGCCCCGGGGGTGCCGTCAAGTTTCTGGTACATAGCGTTCGTCGCGAGCCGCGAGAGCGTGATCATGCCGAGCAGCAGACCAGCGAGGATACCCGTGATGATCCAGATGATGCGCGTAAAAAGGTTGCCTGGAATGAGGAAAGCCGCGGCCACGCCGAGGGCAACACCGATGAGCGCGACAGCGAGAACTGCCCATGGAGCCCAGGGGTCGACCTCGCGCGTGAAACGCAGAAGCTGCGCGACCTGCTTGAAAATATTGGGGCGCTTCTCAACGGCTGGGGTGTTCTTGGCCATACCCACAAGCCTACCGATTCCCGAAACGTGCGAGTGCACAGCGCCTGTTGCAGTACTTGTCTCCACAGAACGTTTCTACGGGCGTTGAGCCATGGCGCACGACTGCTTGACTCGAAGCCATGAAGCACCTTCGATCCCGCTCACGTCGTACCCCCGCTGTCGAGGCAACATGCGAAGTGCAGAGCGCTCCCCAACCTTTTGGCGACGAGCACCGTGTGTTGCGCTGGAGCGACCGTGAGGTTCCCGTGGCTGGATGGATTCTGCAGAGCGGTGATGAGCGGCACCTCGCGATCATGAATCCGTCCGATGCACTCTGGCGCTTTGCAGGGGCACAACATATCTGGGCAGCATGCGATGTTCTGCGCACCGATGAGGGCGTCGTAGCCCTCGCTGAACCGTGCCTGGTTCCACTGGAACAGTGGCTCACCGAGAAACGTCTCCAACCGGGGGAGGCCGTCACGCTCGCGATTAGTATGCTGCGTGGGTTCGGCGAGCTCGGGGCGCAGTCACACACCGAGAGCGGCGCATGTTGGCTCACGGAAAGCGGCCGGCCCGTTATCGTGCTCGGCGCTGGCCGCGCAGCTTCGGTCGAGGTATCCGCGGCCTTCGCGCTTATCGCGTCGCAGTGTGCAGACCACGCATTTCAGCGCCTTGCTGCGCGCATCGAAAGAGAACTGTCAGATCCACTCGCTGCGCTGGCAGATCTCGAGCGCTGGGAGGCAGAACTGCTCGAGCTTGCTGCACCGAGGCCCCTCGTCGTGCAACGCGGCGAGGCGGAACAGGAGGCATTAGCCCTCGCGACTGCTGACATCGAGAGCTTTCATGCGACCGCTTTTGGCTTCGCTGCACCGACGCCGCTCAGCCAGCCCCTTCGGTCGCGTGAACGCCGGAAACCGTTGTTGCTGCGTGGGCGGGATCTCCTGACACATCGCAGCACACGAGCCATGAATGGACACGGGGCTGAGCACCTTCGGACCCGACTACGGAACCTCGTCGGCACAGTTCGTATCCGACCGGGGATTGTTGCACTCGTGGCTGCGGGAGCTGTTCTCGGTTGTGGGCTCCTGTGGCCCCAAACCGAGTCGACCGCTCGTGCGGATGCGCTTGAGACGGTGGATGCGCCAGAGCAAGCGATGGCGAGGACGATGCGACCTGCTCCTCATGAGGCTCCCGAAAGCCCAACCACGCCAGCACCGGAGTCTCCGCACGAGATCGTCGAGGCGAGCGAACGTGTCGATGCGTCGGTAGCGAGCGACGATCCTCAGGCGATTGCAGAATCGATTGTTGCCGCGGTCATCGAATGCCTGGGCGCGGGTGATGCCATGTGTGCGCATGTGCGCGTGGGTGAGTCAACCGAGCTTGTCTCTCGGCTGGGGGAGATTGCCGCCGGTGGGTACACCGTTGAGGTGGTCGAGCAGTTCGGCGATGTGGTTGTCACGCGTGTTGTCGCGCCCGAATTGACCGAGATTGTTGTCCTCGAACGAACCAATGAAAATTGGCTGCTCCGCGAGGTATATCCCATCGCGGAGCAGCCAATTGCTCAATCGAGTGAAGGCCCTTAGATGCCGAGGTCTCCCGAGAAGCTCGCCTGCTCAAGGCGCTGCTTGACGGCGCCGAGGTAGCGGGCTGCATCTGCACCATCGATCGTGCGGTGGTCGTACGAAAGCGCGAGCAGCACGTATGAACGCGGTGCAATTGCCTCGACGCCATTGACCTTTACAAGACCGGGGCGCTTGATGACAACACCAGTGCCGAGAATTGCCGACTGCGGCAAGAACACGACAGGGGTGTCGAAGAGTACGCCGCGCGAACCCGTGTTCGTGACGGTGAACGTACCGCCCGAAAGGTCATCGGGCTTGAGCTGCCCATCGCGCGTGCGCTGGGCGAGATCGGCAATGCCACGAGCGATCTCGGCGATCGACTGGTCAGCTGGATCTCGGAGCACGGGGCTGTACAGACCCTTGGGCGTGTCAACCGCGATGCACACGTTCTCTGTCGCGGGGTAGACAATCTCTTCGCCGTTGACCTGCGAGTTGATGATGGGGTAGGTCTGCAGAGCTTCCGAGGCTGCCTTGACGAAGAACGGCAGGAACGACAGCTTGTCACCGGTCTTCTCCAGGAAAGCTGCCTTGTGTGCGTCGCGGAACGAAGCGAGGTCAGTGACATCAACCTCGACGACCGAAGTCAACTGCGCCTGGGTCTGCATCGAGGCGACAGCGTTCTTTGCGAGAACCTTGCGCAAGCGCGAGAACGGCTCGGTCGTGCCACGCTTCTCAGAGATCTCGCGAGGTGCGGGGGCGGAGTCGGCTGCCGCTGCCGGTGTAGCGGGTGCCGCACCAGCAGGCGCTGCGGAAGCCGCGGCAAGCACATCTTCCTTTCGGATGCGCCCACCGACGCCCGAGCCCTGAACGGCCGCGAGATCGACACCGTGCTGTGCTGCAAGCTTGCGTACGAGCGGCGTGACGTAGATGCCAGCCGGTGCGTCAGCAGGAGGTGCAACAAAGGTCGGTGCTGCCGGCTCTGCGGGGGCTGCAGGAGCTGGTGCTGCAGTGGCAGGTGCTGCAGGAGCCGCGGCGGGAGTCTCGACCGCTGGTGCGGTGGGAGCTGCAGGTGCGGGTGCTGCTGGAGCCGCAACAGGTTCTGGGGCAGCTGCCGGCTCTGCGGGAGCGGGCTCGGGAGCCGCAACAGGCTCGGGAGCTGCTGCGGGAGCCGGTGCCGCTGCTGCGGGCGCGCCCGAACCGATGCGTGCGAGGACAGCACCGACCTCGACGGTCTCGTCTTCGCCCGCGAGAATCTCGACAAGCGTTCCTGCCGCGGGCGAGGGAATCTCGGTGTCAACCTTGTCGGTTGAGATCTCAAGCAGTGGCTCATCAACGGCAACCTCTTCGCCGAGCTGCTTGAGCCAGCGAGTCACAGTGCCTTCCGTGACGCTCTCACCCAGGGCGGGCAGAACGACATCGGTTGCGTCTACCGCTGAGGCAGACGGAGCAGCCGGTGCCGCGGGGGCAGCTGCCGGTTCAGCAGCGGGAGCTGCGACCGGCTCGGCGGCAGGTGCCGGGGGTTCAGCTGCAACTGGAGCGGGAGGTGCCGACGCAACCTCTGCTGCTGCGGGCGCTGCTTCTGCCGGAGCGGCCTCGGCGGGCGCGCCAGCGCCAGACCCGTCACCGATACGACCAAGGAGCGCGCCGACCTCGACGGTCTCGTCCTCGCCAACGAGGATCTCCTCAAGCACCCCCGAAACCGGGGCGGGAATCTCGGTATCGACCTTGTCGGTCGAAATCTCGAGCAACCCTTCGTCGGCCTGCACAGTGTCGCCGACTTGCTTGAGCCAGCGGGTAACCGTACCTTCGGTGACGCTCTCGCCCAGAGCGGGGAGGATCACTGGTGTGCTCATGAGGAATGCTCCTTTGTTATGCCTCGTGCTTCGAACCAGTTTAGTGAGAACGAGCACTCGGGGGCGACAAACGCCGCAGGTTTTACAGCGTGTGGATTCCTCGGCCCGTGAGAGCCAGGAATGCTTCGCCAAGCGCTTCGCTTTGTGTGGGGTGCGCGTGGATCAGGGGGTTGAAATCTTCTGGTGTGGCTTCCCACGCGACGGCGAGCTGACCCTCGGTAATAAGTTCGCCGACACGGTCGCCGATGAGGTGAACGCCAACGATAGGGCCGTTTTTCTCCCGGACGATCTTGACGAAACCCGATGTTTCTAGGATCTCGCTCTTCGCGTTTCCCGCGAGGTTGTAGGTGTACGTCTGTACAGCATCCGCGCCAAGGCGCTCGATGGCAGCCGGCTCGCTCAGACCGACGGAGGCGATTTCGGGGTGGGTGTAGGTCACTTTGGGGATCTGTTCGTCGTTGACGACGGGTGCTGTGAGACCCGCAATTCGTTCGGCGACCGCCATGCCGTGCGCGTACCCACGATGTGCCAGTTGGAGACCACCGACGGCGTCACCCACGGCCCACACATGCGGGACGGAGGTTTGCAGATCGTCGCCTACGACAATTGCTGCGCCGTCGAGTTGGACACCAGCGGCCTCAAGGCCGAGATCGGATGTCGCCGGCACACGACCAACAGCGACAAGAACCGTATCGGCCTCAAGTGCCTCACCCGAGTCGAGCGTCACGCGCGCGGGTGACTTCGCGCTCTTTGTCGTGGCGATCTCACTGAAACCAGTGCCCGCCTTGATGACGATGCCGCGTTTGGTCAGTGCCCTTGTCAGCGTCTTGGCGATATTCGGGTCCTCGGCAGCCGCAATCGTGGCGAGCGGCTCGACGACCGTGACCTCACTGCCGAGCGAGCGCCACAGGCTCGCAAACTCCAGACCGATAACGCCGCCACCGATGACAATCGCGCGTTCTGGAATGCGCGTGAGCTCGAGTGCTTCGTCGCTGGTCAGTACGTGTTCGCCATACGGAACATCCGCAAGTTTCCGAGCCTGGGCACCCGGCGCGAGCACGACATCGCTTGCCGTGAAGCGTGTGTCACCGATGCGCACCGTGAGCGGTGCTGTGTTCTCGAGCACGCCCGTGCCTTCGATAACACGTACCTTCTTGGCTTTCAGGAGCGACTGGAGGCCTTTGTACTTTTTCTCGACGATTCCGTCTCGAAAACCGTGAACCCGGTCGAGATCGATGCCCGTCGATTGCGCAAGAACGCCGATCTTGGCGGCATCACGTACGTCGTCGGCGAGCTCTGCAACATGCAAAAGCGCTTTCGTTGGGACGCAGCCGTTGTGCAGGCATGTGCCGCCCACTTTGGCCTTCTCAGCAAGCACGACGGATTTCCCGAGGTTGGCGGCGCGAATGGCCGCGGCATACCCCGCGCTCCCGCCGCCGATGACGACGACGTCAACGTGCTCGTGCGTTTGCGCTGCCGAGGTAGTCATTCTGCGCCCGACGAGTCGTCGCTTCCAGCGAGGTAGGTCAAAATCGTTCGCACGGTCGCGCCCGTTGCGCCCTTGTCGTGGGGGCCACGTGGCGATTTCGCTTCAGCTGAACCAGCAATATCGAGGTGAATCCACGGGATCGGGTTGCCATCGACTGTCGAACCGACAAACTCCTGCAGGAAGAGCCCCGCAAACATGCTGCCGCCCGCGGGGTTGCCCATTTTGACGTTCTGCAGGTCGGCAATGGGAGAGTCGAGCTCGCTCTTCATGTATTCCGGCAAGGGCAGCGGCCAGGCAAGTTCGTCAGCGACGTTTGCCGCAGCCAGGAATGCCTCGGCCTCGGCTTCGTCATTGCTGAAGACACCCGTGTGGCGTTCACCCAAGGCGACGATGATGGCGCCCGTGAGGGTCGCGATGTCGATGATGACATCGGGGTGTTTACGGCTCGCCGCGACGAGGCCGTCAGCGAGAACGAGACGACCCTCAGCATCCGTATTGAGCACCTCGACGGTCTTCCCGCCCAGCTGTTCGATGACGTCGCCCGGGCGAGTTGCTTTGCCGGATGGCATGTTGTCGGTAATCATGAGCCACGCCGTGACTTTTACGGGCAACGCGAGTTGCGCGGCGGCGCGTACAACGGCGAGCGCGGTTGCGGCGCCAGCCATGTCGAACTTCATGCCAACCATGCTTGCGGCGGGCTTGAGGGAGAGGCCGCCCGTGTCGAAGGTGATGCCCTTCCCGACGAGTGCAACAGAGCGCGAGGCGCCTTCGGGTGCGTACTCGAGGCGCACAACGCGAGGAGCACGATCCGAGCCCTGCGCAACGCCAAGCACGCCGCCGTAGCCCTTCTTTTTGAGCTTCTTCTTCGTCAGCACCTTCGCGGTGATGGGCAGTTCGTCAGTCAGCTCGAGCGCACGGTCAGCGAACTCGCTGGGGCTGAGCCATTCTGCAGGCGTGTTGACAAGATCTTTGACAACCGCAACGGCGTCGGCAACGGCCTGTGCGCTGGCAACGTCGTGGCTTTCGAGGTCGCTCGAAACGATCGTGACGGTCTTGAATGCCTTGGGCTGTTCGCTCGTCTTGTATGACGCGAAACGGTAGCTCCCAAGCCCCGCGCCCTCGAGCGCTGCGAGCGGCTGGTCTGCTGCGCTTCCCGTCAGAACAACGGATGCTGCTGGAAAGCTTGTGAGCGTGCGGATTGCAGCACCAACACCATCACGCACATCGGCCGAGTTCGCGGCACCGACGCCAACAACCGCGGTTGCTGTGGAAGCGGGGACCCGAGCGACGCTGCCCGTTTTGGCCTCGAAGTCGATGCTCGTGAGCACCTCGGCGATTTCTACGGGGAGGTCAGCAGGAATATCACCCTTGGGGATCGCGTAGATCACGATCTCGTTCTTGCTTGGTTTTTTGAGGGACTTTGCGGCCTTGAGCGTTGCAACTGTCATGACTTCATCCTAGAAGGGCGGGACATGCCCGGGTCTGCTGGGGAATGTTCGCTTGTCGCGAAGCGGAGGCCTTTCACCGGCTCCTGCTGTGCTTCGACTCGTAGCATGGAGATATGGCAGATCCGGGTCAGACGGTCGTACGCGCAGAGCATGCGCCACCCGTTCCGCGTGGTCTGAGTCTTGTGGTCTTGTTGACGGGGTTCGTCGACGCGGGCCACGCTGTTTCGGGGCTCATTTCGCATCTGCGCGAGGAGGCAAATCCGCAACCCGTCGCAATTTTCGACAACGACGTGCTGTTTGATTACCGCGCGCGTCGCCCCACGATGGTCTTCCACAATGACCACCTCGCTGACTACGAGCCGCCACGTCTTGAGCTGTCGCTCGCGCACGACACACTTGGGCAGCCCTTCCTCTTGCTCTCTGGCTACGAGCCCGATTTCGCCTGGGAAGCATTCGTTGCCGATGTCATTGATCTTGCCCAGCAGTACGAGGTGAGCGAGCTCGTTTGGCTCCACTCGATTGCGCTTCCTGTGCCACACACTCGCCAGCTTGGTGTGACCGTAAGTGGAAACCGCGGCGATCTGATTGACCTGATGAGCGTGTGGCAGCCAACGACCCAGGTGCCCGTCACGGCGGGCCATCTGCTGGAATACCGCTACATCGAAAGCGGGGGAGAAGGCATCGGGCTTGTCATGCTCGTCCCGCACTACCTTGGTGATGCGGAATACCCCGGGGCAGTTCTTGCTGCCGCCGATCGGCTCATGACCGCGACGGGGCTCGTGCTGCAGATGGATGCGGTTCAGGAACGTGAGAACTCCTTCGCGGAGCAGGTGCAGGGGCAAATCGCCGACTCAGACGAGCTCGGGGCCATGGTGGCCATGCTCGAAGAGCGATACGACGCGTATGCACGGGCTCGCAGCGAAGCATCCGATGACGATTCGGATTCGCTGAGCGAGGCAAGTTTGCCGAGTGCCGACGAACTCGCAGATGAGCTGCAGAAGTTCCTCGCCGCACGCAATCGGGGCGATGCGGATGGGCCCGCAGAGACCACGCTCGGTGACGAATTCTAAGCACTGCGGTGTATAATGGTCAGCGTGACCCATTGTCAAGGGTCAGCGCAAAATGCTGGAGACTTGACAAGGGTCTTACTCATGCCCGGAATTCCTGGGCGTGCATGCGAAAGGGGTAGCGTGACCGCTTCCACTCCCAAGAAGACTCGAGCTTCGAAGGCTGTTCCGAGCGAAACCGCTGAAGAAACAGCTGTTGTCGAAGAAACGCAGGCAAAGGCGCCCGCGAAAAAGGCACCGGCAAAGAAGGCTCCCGCCAAGAAGGCTGCGACGGCAAAGAGCGCTGCGGCGGAGGCTGAGCCGAAGAAGGCTCCCGCCAAGCGCGGTCGCAAGAAGGCTGACGATCTCGAAGTTGATGAGACCGTTGTCGAGGTTGAAGAGATCGTTGACGACGAAGACGCACCCAAGCCCGTTATGGCTGAGCCGCTGCCCACTGGCGCGATCGTCATTTCTTCGCGCGACGAAGAAGAGGTTCCGACCTACTCGACACAGATCACGGGCGCCACGGCTGACCCCGTGAAGGATTACCTCAAGCAAATCGGTAAGGTCGCGCTGCTCAACGCCGCAGAAGAGGTTGACCTCGCGATGCGTATTGAGGCGGGGCTGTTCGCGGAAGAAAAGCTCTCGCAGATGAGCGAAGCCGAGAAAGCGACGCAAGAGGGCCTTGACCTGCAGTGGGTTGCTCGTGACGGTCAGCGCGCCAAGAGCCACCTGCTCGGCGCCAACCTCCGTCTCGTTGTTTCGCTCGCAAAGCGCTACACGGGTCGCGGCATGCAGTTCCTCGACCTTATTCAAGAGGGAAACCTCGGCCTCATCCGTGCAGTTGAGAAGTTCGATTACACGAAGGGCTTCAAGTTCTCGACCTATGCAACGTGGTGGATTCGCCAGGCGATCAC
>CAYNTU010000025.1:0-37216 GCA_964400205.1 uncultured Microbacterium sp.
AGAAGATCCAGGTCATCAAGGTTGTGCGCGAGCTCACCGGCCTGGGCCTCTCGGAGGCAAAGGGCGCTGTTGACGGTGCTCCGGGCAACATCCTCGAGGGTGCAAACAAGGAGACCGCTGAGAAGGCAAAGGCAGCTCTCGAAGAGGCTGGCGCAACGGTTACCCTCAAGTAATCGCTTTTCGCGTTTCGAAAACCCCGTCTGCTTTGGCAGGCGGGGTTTTCTGCGTTTATAGCGCGAGTGTGAGGGTTACGTTCCCCGGGTGCGTCGGGAGTGGTGTGAACCCGAGCCGCTCGTAGAACGCAATCGCGTTCGTGTTGTTTGTGTCGACACCGAGGTGCAATGAGCGGATGCCGCGCGCTCGCAGTGCATCCGCGAGCGCCTCAATAAGCTTGCGCCCCCATCCGGCGCCTTGCGCCTCCGGGAGGAGGTCGATGTGCAGATGCGCGGGGTGATCGGTGCCGTACGGCTCCGCACCCGCGCGACGGGCGTAGGCATACTTGAGCAGGCCCGCTTCGCGGCTCCCGTCATCGTCGCTGGGGTTCGGGAAACGTTCGGCGAGGCGCGGCCAGTATTCTTTCGCGAACCAGTCTTCGAAGGCATCCGTGTCGTCGGTGCCAAGTACATAGCCGACGGGTTCGTCAGCATCGTTCGCGACAACGAAGGCGAGGTCGGGGTGCTTCTCGGCATAGGGGAGCGCGAAGATGTGCGCCCAGAGTTCACCATCGGGGAGGATACCGGTCGCGTCGCCGCCCGCATCCGCTGTTTTCAGGCAGATGTTTGAGAGAAATGGCTCGTCGCCCGGGCGAAATTGACGGATGCGCATGCAGCAATCTTTTCAGACGGCGCCGGGTAGACTAGTGAGGTTGCCTGGCGAAGGTCAGGCTCCGGAGGATTCGCCTAGTGGCCTATGGCGCACGCTTGGAAAGCGTGTTGGGTGCAAGCCCTCAGGGGTTCGAATCCCCTATCCTCCGCGTCGAACGAAGCGCGGCTCCTTGGGGCGGCGCTTCGTTCGATTCTAGGCAGAGTGGTTCGAGGAGGAGCCGTGGGGAACCCGCGGCGACGGAGTCCCCTATCCTCCGCCAAATTTCTACCTCTCGCCGAGCCAGTCGGCGAGGATCGCGGCGCGGTCGGCGTCGGGAGTTGGCGGCGGCGCGGGCGTGCCGAGGACGTGGCGCTCGAAGCGTGGCGCGGGGGAGGCCTGCAGCACGTCGCCATAGCGTTGCACGCTCTGTCGCGCGGCGAGGTGTGGGTCTGATTCGGCCTCGGCGAAGGTCAGCACGGGGGTGACACAGGCATCCGTTTCGCTGAAAATCTCGGCCCACTCGTCGCGTTTACGAGTTGAAAAAATCATCGAGAGGAGCTCGGTGAGTTCGGGCCACTCACGCGGGTCGTTGCGGTCGGGGAGGGCGATGCCGCCACTGCGGTCGATTCGAATGATGTCGGCACCGAGGTCAGAAAGCAGCATGCCCGCGTGCGGAACCGGGCCGATCGCCGAGAGTTCCACAATGCGGATGCCTGCGAGTGGTCCAGTCGCCATGGGGCTACTCCTTCGGTGTTATGAAGGGCTCAAGCCGCGTGCGGGACTCGGCCGAGAGCCGCTGCGGTTTGCGTGTCTCGTTGTTCACGAGCACCATGAGCGTTTCGGCAGAGGCCTTGAGTTCGTCGCCGACAAAAATGCCCTGTTGCATCCGAATCGAACTCCCCGCAGCAGCGAGTACTCGCGTGCCAATTTCGACCTCGCCGGGCCACAGAATCTCGCTCAGGTAGTTGAGGGAAACCCGCGCGAGCACAAACGAGGTTCCCGGTTCGAACAAGCGGATGCGCGGGTCGTTCATGAACGCTGACCGCCCCGCCTCAAGAAACGTCAGATACACCGCATTGTTGACGTGCCCCTGGCGATCGGTGTCGTTGTAGCGTAGCGGTTCGCTCACGCGGAAGGGGAAGTCTTCGAGGGGCAACTGCTTCGTCATCGCCTTCAGCGTAACCGCCGGGTGCCTGATCGACCGCAATAGGCTATCCAGTATGGGGAATGAGGCGGTGCAGCGGGCGCGGCAGCAGCTTGTTGATGGGCTTGCCGACGGCTTCGATCTCGCGGCGCTACAGGCACGATCGGGTCACATGCCCGCCGATGCCCGCGAGAGCGCTGTGCTCATGCTGTTCGGGGCGCTCGACCGGAAACCGGCTGATTCGATCGTTGACACGGTGCCCGCTGAGCTCGACGTGCTGCTCTTGCGCCGTTCTGATGCGCTGCGAAACCACGCTGGGCAGATCGCATTCCCCGGGGGAGGTGTCGAACCTGGTGATACGGACCTGACGGCAACGGCGTTGCGGGAGGCGGCCGAGGAGACGGGGCTCGACCCGAGCGGCGTTGACGTGCTGGGTGTGCTGCCCGAACTGCACATTCCCGTCAGCAATTACCTCGTCACGCCCGTGCTCGGCTGGTGGCGGTCACCTAGTGCCGTCGAGGCGGACGATAGTGAATCGGTGCAGGTGTTTCGCGTGCCCGTCGCAGAGTTGCTCGACCCAAGCGCGCGTGGGTCGTGGGAGGTCAATACGGGTGGCCGCAGCTTCCGTGGCCCTGGCTTCGCACTCGGCGAGCAGTTTGGCGGTCACATTGTGTGGGGATTCACCGCCATGGTGCTTGCGGAAGTCTTTGACGCTCTGGGTTGGTCTGTTCCGTGGGACGAAGATCGGCTGCTGTTTGAAAGTGCCCGTTAGCCGAGTTCGTTAGGCGGGGAGTGTGAAGGTCGCGAGGCGTTCGCGCGCGGCATCCGATATCGGCTGCGACGAGCGGGTTGCATCGTTGGTTTGCACGCACACTGTCTCGGCCGTTGCCGCCAGCGTGCCCGCAACAAAGATGTACTGACGCAGTCGCATGGAACTGCGGCCGACCGAGAGCACGCCCGTGCCCACCTCGACCGTGTTGGGCCACAGAATCTCATTGCGGTAGTCGATCGAGAGGTGAGCGAGCACGAACGAGGTGCCGGGCTCATTCAAGGGAAATGCGGGGTTGTGGAGGAACGCAACGCGCGCGGCTTCGAGGTAGGCCGCAAAGACGGCGTTGTTGACGTGCCCCTGTCGATCTGTGTCGGAATACCGAACGGGGATGCTGATGTGCAGCGGGAAGTCGTCGAGCGTGGGGCGTTCAGTCACTCGAATACTGTATCCGGGCAAGCGGCGTAAAATTGAGGCATGCCCACCCCAAAGATCGTGCTGTTCTATGCGTTCGCGCCGCTCGCTGACCCCGAAGCGGTGCGGCTGTGGCAGCGCGACCTGAGCGAGGGCCTCAAACTCCGTGGCCGCGTGCTCATCAGCGTGCACGGTATCAACGGAACGCTCGGTGGCGAGCTGCAGAACCTCAAGAAATGGGTCCGCAAGTTCCGTGAGTACCCGGGGTTCAAAGAATCCGACATTAAATGGTCGGATGGCACGGGGCTCGACGCCGATGGCTATAGCGAAGACTTCCCCAAGCTCAGCGTCAAGGTGCGCGACGAAATCGTCTCGTTCGGTGCGCCGGGTGAACTCGCTGTTGACGAGCACGGCGTCGTCGGTGGCGGCACGCACCTGACTCCAGAGCAGGTTCACGAGCTTGTTGAGCAGCGCGGCGACGTTGTGTTCTTCGATGGTCGCAATGCCCTCGAGGCAGAAATCGGTCGCTTCAAGAACGCGATCGTGCCGCCGACCGAGACGACGCGAGATTTTGTCGAGATCCTCGACTCGGGTGCCTACGACCACCTGAAAGACAAACCCATTGTCACGTATTGCACGGGCGGCATCCGGTGTGAGGTGCTCTCGAGTCTCATGGTCAGCCGCGGGTTCGGCGAGGTCTACCAAATCGACGGCGGCATCGTGCGCTACGGCGAGACGTTCGGCGACAAGGGCCTGTGGGAAGGGTCGCTCTACGTTTTCGACAAGCGCGGTTCGGTCGACTTCACGCCCCAGGCGAAGGTCATCGGCGAGTGCCGCGGATGTGGCGAGCCGACCAAGCGCACGGCAAACTGCCCCGACGCCTCATGCCGTTCACAGTTCGTGGTCTGTGAGTCGTGCGACGCTGTGCCGTGCGAGGCACACGCGCCCGTCAACGCCTGAGTGAGCGCGGGGCGAAAACAGCCCGGCGGCGGTTACCGCGTGAGGCCGTTGCGATGACAGCGGTGCGCACCTGTTGCGTGAGCTCAGAGAGCTCGCTTGCGTCAGCTTCGGGTTTGTAGGCGGCGTCTTCGAGTTTCTGTGTGTACTCGGCGATGAGCTCGGCACTCACGCCCGAAGAGCGCATGCGCTTGCCGAACTGACGGATGGTCTCGCCCGTGGGGGCGGAGAGGCCTGCGTCAACGAGGGTGTCGCGTACCTCTTGCCAGCTTGCGTTTGCCGCGGTGGGCGCATCCGCTGAGATCATGAGGCGCTTGCGCCGCTTGCGCCGCAGAGCCCGCCACAGGGCCGGGATCGCGAGCACCAATCCCGCGAGCAGGAGCCATGCCGCGATCTTCGCGATCGAGGCGAGTACGGGCCAGAACTGTGCGGCCGAGGTGCCCGCGGTCGGGGCAATACTCTGCGTCGGCGTTGGGGTCGGCGTTGCGCTCTGGGTTGGCGTTGCGGAGGGCGTCGGTGTCGGTTCGTTCGAATCGTTCGTGGGGTTGCTGAAGCTCGTTGGTGAGCCGATCGTTGCGGTGGGTTCGAACGAAACCCAGCCAATGCCCGCAAAGTGCACCTCGGGCCACGAGTGTGCCTGGTCGGAATACACCTGGTAGACGCGTTTGTCGTCTGTTCCCGCACGCTCATAGGTGCCGGGCAGGTAGCCCACAACAATGCGGGTCGGCAGGCCCACGCTGCGTGCCATGAGCGTGAACGCCGAGGCGAAGTGCACGCAGTACCCCGCCCGCACATCGAGGAAGCGCTCGGTCGCTGCGACATCCGAACCATCGAAGCCCTGCTCAACGGGGGTCGTGAGCGAGTACTCAAAGTTGTTGCGCAGGTAGCGTTCAATTGCCTGCGCTTTTTCAACATCGGATGCTGCGTCAGCCGTGACCTCAACAGCCAGGTCGCGGAAGCGCTGCGGGATCGGCTGCCCAAAGCGCTCAAGATCTTGCTGCGTTTGCTGTTGCATCTGCACGTACCTGGGATCGTCTTCCGTGAGTTTGTGCTGATTGCCGTCTTCGTCGATGACATAAAAATCGAAACTCTCTGGAGCACGCGGCGCGCTCAACGGGTCAACACCGTAGTGAACCTCGGGCGGCAGGGCGCGGGCAGCAAGCATCTCGTCGCGCGTCGGATCGACAATTCCCTGCACCGCCGAATAGTTGGTGTTACCGAGTTGCGCGCCCTCATTTCGTACCGTGAGATTTTGGCTCAGCACCTGCCAACCATCGCTGAGCCCCGCGATCGCAGCGAGCGGGTACGGGACGGGTGCGTAGCTCACGGTCGCGGCAATGGGGGTGATATTGACGGGCCGGAACTCCCGCTGAGGTTCGGCTTGCAGATACTCGTTCGGCACGCCCGTCATGGGGTTCGAATCGACGGGATCGGGAATCCAGGTGCCGTCTTGCAAACGCGTGAGCGTTCCGATCCGCAGGTACGGCGCCTCGCCAATCGTCTCTACCTCGAGAACTGGCCGGGAGACGGGCACCCGCAGATCATCACCGAGCGTGAGGGTCAACCCCACGGTCTTTCCCGGAAGGAACGAAATTGCCGGCCGCGGCATTGTGACGGCGCTCGCGACGACGGCCGCAACGAGCGTCGCCGCGACAACGTTCGTCGCAACGCCGAGCAGACGGACGGGGCTTGCCTGCACGTGCTCGGCGGGTGGTTGATCGAGCGGCCGAACACGGGTTGCGAGCAGGGCAACGGTCAAGAGCCCCGCGCTTGCGAGCCACGTGAGTGAAACATCCCCGGCACCGACGAGGATGAAGGGAACCGATGCCGTCACGAGCGCAACGATGAGCGCAACGACGGGTGTACGCACGAGCACGATCGTCGTGAGGTAGACGAGCGACAGCATGATCGCGACAAGCCCCATGAGCCACAGAATGCCCGGAGTCGTTGTGACGGGCGGGTGCCCCTCGTAGGCGGAACTCATGCCCTCTGAAGTCAAGGAGGCATACGAGTCGACGATGATCTGCATGCGCACGCGCCACGGCAGCATGGGGTTCGGGATGGGGCGATTGAACTGTGTCGCGAGCGTGAATGTTCCCGCGATGAAACCAACAAGCTGTGCGAGCACACCCACGATGACACCGCGACGGTGCGAGAACGAACGCTGTTGCCACAGTTCACCGAGCGCCATCACGAGCGCTGCTGCAAGAATCGTCGAGCCAGCGGCGAGCCCGACCGTAACCATCCACTGTGTTCCGGCGAACACCGTGCGGAACGGCAGCAAGCTCAGCGCGACAGCGATGAGCGCGATCAAAGCACCACCAACTGACCCGACGCTCACGAGCGCCCAGGCAGCCGTGTCTGGCTTGGCAGCTATGTCGAGCGTGTGTTCTCGTTTCATAGCGCCTCGCTCCACCCGTTCGAGACGCCATCGAAGATACTGCCGAGTTGCCACCCGCGAGCACGCAGAGCATCCGCTGCCTCCGGTGCGAGTGAATAGACGAGTGCGATGCCCGTGCCGCCACGTGGCGGCACAAGCGCTTTCGCAGTCTCGAGCGAAATGGTCACGGCGATGAAGATTTCGGTCGAGCCGCGGGTGCCCCGGGTTGCGCCGGGTGCCTGCGCATCGGGTTCGATCTGCGCGAGCGTGTGCATGAGACCGATGCCGCGATCGAGCTCGGTGCCGCTCGTATCAACAATCTGCACACGCCAATCGGATGCCGCCAAGTGCACCGCAACGCTTGCGCACGCCGACACTGCCAACTCGAACCCGGGGCCGGGCTCGGCGCGCGTGCACAGCACGATCGTCGCCTCGGGGCTGTCGAGGCGATCCTCCTGGCGCACCATGAGTTGCCCGCGGTGTGCACTCGCGCGCCAGTGCACGCGGCGCACGGAATCGCCCGGAATGTATTCGCGCGGCGTGAGGCTGTCGGCACCGTGCGCGCTCGCGGCGTTCGAGGTGTGATCCGAGGAAGTGCGCGCGGGCACGGCAGCGTTCGGTAGACCGGTCAGGCGTGCGACGGCGGGTGCAATGAGAAGGGGAGTGGCTTCGCCCAGATCACTGCGACGAGTGAAGAAACCGAAGGGGTCGCCCATTGTGAGCTCGAACGGCCCAACGGTCCAGCTGCCGCGGTGCGCCGCCGCGGTGGAGTATGCGGTATCCACGAGCGGCTCGCCGCGCGCTGCCGAGCGCACGAGGCCGGCCGGAGCGCCCGCGAGGCCGGGCGGCATCCGATCACTCCACGTTCCCGCGCGTGTTCGCGGCCGCGTTTGTGCGACGCTCAGGTGCGTTACGAGCGCTTCACCAACGTGTGGCAAGAGGGGCGTGAACGTTCGTTGTGCCTCGCTCTTGCGTTTGGGAACCAGCACCCAGGCATATGTCGCGACGATGAGCGCGATGAGGAACCCGCCCACGGCGATGAGCGATTTTCCGCCGATGAGCAGCCCCGCGATGATGAGGAGCACAGATGCTGCGAGCACACCAATCGCACGCGTCGTGGGGTGTACGCGCAACATTGTGGTTACCCTCGCGCGGGTGGGCCGCCGACAGGCACGGGCACCGTCTGCAAGACGTGCTGGAGCGCATCACGCTCAGGCGTTGCGGATGCGCCGCGTGGACCCGAGGTCGCAATCACGCGGTGCTCGAAGACGGGCAGCACGAGCGCGGCAATGTCGTCGGGTACAACGTATTCGCGCCCCTCGAGGGCCGCCGCAACCTTGGCTGCTCGCACGAGTTGCAGCGTTGCGCGGGGGGAGGCACCCAACTGCAGGGCTGGTTCGCGTCGTGTTGCCTGCGCAATGGCAACGGCATACGCCTCGATCTCGGGCGAAGTGTGTACACCGCGTGCAAAATCAATGAGCATCTGCACACCCTTTGTGCTCAGCACGGGCGTGATGTCGTTGAGTGGATTGTGGGTCTCTCGCTGGCGCAGCATGAGCGCTTCGGCATCCGCTGAGGGGTACCCCATCGCGATGCGCATCATGAAACGGTCGCGCTGCGCCTCAGGAAGCGCGTAGGTGCCTTCCATCTCGAGCGGGTTCTGCGTCGCGACGACGAGCGAGGGTGCTGGCAACGCGTGCGAGACACCATCAACAGAAACTTGGCCCTCTTCCATCGCCTCAAGCAGCGCAGATTGCGTTTTCGGCGAGGCGCGGTTGATCTCGTCGGCAATGACAAAGTTTGCGAAGATCGCACCGGGCGTAAAGGTGAACTCTTTGCTCTCTGGGTTATAAATCGAAACGCCCGTCACATCGCTCGGCAGCAAGTCGGGCGTGAATTGAATGCGGCGAACGGATGCGTCAAGCGTTGCCGCAAGCGCCCGCGCCAGCATGGTCTTGCCGACCCCCGGCACATCCTCAATGAGGAGGTGCCCTTCCGCGATGAGACAGATGAGGGCGGCCCTGACCGCCTCACGTTTGCCGTCGATAACGCGCTCGACCGATTCGACGATCGCGTCGGTCGCGGCCACGAACTGCTTCGACGTGATGCTGTTATCGGCCATGCCGCTAGACTAGTCGGTGGCCCTTCGTGTGGCGCCACCTCAGCCAATCCCCCCAGGACGGAAACGTAGCAAGGGTAACTGGGCTCTGGCGGGTGCGCGGAGGGCCACTTTCTTTTCCCCGGCTACGATTAACGCATGCCCGAACCGCTCAATGCGCAAGCCATCCTTTTCGATCTCGACGGCGTTCTAACGCCGACGGCCGAGGTGCACGAGCGGGCGTGGGGGCGGGTCTTCACGGAACTGCTTGCCGAGTACCCCGATGTCGCGCCCTATGTTGACGCCGATTATTTTGAGCAGCTCGATGGCAAGCAGCGCTACGACGGCGTTGCGAGCCTGCTGCACAGCCGCAACATCGAGTTGCCGTGGGGCGACCCCTCGGATGCACCGAGCCATGAAACCGTCTGTGGCATCGGCAATCTCAAGAACGATGCGTTCCTCGCTGAGCTGCGCGAGCACGGTATTGCCGCGTACCCAGGGTCGCGCGCACTCCTTGAGCAGCTTCGCGGGGCGGGCGTGACGATGGGTGTTGTTTCGAGTTCGAAAAACGCCGAGGAGGTCCTCGCTGCTGCTGGCCTGCGCGAGTTCTTCGCCGACGTTGTTGATGGTGTCGTCTCAGCGCGCGAGGGGCTCGCCTCGAAGCCCGCTGCAGACATGTTCGCCGCTGGTGCTCGGCACCTCGGTGTTGACCCCGCCGACGCGATTGCGTTTGAAGATGCCGTTTCGGGCGTCGCATCCGCTGCTGCTGCGGGTTACGGGCGCGTCATCGGTGTCGATCGCGGCGCGGGCGCGGATGCCCTGCGCGAAGCCGGCGCGCACGAGGTCGTCACCGACCTCGCCGAGTTCGTCGACTAACCCGCGACTCGGCGCCCTGAACCCCGTTTCCGCGGGGCGCCCAAGGCGAGTACGCTGAGAGAACCGCGCAATTCGCGCACTTCCGCACGCTTTCCTCGGAGAAAACATGTCTGCAGTCGACGACAACGATGCTCTCGGCAAACTCCTCGGCGCCAACCTGACCTCGGGTGAATCGTTCAACACCGCAATGCGCGGGTACAACAAGGCCGAGGTTGATTCGGTTCTTGCTGAAATGCGCCGACTCGTTGACAGCAACCGCAACGCTGCGAACGACCTCAGCAAGCAGCTTGCTGCCGCTGAGGCACGCGCTGCTGAGGCGGAAGCGAAAGCTGCTGACCACCAGGCAGCCCTCAAGAAGCACTCGAAGAGCGCTGACGATCACGATGCGCAGCTCAAGGTGCTGCAGGCCGAGCTGGCAACGGCACAAGACAAGATCGACACCCTCACGAACGAGCTCATGGATAGCGAGAGCTCATCAGAGGGCAAGAAGCGCTTCGAAGAGATCCTGCGCGTTGCCGAAGAGCAGGCCAGCGTCATCATCAAGAACGCCGCGACCCAGGGTGACCGCCTCATCGCTGCCGCGCGCGAAGAGATCGACGCCCGCCGCGCCGAGTCGCTTGCTGATGCACAGATGACGCGCGAGCAGGCCGAGCAAGACGCCGCCGCCATCCGTCTCAAGATGGAGACCGAGCAGACGGCACACCAGACGCAGCTTGATCGTGAGCGCGCGCACGCAGCCGAAATGGTTTCGCGCGCTGAGCAGGAAGCTGCTGCAATTCGTGCCGAAGCAGACAAGGGTGCGGCGACCCTGCGCAAGATGGTCGCACGTGAGACCGAACTGCAGCGCGCCGAAGCCGAGGAGGCCGTTCGCGAACAGCGCCTGCGTGCCCTCGAGCTTGAAGAAGCACACCAACGCCGCACAGAAGAGCACCAGCAGGAATTCTTGACGCTGCACAATCAAGCCGTTGCCCACGCTGAGCGCATTACGGCTGACGCGAACGCGCAGGTGCAGGCATCGCTCGACCACTCCGCACGTGTGCAGGCCAAGGCTGAAGACCACGACCGCCTCATGCGTGCACAGGCCAAGCAGATTCACGCCGACGCGCAGCTGCGTGCCCGCGAGGTTGTTGAGCGCGCGCACGAGCGTGCTCGCCGCATCACCGAGCTCGTCAACCAGCACGCCACGTTCGCACTGCGCGATAGCGAAGACCGTGCCAGCGAGCTGCGTCGTCAGCAGTCCATGCTGCAGAACTTCCAGTACGAGATCGCCGAGCTCATGCGCATCGACAACGATGCGCTCGCGCCCTCGGTTGCCATCGAAGCGGATGCCACTGACGCAATCGAAGCGCCCACAGCAGCCGAGATCGAGGCCAAGCCAGCTGCGAAACCGGCCGCCAAGAAGTCAGCTGCAAAGAAGCCCGCTGCGAAAAAGCCCGCCGTAAAACCCGCTCAGTCAGAAGACAAGTAACCCCCGCCTGGAGGCACCGTGCTTGATCGCACGCTTTACCCGATCGACCCCTGGCGACTGATCGAGACGAGCCCCGCAGCACCCAAACCGGGCATCGCTGAGACGAGTTTTGCGCTCGGCAACGGCTACCTCGGGCTGCGTGGCAACCACATTGAGGGGCGTCGTGCCTACGAGCACGGCACCTTTATCAACGGGTTTCACGAGACGTTCCCGATTCGTCACGCCGAGCAGGCCTATGGCTTCGCAGAGGTAGGCCAGACGATCGTCAATGTGCCCGACATCAAGGTCATGCGCATCTACGTCGACGACGAGCCGCTCGACTTTGACGAGGCAGATATCCGTGATTACGAGCGCGTGCTCGACCTGCGCACGGGTGTTTTGACGCGTTCGTTTGTGTGGGTAACGGCATCCGGCAAGCACGTGCAGATCCGCGACGAACGCATTGTCTCGTTCGAAGAGCGCCACACGGCAGCGCTCACGCTCGACATCACAGTGCTCAACGATTCGGCAGCTGTGACTGTGAGCTCGCAGATTCTCAACCGCCAAGATGGCGAGGATGTCTACGGGGGAGCCGCGGCGCCGGGTGTCGGCGCAGCAGCCAGTACCGCAGACAAGCGGGCGCATCCGGGAGCAGAGTTCGACCCGCGCAAGGCCGAACAGATGACCGACCGTGTGCTGCAACCCTTCGTCTTCGGGGCCAAGGGCACACGTACCTGGGTTTCGTATCGCGTCGCGAACTCGGGCATGACGATCGCGGTTGCTACCGATCACGTCATCGAGACAGAGGGCAAATACAAGGTCAAGGCGACGGCCGAGCCTGATTTTGCCAAGACCGTGATCAGTTACGACGCCGCCCCCGGTGTCACGCTTCGCGTTGCGAAGGTTGGCGCGTACCACACCTCGCGTGGCGTGCCCCCGAGCGAGCTTGTTGACCGCTGCATCCGCAATCTTGATCGAGTGATCGAGGCTGGCGTGCCCGAGCTCTTCGCCCAGCAAGAGCAGTGGCTCGAAGATTTCTGGAAGCGTTCGGATGTTGTTGTCGCCGGCCACGACGACATTCAGCAGGCCGTGCGCTGGTGCCTCTTCCAGCTCGCCCAGTGTGGTGCTCGCGCCGACGGGAATGGCGTCTCGGCGAAGGGCGTCTCGGGCTCGGGCTACAGCGGTCATTACTTCTGGGACACCGAGATTTACGCCCTGCCCTTCTACACCTACACCTCGCCGGAGTGGGCCAAGAACGCCCTGCGATTCCGGACGCGGATGCTCGATGCGGCCCGTCGCCGCGCAGCCAAGATGAACGAGGCTGGTGCCCTGTTCGCCTGGCGCACGATCAACGGTGAAGAAGCATCCGCCTACTACGCAGCCGGCACCGCGCAGTACCACATCAACGCCGATATCTCATTTGCGCTCGCAAAGTACGTGCGCGCCACGGCGGACTACGACTTCCTCGCCCGCGAGGGCGTCGACATCGCGGTCGAGACGGCCCGCATGTGGCGCTCGCTCGGTTTCTGGCGCGGCACGAACGGCGATTCGACGTTCCATATTCACGGTGTGACCGGCCCAGACGAGTACACGACGGTCGTGAACGACAACATGTTCACGAACGTCATGGCTCGCTTCAATCTGCGCTTCGCTGCCCGCACGCTGCGCGCCATGAAAGACCGCCTGCCGGAACAGTACGAGGCAGCTGTTGAGCGTCTCGATATCAAGCCGAACGAGGCAGACGAGTGGTGGGATGCCGCCGCGGCGATGCACATTCCGTTCAGCGAGGCGCTTGGGATTCACCCGCAGGATGAGCAGTTCCTCGAGAAGGAGCTGTGGGATCTCGAGAACACGCCGGTAGAGAAGCATCCGCTGCTCTTGCACTTCCACCCGCTCGTGATTTACCGGCACCAGGTGCTCAAGCAGGCCGACGTCGTGCTCGCGCTGTTCTTGCAGGGTAACCACTTCACGGCCGAGCAGAAGCTCGCGGACTTTGAGTATTACGACCCACTGACAACGGGCGACTCGACGCTTTCGGCTGTCGTGCAGTCGATTCTCGCGGCCGAGGTTGGCTACCAGGATCTCGCGCTCGAGTACTTCGAGCACGCCCTCTACGTCGACCTCGCTGACCTGCACAACAATGCCTCGGATGGCGTGCACGTCGCCTCCGCCGGTGGCGTGTGGACGGCGCTCGTGAGTGGTTTCGGCGGCATGCGCGACTACTTTGGGCTCTTGAGCTTCGACCCGCGCTTGCCGGAAGGGTGGGATTCGATCGCCTTCCCACTGCGCTGGCGTGATGCCGTACTGCAGATCACGGTCGAGCGTTCGCAGCTGACGGTTGAGATGACCGAGGCTGGAGCGCCCGTTGAGTTCGAGGTGCGTGGCAAAGCGTTCAAGGTCACAGCGGATGCCGCTGTCGTTGTGCCGCTCGAAGGCCAAGGCCCGCTCATCGAAGGCCGCCCGACGCTCAAGAAGCTTGAGCTCGAGCGCCGCGACGACGGTACCCTGCTTTCGTCGACTGTGCCCACGACGACGGATTCGTTCTTCCTGCGCTACTGACGCAAGGTGCCTGAGCGTGCCGCGGGCGGGCGCATTCCGTCACACTCGCAGTCCCCGACGGCCGAGGGCCGTCTCCCGCCAGTCCCGATGCCTGCGAGCGTGACAGAATGCGCCCGCCCGCTCAACCTTGACCCGCGCTGCGTCAATGTCAGTCGTACCGCGTAGTCTGGTTTCGTGACCACAGCTCTGTACCGCCGCTACCGGCCCGAGGCGTTCGGCGAGATGATCGGGCAGTCCCAGGTGACTGAGCCGCTCATGACGGCGCTGCGCAGCGACCGCGTCGGTCACGCGTACCTCTTCAGCGGCCCGCGTGGCTGTGGCAAGACAACATCCGCTCGTATTCTCGCGCGCTGCTTGAACTGTGCCGAGGGCCCGACGGATACCCCGTGCGGCAAGTGCGACTCGTGCATTGAGCTTTCGCGCGGTGGTGGCGGTTCACTCGACGTTGTTGAGATCGACGCCGCGAGCCACAACGGTGTTGACGATGCCCGCGATCTGCGTGAACGCGCTGTTTTCGCCCCGAGCCGAGACCGCTTCAAGATCTTCATTCTTGACGAGGCGCACATGGTGACGGCCCAGGGTTTCAATGCGCTGCTCAAGCTTGTTGAAGAGCCGCCGCCGCACGTCAAGTTCATCTTCGCGACGACCGAGCCCGAGAAGGTGCTCGGCACGATTCGTTCGCGTACGCATCACTACCCCTTCCGGCTTGTGCCACCCGCGGCGATGCTCGAGTACGTCGAGCAACTCTGCAAAGAAGAGGGCGTGACGGTTGACCCCGGTGTGCTCCCGCTTGTGGTTCGCGCGGGCGGTGGTTCGCCGCGTGACACGCTCTCATTGCTCGACCAGCTCATCGCGGGTAGTGAGGCGTCTGGCGTGACGTACGAGCGTGCAGTTTCGCTGCTCGGTTACACGCACACGGCTCTGCTCGACGAGATCGTTGGTGCATTTGGCGCGAACGATGCCCCCGCCGCATTCGCCGCAATCGACCGCGTTGTGCAGACGGGGCAAGACCCGCGCCGCTTTGTTGACGACCTGCTTGAGCGCCTACGTGACCTCATCATCATCGCCGCGGTGGGCCCCAAGGCCGACGACGTTTTGCGTAGCATCCCGGTTGATGAACGAGAGCGGATGCATGAGCAAGCCCTGCAGTTCGGCCGCGAACGCCTTTCAAAGACGGCGGATGTCGTCAGCAGCGCCCTCGACGAGATGAGCGGCGCCACCTCGCCGCGCCTGCACCTCGAGTTGCTCGTTGCCCGCATCCTCGCGGCTGCCTCGACGATCGCTTCCGCCCCAACCCCGCTCGTTGTCCCCACCGGCTCCTCGTCAGATCGTGAACGATCCGGCGAGCCTCGCGCCGGCGTGGGCCCAAGCGCCCCGGCGGAGCGAGTGGAAAGGCCTGCGCAGCAAGTTGTTGCGGCCGCGCCGGAGCCGACCCCGGCACCAGCTTCCGAGCCACCCGCGGCGACCGAACCTCAGAGCGAACCACCCGTCGCGGAGGCTTCGACGAGCGCAGAGCCGGAAACCGCACCCGAACCTGAGCCTGCTGCGCAAGCCGCTGAACTCACTTTTGCCGACATCGAGCGTGAGTGGCCCGCGATTCTCGAGGATGTCGCCGCCGTCGATCGCACAGCATGGCTCGTGCTCATGAACGCGGTTCCCGTCGCATTTGACGCGCCCGACGTTCTCGCGCTCGGGTTCCGCAGCGCCGCCGACCTGGAATCGTTCAAGGGCCGGCCCGGTTCTGACAGCCCGGCAGAACGAACGCGTCAGGCAATCAACAAGCGTCTTGGCGTGCGCGTCAAGTATCGTCCAACCGCGCTTCCGGCTGACCAGGTGCCGCAGATCGAAGTTCCGCCCTCTGACACCGAGGAGCCTGCTCCAGCCGTTCCCGAGGCATCCGTTACTGAGTGGGCCGTCGCGGCGATTCCGCAGAGCGATGTTGAACCGCCCGCCGATGACGAGCAGTGGCCCGAAGACCTGCCGCCGGACGACCTTCCCGAGCCCGAACCAGTGGTTGACGCTGCACCCGCCACGCCAAAGCCCGCGCCCGTGGCGCCCCCGGTTTCACGAGCCCATACAGCCGCCGGCGCTGAGCGATACGGCGAGGCAGTTATCCGCGAGATTCTCGGTGCCGAGCTGATCGGTGAAGAGCCCTACGATTCCCCAACGAGGTTCGGCTAAACCATGTACGACGGCATCGTTCAAGAACTCATCGACGAGTTTGGCCGCCTTCCCGGGGTGGGCCCCAAGTCGGCACAGCGCATTGCGTTTCACATTTTGCAGACGCCCTCCTTTGATGTCTCGCGTCTCTCGCAACTGTTGACAGAAGTACGTGAACGCGTGCGGTTCTGCGAGGTGTGCGGCAACGTCGCCGATCAGGAGCTGTGCGTCATCTGTCGTGACCCACGCCGCGATCGTGCCCTCATCTGTGTTGTCGAGGATGCTCGCGACGTTGCGGCGATCGAGCGCACGCGCGAGTTCCGCGGGCTCTACCACGTGCTCGGGGGAGCCATCAGTCCCATCGCGGGCGTGGGGCCCAACGATCTGCGCATTGCCGAACTTATGTCGCGCCTCGCCGACGGCACGGTGCAAGAGGTCATCCTCGCAACGAACCCCAACCTCGAGGGTGAGGCAACTGCCGCATACCTGAGCCGGTTGCTGAGCTCAATGGAGGTGCAGGCAACACGCCTCGCGAGCGGGCTGCCCGTCGGCGGCGACCTCGAATACGCCGACGAGGTCACGCTGGGGCGCGCATTTGAGGGTCGCCGCGCCGTTTAGAATAAGAGCTCTGGGCAATTGCCCAAGGTTCTCTTCTTTCGCGCAACTCTCGGAGGTCACTCGTGGCACTCATCGTGCAAAAGTACGGTGGCTCATCCGTCGCGGATGCCGAAGGGATCAAACGCGTCGCGAAACGCATCGTCGACACCCGCCGCGCGGGCCACGATGTTGTTGTTGCCGTGAGCGCCATGGGCGACACGACCGACGAGCTGCTTGATCTCGCCGCCGAGGTCGCACCGATCCCGGCGCCGCGCGAACTCGACATGCTCCTCTCGAGTGGCGAGCGCATTTCAATGTCGCTGCTCGCGATGGCGATTCACTCCATGGGGTTCGAGGCGCGCGGATTCACGGGAATCCAAGCCGGCATGATGACGGACGCCACGCACGGCGCCGCACGCATCGTTGACGTCGAGCCGACGCGTTTGCGCGAAGCGCTCGACGAGGGCGCGATCGTCATCGTCGCGGGGTTCCAGGGCTTCAACCCCACCTCAATGGATGTCACGACCCTCGGCCGCGGCGGATCCGACACAACAGCCGTCGCGCTTGCGAGCGCGCTCGACGCAGATGTGTGTGAGATTTACAGCGATGTTGACGGCATCTTCAGCGCCGACCCGCGCGTTGTGCCCAACGCACGCAAGCTGCAGACGATTGACGCAGAAGAGATGCTCGAGCTCGCCGCAAACGGCGCCAAGGTGCTCTACATGCGCGCGGTTGAGTTTGCCCGCCGGCACGGCGTCTTGATCCACGCACGCTCAAGCTTTACCTCGAATGAGGGGACGTACGTTGTCTCCGAGGGCATGAAGGTGCCCGAATATGTCACCGACCTCATTGCAGCCCGAGGTTCTGAATCAGAGGATGAAGACATGGAAGAACCCATCGTCACCGGTGTCGCGACCGACCAGAGCCAGGCGAAGATCACGGTCATTGGGGTTCCCGACGTTCCCGGGAAGGCAGCCGAGATCTTCACGTTCGTGGCAAACTCCGGCGCCAACGTCGACATGATCGTGCAGAACGTCTCGGCCGCGGCGACGGGTCGCACCGACATCTCGTTCACGCTTCCCAAGACGCAGGCGAAAGATGCCCTCAAGGCGCTCACGCAGGCACAGGCTGGCATCGGGTTCGAACAGCTCGTCCACGACGACCAGATCGGCAAGCTCTCGGTTGTCGGCGCTGGCATGCGTACGCACTCGGGCGTTTCGGCCATCCTCTTCCAGGCGCTGAGCGAGGCGGGTATCAACATCGAGATGATCTCGACGAGTGAGATCCGCATCTCGGTTGTTGTGCGCACCGATGAGTTGGCGGATGCCGCTCGTCGCGTCCACGCCGCCTACGGCCTCGACGCCGAAGAAGAGGCGAAGGTCCACGGCGGTACAGGCCGCTAACCCACTCGGGTGCGGTCATCGGCCACACCAGAAACCTCGGCGGCTGAGAACGCTGTAACTGAACATCCGGAAAACGATATCTGTACGCGGCGCACCCTCGCCTCGAGCCGTAGTAGGCTGAACAACGTCGTCGCGTCAGCGGCGTATCGCGAGAGGAGCCCGGCAATGAAATCGAACCGTTCAGCGTTCGTCGTCCGTGTGGCCCCGCGTATTTTTGGCTAGTCGACTCGCAACGCCGCGTCCTCCCCACAAGCTCCCCGTGAGCATCCCCCGTTTTTGCGTGATTTCACACGCTTCTCGTTGTTTCACCTCTTTCTGAAATCGGTTTTTCATGTCTTCTTCATCCGCATCCGTGGATGCTTACGTCAAACCCCGTCGTAACTCCTTGGTTCGACTCATTCCGTTTGCTCGGCCCGCACTGCCCGCGCTTACGCTCGGTATCATCACGGCGCTTGCGGCCTCGCTCGTCGCGCTGTCGATCCCGCTCGTGATCGAGTGGACGATCGCTGGCCCGATTACCGACAAGATTGTGCCGGCCATCGTCGGCGGTGCCGCTGCCGTGCTCGGCCTTGCTTTGCTCGAGGCTTTCTTTGCGTGGTTGCGTCGGAAGTTTATCTTCAAGCCCGTCACGGGTGTCGAGCTCGACATGCGCACGACGATCTACGCCAAGCTGCAAAGCTTGCCCGTCGCCTTCCACGACAAGTGGCAGTCGGGGCAGTTGCTAAGCCGTATGATGCAGGATCTCAACCTCATCCGCCGGTGGATGGCGTTCGGCATCACCTTCCTGATCGTCAACACCGTCATGATCGTTGTCGGCTCGATCTTCCTCTTCCGCTGGCACTGGCTACTTGGCACGAGCTTCCTCGTGACCTCGCTGCCGCTCTGGTACGTCGGTTTCCGGTTCGAGAAGCGCTACGGCGAACTTTCGCGTCGCAGCCAAGACCAGGCCGGTGATCTCGCGACGAGCGTGGAAGAAAGCGTGCACGGCATCCGCGTGCTCAAGGCTTTCGGGCGCGGTGGGTACTCGCTCAACCGCTTCACGAAGCAGGCTCGCGCGCTGCGCGAGACCGAGCTTGAAAAGGCAAGCGAAATGGCCTCGATCTGGGGCTGGCTGACCTTTGTGCCGCAGATCGGTCTTGTCGTCAACCTCGTGTTGGGTGTGTGGCTTGTTACGCAGGGTCAGCTCACCGAGCCGCAGCTGGTTGCCTATTTCGCGATGGTCGTCGTCTTGCGCTGGCCCATCGAGTCGATTGGGTTCCTTTTCGCCTTCACGCTCGACGCTCGCACGGCAAGTGAGCGTGTCTTCGAGATCTACGACGCTGTTGACACGATCACTTCGCCAGAGCACCCGGTTTCGCTCGCGGAACCGCAGGGCCGTCTCTCGTTCGAGAGTGCCGGCTTTGCATTCGCGGATGCGCGTGAAGACGAACGCCCCGTGCTCGAACAGGTCGATCTCGTGATCGAACCGGGGGAGACCATGGCGCTTGTGGGGCTCACGGGCTCCGGCAAGACGACGCTCACGGCGCTGCCTACGCGCCTCTACGAGGTGACGAGCGGTGCCGTCAAGCTCGACGGCATCGACGTGCGCGAGTTTGCACTCCCGGAGCTTCGCCGGCACATTGCGATGGCGTTTGAGGATGCCACCTTGTTCTCGGCATCCGTTCGAGAGAACGTATTGCTCGGCCGGGACGACCTCGAGCTGCACTCGCCCGAGGCTGATGCCGTCTTGCAAGAGGCACTCGACGTTGCACAGGCGTCGTTCGTGAAGGATCTGCCAGAGGGCGCCGAGACAACGATCGGCGAAGAGGGCATGAGCCTCTCGGGCGGCCAGCGGCAACGACTCGCGCTTGCGCGCGCGGTTGCGGCGGCCCCGAAGGTCATCGTTATGGATGACCCGCTCTCGGCCCTCGATGTCGACACAGAAGCGCTCGTGGAAGAGGCCCTGCGCCACGTCCTGGCCGGAACGACCGCGCTCATCGTGGCACACCGGCCCTCGACGGTCGCCCTGGCCGACCGCGTCGCCGTGCTGGAGAACGGGCGGATTTCGGCCGTGGGAACGCACGCCGATCTCTTGAAGTCGAGCGAGCACTATCGCTACGTCATCTCGAGCCTGGAGAACCCAGACACCGCGCTGACGCAAGACGAATACAACGAAAAGCTTGCAACGGGCGCGATCACGATCGGTCTCGGTGAAGCCGCCGAAAGAGCACAAGAAGGGGATGAGGGGGTGTTCGCATGACAACCTCGGTAACCGGTACGACCGGAGAAGACCGCGACGACTACAACAAGGCTGAGTCAAAGGCGATCCGCAAACGCTCGACGCGTCTGCTGCTCTCGCTTATCAAGCCCTTGCGCTGGTGGATCGTGCTCGCAGCGGTGCTCGTGCTCGTCTCGACGACCCTCGAGGTCGCGGGCCCAGCGCTGATCGCGGCGGGTATCGACACGGGCCTTCCGGGTGCGCTTGACGGCGACTGGAAGCCGCTCATCATCATCGCTTCGATCTTCGCCTTCGCCGCCATCATGTCGGCCGTGCTCATCTGGGCGTACATCAAGCTCGCGCAGAAGATCACCGAGACGGTCCTGCTCGATTTGCGGACGCGCCTCTTCCGACACACGCAGCGCCTGAGTCTCGAGTTCCACGAGAGCTACACCTCGGGGCGCATCATTTCGCGTCAGACGAGCGATGTTGGGGCCATCCGCGACCTCATCGGTGGTGGCTTGCAAGAACTCGTGCAGGGCATCGTGTTCGTGGTCTTCACCTTTGCGGCGCTTACGATCGTTGACTGGCGCGCGGGTCTCATCGTGCTGTGCGCAGGGGTGCCGATTGGCTTTCTTATGCGTTGGTTCTACAAGCGCTCGCAGGTTGCCTACCGGCAGTCAACGACGATCAGCGCGAAAGTCATCGTGCAGTTCGTCGAGACCATGACGGGCATCCGTGCTGTCAAGGCCTTCCGTAAGGAGCCGCGTAACAACGAGTCGTTCACGGCTGTTGCGAGCGACTACCGCGATGCGAACTTGCGTGTGCTTCGGATGTTCGGAACCTTTGAGCCGGGAATCATGGCGATCGCCGCGCTCACAACGTTCGGCGTGCTGCTCTCGGGCGGCTTACGGGTCGCCTCGGGTGCCCTCGCGGTCGGTGTGCTGCTGGCAACCGTCATGTACGTGCGTAACTTCTTCGGCCCGCTGCAAGACATCGCGATGTTCTTGAACTCGTACCAGTCGGCAGCGGCAGCGCTCGAGAAGATCTCGGGTGTGCTCGAAGAGGAACCGACCGTCAAAGACCCAGAGAACCCCGTTCCGCTTGAGCACGCTCGTGGCGAGCTGACGTTCGACAACGTGAGCTTTGGGTATAGCGACGATCGCACGATTTTGCCGGAGTTCTCTCTCGAGATCCCGGCGGGGCAAACGGTCGCGCTCGTGGGTACAACAGGTGCCGGCAAGACGACGCTCGCAAAGCTCGTATCGCGCTTCTACGACCCCATCGAGGGTGCCGTCAAGCTCGACGGCATCGACCTGCGTGATCTCTCGCCCGCCGACCTGCGTCGCGCGATCGTCATGGTCACGCAAGAGGCGTACCTCTTCAGCGGCACGGTTGCTGAGAACATTGCCCTCGGAAAGCCCGATGCGACGATGGAAGAGATTCGTGCTGCGGCCAAGGCGGTTGGTGCGGATGACTTCATCATGGCGTTGCCCGACGGCTACGAGACCGACGTCAACAAGCGTGGTGGCCGTGTTTCGGCGGGCCAGCGTCAGCTCATTTCGTTCGCCCGTGCCTTCTTGGCAAACCCCGCGGTCTTGATTCTTGATGAGGCGACTGCCTCGCTCGACATGCCCTCGGAACGCCAGATTCAGCACGCGCTTGAAACGCTGCTGAAAGACCGCACGGCCATCATCATCGCGCACCGCCTGTCGACAGTCGCGATCGCTGACCGCGTGCTCGTCATGGAACACGGCCGCGTGATCGAGGACGACACCCCCGCCGAGCTCATCGCCGGCACGGGCAAGTTCGCCCAGCTGCACGCAGCCTGGCTCGAATCACTCGCCTAGTATCGAGCGGCAGCGCTGAAGATCAAGATCATCATGAGGATGTAGAGCACCCAAAACGCGGTAAAGACGTAACCGATGATGAGGCCGGCAGTGGCAAGACCGCCGCCGGCCTCTCCCGTTCTGCGAATCTGCCCGTTTGCGATGTGCCCGAACACGATCCCCAGGGGCGAGAAGACGAAAGCAAAGACGAGCGAGAGCACAGCCATGGTGTTCGTTGGTGGTGCCATCATGACGGGCGCGTTGGCGTACGGGTACGCCCCTGCACTGTAGTCGGGGGTCACCTGTGCGAGGTACGGATCTGGGAGTGGCTCAGGTTTCCATGCGGTATCCGTTGCCGCTGGCGGCGTGAACGACGGCGTCGGTGGGGGAGTCTGCTGCGTTGCAACGAGCTCTTGCGCCCACTGTTTGAGTTCGGGGTACACATTGGGGTGCCCCGCGATGTACGAGGCGAACTGTGGGTAGTCGCGCGCGATCTGCGCGAGACGCTCGGGCGGTGTTGTCAGATCAAAAAGGTCGGCCCGTGCCTGCATTTCAGCTGAAGCATCGCTCATGTGTGCCCCTTTCCCACTCAACCGTACGTGACGCGGTGCACTGTGCCGCACTGACAAGGTTTGCCGTCAGAAATCGGATGCTTCCCATGAGGGAGGCGGCCCGCGAGCGCTAGGATAGATAAGGATTTCACGACGAACTCAAAAGGATCAAGCAGTGGCCGATTCGCGCATCATTTACACGCACACCGACGAAGCTCCGGCACTCGCCACAGCTTCGTTCTTGCCCATCATTCAGGCTTACGCTGGCACCGCCGGTGTGCCGATCGAAACGCGCGATATCTCGCTCGCGGGTCGTATCCTCGCAGCCTTCCCGCAGAAGCTGACGCCCGAGCAGCAGGTCGGCGACGCACTCGCTGAACTCGGCGCGCTCGCAACGCTTCCCGAGGCAAACATCATCAAACTGCCAAACATCTCGGCTTCCATCCCGCAGCTCAAGGCAGCGATTGCCGAACTGCAGGCGCAGGGTTACGACATCCCGGACTTCCCGGATGAGCCCACGACGCTTGAAGAGAAAGACATCCGCGCTCGCTACGACCGCATCAAGGGTTCCGCCGTCAACCCCGTGCTGCGCGAGGGCAACAGTGACCGCCGTGCTCCGGGCTCGGTCAAGAACTACGCCAAGAAGTTCCCGCACCGGAACAAGCCGTTTGCTGAGGGCTCGAAGACGCGCGTTGCCACGATGGGCCACGACGACTTCAAGAAGAACGAGAAGAGCTACGTCGCCGCTCACGACGACACCCTCACGATCCAGCACGTTGCCGAAGACGGCACCGTCACGGTCTTCCGCGACAACCTCAAGGTGCTGCCGCGCGAGATCGTCGACGCAACCTTCATGTCGGCCAAGGATCTCGACGCCTTCCTCGCCGAGACACTCGAAGATGCCAAGGCGCTCGACGTGCTGTATTCGCTGCACCTCAAGGCAACCATGATGAAGGTCAGCGACCCCATCCTGTTCGGCCACGCGGTCAAGGCCTACTTCAAAGACGTCTTCGACACCTATGGTGAGCAGCTTGCCGCCGCTGGCCTTTCGGCAAACGATGGCCTGGGTGCGATCCTTGCCGGGCTCGACAACCTCGACAACGGTGCTGAGATCAGGCAGGCATTCGAAGACGCAATGGCGAACGGCCCGCGCCTGAGCTACGTCAACAGCGACAAGGGCATCACGAACCTCCACGTGCCAAGCGACGTTATCGTCGACGCCTCTATGCCCGCGCTCATCCGCAACGGTGGCAAGCTCTGGGGTGCCGATGGCGAAGAAGCCGACACGCTCGCCGTGATCCCGGACTCGTCGTATGCCGGTGTCTACCAGGCCGTGATCGACGACGTCAACCAGCACGGCCCGCTCGACCCCGCCAAGATCGGATCGGTTCCCAACGTTGGCCTCATGGCCCAGGCAGCCGAAGAATACGGCAGCCACGACAAGACCTTCGAGGTGCCAAGCGACGGTGTTATGCAGGTGCTCGACGGTGACGACCAGGTCATCATCGAACACCACGTTGGCGCTGGCGACATCTGGCGCGCAACGCAGACGAAGCACATCCCCGTCATGGACTGGGTGCGCCTCGCAGTCAACCGTGCACGCGCCACGGGTGCACCCGCCGTGTTCTGGCTCGATGTGAGCCGCTCACACGACGCGCAGCTCATCGCCAAGGTGTACCAGGCGCTTGCGACGCTCGACACATCCGATGTCAAGCTCGCGATCATGGCACCCGAAGAGGCAACGACCTACACGCTCGCACGGATGCGTCAGGGCAAAGACACCATTTCGGTGACGGGGAACGTCTTGCGTGACTACCTGACCGACCTCTTCCCAATTCTTGAGCTCGGCACGAGCGCCAAGATGCTCTCGATCGTTCCGCTGCTCGCCGGCGGCGGCCTCTTCGAGACGGGTGCTGGTGGTTCGGCGCCGAAGCACGTGCAGCAGCTGGAAGAAGAAGACTACCTGCGCTGGGATAGCCTCGGTGAGTTCTTCGCCCTCGCGGCCTCGCTCGAGCACTTCTCGGAGTACACGGGTAACGCCCGCGCAAAGGTGCTCGCAGACACGCTCGACCGCGCAACCGGCACCTTCCTCGAGAACGACAAGTCACCGGGCCGCAAGCTCGGCACGATCGACAACCGCGGTAGCCACTACTACCTGGCACGCTACTGGGCTGAAGAGCTCGCGAACCAGACGGAAGATGCTGAGTTGGCAGAGGCATTCAAGCCCGTCGCGAAGGCGCTCGCTGAAAACGAAGACAAGATCGTTGAGGAGCTTCTTGCGGTGCAGGGCAAGCCCGTCGACCTCGGTGGGTACTACCACGCGGATGCCGCGAAGGTCACCGAGGCAATGCGCCCATCGGCAACACTGAACAGCATCATCGACGCGCTGTAGCGCTGGTTGCGGGGGAGCGGGCGGGCGTACTCCGTCACGCTCGCAGTCCCCCGACGGCCTGACGGCCGTCTCCCGCCAGTCCCAATGCCTGCGAGCGTGGCAGAGCACGCCCGCCCGCTGGCGCGAGGTCTGCTACGAGACGTTGGCGCGAGCGATGACCTCGCCGTACTCGGTCTCGCCAACGGGCGTGAAACCGACGCGCTCGAAGAAGGCCTCGGGGCCCCCGTCGCCTGCCTCGTAGATGACGTTGACGTGGTCGAAGCCGCGCGTCGCCGACTCTTGGAGGAGTTGCTCAACGGCATAGCGGCCCACGCCGCGGCCCTGCTCGTCGGCATTGACGTTAATGCGCACGAGCGCGCTGCGGAAGATCTCTTCCGCATCATCGAGGGTCGCATCAAAGATTGCATTGACAAAACCGAGCACGCGGTCATTCTCATCGAGCACAACGCGCTGCCAGTTGGTGACTGGGTTTGCCACGGTTGCGATGACGCCATACGAGACCGGTGCGAGGAACTGTTCCTGCCCGGGCTTGAGCGAGAGGGAGTTTACGGCGACGATTGTGGCCGCCGACAATTCTTCAAGGCGCAGTTCACTCATGCACCCAGGTTAGCGCGAATACGCACTGTGGCGCAGCCCCTGTGTACGGGGTTGCGCCACAGTGCGTATGAGCTCTTGCTCAGCTGTAGTAAACGCTGACCTCGAGACCGTACGGTGACCACTCCCAGAGTTCTGCAGAACGCCACACTGGCATCCCGATGCAGCCGTGACTCATGGGAGTACCGAAGTTGTCGTGCCAGTACACGCCGTGGAGCGCCTCTGACGCCGCGGTGTTGTGGTACATCGGCCAGGGAACATCCTCGGTCTCGTACATGACGTACTCGCCAGCCTTAGGGTGCCCCTCCGGGTAGACCTGGTACGAACCATCAGGGTTGACTTCATAACCGCGCATGGTCTGCGACTCGAGTTTCCACTCGATGCGGTAATCGCCTGTGTGGGTCGGCGTTGCCGAGGTGCCACTTGAAATGGACCACGAGTCGTACACCTCGCCGTTGACCATCTGGTACAGGCGCTGCTGCGAGAGATCAACGTGGATCTGACGGAGCTCGTCGACCATGGTCGCGGGAGTGACCTTGGCGGGGATCTCTACCTTGATGGGGCCAGCTGCACCAGCGCTGCTGCCGATACCTTCGAGGGCTGCAGCAAACTCATCAGCGACCTTCGAGAGATCACCGACCTCGCGGCCATCGAGAGCTTCGCGCTCCACACGCAAGGAAGCTCCGCCCGAGTCAACAATCTGGAAGCCATCCTGCGCGGGGCGGTTGACCTTGGCGGGAATGCCATCGATGATCGGCTTGAGCGCGTCAGCGTTCGCCGTGACCTGGAAGCCCGTGCCGTCTGCTGTCGGCTCGACCGTCAGCATCGACGAGATCGTTTTGGCGTCGACGGGCATGATCTTTTCGTCACCGACGTAGAAGCCGGCATCCGTCAACGCGGCGTTGAGCTTGTTGACCGTGTCGGTTGCCGTTGCGTCGGCGATCCGCGGGTCAATCGTCACGGCATTGGCTTGGAACTTTGCGTTCGTCTCGCCGCTCGCGAGCGCTGCCGAGACGGCGCTTGCGGCAGCTGCCGTGTCGATGCCCGTGCCGGGTGCCGAGGGCGTCACAACGTACTTGCCGGTCTCGGCGTTGTAGGCAACGGATGCGTCGGTTGCAGCCGTGAAGGATTCAGGCTGTGCAGCAACCGCTGCGGCCTCAAGCTTTGCCGGGTCAACCGTGACAGGCACGGTGTAGTTCTTGCCCGACCACGAACCGAAGTTCCACAGCGGGCTGCCGTCGTGCACCTGGTCAGCGAGGGCCTTGGCGTCGAACGTGGCACCAAGGTCAGCACCCGAAACCTCGAAGCTGCCCGTAGGAGTTTCCACCGTCAGGACGACGTTCTTCATCTGCTCTTCAACGGCAGCGGCAGCTTGGCCAGGCATCTTGAGCCCGACGGGAATGCCCGCAATCGTCGTGTTCGGTGCGACCAGCGTCAAGCCTGCAACGGCGGCTGCGCCACCGAGGACTGCAACGCCACCCGCGAGGCCCCAGATGAGGCCGCGCTTGCCGCGCTTCTTGGGCATGTCAGCTTCGACGGCCTCGGCGGTTGCCAGATCAACGGGCGAAGCTTCTGTCGCTGCGGGGAACGCGACAGTTGCGTCAGCGTCGCTCACGGCGCGTGCCGCTGCGGCAGCGGCGAAAAGATCAGTGGGGACGGCGTTCGCGGCGTCAGCTTCTGCTTCCGTGTCGGCGAGCGCATCCGTTGTGTCATCGAGAGCGGCGGTGGCCTGCTCATCGACATCTGCAAGTTCGGCTTCGACCGCCGCGACTGCGTCAGCGTTGGTCTCTGCTACCTCGTGTGCGGCTTCGGTCGCGTTCTCAACGGTTTCGTTGGCCGCGTCGGCCGCGACAGTACTTACTTCGTCGGTCGGCGTGTCATTAGCGATCGTTGTCACGTTATCTCCCGTTTCCGGCGCAACGACCAGCGGTCGCAACGCATCAGCACAGTTTACGAGATCAACCTGTGGGATGGAAGCACCGAAGTTGGCGGTATTTCACGCGAGTTGCTTGCGAAAGTGGCTTTCGTAAGGTGTACTAACAAACATGACACCGACGGCGGAATCCGCGAGCGACGAAGCTAGCGTAGCGCCACCTGCCGCAAACGCAAACCGGAAAAAACCCAAGAAGGCACTTCCGGCACATGCGCGCACCGTGAACCGAGCTCTTGTGCTGCAAACGCTCTTTCACGAGGGGGAGCAATCCCGAGCGGATTTGTCGCGCTCGACCGGCCTGACGCGGGTCACGATCTCTGATGTCATTGCAGATCTCATCGATGAAGGCCTGGTGCGCGAGACCGGCACGGTCGTCGCGAGCGGGCCCGGCAAACCTGGTCGTCTCGTTGATATCGACCGAGACGGGCACCGCATCATCGGGGTCGATCTCTCGGAACCCGGGCGTTTTCGTGGCGCCCTCATGTCGATCGATGGATCGATTGATGAATACCGCGAAGTGCCATTTCACGATGTCGGATCGGGCGAGAAGGCAACCGAAGCCGTTATCAAATTGGTATCAAACCTTATGGAGCTTGCCTCGGAGCACGCACTGCTTGGCGTCGGCATCGGATCTCCCGGCCTCGTCGACGGCAGCGGCGTCGTCTTTAGCGCTCCGAACTTGGGGTGGCGGCGGCATCCGCTCGAGGCACTGCTCGCAGAAACGTTTCAGGTGCCTGTCTCGATCGTCAACGACGCGAACGCTGCCGTGCTCGCCGAACGCACCTTTGGTGGCGCGCACGGTGACACCTTCCTCGTCATGATCGGGCGAGGGGTCGGTGGTGCCTTGTTGGCGGATGGCCGCATCCACACGGGCAGCTCCTTTGCCGCGGGTGAAATCGGGCACGTCGTTGTTGGAACCGACGTCGGCCCGCTCTGCCAGTGCGGCAACCACGGATGCCTTGAAGCCTGGGTGGCCGAGCCGTACCTGCGGCCCAAGCTCGCTTCCGCCACGAACGACGCTGAGCGAGAGACAGTCATTGCAGACGCGTCCCAGCGGCTGGGAATCGCGCTTGCACCGCTCGTTGCGACGCTCGATCTCGCCGAAATTATCGTGACGGGGCCGCGCGACATCGTTTCAGAGCAATTCTGCGAAACACTTTTCGAGACCCTGCGCTCTCGCACCCTGCCCAACACAACCGATCGACTCATCGTTCGCACGAGCGAAAACAGTGATCTCGTGCTGACGGGTGCGGCAGTCACCGTGCTCACGAACGAACTCGGCGTCGAGTAAACGGTATGCATCTCACAATGACGGGAACTTTCCATGGCTGAAGTCATCATTTTGAACGACGCAGAAGCGGCAGGGCAGCTCGTTGCTCGCCACATCGCGGCGCTCATTCGGCGACAACCCGACGCCGTTCTGGGGCTTGCAACAGGGTCAACGCCCTTGCCCGTCTACCGTGCGCTGCGCACAGAGCTCGAAAGCGTGGATGTCTCACGTGTCAGCGGCTTTGCCCTCGACGAGTATGTCGGGATCGACCCTTCGCACCCGGAAAGCTACCGTTCTGTCATCACGCGAGAGGTCGTCGAGCCGCTCGGGCTCAACCCGGCCAACGTACACGTGCCAGACGGCAGTATTGACGGCATAGAAACGGCCGGGATCCGATATGAAGCTGCGCTCGCGGCATCCGGTGGGGCTGATATCCAGTTGCTCGGTGTGGGCACGGATGGGCATATCGGGTTCAACGAACCGGGTTCCTCTTTCGCCTCACGTACGCGTATTAAGACACTGACGGCACAGACGCGGGCAGATAACGCCCGCTTCTTTGCCTCGCCAGAGGAAGTACCGACGCACTGCATCACGCAGGGGCTTGCGACGATTCACGACGCCAAACACCTCGTGCTGCTCGCCTTCGGCGCCGGAAAGGCCGAAGCGATTGCAGCCGCGGTCGAAGGGCCTGTGACAGCCTTCTTCCCGGCGTCGGCGATTCAGCTTCACCGGCATGTTTCGGTCATCGTCGATGAAGCCGCGGCGAGCCAACTCAAGCTTGCCGGCTACTACCGCCACACGTACGCCAACAAACCCGCGTGGCAGGGGCTGTAAACGCCTTCAGTCGCGCAGGGCAGCAAGCCCCGACATGAGCCCGACCGTGATCGCGACAACCGCGAATGCGACTCCGGCCCACAGCACGTTCATCGACCACCAGGCCGCGGTTGCTGCGCCGTAGAGCAAGAGCTCAATCACCGCCCGAACAAAGGGGTGCACGGCGAGCACGGGGCGCGGGCTCAAAAACAGTGCCCACAGCAGCAAGACCACGAGGGGAGTGCCGAGCCCGAAAACGAAGTTCCACGGTGTGCTCCACGCGGTGAAACCCCAAATCGCAAATGTGGCCAAGACAGCCAGCAATACGACGACCCGGATGATCTCGATCGGCGCAATTGGTTGCGGGGTGGGTTCGACGTTCTCGGATGCGTTGCTCACCTCCCCATCTTAAGAGCAGGTGCGCGGGCGAGCTAACCCTTGAGGAGATCGGCGAGCGAGATTGTGAACTCGGGGCCTTCTTCGCCTTCTGCGACGTACTTCACGCGCAGCAGAAATGCGCTTTCCGTGCCGCGGATGTATGTTGGGGTCTCAACCTCGGCATAGCCGCTCTCATCGAGAACCCGAGTTGTCGCGAACAGGCCCGCGACCGTGCTCGCATGAACGGTCGCTCCCGGTGCGCCGTGGAGGCCGACAAGCGTCGTGCAGGTGATCCCCGAGCATTCGGTCGAAACTGCGGAGAGCGACGGCGTGCCCTCGGGCAATGCGCTCACGGGCTCTTCGGGGGTGGGCGTCGGTTCCGGGGTCGGAGTCGGTGTTGGTTCGGGCGTGGGGGTCGGAGTCGGTTCCGGCGTTGGCTCGGGAGTTGGCTCCGGGGTCGGCTCGGGAGTGGGCTCAGGGGATGGCGTCGGGTCGACGGGTCCAGGCTCTTCAGGCTCGGGAGTCGGCTCAACGGGTCCGGGCACCTCGGGCTCGGGCGGGTCGACGACAGGAGGAGTCGTCGGCACAGGAACGCTCACGGTCGGGCGGGACTGATCCGTGGCCGGTTCCTGCCGCGGCGGGAGCGCATCGAGACGGGGGAGGGTGCTGGGCGTCACAGTGGGTGCGGGAGCCAAGACGGGCGCGGTTGATGGCACGATGGGCGTCGGCTTCTCTGGGATACCGCCGTCTTTCGCGTCTTCATCCTCGACGACCTCGGTACCCGTGAGGCCCTGCCCGGCAGCATCTTGCGCGCTCGCAGAAGCATCCGGCGTGTTCCCAAACAGTTCGGGGGCGAACGAAGCCGCAGCGAGCCCGCCAGCAAGTGCGATACCCGCGACGCCCGCAGCGACGAGTGCCGTCATTCCGGCAAAGGTGCCTGCAGTTGCCATGCCGCCGGCAGCAGCACTTGCCCCAACGGTGCTTCCAGCAGCCGTCGAGCCACCGGCGGTCGAGCTGGCACCAGCTGTTGCACTGCTCGTCGTGCCGGAGGTTGCCGCGTTCACCGCGGCACCGGCAACACTCGCGGGCATTGAGACGAGTGCGGCAACGGGGGCGCCGGCGCCCTGTACATACGCTGCGTAACTTGCGGCACCTGTCACACCCACAACGAGCGGCAGCAACACGAGCGCGAGTCGCTTGGAGACATTGTCGGCCTCTGCCGCGACGATCGCGCAACGCGGGCATCCAGCAAGGTGCTCATTCATGCGCTTTGCATCGCGTCGCGCGAGATTGCTCCGCGAGTGTGCTCCGAGGTGTTCGATCGCCCACTGGCATTCGCTGCCGTCAGCAACCGATTGCAAGTGTGCCTGTACCCAGGCTTCCCGCAGACCTTCTCGGGCGCGGAATGCGAGCTGGGAAACGCCACCCGATGTCATACCCAAGAGGGGTGCGACTGCGGCGGGCTTCATCTGCTCGATCTCGGTGTACCAGAGCACCTCTTGCCACCGCGTTGGCAGGCTGCGGAATGCGTTGGCCGTCAGGCTCCGCTCGAGTGCCTCTTCCGTTGCCTGTTCGGTCGTGTCGGGGTCGGCAACAGCAGAAAGCTCGTCAATGGGCGTCTCGTTGCGTGCTCGGCCCCATGAGGCCGCGGTATTGCGGATGCTCGTAAAGAGGTAGGCGCGGAACGAGGCCGTCGGGCCACCGCCTCGGCGAACCGCTTCGAAGATGCGCGTGTAGGCCTCCTGCACGAGATCATCTGGGTCGATATTCGACGAGATGGAGCGTGCAACAGCGACCCCCGAAACGTAGTGGCGACGCCACAACTCGGCGTACGCTTCATTGTCGCCTGAACGTGCCCGCAGGATGAGCGCGCTGTCAGCGGGCGCATTCGCGTGTTCGAGGTCAAACAGTTCTTCGGGTGTCATGACAAAGTCTCAATCGGGCCGTAACTCATCTTCAGTTGAAGAGACGCGAGGAGCTCGCTTTTGTTACGCGACCTTCCCTATTGTGCACCGCTGACCTGAAAGTTGCACCACGATCTTCCGTGAGATGCCTGCCAGAGAACTTTTTTGAAGATTTTTGAGAAGTCGCGTAATGAATCTGTGTACGCCCCGTCTCATGGGTATAAGCGAACAGATTTCGGATGCTCCACCCGGGGGGCGGATGCACCGGATGGAGCCGCCAAGCGGCTCGGATGGAGGGGCCGAGATTTCGGGGGAGACCTCGGCCCCTTCACTCTTCATTCATCTGATTCGCACACAACAGAAGATGCAGTGGCGCGACGAGCGCCAACGGTTCGGGAAACCGATAAAGGCGGCGAGCGCAGGGGGCCTCGCCGCCTTTCCCGTTCTTTCAGGCGATTGGCTCGTATGAGGTGTAGACGCGTCGCACCGTGAGATCCGCGTCAATAACGACGAGATCTGCTCGGCTGCCGACTGTCAGCGTGCCGATATCTGCACGCCCCATGGCGCGGGCTGGCGTTGACGTGAGTGCCTGCAACGCGTCGGTTACGGGCACGCCAGCGGCCACCGCGGTGCGCAGTGCGACGTCTTGCGTGAGTGTTGAGCCGGCAATCGATCCCGTGTCGTCGGCCCGAGCGATTCCGTCTTTCACCGTGACCTTCACGGCGCCCAAATCGTAGTGGCCGTCTTCACTCCCTGCGGCGGCCATGGCATCCGTGACAAGAGCCACGCGGCCGGGTGCGACCTGGAACAGGAGACGGATGACGTCTGCGTGCAAGTGGATCCCATCGGCGATGCCTTCAAGCGTGACGCGCTCGTCTGCGGCGGCGGCAAGCACGGGCCCGGGAGCGCGGTGGTGAATCGGCCGCATGGCGTTGAACGCGTGAGTCAGCAAGGAGGCGCCCGCATCAAATGCTGCGCAAGCCTGCGTCTCGGTGGCATCCGTATGCCCCACAGCGGCGACAGCACCAGCGGCGACGATCTGTTCGATGGCTGCCATGCCGCCCGCCAGTTCGGGGGCAATCGTGATTTGACGCACCGTGCCAGCGCCAGCCTCTAAGAGGCGAGCGACGCTCTCGGGGGTTGGGTTGCGCAAGAGGGTGGGTTCGTGGGCACCCTGGTGCCCCAGGTCGAGGAAAGGGCCCTCAAGGTGGGAGCCCATGATGTCGGCGTCGGTCTTCGTGAGTTCTGCGATGGCAGCGACGCTGCGCTCCAGATCCTCGAGCGGAGCCGTCACGAGCGAAATGACCGCGCTCGTTGTGCCATGCGAGAGGTGCATGGCACGGGCTGTGCGGATCGCCTCAATGCCGTCGTCGTAGGCGACTCCGCCGCCGCCGTGGCCGTGAATGTCGACGAAGCCCGGGCTCAGGATGGCGTCCGCACCGAAGACCTGAGCCGCATCGATCGTTTCATCAATGTGGGCGAGTTCGCGCCAACTCTCCCCCGCGCCACGGGCATCGATCATGCCGCGCTCGAAGACAAGCCAGCCATCTTCGGTTCGTCGACCGTCATCAATGAGTGTGATCGAGTGAACGAGCGTGCGCCCCGTGGGGCGCCCTGCAACGGTCGTGCTCATTGGGTTTTCCTTTCAACGCGGCCGACAAAGTCGTCCCAATCGCGCAGCTCGCGTGCGCTCCATCCGATCTCGGACGCGGCGTAGATGCGTGGGAATGCAAGTGTTTCGACGTCCGCAATCGTGCGTGCGGTCTCGGTCCAGAGGGGTGCTTCGACGCCGAGAATGGCTGACTCATCGATACCCGCGAGCGTTTCGCTAGGGTCCCATGAGTATGCCTGCTCGAGCGGAACGATGCCTGCCCACGAGAGACCGAGTTGTGCATCGGCGTGGGGCTTCATATCGAGGTAGATGGCGTCTGCGGGCGACACAATGACCTTGCCGCCACGAGACACAACCGCACGCGCTTTCTCAGCATGACCCGGCTCGGGGGAACGGAGATTCCAATACTGCGCAATCGTGCCGTCCGCGAGGTTCGCCGCGGCACCGGCTTCATGCCATGCGATGGGCGTCTTCCCGAGAGCGACGACGGTCGCGCTGACGTGCGAGACAAAGTCGGCGAAGTCATCCGCGGCCGTGCCCAAAGCTTCGTCGCCGCCAATGTGCAGGTATGGTCCGGGGGTCAACTCGGCAAGCTCCGCCAGCACGGTGTCGACGAACTCAAGTGTTGCTACGTCGCCCATGCGCAGTGAACTGTGCCCAACCGTCCAGCCCTCATATGGCTGACCGAGCACGGGCAATGCTTGCCCCAACTGCGCAGCCTCTGCCTGCATCTCTGCGTTGATGACGGGTTGTTCGACAAACTCGGGGTAGGCAACGCCGACCGCGTGTGTATGGCCGGGCACGTCGATCTCGGGAACAACCGTGATGTTGCGAGCCGCGGCATAGTGCACAATCGCGGCGTAGTCTGCCTTCGTAAGGAACCCACCCTCGTCGCCGAGTGCTGCTGAATGCGCTGCCACGGACGTGAGCTTGGGCCACGCATCGATCTGAATGCGCCATCCCTGATCATCGCTCAGGTGAAGGTGTAGAGCGTTCAGTTTGAGGCTCACGAGATGATCGATGTACCGCTTGATATCTTCGACGCCGAAGAAGTGGCGAGCGATGTCGAGCATCGCGCCCCGGTAGGCAAAGCGGGGCGCATCAACGACCTCGAGGCCTGGGGCGAACCATGTACCCGACTCCTCGCAAAGCAGCTGCGTGAGTGTCACGCATCCGTACAGTGCGCCAGCCGGGTCAAAACCAACGATGCGAACGCCGTCGTTTGTGACAGTGAGTCGATACCCCTCGGGGCGGCGTGCTTCCTCAGGAAGTGAACGCGGGTTGACTGTGATCTGAATATCGACCGCGCGGCCGGCGGTTGACGAGAAATCACCGCCCGTCAGCGTCGCGAGGGCGGTCGAGAGCCATGCGGCAGCCGCCCCGGTCTCGAAATCCGACCACACCCCGGGCGCTGCTGGAAGCGCGAATTCATCGCCGCTGCGCGTCGCACTGAGTGGCCGAGGGATCACGGGGAGAACAGTTTCAGAATCTCGCGCAGCAGCATCCGCCATGACGACAAATCTACCCGGGTTGCACCGGGTAGACTCGTGCTGTCGCAACTGGCGTAAAGGTGGAGCACCACCGGGGAGCGATAGACAACGGATGCTGGCCGCTCGCCTGGGCCGCGCAACGAGAGCCCCACGCGGGGTCGAGACATACATCTTTCTTAAGCACCGTTGTTTGGAGACACGATGACCGACAAGTACTTCAACGCCCCCATCGCCGAGGTTGACCCGGAAATCGCCGACGTTCTTGACCGTGAGCTTGCTCGTCAGCAGAGCTTCCTCGAGATGATCGCGTCTGAGAACTTCGTGCCCGTTTCGGTCCTCGAATCGCAGGGTTCAGTGCTGACCAACAAGTACGCGGAAGGCTACCCGGGTCGCCGCTACTACGGTGGGTGTGAGGTTGTCGACGTTGCTGAAGAGCTCGCGATCGAACGCGCGAAGTCGCTGTTCGGTGCGAACTTTGCGAACGTGCAACCGCACTCAGGTGCGACCGCGAACGCCGCAGTTCTGCACGCGATCGCTCGCCCCGGTGACACGATCCTTGGCCTCGCGCTCGACCAGGGTGGCCACCTCACGCACGGCATGAAGATCAATTTCTCGGGTCGTCTGTACAACATCGTTGCCTACGGTGTTGACCCCGAGACGAGCGTCATCGACATGGATGAGGTTCGTCGCCTCGCGCTCGAGTCAAAGCCGAAGGTCATCATTGCTGGTTGGTCGGCATACCCGCGCACGATGGATTTCGCGAAGTTCCGCGAGATCGCCGACGAAGTCGGCGCAACCCTGTGGGTCGACATGGCCCACTTTGCAGGGCTCGTGGCCGCGGGCCTCTACCCGAACCCGGTTGAGCACGCGCACGTTGTTTCCTCGACCGTGCACAAGACGATCGGTGGCCCGCGTTCGGGCTTCATTCTGACGAACGACGAAGACATCGCGAAGAAGATCAACGTCGCCGTTTTCCCGGGCCAGCAGGGCGGCCCGCTCATGCACGTCATCGCTGCAAAGGCCACGGCCTTCAAGCTTGCAGCGACACCCGAGTTCAAAGATCGCCAGGAGCGCACGCTGCGTGGTGCGAAGATCCTCGCCGACCGTCTCTCGCAGCAGGATGTGGCGGATGCCGGAATCGCTGTCCGCTCGGGAGGCACTGACGTGCACCTCGTGCTCGTCGACCTGCGTAACGCTGCGATCAACGGCAAGGAAGCAGAAGACCTGCTGCACGAAATCAACATCACGGTCAACCGCAACGCTGTGCCGAACGATCCGCGGCCACCGCTCGTGACCTCGGGTCTGCGGATCGGCACGCCCGCGCTCGCAACGCGTGGTTTCGCCGACGAAGACTTCACCGAGGTCGCCGACATCATCGCCCTCGCGCTCCTGCCCGAGGCTGATCTGCCGGCGCTGCAGGTCCGTGTGGCAAACCTCACCGAGAAGTACCCGCTCTACCCGGGCATCAAGCCGTTCTCGAAGAGCGCGTAATGGTTGCGCAGATTCTCGACGGCAAGAAAGCTTCGGCCGAGATTCGTGCCGAGCTCGCCGAGCGTATTGCTGTGCTTCGCGAGCAGGGCGTTGTTCCGGGTATCGCGACCGTGCTGGTGGGTGACGACCCAGCATCCGCGTTGTACGTGGGCATGAAGCACAAGCAGTCGCAAGAGATCGGGATGAACTCGATCGAACGCAAACTGCCTGCGGATGCCACGCAGGCAGAGGTTGAAGCCGTCATCGACGAGCTCAACACAAACCCGGAGTGCCACGGCTACATCGTGCAGCTGCCCCTGCCGAAGCACATCGACACCGACGCGATTCTCGAGCGCATCGACCCCGCCAAGGACGCCGATGGTCTGCACCCCATCAACCTTGGTCGACTCGTGCTCAACGTCAACGGCAAGATCGAGACGCCGTTGCCGTGCACACCACGCGGTGCAATCGATCTGCTGTTGCGCAACGACTACGACCTCAATGGCAAGAATGTTGTCGTTGTTGGTCGCGGTGTGACGGTTGGCCGCCTCATCGGCTTGTTGCTCACGCGTCGTGAGATCAACGCAACCGTCGTCAATACGCACACGGGCACGCAAGACTTGCCGTCGTTCCTTCGGGAAGCGGATGTTGTCATTGCTGCGGCCGGTGTCAAGCACCTCATCAAGGCTGAAGACCTCAAGCCCGGCGTTGCCGTGCTCGATGTTGGCGTGACTCGAGAGACTGACCCTGAAACGGGCAAGAACAAGGTCTGCGGTGACGTCGACCCAGCGGTCGCAGACGTTGCCGGCTACCTCTCACCGAACCCCGGCGGGGTGGGGCCGATGACCGTCGCCTTGCTCATGCAGAACGTCGTCGAAGCTGCCGAGCGCAGCGTCGTTTCGGCCCAGTGACACGCGACACGCCCGAGATACCGTCTCAGTTTGACGGAACCCCGGAAACCGCGTAACTTATTACTTGTTCGCCCCACAGGCAGCAGAGACTTCGAGTCTCACTCCTCAAGCTGGTGAACCAAACCCCACAAAACATTACGAAGGCTTCGGTCTTTCGTTTTTTGCGTGGATGAATCAAACTCCGAAACAAACTCATCGAAAGATGAGCTCTCGGGTGTGTTTGGTCTTTGAGAACTCAACAGTGCGCACTTGTCATATGCCAAT
>CAYNTU010000026.1:0-31809 GCA_964400205.1 uncultured Microbacterium sp.
GGACGATTCTCAGGCGGCACAACCGGCCTGTGCATCGGCCACATTGCACCAGAGGCAGTGGACGCAGGTCCAATTGCCTTTGTCCGTGATGGTGATCTGATACGGGTCGATATCGCGGCTCGCTCACTCGACCTACTCGTTGACGAAGCTGAGCTCGCCTCCCGCCGCGCAGGCTGGGAGCCTTTGGAACCGCGCTATACCCGTGGCGTTCTGGCGAAATACGCCAAGCTCGTTCGCAGTGCCGCTGAGGGCGCTACGACGGGCTAATGGCGTTGCATCTGCACTCCTTATACGTAGCTTGAGGGATCACACATGACACAAGATCAGGTGGCGGCCGTGCCTCGGCCGCCCGCACGGCAAGAATCAGCCCCCGAAATGACGGGCGCAGAAGCGGTCGTCCGTTCGCTTGACCTGCTTGGTGTTACCGACGTCTTCGGCCTCCCCGGCGGCGCAATCATGCCCGTCTATGACCCGCTCATGGACGACGAGCAGGTTCGTCACATCCTCGTTCGTCACGAACAGGGCGCGGGGCACGCGGCAGAAGGGTACGCGGCAGCAACCGGCAAGACGGGCGTTGCGATTGCAACGAGCGGCCCCGGTGCGACCAACCTCGTCACGGCAATTGCCGACGCGTACATGGATTCGGTCCCGCTCGTGTGCATCACCGGTCAGGTGTTTAGCCACCTCATGGGTACGGATGCGTTCCAAGAGGCCGACATCGTCGGTATCACGATGCCCATCACGAAGCACTCCTTCCTCGTCAAGCGTGCGGAAGACATCCCGGGCGCGATTGCGGCCGCGTTTGAGATCGCCTCGACGGGCCGCCCCGGCCCCGTGCTTGTCGACATCACGAAGGATGCGCAGGTTGATTCCTTCCCCTTCGTGTGGCCGCCCAAGTACGAGTTGCCGGGCTACCGCCCCGTGACAAAAGCCCACGGCAAGCAGATTCAGGCCGCGGCACAGCTCATGAAAGAGGCCAAGCAGCCCGTGCTGTACGTGGGTGGTGGCGTTATTCGGGCGAAAGCATCCGATGAACTCAAGGCGTTCGCTGAGGCGACGGGTGCACCCGTTGTTACGACGCTCATGGCTCGCGGCGCCTTCCCGGATTCACACCCACAGAACCTCGGAATGCCGGGCATGCACGGCACGGTTCCCGCTGTGCTCGCCCTGCAAGAGAGCGACCTCATCGTTGCCCTCGGTGCTCGTTTCGACGACCGCGTGACGGGCAAGGTCGACGACTTTGCACCCAACGCCAAGATCGTGCACGTTGACATCGACCCTGCCGAGATCTCGAAGATCCGCACGGCCGATGTGCCCATCGTGGGTGATGTGAAAGAGGTGCTGGGCGACCTCCTGAAGGTCTACGAAATGACGATCGGCGACGAGCAGCCTGACACGGCTGACTGGTGGAAGTACCTCAATGGCCTCGTTGAGCAGTTCCCGCTCGGCTATTCCGAAACGGAAGACGGCCTGCTTGCTCCGCAGTATGTGATCGAGCGCATCGGTGCCCTGAGCGGCCCCGAGGCGATTTACGCCGCGGGCGTGGGGCAGCACCAGATGTGGGCGGCGCAGTTCATCAAGTACGAACGGCCCAATGCTTTCCTCAACTCCGGTGGCGCCGGCACGATGGGCTACTCGGTTCCCGCCGCTATGGGCGCCAAGGTTGCCGAGCCCGAGCGCATCGTTTGGGCGATCGACGGCGATGGTTGCTTCCAGATGACGAACCAAGAGCTTGCAACGTGTGTGCTCAACAACATCCCGATCAAGGTTGCTGTTATCAACAACTCCTCGCTCGGTATGGTGCGCCAGTGGCAGTCGCTCTTCTTCGACGGCCGCCACTCGCACACCGATCTCAACACGGGTCACGGCACGGCTCGCATCCCTGACTTCGTCAAGATGGCGGATGCCTATGGCATGGAAGCCCGCCGCGTTGAGACGAAAGAAGAAGTCGACGAGGCAATCGAGTGGGCGCTCTCGATCAACGACCGCCCCGTGCTGATCGACTTCATCGTGAGCGCTGACGCGATGGTGTGGCCCATGGTGCCGCAGGGCAAGAGCAACAGCGCTGTGCAATACGCACGCGAGCACGCCCCGACGTTTGATGAGGAGATCTAGACATGTCAAAGCACGTTCTGAGTCTTCTCGTGGAAGACAAACCGGGTCTGCTCACGCGCGTCGCGGGGCTTTTTGCTCGCCGCGGCTTCAACATTGAATCCCTCGCGGTGGGGCAGACCGAGGTCGATGGCCTCTCGCGCATCACGGCCGTTGTTGATGTTGACGAGTTGCCGCTCGAGCAGGTCACGAAGCAGCTCAACAAGCTCATCAACGTCATTAAGATTGTTGAGCTTGACCCGGCATCGTCGGTGCAGCGCGACCATGTGCTCGTGAAGGTACGAACGGATGCCGCGACCCGCTCGCAGGTCATCGAGGTCGTCAACCTCTTCCGCGCGCACATCGTTGACTACGCACCCGATGCGGTTGTCGTTGAGGTCACGGGCGATCGTGGCAAGGTCGACGCCATCCTGCGGGCGCTCGAGCCCTTCGGTATTAAAGAGATCGTGCAATCGGGTCTCATCGCCGTCGGCCGCGGTGCCAAGAGCATCACCGAAAGAGTGGGCCGCGGTTAGGTCCCAAGAAACTCCTGCCGGTCACTGAGCCTGCCGAAGTGCCCGGCCTCGAATAGACATCACAAACCACACACTCACAAGGAGAAACAATCTCATGGCAGAAATGTTCTACGACGACGACGCTGACCTGTCGATCATCCAGGGCAAGAAGGTCGCGATCGTCGGTTACGGCTCGCAGGGTCACGCACACGCACAGAACCTGCGCGACTCGGGCGTCGAGGTCGTTATCGCGCTCAAGGACGGCTCGAAGTCGACGGCAAAGGCGCAGGAAGACGGCTTTGAGGTGAAGAACGTCGCGGATGCCACCCAGTGGGCTGACCTCGTGATGATCCTCGCTCCGGACCAGCACCAGCGCGGCATCTACGCTGACTCGATCGCTCCAAACCTCTCGGACGGCATGACGCTCGCGTTCGCGCACGGCTTCAACATCCGCTTCGGCTACATCGACGTTCCCGCTGGCGTCGACGTCATCCTCGTTGCACCGAAGGCCCCGGGCCACACGGTTCGTCGCGAGTACGTTGCCGGCCGCGGTATTCCCGACATCATCGCTGTCGAGCAGGACGCAACCGGCACCGCTTGGGAGACGGCAAAGTCGTACGCCAAGGCAATCGGTGGCACGCGTGCCGGCGTCATCAAGACCACCTTCGCCGAAGAGACCGAAACCGACCTGTTCGGTGAGCAGGCTGTTCTGTGCGGTGGCGCATCGCAGCTCGTTCAGTACGGCTTCGAGGTGCTCACCGAAGCTGGCTACCAGCCAGAGGTTGCATACTTTGAGGTTCTGCACGAGCTCAAGCTCATCGTTGACCTCATGTGGGAGGGTGGCATCGCCAAGCAGCGTTGGTCGATCAGCGACACGGCTGAGTTCGGTGACTACGTTTCGGGCCCGCGCGTTGTTGACGCCGACACGAAGAAGCGCATGGAAGAGATTCTTGCTGACATCCAGTCGGGTGCCTTCGCAAAGCGCTTCATCGACGACCAGGACGCTGGCGCTCCCGAGTTCCTCTCGCTGCGTGAGAAAGAGCAGGGTCACCCCATTGAGGCAACCGGCAAGGACCTGCGCGCACTGTTCGCGTGGAAGCCGGTTGACGAGGACTACGTCGAGGGCTCGGCAGCTCGCTAGAACGCTCAACGAGAAAAGCCCCGGGGGAGACCCCGGGGCTTTTCTCGTCCGGGCTCGCAAGCAAAAGAGAAGACCCCCGGATCGCTCCGGGGGTCTTCTCGTGAAGTGATGCTTAGCCGTCGGTCGTGTTGCCCGTGCCAGCGTCTTCGATGTACTTGACGTCGATCGGTGCGTCGATCTTTGCCTGAGCAACCGTTGCCTCGTCGATGCCGCAACGGGTTGCTTCACCTTCCCAGCGCTTGCTGAGGCGTTCCTTGCCAGCAAGGTGGGCTTCCTTGACGGTGCCCGATTCGATCGTGTTGCCGTCGGCAACGGCGTTCTCGGCCCACTTGTAGTAGCTGTTGGCCTGGTCGCCCGTGCCAGCACCTGTGTCGCAGATGTGGAAGATCTTCGAACCCGTCGACGACGACCAGTACACGAGGTCTTCGCCCGTGAGTGCCTCAACGAGACCCGTTTCCTGCGAGTACTGCTCGACCGAGACAGGGTTGTAGTCGGCGCCGTACGCTGTCGCGCCCGCGCCGAGCAGAACAGCCGCAATCGTCGCGATCGTCTTCTGCTTGCCGTTCATGTTCTTGTTCAGGAGGATCACGATGACGAGTGGCAGGAAGGCTGCGATTGCGAGGATCATGCCGAGCTGGTTCTGCACCCAGAACTTGAACTTGTGCTTCTCTGACGCCGGGTCGTAGCGGTTCGCCTTCTTCCACAGGAACGAACCCGTGAACGAGAGGATCGCGAGGACGACCATGGCGCCGATAAGAATCCAGAGGTCGCGGTCGGTGAACGGCACGGCGTTCCTCAGGAAGAAGAACAGCAACCAGATCTCGATACCGATTGCGACAGCCCACAGTGCGATAGCCGTCCAACGGCGCCAGCGTGCCTCGTGCTTGTCGCCCTTGCTTGGTTCCCATACCTTGCCGGGAACGTTGGAGTCGCTCTTGCTTGCGGTCTTGGTTGGTGCAGCAGCGGCAGTGTCGTCTGCGCCAGCTTGCTGGTTTGCAAGCACCTGCTGAACAGCTTCTTGCAGCTGTTCTTCGGTGATGCCCGAGTCAGCGGCTGCCTTGCTGGCAGCCTTCTTCTTCGATGATTCAGCCAAAGTCTTTCCCCTTGTTTTCAGGCGTTGATGGAGACGAACTCAGGTTTCCATCAGCCAAAAGCTTAGTGCCAGAGACTCGCTGGTCGGTAGAGTTGCAGGATGACCAGCGAGAAAAATGGTGACGACTCGGTAACGGATGCCGCAGACGCATCCGTTGACGCTCTTGCCGATGAGTCCGCGGCCTTCACATGGGCCGGTGACGACCTTGACGCAACTGCGGCGCCTGAGACTGCGGTGAGTCAAGCGGATGCGCCCGAGGGAGCCGTTGAAGAGGCGTTCGACAGCGTCACGAGTGGCCTCGTCGAGAGCGAGACTGGGCCCGACCCAGACAGCGCGGCCGGCGTTGCGCTGGACGAGACGGCGGAACCGGCGCCCACGGCGGCGACCGACCCAAATCTTGCTCGTCGTTTGCTGACCGAGAGCAACCCCGAGCCGCAGCCCGTCGCCCCGACGGAGTTCAAGCGCGAACCGCTCAGCAACGCCGCGCTCGTGCTTGTTGGTCTGCTCGCGGGCGTGTACCTGCTCTACTCGATCGGTTGGTACATCGGCGGCGGGCGCATCGACGCGGCACGTGGCACGCTCTTGAGCGACTTCGGTTACCACGCGACCTTTTGGCTGGCCGTTGCCTTGCCGCCGCTGTGGTTCACCGCGAGCATGCTCGGCACAAAGGAAAAGTGGACGCGGCTCACAGCACTGCTCATCGGTGTTGTGCTGTGTATTCCGTGGCCGTTCGTGATGGTGGGAGCCCTGGGAGTATGAACAAGCACACGGAACACGAGGTTGCCACCACGACGACCCCCGTGCACAAAGAGCACCCCGTGCTCGACAGGGTGCACGTCTGGACAAACAATGCCATCGCGATCGTCTTCGCGCTGGGCTTTGCGTACCTGATCTTCAACTCGATCGACTACGCCATCGAGATCAACGAGGGGCGCCAACTCGATACGACGCAGTGGATCGCCCTCATCCTGGCGATTGTGCTGCCGCTCGTCATTGCGCTCTTGGCATACACGCTCGCGCGCAAGCAGTCGGTCATCGCGTTCTTGTTCATCCAGGCAGCGGGGCTCGCGCTCGCTGCAGCGTACTGGTTGAACGTCGTCGGATACCTCGGGCTTCACGGGGCGTAACGGCGTCAAGGAGCCGCAGAATCACGCGGTAGGCTGGCCATGTTGTGCCTCCGCCCACCTCTGGGCATCCGTCAACCACTCCGCGCCCGAAGGGTTTCCATCCGATGACCTCTGCCCCTGCTGCCGCAAAGCCCGTTGTTCTTCTCGCTGAAGAGCTCTCGCCCGCAACGATCGACGCACTCGGACCCGACTTCGACATCCGCAATGTCGACGGCACCGACCGGCCCGCACTCTTTGATGCTTTGGCGGATGCCGACGCCGTGCTCGTTCGCTCGGCGACGAAGATCGACGCTGAGGCGCTCTCGCACGCGCCCAAGCTCAAGGTTGTTGCGCGCGCAGGTGTTGGCCTCGACAACGTCGACATCCCGACGGCCACGAAGCAGGGTGTCATGGTCGTCAATGCACCGACCTCGAACATTGTCTCGGCCGCTGAGCTGACCGTCGGCCACATCCTTTCGCTTGCCCGCCACATCCCCGCGGCGAACGCCTCGTTGAGTGGTGGCGCGTGGAAGCGCAGCTCGTACACGGGCACGGAGCTGTTCGAGAAGACGATCGGTATCGTCGGCCTCGGCCGCATCGGCGCTCTCGTAGCGCAGCGCCTCGCTGGCTTCGACCTCAACCTCATCGCGTACGACCCCTACGTCACGGCTGCCCGCGCCGCACAGCTCGGCGTGACGCTCGTGCCGCTCGAAGAGCTCATCGAGAAGAGTGACTTCCTCACGATCCACATGCCCAAAACGCCCGAAACAACGGGCATGATCGGCGCAGAACAGCTCAAGGCCATGAAGCCGACCTCGTACGTCGTCAACGTTGCACGTGGCGGTCTCGTTGACGAAGCCGCGCTGCTTGACGCCCTCAAGTCGGGCGAAATCGCCGGTGCTGGCCTCGATGTCTTCACGACCGAGCCGCCCGCGGAGGGCAGCGTTGCCGCTGAACTCGTGACGCTTCCCAACGTTGTTGCGACCCCGCACCTTGGTGCTTCAACGGATGAGGCACAAGAGAAGGCCGGAATTTCGGTTGCGAAGTCGGTCAAGCTCGCACTCGAGGGCGACCTCGTGCCGGACGCCGTCAACGTCGCCGGTGGCGTCATCGACCCCTTCGTGCGCCCCGGTATCGACCTCGTTGAGAAGCTTGGCCAGATCTTCAGCGGACTCGCAAACTCGCCGCTCGTGAGCCTCGACGTCGAGGTGCGCGGTGAACTTGCCGACTACGACGTCTCGGTCTACAAGCTCGCAGCGCTCAAGGGCATCCTGACGAACATCGTGAGCGACAAGGTTTCCTATGTCAACGCACCGCTCTTCGCGGAAGACCGCGGCATCGAGACGCGCCTCATTGTTGAACACGACAGCCCTGAGTACCGCAACCTCACGACGCTGCGGGGCTCGCTCGCTGACGGTTCGGTGCTTGAGGTTTCCGGCACGCTCGCCGGAACCCGCATGGTGCAAAAGCTCGTGGGCATCAACGACTACGAGCTTGAGGTGCCGATCGAGACGCACCACGTTGCGTTCGAGTACACCGACCGTCCCGGCATCGTCGCGACGTACGGGCAGAAGTTTGGTGACGCGGGCATCAACATCGCGCAGATGCAGATCGCGCGTAACGAGGCAGGCGGCGACGCGCTCTCGGTTCTGACAGTCGACTCGCGCGTACCGGATGAGCTGCTTGCTGAGGTGGGTGCTGCGATTGAGGCATCCGTTATTAAGCAGATCGAAATCACCCAGGACTAAGTAGGGGCGACATGGCGCGCACAATCAAACTCGGCATTATTGCGGGCGACGGTATTGGCCCCGAGGTCACCGCTGAGGCCGAAAAGGTACTCGACGCTGTCACGGCGGGCAGCGATGTTTCATTCGAGAAGACGCGCTTCAAGCTCGGTGCCGAGCGCTACCTTGCGACGGGTGACACGCTTCCCGACGACGAACTCGAACACCTCAAGCAGCAGGACGTCATTCTCTTCGGTGCTGTCGGGGGAGTGCCCGGCGATGAGCGCCTGAAGAACGCGAACATCGAGCGCGGAATGCTTCTCAAGCTGCGCTTTGATCTCGACCACTACGTCAACCTGCGCCCCTCGAAGCTGTATGACGGCGCACCGGGGCCGCTCGCTGACCCGGGTGAGGTCGACTTTGTTGTCGTGCGCGAAGGCACTGAGGGGCCATACGTCGGCAACGGTGGCGCCATTCGCGTTGGCACGCAGTTCGAGATCGCGAATGAGACGAGCGTCAACACCGCCTATGGCGTTGAGCGCGTTGTGCGTTATGCCTTCAACCTCGCCGAACGCCGCCGCAAGAAGCTCACGCTCGTGCACAAAAATAACGTGCTCGTGCACGCGGGTGGCATGTGGAGCCGGATCGTGAACGAGGTTGCGGATGAGCACCCCGATGTGGCCGTAGACTACCTACACGTCGACGCGGCCACGATCTTCCTGGTGACCAACCCCTCACGCTTCGACGTGATTGTGACCGACAACCTGTTCGGTGACATCCTGACAGACCTGGCTGGCGCCATCACCGGTGGCATTGGCCTCGCAGCCTCGGGCAACATCAACCCCGATGGCACGTTCCCGTCGATGTTCGAGCCCGTTCACGGTTCGGCGCCCGACATTGCCGGGCAACAGATCGCCGACCCCACGGCCGCGATTTTGTCGGCAGCGTTGCTGCTTGACTCGATCGGTCTCACACGCGAGGCTGAACGTGTACAACAAGCAGTTGCCGACGACATCGCCTCTCGCGAGGGCAACCGCAGCACCGCAGAGATTGGTGACGCTATCGTCGCCCGCCTCTAGCGTTTCGAGTAAGGAACACTGATGGCCACCGACCTTCCCCTTTCGCAGGCACCCTCCCAGTCGGGATTGCTCTGGCAGATCGTGCAGAACGAATCGCCCGCGAGCGATGCGGAGCGCGAAGAGATCCTCGCGAACCCGAGCTTCGGCACGAAGTTCACCGACCACATGGTCGATCTGTGCTGGAGTGAAAAGGGCGGATGGCACCGGCCACGCGTCTTGCCGTACGGGCCGATTTCGCTTGACCCTGCGGCATCCGTTTTGCACTACGGGCAAGAGATTTTTGAGGGCATCAAGGCGTACCGTCACGCGGATGGTTCGGTGTGGACGTTCCGCCCCGAGAAGAACGCTGAGCGCCTGCAGAAGAGCGCCCGCCGCATCGCACTGCCTGAGCTGCCGACGGAGTACTTCCTCGAGTCGCTCAAGCAGCTGCTCGCGATCGACAACGCCTGGGTGCCTTCGGGGGATGACCAGTCGCTCTACCTGCGTCCGTTTGAATTCGCGAAGGAAGCGTTCTTGGGTGTGCGACCGGCGAAAAAGGTCGCGTACATGCTCATTGCTTCACCCGTGGGCGCGTACTTCGCCGGTGGCGTCAAGCCCGTGCGCATCTACCTTTCCGACCACTACGCTCGCGCTGGCAAGGGTGGCACGGGCCAGGCAAAGACGGGTGGCAACTATGCCGCCTCGCTGCTGCCGCAGTCGGAGGCATACGCCAAGGGTTGTGACCAGGTGGTCTTCCTCGATGCTGACGGCAACGTTGAAGAGCTCGGTGGCATGAACATCGTGTTCGTGTACAAGGACGGCACGGTTGTGACCTCGGATTCCGACACGATCCTGCAGGGTGTCACGCGCGATTCGCTCATGCAGCTTGCGGAAGACCGCGGGCTCAAGGTTGATCGCCGTTCGATCTCGCTGCAGGAATGGCGCGACGGCGTTGCTTCGGGCGACATCGTTGAGGTGTTCGCGTGTGGCACGGCCGCCGTTGTAGTGCCGATCGGCGAGCTCGTGGCGGATGACTTCACCGACGTGCAGCCCTCGGGTGAGCTTGCTCTCTCGCTGCGCCAGGAGTTGCAAGACATTCAGTACGGTCGCGTGCCCGACAAGCACAACTGGCTCTACAAGCTGTACCCAGCCGAGTAGCGCAAGCCGAGCCGGTCCCTGAGGGTGACGAGGGGCTCGGCGGTCACCGCCAGGAGTAGGCTCGGAGGAATGAAGGTTGCCCGGTTCTCGCACGGCGGTGCGATCAGTTTTGGTGTGATCGACGACGACGAAATCGTGGTGCTCAAGGGCGACCCGATGTTTGTCGGCTACGACCCGACTGGCGATCGTGTTCCTCTTGCCGAGGCGCAACTGCTCGCCCCCGTCATCCCGCGCTCAAAGATCGTCGCGGTCGGCAAGAACTACCGCGCGCACGCGGCCGAGATGGGCGGCGAAGCCCCCGAAGAGCCCCTGCTGTTCCTCATCCCTAACACCGCGGTCGTCGGGCCGGGTGACAACATTGTGCGCCCCACGGCTATCACCGACCGGGTCGATTTCGAGGGCGAACTGGCCGTTGTGATCGGCAAGATCGCCAAGAACGTCTCGCAAGCCGATGTCGCGCAGTACATTTTCGGCTACACCTGTGCCAACGACGTGACGCTGCGGGATATCCAGTATTCAGACGGCCAGTGGTCGCGCGCGAAAGGCTTCGACACCTCGTGCCCGCTGGGGCCGGTAATTGAGACGGAGCTGGATGTGGCATCCGCTTCAATCACAACGAAGGTCAATGGTGAGGTGCGCCAGAACGCGCCGTTTAGCGACATGGTGCATTCGGTCGCGAAGATTTTCGAGTACGCCTCGGCCGTGTTTACGCTGCTGCCGGGAGATGTGCTCATCACCGGCACGCCTGAGGGCATTGGCCCGATTGTCGCGGGTGACGTGGTTGAAGTCACGATCGACGGGATCGGCACGCTTTCGAACCCCGTGGTCGACGCGTGAACGTCGATGTCGCGCGCGTACAACGCCGCACCGTCTGGATTCTTGTTGCCGCGCAGGTGCTCGGCGGTGTCGCCTTCGGTGCGACGCTTTCGCTCGGTGCGTTGCTTGCCGCTCACATCGCGGGTGATGCGTTCTCTGGCCTCGCGACGAGCTTTGTGACGCTCGGTGCTGCGATCGCGGCCATTCCGTTGGCGCGCTATGCGGCATCGAAGGGGCGCCGTGCGTCACTGACGCTCGGTTTGGCGATGGCGCTCGTCGGAATCGTGGTCATCGTGACGGCGGCCAAGCTCTCGAACTTCCCGTTGCTGTTGACGGGTGTCGCGCTCGTTGGTGCTGGGAACGCTGGCAGCCTGCAGTCGCGCTTTGCGGCGACTGACCTTGCGCAGCCGCAGCACCGTGCTCGCGACCTCTCAACGGTTGTCTGGGCCTCGACCGTCGGTGGTGTGCTTGGGCCGCTGCTCATCACGCCGGGTGAGGCGCTTGGCCGTTCGCTCGGCATGCCGCAATACACGGGCGCGTACATCATCTCGTTTGCGGCGCAGCTGACGGCGCTCGTCATGCTCTTCATCACGCTGCGTCCCGACCCGCTCAAGCTTGCGCAAGAGATCGCCGCGCGCGGGGGGTCGGATGCTTCCTTCGAAGACCAACCCGACCAGCCGCGCCGCGCTCGCTACGCGATTTTCGCGCTCGCGGCATCCCACGTTGTCATGGCCTCGATCATGGCGATGGCACCAGTGCATCTCAAGCACCTCGCGCACGCCGGCCACGCAAGGCATGGCTCGGAGGCGCTCGATCCAGCAACCGTCACGACGCTCGTGGGCATCACGCTCGCTGTACACGTCGCGGGTATGTACGGGCTTTCGCCGCTATGGGGGTGGCTGGCCGATCGGATGGGCCGTGTGCTCGTCATCATCATCGGTCAGGTCATTTCGATCATCTCGCTCGTCATGATCTACTTCTGGAGCGCTTCGACGATCGTCATCGTCGTTGCGCTGGGGCTTGTTGGCCTGGGGTGGAGCGCGTCGAACGTTTCTTCCTCGGCGCTGTTGACGGAGTCATCCGCTATGGCGGTGCGCACGAAACGGCAGGGGATCGGCGACTCGATGATGTCGCTTTCGGCTGCCGTTGGTGCTGCGCTCGCGGGCCTTATCCTCGCGCAGTTCGCCTACGCGGGTCTCGCGGTCGCCGCCTTCGTGCTGTGCCTCGCGATCGTGGCCCTCGCCCCCCTCGGGCGGGTGGAGTCTTCGACGCTCAAGTAAGCCAAATTGCAGCTTTCAGGCTCGCCCTACGGCATTTTGGCTGACCTGAAGCAACGCCTCCTTCGCCCAGGTGCGCCCAACTACGAGATTCCTGGCAGTCTGCGGTAGTTACCCGCACCTGGGGGACAGCTCCTTTCGCCCAAGTGCGGCCAACTACGGTTTCTGGTCTCAAATTCGGTAGTTGGCCGCACGTGGGGAGCTGTCTCTTTCGTCCAAGTGCGGCTAACTACGAAACTGCGGGCCGGTGACGGTAGATAGCCGCACCTGGGCGAGGTTAGGCGAGGATTTCGTCAACGATCTTCAGCACGGCAAGAGTTCGGGCGTGGTCGGGGGCGGCATCGGACCCGCGGATGAGATCGACGAAACGCTGAATCTCGAACTCCATGTTCTTCGACGGCCCCTCGACGGGCTCGTCGTCGGAAAAACCGCCGCTGAGGTCGAACGTTTCGGGCTCTGCCCCGTGCGACTTCAGGACGATCCGCTCGGGGATCGAGAGCGGGAAGAACTCGATCGTGCCCGACTCGCCCTGAATCTGGCTCGGGCGATCGGATGTCGAAATCTTCGAGAAGACGTTGTTGACGATAAACCCGTCGTAATCAAGGCGCACGGTACCTGCGCCATCCGAACCCGAAGGAATCGGGATGAGCGCCGCATCGACCGCGCGCGGCGCTCCGAACAGATGAACCGCGACGCTCAGTGGATAGACACCGAGGTCGCGCAGCGCCCCACCCCCAAGCGCAGGGTCGAAGATGTTCGACTGCTTGCCCGCGAGCACGTCGTCGTAGCGGCTCGAGCGTGAGCAGAACTCGAGACTCGCAAGCCGCACCTGGCCGATGCGGGGGAGCAGGTCACGGAGCTGCGCGACGCCGGGGTCGTACGGCGGGCGCATTGCCTCGAAAATGACGACGCCCTTGGAATCCGCGATCTCGACGAGCTGGCGGAAGTCGTCGACCGTGAGGGTCGCGGGCTTCTCGACGATGACGTGCTTTCGTGCCTGTAGGGCAGCTTTCGCCTGCGCGAAGTGGATCGCGTTGGGGCTCGCGATGTAGACCGCGTCGACCTCGGGGGAGTTGTAGAGCGCATCGAGCGTGTCGAAGGTCTGCGGGATGCCGTGCCGAATCGCGAACGCGCCAGCGCGGTCTTTATCGCGCGAGTAGGCCGCAACGGCCTCTATGCCGGGCACCTTTGCAAGAGCGGTGAGAAACGCGTCGACGATGACGGAGGTTCCAATTGTGGCCAGGCGGATGCTGTTGGTCATGCTTCAAACGTAGCCGCAACTTGACTGCGACATAGTCCATGGTCGCGGACACTTCGGCAAGCTCAGTGACCGCTCTGGGGGAACTAGAATTGACGAGTTATGGCTACCGTCGATCCCCGCACAACGACCGCAACCGGCTCCGACATTCGTGTTCGGTTCTGCCCCAGCCCGACGGGGCTGCCGCACGTCGGCCTCATCCGTACCGCCCTCTTCAACTGGGCGTATGCACGGCACAATGGTGGCAAGCTCATCTTCCGCATCGAAGACACCGACGAGGCGCGCGACAGCGAAGAGAGCTACCAGCAGCTGCTCGACGCGCTCACCTGGCTCGGCATCAACTGGGACGAGGGCGTTGAGGTCGGCGGTCCGCACGAGCCATATCGTCAGAGCCAGCGCAGCGACATCTACGACGAGGTCATTGCCAAGCTCAGGGCCTCGGGTGCGGTTTACGAGAGCTACTCGACGGCCGAGGAAATCGATGCTCGCAACGAGGCCGCAGGCCGTGCCAAGCAGCTCGGCTACGACAACTACGACCGGGACCTGACCGACGAGCAGAAGGCTGCCTTCCGCGCTGAGGGTCGCGAGCCGGCCCTGCGTCTCAAGGTTCCGAACGAAGACATCACCTACAACGATCTCATCCGTGGTGAGGTCACCTTCCCGGCTGGTTCGTTCCCCGACTTCGTGCTCGTGCGCCCGAACGGCAAGCCGCTCTACACGTTCACGAACCCCGTCGACGACGCCCTCATGGGCATCACGCATGTCCTTCGCGGCGAGGATCTCATGCCCTCGACTCCGCGCCAGATTGTGCTCTATCAGGCGCTCATCGACGCCGGAGTGACCGACTTCATCCCGCAGTTCGGCCACATGCCGCTCGTGCTCGGTGACGGCACGAAGAAGCTCTCGAAGCGCGACCCACGTGCCGACCTCTTCCTGCAGCGCGACAAGGGCATGATCCCCGAGGGTCTGCTCAACTACCTCTCGTTGCTCGGCTGGTCGATCGGCCCCGACCGCGACGTTTTCTCGATCGACGAGCTCGTCGAGGCATTCGACATCAAGGATGTCAACCCCAACCCGGCTCGTTTCGACCAGAAGAAGGCCGAGTCGATCAATGGCGACCACATTCGTCTGCTCGCGGCCGACGACTTCGCGCAGCGCATTACGCCGTACCTTGTCTCGGCCGGTGTCATCGCAGAGCCTGTAACGGATGACGCAGTAGCCCTCATCAAGAAGGCCGCACCGCTCATCCAGGAGCGTCTGCCGCTGCTCGGCGATGCACCCGGCCTGCTTGGCTTCCTCTTCAGCGACGAGGTCAAGTACGAGGATGACGCCATCAAGGGTCTGCCCGACAACGCCGACGAGGTGCTTGCCGCTGCGGCATCCGCACTCCAAGCTGTTCCGGCCGACGCCTTTACGACCGAAGCGATTCAGGCGGCGCTCTCGAAGGCACTCGTCGAGGATCTCGAGCTCAAGCCTCGTGTCGCGTTCGGCCCCGTGCGCACCGCCGCGAGCGGTCGCCGCGTCTCGCCGCCCCTATTCGAATCGCTCGAACTGCTCGGCAAAGACAAGTCGCTCGAGCGCATTGCGGACCTGCGCCAGTTCCTCGTGGCGGTCGGTAACAACGGCCCCGTCGAGCTTCCGAGCTGCAGCTAGTTCCCAAGAGCTTCCTTCGGGCGTATCGTGGCGATATGACCCCCGAAGAAGCACGCGAAAAACTCTCTCGACAACTGCTCTGGACGAGCCTCGGCGGAGTGCTCGGCATCGTGCTGTGCATCACGATGTACTCGATCGGCACCGCGAACGACAACGCGCCCATGCGCATCGCGTGGGCGGTCGGCATGCTCGCGGTCATCGCAGCCACAAGCGCCGGTTACGGCGCGCTCTTTGCCCAACGCAAGAAGCTTGACGCCGAAGAAGGGCAATGAAATGACCGAAGTGCAGTCCGTTCCAGAGTTCGACCTCGAACGCTATCTCGGGCAGTGGTTCGAGATCGGCCGTTTGCCTCTGAAGTTTGAGGATGACGACGCATCCGACATCACGGCAACCTATTCGCTCAATGACGATGGCACGGTCAAAGTCGACAATCGCTGCCTCGATGAAGATGGCGAGCCGACGCAGGCGCTCGGGCAGGGCACGGTCGATGATTCTGGCCCTGGGCGTCTCAAGGTCACCTTCCTTCCCGAGGGGCTTCGCTGGATTCCCTTCACGCAGGCCGACTACTGGGTGCTCAAGATCGACGACGGCTACACGGTCGCGCTCGTGGGTACCCCTGATCACAAGTTCTTGTGGCTGCTCGCACGCGACCACGAGATTTCGGATGCCACGAAGCAGGAGTACCTCGACGAGGCTGAGCGTCAAGGCTTCGATTTGAGCGAGTGGATCACGCCCGCGCAGTCTGGTCGTGTGTGGCGACCCGTCAACGGGGAGTAAACGCATGGCAGACGCCGAGGTTGTCGACTGGCTCCTCGACGCCAAATACGCTGGCTCTATGCCCCTTCTCGACCGAGCCGCCGACCTCCGCTCGGAGCCCGACGTCGTTGCCCACCTCCGCGATGACCCAGCAACCCGCACCATCGTCGTACGCGATGGTCGCCTGCGCGTGCGCAATGGCAAGCTCATCCGTGTCGCTCCGTCTGAAGTGGGCGAGGCTACGTGGGCCCTGCTCGGCCGCGACTCTGATGGCATGCCGCTGCTCGTTGCCCGTGTAGCCCCGATCGACGACTCACTCGATGCGGTCCCCGACGAGCACTGGCTCGATCTGCGTAGCGCCGGCGGTCACCTTGACGAGCATGAATCGGATGTGTTCGTCACTTCGGTCGCGCTCGCGGCATGGCTTGGCGACTTCAACTTCTGCTCATCCTGCGGAGGAGCAGCTGCCCTGACGGATGCCGGCTGGTCGCGCATGTGCGGTTCGTGTGGCAAGACCTTCTTCCCGCGAACCGATCCCGCTGTCATCGTCGCGATCGAGAACCCCACGGGCGACAAGCTGCTCCTCGGTGCGAATGCAGCCTGGCGCGGGCGCTTCTACTCGTGCTTCGCAGGCTTCGTCGAGTTGGGGGAGTCGCTCGAGTCAACGATGCACCGCGAGATCGCCGAAGAAGCAGGTGTTCAGCTGAGCAACCTCGAATACATCGGTTCGCAGGCCTGGCCGTTCCCGCGCTCGATCATGTTGGGCTTCCGCGCGGTTGCGGTCTCCGAAGAAGCGACTCCTGACGGCGAGGAGATCATCGACCTCCGCTGGCTGACCCGCGACGAGGTCGGCTCAGCCCTCGCCGGTAACGGCCCCGTCGGCCTCCCGGGCCCCGCTTCAATCGCCCGCCGCCTCATCGTGGATTGGTACGAGCGGCCACTTTCCCCGCCTAAGTGCGGCTAACTACGGTTCATCGCTCTCGAAACGGTAGTTAGGCGCACTTGAAGGTGCAGTTCTACGGATGCGAGCAATCTTCGCCACGCAGAATAAGCCAAAACCCCGCCTGAGCGGGGTTTTTCTTTGGCTGGGGTACCTGGACTCGAACCAAGAACAACTGAACCAGAATCAGCCGTGTTGCCAATTACACCATACCCCAAGGGCGATTTTCGACCGCAGTCGATCACTCGCACCGAGGAACTAGCTTAGCACGTTCGGCCGCCTCTCATCTCATGCGTCAAGATGGTGGGACACCCTCAACGACGAGAAGGAAAACACATGCGCGCATGGCACGTCACTGCACACGGTGAACCGATTGATGTGATGCAGATCGCTGAGGTGCCCGACCCGGTACCTGGCCCCGACGAGGTACTCGTGCGTGTCAGTGCCGTCTCGGCGAACTTTCCTGACGTGCTGTTGGCCCGTGGCGAATACCAGGTAAAGCCCGAAATTCCGTTCTCGCCCGGCGTTGAACTCGCCGGGGTCGTCGAAGCACTTGGCGAGGGGGTTACGAACGTCGCGGTCGGCGATCGTATCGTCGCCTTCCACATCGGTGTACTGGGCGAACTCGCTGTCGTCCCAGCGAACGCCGTGCTGCCCGCGCCCGAGGCGTTGAGCGACGTTGAGGCATCCGGGCTCATGATTGCCTACCAAACCGCGTATTTCGCCCTGCACCGCCGCGCGCAGATTCAGCCGGGCGAGTGGTTGCTTGTGCACGCGGCTGCCGGGGGAGTTGGCGCCGCCTCGATTCAGCTTGGCGTCGCCGCTGGCGCCCGCGTGATCGCCGTCGTCGGCGATGAGCGTAAGGCTGAAGTCGCACGCCAACAGGGTGCAGAAGCGGTGCTCTTCCGTGGTGTCGACGACATCCCGGTACGCGTGAAAGAGATCACCGAAAAGCACGGGGCGGATGTCGTGGTCGACCCCGTCGGCGGGGCCGCGTTTGAGGCATCCGTTCGTTGCATTGCCTTCGAGGGGCGGCTTGTCGTGATCGGGTTCGCCTCGGGCGAGATCGCGACGCTCAAGACGAACCTCACGCTCATCAAGAACTTCTCGGTCGAGGGCCTCTACTGGGGGATGTACGCCGAAAGGAGGCCGTGGCTCGTTGCCGAGGCGCATGAGGCGCTCACGCAGCTCGCTGCCGAAGGCAAGATCAAACCAGTCGTCGACGAGATTGTGCCGTTCAAGCAAGCTCCCGAGGCGATTCAGAAGCTCGCGGGTGGTTCGACCGTTGGCCGTGTTGTGATCAGTGTGCGAACGTAACAATCTGCCGCGCGATTCGGCGGTGCCTCGTGCGAAGCGGGAGAATAGAGCGTTCCGACCAGGAGGCCCTCATGTCACGCAAATCACTTCGTCTTGTTGCCGCAGCAACCGCGGCTGTTGCCGCCCTCGCGCTGAGCGCGTGTGGTTCGGGTGGGAATGAGGAGGCATCGGCAGCATCCGATTTTGTGACAGACGGCAAGCTCACGATTGCGACGGGCGAGCCCGCGTTCTACCCGTGGGTGCTCGATGACGACCCCGCGAGCGGGAAGGGTTTTGAGGCCGCGGTTGCGTACGCCGTGGCGGAGGAGCTCGGCTTTGAGGCGGCGGATGTTGAGTGGGTTCGCACGAACTTCGAGTCGGCGATTCAGCCCGGCCCTAAGGACTTTGACTTCAACATTCAGCAGTTCTCGATCACCGAGGATCGCCGCGAGTTCGTCGATTTCTCAACTCCCTACTACGAGACGACACAGGTCGTTGTGAGCGTTGCGGGTTCGAAGGCGGCCGAGGCGAAGAGCCTTGGTGACCTGGACGACCTCGCGATCGGTGCCGCGACTGGCACGACGAGCTTCACGACGCTCGAGCAAGCGGTTGACCTCTCGCAGGGCGCGAAGGCGTTCAACAACAACGACGATGCCAAACTCGCGCTCGAGAACGGCCAGGTCGACGCGATTGTGCTCGACCTGCCGACCGCGTTCTACGTTTCGGGTGTTGAGCTCACCGACGGCGTCATCGTTGGCCAACTCCCGCAGGTTGCCGGATCGGATGCGGATGCCTTCGGCCTCCTCCTCGAGAAAGACAGCCCGCTGACCGAGCGCGTCTCGAAGGCGCTCGACACGCTGCGCGAAAACGGCACGCTCGAGAAGCTCGCGACCGAGTGGCTCGGCGGCGAGGGCGAAGCGCCCCTCCTGAAGTAGCCCGGCGACGCGCCAACATGCGGTCCCTGCGCGAGCGAAGCGAGACGAAGGGCCAACCACGAACTACCCTAAATAAGTGACCACCCCCACCCCGTACACCCCGAGCCCACTCGAGCTCGAACGTCGGGCGTACCGCAAGCAGCAAACGGCGAAGTCGGTCGCAATCGCCCTCGTGAGCACGGTCGTTTTCGCGGTCGTCGTCTGGTTGACGGTCGTCAATAGCCCCGGCTGGGAACGCGTGCAGGCGCAGTTCTTCGACTGGGATACCGCAATCAAGTCGCTCCCGCGCGTCTGGGATGGGTTCCTGCTGAACCTCCGCGTGCTCGCGATCAGCGCCGTGTGCATCCTCATCGCCGCCCTCGCGATCGCGCTCATCCGCACGCTCAAAGGCCCGGTGTTCTTCCCGCTCCGCGCGCTCGTCACGGTTTACACCGACATCTTCCGCGGCATCCCCGTCATCATCGTGTTGTACCTCGTCGGCTTCGGCATCCCTGGCCTGCGGCTGACCGACGGCAAGATTCCCGTCGAGGTGCTGGCGGTTGCCGGGCTCACGCTCACTTACTCCGCCTATGTGAGCGAGGTGTTTCGCGCGGGAATTGAGGCCGTGCATCCCTCGCAGCGTCAGGCGGCGCGCAGCCTTGGGCTCAGCCACGGCAAGGCGATGCGCCTCGTCGTTGTGCCGCAGGCGATTCGCAAGGTTGCCCCGCCGCTCATGAACGATTTTGTGAGCTTGCAGAAAGATGTCGGCCTCATCTCGGTGCTCGGCGCCGTCGATGCCGTGCGCGCCGCACAGATCGAGGTCGCGGCATCCTTCAACTTCACGCCCTATGTCGTGGCCGGGTTGCTGTTCGTATTGCTTGCCCTGCCCATGATCCGTTTGACGGATGCTTACTCGGCGCGTGTGCGCCTGCGCGAACAGGTCGGGGGAGTCGTATGAGTTCGACGTTGCGCCTCGAGGGCATTTACAAGTCGTTCGGCGACACGGCTGTTTTGCGCGGCATCGACCTTGACGTTGCAAAGCACGAGGTCGTCGCACTCATCGGTGCGAGCGGATCAGGCAAGAGCACATTGCTGCGCTGCGCGAATCTGCTCGAGCAGATCGACGACGGTCAAATCTGGCTCGGCGACGAAGACATCAGCGACCCGCGCATCGACCAGGATGCCGTGCGTGCCCGCATCGGCGTCGTGTTCCAGCAATACAACCTGTTCCCGCACATGAGCGTGCTCGACAACATCACGCTCGCATCGCGCCACGTCTTCAAGGTGCCGAGAACGGATGCCGAAGCCCGCGGACTCGAACTCCTCGAACGTGTCGGGTTGGCTGACAAGGCGTCGTGGTTCCCCGATCGCCTGTCTGGCGGCCAGCAGCAGCGCGTTGCGATTGTGCGGGCGATTGCGACGTCGCCCGAGCTGCTCTTGCTCGACGAGATCACGAGCGCTCTCGATCCCGAGCTCGTGGGTGAGGTGCTTGCGCTCGTGCACGAGCTCGCGAACGATGGCGCGACGATTCTCATGGCGACGCACGAGATGGCATTCGCGCGAGATGTCGCGCACCGCGTGGTCTTCCTCGATCAAGGCGAGATCGTCGAGCAGGGCCCTCCCACCCAGATCTTCACCGCCCCCACGCAACCGCGCACAGCCGAGTTCCTCGCCCGCTTCACTTCCTAAGGTCTGAGCGAGCACCGCGCGATCTCACGGTCCCTGAGCGAGCGTAGCGAGACGAAGGGCCCAACCCCCGCGCCAACTTACGGTCCCTGAGCGAGCGTAGCGAGTCCCCACCGGCCACTCACCACGTCGTTCCGACGCGGTGAGCCTCTGGCCGGCGTGGGCCCAGAAGGGCCAACCCCAGAACAACGCCACCCCCACCCCATCCCTGCAACAATCGACACATGCTCTCCGTCATCCTCCCCACGCAAGAGATGTACGACAACATCGCCGCCAATCTCGGCGACGCGAAGATCGCAATCTGGCACCCCGGCACCGGCGATCCTTTCCCCGGCGCATGCGACCTCCTCGTCCTCCCGTATCTCATGCCATGGAACTATCTCGCCGAGCTCAACGGCCTCCCGATCAAGGCGATCCAAGGTCACTCGCTCGGCTACGACGGCGTCGCCGACTACTTGCCCGAGGGCATGACGTTCTGCAACATGACCGACGTCTACGAAGCCCCAACCGGCGAGCTCGCAGTCGCCCTCATTCTCGCCGCGCAACGCGGAATCCCGGATGCCGTTCGCAACGGCGACCGCTCAGCGTGGGTGCACGAACACCAACCCGGTCTCGCAGGCAAGCGCGTGCTGCTCGTCGGCGCCGGGGGAGTCGGCAAGGCCACGGCCACTCGCCTCGAACCGTTCGAAGTCGAGACGCGCTTCGTCGCGAGCCGCGCCCGCGGCGGCATCTTCGGCCCCGACGACCTCCCCGAGCAGCTCGCCTGGGCCGACATCGTCGTGATCGGCGTACCGCTCAGCGACGAAACTCGCCACCTCGTCGATGCCGGGTTCCTCAGCCACATGCCCGACGGAGCCCTGCTCGTCAACGTCGCCCGCGGTCCCGTCGTCAACACCGACGCGCTGCTCGCCGAGTTGCAATCGGGCCGCCTCCGCGCCGCCCTCGACGTAACCGACCCCGAGCCGTTGCCCGCCGAGCATCCGCTCTGGTCAGCTCCAAACACGCTCATCACGCCACACAACGGCGGAGATACGGATGCCGCCGCCCAAGCCTTCGACCGCTTCGTCACCCGCCAGATCCAACGCCTCCTCGCCGGCGACCCGCTGTCCAACGTTGTCCTAGGTCCCTGAGCGAGCGAAGCGAGTCCCCACCGGCCACTCACCACGTCGTTCCGACGCGGTGAGCCTCTGGCCGGCGTGGGCCCAGAAGGGCCCGGCCTCAGCGCAACAGCGTCAAGCCTCAAGCACCTGCCGAATCAGTGCCAAGTTCGTCATCGCGCGTCGTCGGTCAGCATCAACCAGCCCGATCCACGAAGGGTGCGCTGGATCCGAAAGCTCAGCATCAATCGCCCGAACACGCTTCCGGTCGTTCTTGCTCATGGACGCGTAGTTGAGGGCGGAAGCATCCGCAATGCTCGCAAGCAGCACGGCAGCATCTTCGAGGTGGCGATTGCGATCGCGCCGATCAACGAGCCATGCCGCCCCCTTCGCGACGAGCGCCCCAAGCTTATCGGGCACACCGATTTCGACAGATTGCCCTGAACCAAACCGCAGTTCGTAGACATCACGACGCCGCAGCGCTTGCTCGCCACTCGGGGCAACGAACGCGGGCCGGCGACTCAATCGTGGCTGCATGCGTGACGGTAAGTGATCTGCAACCATCAGGTCAACTTTGCGACCGTCGCCACTGACAAAGCGGTACGCGTGCTGCTCGCTCTCGCTCAGCTCGAAGCCGGCGCGAGCCAGAGCCGCGTTTGCCTGGGCGAGGCTGGTGCGATTCGCTGCATAGTCAACGAGCGCATCGACATCATCTGTTGGGCGGCGCATCTCGACCCCTGCGCGCCTTGCGTGCGCTGCAACCATGAGCCCGCCAACAAGGGTGAGCTCCGGTGCGTCTTTGTCGGAGGCAAGCTGAATGACGGTCGCCCACGCGGGCAACAGATCGTCTTCTGCCATATCGACAACTACGTGCGCGCCAGCCATTGTTCCCTCAGCTGCTCGAGCGCACGAAGCCCGGCGCTCCGCTCGCGCGTGTCGGTGCTCGTCGCAAGGTCGGCGGCAATGACCGCAGCGGGCATGACGTCGGCTTCGTAAGCAACGGGCACGGTGTTGTCGTACAGCACATCGCGACCATCAATCGAGGCGATCATGAAGTTCGCCTTCGCGTAGCTCGCCACCGTACCCTCGCGCACATACCCGGCAACCTGCCGGTTGTCTTCGAGCAGGTCGCTTTCGAGAGCGTTCGCAGCCGCACGTCCGGTGCGAATCAGGCCTGCGTTTGCGCGTTCAGCATTCGCCGCGGTGAAACGGTGGGCCTTCGTTCGACCTGCAACTGCGCTTGCGATCGCGGTTGCATCAGATTCACGGATGCGTCGGCGCACACGTTGCCGCGTGCTGGTGCTGAGCCAATCTGCCGAGAGCCCAGAGAGTTCCCAGAGCAGACCCCACGCTGTTGCTGCATCGAGCGTACGCCCAGAGCCGCGGGCGGCGACCGTCTCGTATCGCGCTACGGCATCGCTGTCGGCCAGCCAGGCGCCGTTCGCGAGTTGTCGGCCGCCTATTGAGCCGGTGCGCAACAAATCGAGCGCTCGGCGTTTAGTCACTCCGAGGCGCTCGGCGAGTTCAGCAGCAGTCAGATCAGCCATGGTCAGATAAGTTCCTATTCGGGAACTATTGTGACACATTGACGTTTGCGTGGCGACGGCCGTGGCGTATCTGTTCTAAGAAACTTATTGACACCCGCGCGCACCCGTCATAACCTACAACCAAATGGTTGTACAAAACTCATCCCAGCAAGCACCCCTCACCGAAGAGGAGGTCGACCGTGTCTTCCATGCACTCGCCGCGCAGACTCGCCGCGACATCCTCGCCCGTACGAGCGAGCAAGAACTCAACGTCAGCGAACTCGCTGAAAGTTACGACATGTCGTTCGCGGCGGTACAGAAGCACGTCGCGGTGCTTGAACAAGCGAACCTCATCATCAAGCGCGCTGAAGGGCGCGAGCGCCTGGTGCGCGCTAATCCCGAAATGATCGCCCGCGCCCGCATTTTGCTTGCGCGCTATGAAGAGCTCTGGCGTGCTCGCGTCGCCCGCCTCGACGAACTCTTCGCCAACGACAAAAAAGACAACACAAATACCCCTCCCGGAAAGTAGAAGCTCATGCCTGTTACCGATCTCGTCACAGACGCCGAGGATCTCACCCTCACCATCACCGCCGACTTCGCCGCTCCGATTGAGCGTGTGTGGCAGGTGTATTCCGACCCCGAGCAGCTCAGCCGCTTCTGGGGCCCACCCATGTGGCCGGCCACGTTCTGGTACTTCGATCAGCAAGTCGGCGGCTTTGCCAACTACACGATGCACGGCCCGCGTGGTGAGACAGCATCCGGTCGTTGGGAGTTCCTCAAGATCAACGAACCCACAAGCTTCGAGGTGCTCGACTGCTTCACCGACGACGAGGGCAACCCCAGCGACGAGCTGCCACCCATGCGAATGACGTTCGAGTTCACCCCGACCGGCACCGGCACCCGCATGGTGAGTAAGACCTACTTCGTCTCGATCGAAGCGCTCGAGGCGGGTATCGCGATGGGCATGATCGAGGGTACAGGTCAGGCGATGGCGCAGATCGATGCTGTGCTGCAAGACCTGCGTGAGTTCGCTCAGGGCAAGGGCACGCAGCTCGAGCTGCTCGACGACACGCACGTGCGCATCACGCGCCTCATCAACGGCCCGCGCGAACTGGTCTGGCGTGCCTACAACGAAGAAGAGCTCGTGCGTCAGTGGATGCTCGGCCCCGACGGTTGGGAGATCACCGACATGGTCGTCGGCACCAAGCCTGGCGACAAGCACCTCACCTCGTGGGCGCCGACGGGCGACACCCCGGGTGAGGCGTTTGGCTTCGAGGGTGAAGTGCTCTTGGTCGACGAACCCTCTCGCGCAGTAACAACAGAGCGGATGCAGGGCGTCCCCGAACCCGAGACCATCAACGACCTGAATCTTTACGAAGAAAACGGCGCAACGCTCGTCACGCTCGTGATCGAGTACCCCGACAAAGACACCCGCGACATGATTCTCGCGACTGGCATGGTCGACGGCATGGAGGTGTCGTACGAGCGTCTCGACGAACTCGTCGCGCAGAAGTAGTCAGAGATCGGATGCCACCCAGCACCGCGTCGCGGGTGCTGGGTGGCACCTTCTCTTGGTCACACGCTTTCCTCTGCACCACGAACGATCCGTTCGTACACGAGCCGAGTCAGCTCCGCAGAATAACTGCGGCTGTTAACTTTCGCGCTGCTTGACCGCATCGCGTGCAATGCGAGAGAGCGCATCCCTGCGAGTTCGCGCGGAAACGCGCTCTCGACCACTCGACTATTGAGAGGCAGCATGGCGCGATCGACGGGAACAGAGTAACTATCGGGCTCATGCGCAAAATACAGCGGCATGCCCTTGTGGTCCGCGACATACTCGACTGCATCATGCGGGACACGCTCTGCTGGCGCTACGAGTGTTCCTTCAGCCGCATTGACAAACCACATCAGTGCGTTCGAATGCTCGAGGCTCCCAAGTTCAGACTCGAAACGTCGGCGTGGAAACACTGCTAACTCAAGCCAGCCGACATTGAGTGTTGCAAATCTGCCGCCAGCTGTCTCTGGATAATCAGAAAGACTCCAGAAGCGCCCTTCAGTTTCGACGGCGTTTGGAATGACATTGGCGACAACCCAGGCGAGCTGGTCGATTACTGCTTCCCACACGTGGCGCCCATCTGGTAGCAGTTCTAGACCGCGCTGCTTGGCGAGGAGTTTTGGCGTTGGGCCTTTGGTGCGTTTGCTTGCAAGAACGAACTCGGTTCCGTTGCAACTTGGGTGACCGGTTGCCCAGTGCTCCTGTACCGGGGTGGGTATGAAGTCGTCAAGCGGTGATGGTTCGCCATGCCCGAAATTATGAGCTTTGTTCCGCAACCGAAAATGGGCGCGGTTCTGTTTGATTGTTTCTCGTTCGAGCGCATCGAGATCACCATGTGGAACCTCACAGAATTCAATAGCGACGATGTCCGACCAGCCTGTGTGGTGCAAAGACCCGTGGCGGTGCGACGTATACCGGGATACGACGTCTGATGCTTTGCCTACGTAGCGCTCGCCGTTCTCAAAGTGCAGCACGTAGATTCCTCGCCGACAATCGGCGAAAATCGGCGCGACTGATTGTGTTTCGGTAAGATTCCAGAGCTTGAACTCAGTGCGGCTCATCTGGCAAACCTCCGTCTAGCAGGATGCGACATAAGTTTCGCTGTGCTCGCCGAATTGAGCGCGATTCGGGGCGCTGCTTACGATTGCTCGTCGTCTTCGCGATCTTCGTTTTTTACGATCTCCTGAGTAGTCAGAACCTCATCTTCTGCTGGTTCCAACCGCCGCTCCTTGTAAACGGGGGCAGGCGCCGACCAACTCCGCTGGCGCTGAAGGATCTCAACGTAGAAGCGATCGATCGCCTCTGCGACTGAGTTGATGAACGATGAGCGGGCTGCAGTCGTCTTCTGCATGCCCATTGGGTGATGCTGAGAAATTGTGAACTTTGTGATGTCGGGGAAGTCGTTAGGAACCACGTCGCGCAGGTCGCCTCTGAAGTCCTTGAGGCTGGCAGCGATGTTGCGGCGTGGGGCGTGAGCTTCGATCACCACGTCCTTGACGTCTTCAGCGAGCGGTTTCAGCAACCAGTTCACACGCGTCTGGTTTCGCGCCTGGCCAGACGCAGGAATCATTGCGAAGGTAGTGATCTGGCGTGCCCTCAAATCACAGACAATCTGTATGTCAGCAACGGTTTCGGGGACGCGGATGCGGGCAGACAATGTCTGCGACTTGGCAACTTCGTTCGCAAGGTTTTTCGTCCGCTCATCGGGATTCAGTTGCTCCGACCGGCTGAACACGGGGGTGACCTCGACGCCAAGTCGCTGCCCGAGTTTGAGGCAGAGGAACTGAATCAAACCGTCGAATTTCATAGCGATGTCGACGACATCCGGATTTGTTGGTTTGACCAACCCCGAGCGCACCGCTTCGGTGAATGGCATCCACGCCTGACCCATATCGGTGAAGTCCAGGGCGCCAGAGTTGTCGTGCTGCAAATAGCGGATGAGTTCGCCGAGGATCCAAGATTGCTCGGGATCATCTATGCCGTGAACTTCCTTTTCCGAGATCGCTAGTGAGACAAGGCGTACCCAAGGGAAATGGAAGACGGGGACGCTCTTGAGCTTTCGACCGTCTGCTTTGAACGGGAGCGCTCCGACACCAGCCGGGATCTGATTTGAGATCGTGATGACGGCATCGAACCCTTGTGCTTTGGCGATGTCGAGGTAGGCATCGATCTGGCCGGCGTCAAGTTCGTTCGTACCGGTTTTCACCTCGACGAGTGCAACCCAGGTCTTGTCACCACGCGTGACCCGAATGAGACCGTCTGGTCGCGGTGCAATCTTGGCCTTCTTGTCTTCGAACGCAACTTCTGTGAAGGCTTCGACATTCGCTCGCATTTTGCCAAGCGGCGCTCCACAAGGCTTGAGCACGGCGTGTGCGAAGCCCGGAACAATCGTGAGCACCGACAGTAACGCCGAAGTAGCTCGCATTTCCTGCTCAGTCGCACCGCGGATTCCCGAGGTCGGGATGAGTCGCGCCTCGCGCCACTTTTCAGCCATGCAAGTCCCCTTCGATTGCTTGTGAGGTCATGCTAGCGCAGCGTTGCATTTTGGTATCGAGCAACTGACGATTGCGTGTCGGCCTTGGTTCAACGTGACCGGTGTTCGATGAGCAGCGTGCCCTTAGCACGGAGCGACTGCAGGCGTCAGGGAACCCAAACACATCGAAGGGACTTTGTTCTATGACGAAGACAACTCAACGCTTATCAGGCAACTGACCGAGTGCGTCGACAAGCTCAAGCGTGACTTGACTCTCGCGACCCACATGGCCGACGGCATGGAGGCGTGGTACGCGGTAGTGCGAGTACCACATCGAAGGGTACACGGAGACATCTAGTGCTCGGAGGCGCCTCGCTAAGGCGAGCCATAGACCGATTCAGCTCTCGATTTCATCGAGAGCCAGAGTAACTTCTTCAAGTTCTCGCTCCACCGATCGCATTCGACGTTCGCGCAAATCGATGAGACGGTCTTTTGCGGAGACCTCCCGCTGGAGTTGTCGTTCGAGCATGCGTCTTCGCTCGCGAAGGGACTCGAGCTCGTGTTCAAACGCGGTTCTCCGAAGTCCGTGGAAGTGGTCGATGGCGTTATCGCCAGACTTCGCATCTGTTTTGTCGTCACTAACTTGCTCCGAATCGAGCGCGATCATTTGCGAAAGGATTTCAACAGACCGTTGTTGATTTGACGCTAGTGCATCTTGCAGTTCGGATGCTCGAACATCTGATTCTGCCCGCTCAGCCCGGAGTCTTTCGAGGTGGCGTCCGAGCATACGTCTCTCGCTTTGGAGTTGATCCTGCCGATCGCGGAGAACTTTCGCGGCAACAGAGTCAGTGTGAGAAAGCTCCTCAACTTCTGCGAAAGAGGTATCACTAACGTGGATAGACGTGCGCTTTTGCGCATACTCGAGAAACCGGAGCGGTTCATAGAAGTGAATCGGTTGACCGGCCGCCGCGAAATACTCGTCGATGAGTTCCGTTCGAGGACCTAGTGTCTTTCCGTCTTCGATCCTCCACCAGTCGTCTTTGGCGTCGTCAGTCACAAAAATGACGGGCCTTCCCCAGCGTTTGCCCAGCTCGAGCATCTCGTTCCAAATGATTAGGTCTCCGAACTCATGGCCGTCGGATTTCTTGCTGTCCTTGTAACCTGGCGGTATCTTTTTTTCGTAACGGGCCGACCCTTCGCTGCAGATTGCTGCGGTACGTTCTTGGTCGAACGACTCTCCAACGCGACCGTCGAAGAGCGCTGTCACCCTATCGAGGGTGGCATCCGGATCGCCCGCCCCGTTCAACCACGAATCGTGTGCTTTGCGTCGCTGACTCACCAACACCTCAAGCGATTGGAATTGGTTCTCAACTTCCGTGGCGAACTCATTCCGGTTGATCGATGGGTGATGTCTCTGCCCCTCGACCGCTTTAATGATTGCGTTCTTGGCCGAGTCGATGGCTTTCGAGACGTGGTCAAAAGTGCTTCGAGTTGCGGCCACGACCTGAAGGCGGTTGCGATGAAACTCTTCCCCTACCTGATACGGGATCCAGAGCGAATCCTGCAGGCTCTCGAGTACTCGAAGAAATTCTTCCCGAGTACTTTCTGTATACCGAAACAAATTAAGTAAGGTATTTGCATCGAGGATGATTACAGCATTCGCCCAGAGGGCTTCGAGCTCGACGTCGGTTGGGCGGTAGTATGCGCGAAACATCTGTCGCATCATCGGACCTCACATTCATTGGCACAGCTCGCCTAACAATCAGCTTAGGGAAGATCACGCTCGGTGGCGGGTCTCCTCAAGTTGCTGTCCGACCGCCCGGGATAAACTTGGACGCGTATCTGCCGAGGTACCGGTCGCAGAGAACCGGGGATATCTCTCTGGCTGACCTTTGGGGCGGTCAGTACCTCTGGGTCGTGTGATTTGAGCAGTCCTGCAACGTGCGTGGGCGCTGGTCTCAGTCGTACATTCTCCGTGACCTCGTGTCTTCATCATGCTGGCGCGGGCCGTGCCTCGTCTGGAGGCCTATTGACGCGACCACTGGTGCGCCAGGCCCGTATCTACGAAGTGAATCGCTAATTTTGCCATATGCCAATAATCTCAATCCCGTCGCTCGCACTCGAGTTCCAAGTGCCGCAGGCGCGCATCCGCGACGAGCTCTTGCACCTTGGCGTCGGTGACCGTGCGTTCCTCTCGAACGTAGAGCTGTCAGAAGTGCAGCTCGACAATGCTCGAAAAGCACTTCAAGCTATTTCGCAGGGAGTGCTTTGGGTTTTGGAGCCTGGCGACATGGTTCGCCGGCGCGAGATTCACGCGGCCTACGGCGGTCAGCAGCAGGGCGGGATCGCGACGCCCAGGAGTATTCCGGACGTGATCATCTTCACCGATCCCAGAAGTGGCGCGAAGTTCGGCTATGACGCCTACGAGGGACGAAGTGAGGATGACACTTACTCCTATACAGGGGAGGGACAGCGCGGCAAACAGGTATTCAAGGCGGGTAACAAGGCGATCCGCGACGCAGCGATCGACGGCAAGTCGATACGTCTCTTTCGAACGGAAGGTGTGAACGCGACCTACGTTGGCCGGTTCGACCTGGGTGATCCGCCGTTTACGACTCCGATCATTCCGGACGTGGACGGCAACTTGCGTGAGGGGATTGTGTTTCGACTGGAACCGGTCGATGCAATGGTGCAGCTGCTGCCGTCTGTAGGTGAAGCAGCGCTTCCACCGAACCCCTTGTCTGCGCAAGGTTTTGCAATTACATCGTGGGCACCGCCTGATTACGCTGACATTTTGGTGGGCACGCAGGCAGTCTTGGATCAAGGCGAGCGAGTCGCGTCGCGCGTCGAGTTCGAGCTTCAAGCGGCTTTCGGAAAGTGGCTGGTCGAACAGGGCACCCCGCCGCAACGTCTACGACTTCACATAGGTACTGGGACGATCGAGCCAGACTTTTACGTACCGAACTTGAATTGGGTTGTGGAGGCGAAGAAATCGATCGGGCGGAACCACGTGCGTACCGCAATCGGACAAGTGCTCGATTATGCGCACGCTTCGAGGGAACGCGGTCTTGAAGTCAAGCCGGTGATTCTTTTGCCGGGTCTTCCTCAGAGCGACCTCATCGACCTGATCGATGAACTTGGCATTGTGCTTATCCGACAGGACGGCGATGAATTCTCTCGCGTCGTCGGCTTCTCTTAGGGAGCCGGACGGATGCGGATTAGTTCCTGGACCATCGGCAGGTCGGGTGCTGCCCAGTCCAGTGCGCCTAGTTGATCGCCTCTGACCCATGCGAGCAGGTCGTGATCAGTGCTTTGTGTTGGTCTTGGGCCGACTAACTCTGCTCTGAAACACATCAGCTCGATGTCTCGTTCAGCCACCCTCGTTGTGTCAGTGCGAAGTAGCGTCAGAACGCGTATCGGAGCCCCGAGTTCTTCGCGGATTTCTCTCACAAGAGCCTGGGCTGGGGACTCATCAGATTCCACCTTTCCGCCTGGGAACTCCCATTTGCCCGCGGCCGCCTTGCCTGGCGCACGACGGCATGCCAGGATTTGATCTTCGTCGAAGATCACGGCGGCGACGACGGTAAGTGCTCTCACTCGACGTGACTTCCAGGATGGGCTTGAACGATTGGGCGCAGGAGCTGTCGAAGCTCGGGATCGCACACATACAAATACGTCCCGCGAATCCCACGCGTCAGCAGCACCGAGTAGATGTTCTTTACGTACTCGAGCAGGTCTTCATCCGAGTACGTGATCCCACGCTTCGGGTTGTTTTCGCGGCCCTTCTTGTCGAAGTATTGCGAACGATCGAACGCGATTCGCCCGGTATCAGGATCGAGGCGAAGATCCCGTCCGATGATCACGCCGGCATAGTTGAGGTCGTAGCCCTGCACGGTGTGGATCGAACCGACCTCGTTGATTGAACCAGGGGAGTTGATCCAGTCTTTCTGCGTCGAGTTCCAGCGCAACTGTTCGTCGTCGATCTCGATATCGAACGCGCTCTTGTCGGTCTTGCTCTTCCACTCCCAGGCGTATCCGGCGATCAGTCGTGCGAGTCCGTGCTCGCGCTCGCGGAGTTCGATTTCACGTCGCATCTCACCGAGATCGTCGAAGAACCGCAGGTCGTAGTCACCAAAGTCAGGGACAGCTCTGGGTGGTTCATCGCTCAGCAAAGATCGGACATATCCGACGTAGTCGCTCCCAGCCTTCACGCGCATCTGCGACTGTAGCGGATAGACGCGGTGCATATCGTGCGCTTCGCTGAGCAGGGCTTTCGTCGCGGCAGCCGGAAGATCAGCAGGGCGCACACTCTGGCCGGTATCGAGCATCAGAATCGCGTGTTTGCTCTGCTTTCGGATCCAATCGAGCTGCGAGTAGCTCGGGTCATCCGCGCCGAAGAGTTGCTCGTTGATCTCAGCGAAGCGTCTGTTGAGCGAAGCAGATGGTTGATTCGCACGTTGGTTGAGGCGGTGTGCCTCGTCAACGATCAAGATGTCGAAGGGTTCGCTGCTGGCGCCAACGTCGAAAGGTGTGAGGACGAGCGACTTACTCAGACCAGGCGTGCGCTTGAACACGTTGATGATCGACTGGCGAAGGGACTGTTGCGGCACAACGATCCCCATGCGCAGGTTTTGCAGCAGCTCGATGTGCTCGGGTGTGAAGTAGTCGCTGAAGAG
>CAYNTU010000027.1:0-31730 GCA_964400205.1 uncultured Microbacterium sp.
ACGATTAAAGACCTCGCCCCGCGTGACATCGTCGCGCGCTGCATGGTGCAAGAAGTTGCTGAGGGTCGTGGTGCTGGCCCACACAAGGATTACGTGTTGCTCGACTGCACGCACCTCGGCGCCGAGGTGCTCGAGACGAAGCTGCCCGACATCACCGAGTTCGCTCGCACCTACCTGGGTGTTGACCCGGTCTTCGAGCCGGTCCCCGTCATGCCGACGGCGCACTACGCCATGGGTGGCATCCCGACCAACAACGACGCTGAGGTGCTGCGGAACAACACCGACGTCGTCCCCGGTCTCTACGCCGCCGGCGAGTGCGCGTGTGTTTCGGTGCACGGCGCAAACCGCCTCGGCACCAACTCGCTGCTCGACATCAACGTTTTCGGCAAGCGTGCCGGCCGCCAGGCAGTGAAGTACGTGCAGTCGGGCGCCGAGTTCGTTCCGCTGCCGGAGGACCCCGCGAAGAACGTTCGCGACATGATCGAAGGCTTGCGCAACAACCCGGGCACCGAGCGCATCGCCGTGCTCCGCAAGACGCTGCAGGACGAGATGGATCGCGGCGCCCAGGTGTTCCGCACGGAAGAGTCGCTTACGCACGTGCTCGACGTCATCGAAGACCTGCGCGCTCGCTACAAGAACGTGCACGTCGACGACAAGGGCAAGCGCTTCAACACCGACCTCCTCGAGGCTGTTGAGCTCGGCTTCCTGCTCGACATTGCCGAGATCGTTGTCTACGCCGCTCGCAACCGCAAGGAAAGCCGCGGCGGCCACATGCGTGATGACTTCCCGGATCGCGACGACGAGAACTACATGGTACACACCATGGCGTACCTGGTCGGCGACCCGGAATCCAAGCCCGAAGATCACATCAAGCTCGACTGGAAACCGGTTGTGTTCACCAGGAACGAAGCTGGCGAGTTCAACTACCCGCCGATGGAGCGAAAGTACTGAGTATGGCTGCGACTGCTGTGAAAGAAAAGAGCGAGGGCGTTCAGCCCGGCGCTATCGAAGCGATTACCGAGGCCGCACAGGCAGCGGATGCCGCTGTGCAGAGCTACCTCGTGACGCTCAACATCCGCCGTTTCGACCCCGACAACGACGACGAGCCGCAGTGGAAGGCGTACGACGTCGAGCTGTACTCGACCGACCGTGTGCTTGACGCGCTGCACAAGATCAAATGGGAACAAGACGGTTCGCTGACGTTCCGCCGCTCGTGCGCCCACGGTATTTGTGGCTCGGACGCCATGCGCATCAACGGGAAGAACCGCCTCGCGTGCAAGACCCTCATCAAAGATCTCGACATCTCGAAGCCCATCTACGTTGAGGCGATCAAGGGTCTCCCGCTCGAGAAGGACCTCGTCGTCGACATGGAACCGTTCTTCGCTGCGTACCGCGAGATCAAGCCGTTCCTCGTGCCCGATTCGGTGCCCGAAAAGGGCAAGGAGCGCTACCAGTCGATCGTGAACCGCGAGCGCTTCGACGACACAACGAAATGCATTCTCTGCGCAGCATGTACTTCTTCGTGCCCCGTCTTCTGGACTGACGGTCAGTACTTTGGCCCCGCTGCGATCGTCAACGCACACCGCTTCATCTTCGATTCGCGTGACGCTGCCACTGACGTTCGTCTCGACATCCTCAACGACAAAGAAGGTGTGTGGCGCTGCCGCACGACCTTCAACTGCTCGGAGGCCTGCCCCCGCGGCATCGAGGTGACCAAGGCAATCGCCGAGGTCAAGCAGGCGATCCTCAAGGGCTAACCCTCCTCGCTTCGCTCCAGTCGCTCCAAGTGTCGCTCTGAGCGCTCGAAAGCGACACTTGGCGCGACCCGACCAGCTCGTTGTCGGGGGTTCGCGATAGCGTTGAGGCATGGCTCGAATTCGTGTGGCGTCTGTCAATGTCAATGGCATCCGTGCCGCTGTTCGCAAGGGCATGCTCGACTGGCTCGACAACGCCGAGGCCGACGTTGTCACCCTGCAAGAGGTGCGCGCGCAAGACGAGCACCTCGCCTCATTGCTGCCCGGCTGGCACTTTGTGCACGACGAGTGCTCGGCGAAGGGGCGCGCAGGGGTTGCCGTGCTGACGCGCGAACCCGTCGCAGCGACCCGTTGTGCGTTTGGCGATGAAGATTTCGACACGACAGGCCGCTGGCTCGAAGTCGACATCCCAACGGCAGCCGGCACACTCACGATCGTGAGCGCCTACGCCCCCACGGGTGAGGCTGAGACCCCAAAACAAGACATCAAGTGGCAGTACTTTGACGTGCTCGAGCCAAAGCTCGCTGAATTGGGGCAGGGGCTCGCCCTCATCACGGGCGATCTCAACGTCGCGCACCAGAAGATCGATATCAAGAACTGGCGCGGCAACGTCAAGCGCGCCGGGTTCCTTCCCCGCGAGCGCGAGTACTTCGATCGCATGCTCGCCGAAGAAACCGGTTGGGTCGATGTTGGCCGCGCCTTCCACGGCGAGGTCGATGGTCCCTACACCTGGTGGTCAAACCGCGGGCAAGCCTTCACAAACGACACGGGCTGGCGCATCGACTATCACCTCGCCTCCCCCGCACTCGCGCCGCGCGCCTCGAACTACGTCGTCGCGCGTTACCCCTCCTACGAGGCACGCTGGTCAGATCACGCGCCCGTCATCGCCGACTACGACCTCTAGAATTGATCGAGTGACGAAACCTCGCCTCTTTTCTGGAATGCAGCCCTCCGCCGACTCCCTCCACATCGGCAACTACATTGGGGCGCTGGGTCAGTGGCGAAACATGCAAGACAGCTACGACGCCTTTTTCTGCGTCGTCGACCTGCACGCACTCACCTCGCTCAACGACAAGACTGACCTCGCAGCGCAGACGCGCCGCACGGCAGCGCAGTACATCGCCGGCGGCATCGATCCGCAAAAGTCGACACTCTTTGTGCAGTCGCACGTTGCCGCGCACACCGAACTGCAGTGGGTCCTTTCGACCATCACTGGTTTCGGTGAGGCAAGCCGGATGACACAGTTCAAAGACAAGTCCGCCCGTTTCGGAACGGATGCCACGACTGTCGGTCTGTTCACCTACCCCGTGCTCATGGCATCCGATATTTTGCTGTACCAAACGGATGTTGTGCCCGTCGGTGACGACCAGAAGCAGCACATTGAGCTCACGCGCGATCTTGCCGAACGCTTCAACAGGCGCTTCGGCGAGACGTTCGTCGAGCCGCGCCCTGTTATTCAGAAGGAGTCGGCACGCATTTACGATCTGCAGACACCTGAGTCGAAAATGTCGAAGTCGGCGGCTGCCGATTCGGGCATTCTGTGGCTCATGGACGACCCCAAGGTCACGCAGAAGAAGATCATGCGTGCTGTCACGGATGCCGAAGGTTCGGTGCGGTACGACCGCGAGAACAAGCCTGGTGTTTCCAACCTGCTCACGATCTACGCTGCGTTGACGAGCCGCCAGATTGGCTCGATCGAAGACGAGTACGCGGGCAAGGGGTACGGCGACTTCAAAAAGGGCCTCGCCGAGGTTGTTATCAACGAGTTTGAGCCCGTCCGCAACCGTGTGAACGAGCTGCTCGACGATCCGGCCGAGCTTGACCGGATCCTCGCAGCCAACGCCGACAAAGCCGCCGAAAGTGCAAACGCCACACTCGACAAGGCCTACGACAACGTCGGCCTGCTGCGCCGCGCTCGCTAACGCCTGGGCCGAACCTGGCCGTATTTTGGACCGCCCGGGGCGTACGGATCAGGGTTGTCGCCCTGACCGTGCGGCTGATATGGCTCGACTCGTCGTTTGCTGCTCGTTTTGTAGACGGGTTCGTCGCCGGCCGTTTCATCCGAGGTGCGATCGTTGTGCTGCGTCATGCCTCGAGCCTATGCGCACCGCTCGATAGGCTGAGCGCATGTCAAAGACGATGCGCGCCCAGCGATTGAACACCAAGACGAAAGAGTTCTCGGTTCAAGACGTGCCGATCCCGACACCGGGCCGCGGGCAGGCGCTCGTCAAGATCGCCTTTTGCGGCATCTGCCATTCGGATTTGAGCCTCATTGACGGCGTCGTCAAATCGTCGCTTGATGAGATCACGCAGGGGCACGAAGCATCCGGAACCGTCGTCGAGATCGGTGAGGGCGTGCGCAAGGTCAAGGTTGGCGATCGTGTGGTTCTGCCCGCCGGTGCCGCGTGCCGCACATGCTTGGCCTGCCAGCGCGGTTCAACCGAGTGCGATCGCCCACCGCTCATGGCGTTCGACTACGACGGCGCGTGGGCCGAGTACGCCGTTGCGAATGCTGCCGGCCTTGCGCTCATTCCCGACTCGGTGTCGTTCGAGCACGCGGCAATCGTGGCGGATGCCGTCGCCACTCCGTACGGTGCCGTCGTCAACACAGGCAAGGTACAGATCGGCGAGTCGGTCGGCGTGTGGGGTATCGGCGGGGTTGGAACGCACATCATTCAGATCGCCAAGCTTGTCGGCGCCGCTCCGATCATCGCGATCGACACGAACCCCGTTGCCCGCGAGCGCGCGCTCGCAGTTGGCGCCGACTACGCCTTTGACCCTCGCGACGGGGACCTTCGTGCACAGATCCGTGCGGTCACGGGCGGCGCGGGCGTTGATGTGAGCTTCGATGCTGTCGGCATCACGCCGACGATGGAGGGGGCTCTCGCGTGTACTCGAAGTGCCGGCCGCTTGGTCCTCGTAGGGATGAGTAAAGATCCGGTCCCGCTTGGCCCCAGTGGAACCTTTGCGTTCTCGAAAAAGCAGGTGCTCGGTCACTTGGGTTTCAGAGCGGAAGACACCGCGACGATTCTCAAGCTCATCGACCTGGGCCGCCTCGATCTGAGCTCGTCGATCTCTTCGATCGTCTCGCTCGAAGACGTTGCCGACGGCATCCGTCAACTTGCCGAGGGCGCGGGATCGGTCGTTCGCGTGCTTATACAGCCGTAGCTACTTGAGCAGCCGCGAAAGGCGTCGATCAGCGAGGGTTTTCCCGCCGGTCAGACACGTCGGGCAGTATTCAAGCGAATTGTCGGCGAAGAACACTGAGCGCACGGTGTCACCGCACACGGGGCACGCCTCACCACGACGCCCGTGAACGGCCTTCCCTAGCCGTTTCGCATCTTTGAGATCAGCCGGTGGCTTCCCGGGTGCCGCCGCAATCGCCGTCGTCAGGGTTTCGCGCATTGCCGAGTAGAGACGATCAACTTCCGCGTCATCGAGGCTTGCCGCAAGCGCATACGGTGACATTCGCGCGGCGTGCAAAATTTCGTCGGAGTAGGCGTTGCCAATGCCCGCAATGCCCGATTAATGCCGCAACCGACGATGCGCTCGTCAAGGAAGTCGACGAGCCCCTGCACCTCCGGCATCTCTGGCATGGGCTCATCTTGTCACGCAGCACTGACACGGTGCAGGTGATCAGCACGTTACGGTTCCTCAACTTTCACGTCAACCTTGAAGCGATTCAAGGAACACCCATCGACAATGCAATCTGCGGGGAGGATACTCCTACATAAGTCATCGCGCACTCGTCAATAGTTCGTAAATGATCCAAGAGAGAACGGAATCGGTTTACCGAGGAAGTTGGAAAAAGGATTCGACCCGTGAAACGGTCGTTCTGAAAGGGAAAGTTTCGACGACGAGAGCGCGGTGACTTACCTCTTTAAGTCGCAAGTCACCTGTCCACCGAAATCTGAGCGCTAGATTGCTTCTAGGAAGCCAATCGAACTGAAGGAGTCGGTCATGTCGCTCCTGGGTGGCTGGGAAGAAAACCGTGAGACCGAAGGCCTAGTGCCGGTCAAGAACCCCACGCAATCCGACGAAAGGCAAGCAACTCGCTCCCTTCTCCGCGGCGCGGTGATTGGGATCTCTGTTCTCGCGGGCCTCCTACTCGTGGTTGTCTGCATCGTTGTATTCGTAGCAACGCGCGAACAGCGACTTTCGCAAGTAGTTGGCAGCATAGTCGCACTCCTTGTTGTTCCCGCGCTTTTACTCGGTACAGGAGCTGCCGTTGTAGCTTGCTTTGGAGCCGTCGCGATCATCCGAAAGCGCCGTCTCGCGACACTTGCACGACGGTTTCCGGAAGCGAGATTTTGGCCGATGATCCCGACACTTGAGTTCTTCGAAATGATTCGTGGTGCGGGATACGTTGGACCGAGGCCATACAACTATTCGGTCGTAGGAATCAATGGGGTTGAGGTCCAGTTCTGGCACCCATCTCGAAAACCCTTCGTACGGTTCGCTATCCCAACGTCGGACGTGATTGCTGTAACTACGGGCAACGGCGTCTACGGCACAGAGTTTGATCTGCGCGGCTACAATCGACCCGTCAACGTCGTGGGACTTGTTGTCCGCGACGGAAGCCGCACCGGTGAAGCCTGGCTGCCGATGATGCCGTTTGCTCCGAGCCTGAAATTCTGGCGCTTTCCAAGCCAAGCCACGGTTGATGAGATCGCAGACGAGATCAAGACGAATATCGATCGTTCAACGAGCAATGCGACGCCAGAAATCGAAAACGTAGGTTGGGCAGCGGAGAGCTACTCCCCCCAACCCGGAGTCGCGCTGTTCTCCACCCCCACGCCACGAGGGCGCGACACAGCAAGATGGCTACTCAACATGTCCGGGCGGATACTTGCCCTCGGGTCATTCGGCCTGATCACGATTTGGACCGCATGGACAAGCTTTGCACTCCTGACACATTCGCCTGAGCCAAGCGAAATCGGTACCTTCTACTTCACCGGATGCGAGTTCATGAGCAGTCGCGACCGCGAATGCACACCGAAAGGGCAATGGAGTAGCGACGATCAAGAACGGTATGAGTACACCGTGTTCTACCAAGGCGAGTTCGATCGACGAGAAACTTCAGCCCCCGCGTACGTCTACCCGTCCGGGATCTTGACCGTCATGCAAGATCATACGATTGCCTATCCACTGGGTTCTAAGAACTGGTTTGGTGGAATCATGATCGCGGTACTGTCCGCCTTCGCGGGCCTCTGTACCCTGTACGCTTTCGTTGTTTGGCGGGGCAAGTGGGGTCTTCACTCCGGCTAGCGGGAATAGTCACGGCTTGGGCGCGTTAGACTGATGAGAGCAAGTGCTCCGGGGTCGGTGAGAATCCGAACCGGCGGTGAGAGTCCGCGAACCGCCCAGTGATGGGTGGCCGATCCGGTGAAATTCCGGGACCGACGGTGATGCGAGTCACGTTGTTGAGAAACAACACCGACGCGCTAGTCCGGATGAGAGGTAGCACGCGCGTGGCAGCCATGCCCCGCGCTGGCGACTGACGTGTTCTGCACCCCGGGTCACACGAACTTTCCAGGAGCGCCATGAGCATGACCCCCGCCGAACGGCAGGCGATGTCGCGCGCGCTTGAACTCGCCAAGCAGGGCCCCCGAGGCATTAACCCGCAGGTCGGTGCTGTGCTGCTCGACGCCAATGGCACCATTGTCGGCGAGGGTCTGCACCACGGCGCCGGCACCCCGCACGCCGAGGTCGAAGCACTCAAGAGTACGGATGCCCCACACACAGCCGTCGTGACGCTCGAGCCGTGCAACCACACCGGCCGCACAGGCCCGTGCTCGCACGCGCTGCTCAACGCTGGCGTGAAACGCGTTGTGTTCGCGACATCCGACCCCGGCGCCGAATCCGGCGGCGGGGCAGAGTTTTTGCGCGAGAACGATATCGACGTTGTTGAACTCGAGCAGGACGACGAGCAACGTCTCGAGGCCGAAGCGCTCATCGCTGACTGGCTCGTCGCAAAGCGTCTTGGCCGCCCGCACATCACCGTCAAGTGGGCGCAGAGCCTCGACGGTCGCGCTGCCGCACAAGACGGAACGAGCCAATGGATCACCGGACCGGAAGCACGCGCCGATGTGCACGAGCGGCGTTCTCGCGCAGACGCAATCGTCGCGGGCACCGGCACCGCGCTTGCCGACAACCCGGCTCTGACCGCGCGCGACCCGCAGGGCGAGCTCTTCAACGAACAACCCCGAGCAATCATCATCGGCTCGCGCGAGCTCCCCGCCGATGCACACGTGCGCAACCATCCTGGTGGATTCGCGCAAAAGAGCGGCGACCTCCACGACATTGTCCACGACCTCTACGAAGAAGGCGGCCAGCGGATCTTTGTCGAAGGCGGCCCGACACTTGCGAGCGCATTCATCCGCGAAAGCCTCGTCGACGAACTGCTGATCTACGTCGCCCCGAAGCTGCTCGGTGGCGACCGGCTCGCACTGGGCGACCTGGGCATCACGTCGATCGGCGAGCAACTCACGTTGAACGTGCAAGAACTCACCGCGCTCGGCAACGACTTCCTTATCCGCGCAGTCCCGCACTGGCCAGCAGAAAGCAACTGATGTTCACCGGAATCATCACCGAAATCGGCGAAATCACCGACGTCACTCCAACGGGCGACGGTGTTCGCATCACCGTCAAGGCACCACAGGCAGTGACGGATGTGCAACACGGCGAGTCCATCGCCGTGAGCGGCGTGTGTCTCACCCTCATTGACTCGACCGATGAGACCTTCGACGCCGATGTTATGAAGCAGACGCTCGATGTTTCGGCACTGCAGCAGATGGGCGTTGGCACGAAGGTCAACATTGAAAAGGCGCTTCGCGCGAGTGATCGCCTCGGCGGTCACATCGTGCAGGGCCATGTCGACGGTGTGGGTACTGTGCTGGAGGTGCGCCCCGGTGACCAGTGGACCGTGCTTCGAATCTCGCTTCCAGCTGAGCTCGCTCCCCTCGTTGTCGACAAGGGCTCGATCACGGTGAGCGGCACGAGCCTCACGGTGAGTGCCGTGAGCGAAGCATCCGATAACGAGCAGTGGTTCGAAGTGAGCCTCATTCCCGAAACCCTGCGCGCAACAACCCTCGGCACCCTCGAACCGGGTGACCTCGTCAACCTTGAAACAGACATCATCGCGCGCCACGCCGCGCGACTGCTCGCCTTCCAGAACGGAGAAACCGCGTGAGCGACATTGAACTGAACTCGATCGAAGAAGCGATCGAAGCGATTGCGGCGGGCAAGCCCGTGTTGGTCGCAGACGACGAAGATCGCGAGAACGAGGGTGACGTCATCCTCTCGGCCGAGCTCGCAACGCCCGAATCGCTCGCCTTCATGATCCGCTACACGAGTGGCCTCGTGTGCGCGCCCATGACGGCCGAGATCGCCGATGACCTCGACCTGCCGCCTATGGTTGCCATCAACCAGGATTCGAAGTCAACGGCGTACACCGTCACGGTCGACGCGGCCGCAGGCGTCACGACGGGCATTAGCGCCGCCGACCGCGCGCGCACGCTCAATGTGCTTGCCGACCCCGAGAGCACCGAGCACAGCATCATCCGCCCCGGTCACGTGCTCCCCCTGCGAGCAGTCGCCGGTGGTGTGCGTGAACGCTCGGGCCACACCGAGGCGGCTGTCGAGCTCATGCAGCTCGCGGGCTTGCGCCCCGTCGCAGCAATTGCCGAGGTCGTGCACGACGACGGCACCATGATGCGCTTGCCCGAACTTGTCGAACTTGGCAAACAGTTCGAGATCCCCGTTGTGACGATTGAGCAGCTCATTGCGTACCTCGATGGTCGCGACCCGCAGCCGGTAAGCAACGATGACCACGAGATGAAGCGTCGAGTGAGCCGCCGCGCTGATTCGCTCGTGCCGACTGAACACGGCAACCTGCGCTTCCTCGCGTACAAAGATCGCGAGACCGGCACCGACCACCTGGCGATTCTCTCGGGCGAAATCACCGACGGAACGCTCGTGCGCGTGCACAGCGAATGCCTCACGGGTGAAGCGTTCGGCTCACTCAAGTGCGAGTGCGGCCCGCAGCTGGAGGCCTCGCTCGACGCCATCTCAGCAGACGGCGGCATCGTCATCTACATGCGCGGCCACGAGGGCCGTGGGATCGGCCTCGTCAACAAGTTGCGCGCGTACTCGCTGCAGGAGCAGGGCCTCGACACACTCGACGCAAATCTCGCTCTCGGTCTGCCAGCGGATGCTCGCGACTACGCCGCAGCCGCAGGCATGCTCTACGACCTGGGGGTGACCAGCATCCGTTTGCTGACGAACAATTCCGACAAGGTCGCGCAGCTCACGAAATACGGCGTTACGGTCACCGAGCAGGTTCCGCTTGTCGTTGGTGTTGGCCCGGCGAACCACGGTTATCTGTCGACGAAGGCAGCACGCATGGGGCACACGATCGGGGCAGACCAGCTTTCGGATGCGCTCGCCGCCGATGCGATCGTGCAGACTGATATCGACCAAGACGAACCGGTAGGAGACAAGGCATGAGCGGGCACGGAGCACCAACCGTTGGCGGATTCGACGCGAGCGACCTCAAGGTCATCGTCATCGCGGGCAGCTGGCACGACGAAATCTCAAACGGCCTCATTGCGGGTGCCGAGCGCGTGCTGACCGAGACGGGTGCACAGTATGAGGTCGTACGCGTTCCTGGTTCCTTCGAGTTGCCCGTTGCGGCGAAGGCTGCCCTCGAGGCTGGCGCTGACGCTGTTGTGTGTCTCGGGGTCATCATCCGTGGCGGAACACCGCACTTCGAGTTCGTCTCGGCTGCCGCAACCGACGGCCTCACCCGCGTCGCACTCGACACCGGCAAGCCCGTCGGCTTCGGTGTGCTCACGCTCGATGACGAACAGCAGGGTCTCGACCGTGCTGGCCTCGAGGGAAGCAAAGAAGACAAGGGCGCTGAAGCAGCGGATGCCGCACTCAAGACGGCGCTGCTGGTGCGTCAGCTCCGGGCCAACTGAGGATAACCCCAGCCTCCATCGGCTGCGACCTCCTACGCGTCGCGTGTGTAAAACGTTTTACATAAACTTCTTTACTCTGTAACACGCGACGTGTTGACTGCGATGTGACAGGACGACGGCAGACTCTCTGACCGTCGCGTCAAGAGACAAGGAGGTCTTATGTCTGTCCCACGTCGCATCGGCCGTACACTCGCGGCCCTCGCCAGCATTGCGGCGCTCGCGCTCACCGCAAGCGCCTGCGCTTCTTCCAACAACCCGACGCCCGAAGCCAGCCAGTCCGATGGACAGACTGTCGCCCAGCCTCGCGGTGGCACCCTCAGAATCGCACTGGCAGCCCCACCGAGCAGCCTCGACCCGGCCAACATGGAGCAGTCCACGAGCCCGTACGCGCAGCCCGCATACGATGCCCTTATTCAAGACACACTCGACGGGCAACTGGTTCCAGGTCTTGCAACAGAGTGGGCCTTCACTGACAACGAGAACAAGGTCTTTGAGATCACGCTTCGCGAGGGCGTGACGTTCTCGGATGGCGAGCCGCTCAACGCTGACGCGCTCATCAGCCACTTCAAGTACCTCGACACCGGCAAGAGCAACGTCGCGACGCTCGCGAATGGTGGCAACTACGAGAAGGTCGACGAGAACACCGTTCGCATCACGTGGGATACGCCACATCCGCTCGTTCCACAGGCGCTCACCCAGCGCTATGTCGCGGGCATGGTCATCTCGCCGAAGGCGATTGCCGAGAACCCCGAAGGCCTCGCGACGGCCACCGCCGGCGCAGGTGCATACGTGCTCAACTCGACCGACACGATCGCCGGTTCCCAGTATGTCTACGACGCTCGCGATGACTATTGGAACCCCGAAGCCCAGCACTGGGATCAAATCATCATTACGGTCATCGAAAACGCAGATCAGCGCTTGAACGCGCTCAAGGTTGGCGAGGCCGACTACGTTGCCGGCGATTTGGGCTACGCCGACCAGGCGGAAGCTGCTGGCCTGCAGGTGCTGTACGCGCCAACAATCGTCTACGGATTGAGCCTGCTTGATCGAGACGGCTCACTGGGGTCGCCACTCGGCGACGTTCGCGTTCGACAGGCCATCAACTATGCGCTCGACGGCGAATCCATCGCAACGGGGCTTCTCGGAAAGTACGGATTCCCGACGGAGCAGACGATGGTTCCGAGCGAGCCCGGTTACGTCGAAGCACTCGAGGGCCGCTACCCGTACGACCCCGAGAAGGCGAAGGATCTGCTTGCTGAGGCCGGGTACCCGGATGGTTTCGATCTCGATGTCATCGCGAGCACAACAGCACTTGCCGCACTGTTCGCTCAGGTGTACGTCGAGCAACTCGCAGCGGTCGGGATTAACATCAAGCTCGACTCGCGCCCCGGCCCGGACTACTTCTCGGCAATGACGAGCGGCGAGTTCCCGGCAGCTGGCATCGGCTACGGCTCACAGCCGATCTCGCTCGAGTATGACGGCCTGTTCGGCCCCAATGCCGTGTTCAACCCCCGCGGGTCCACGAGCCCTACGATCGACGAGAACATGCTCAAGGGCATGGCAGCTCCCGAGGCTGAGGCTCGCGAATACTACGAGGCTGTTGTGACAGAACTCGTTGAGGAAGCCTGGTTCGCGCCGGCAGCCTTCGCGCCGGTCTTCTACTTCGCAGGGCCGACGGTTGCCCCGCTCGAGGTCAACGAAGCACGGCCGCAGGTTCCACTCCTCGAGATCAAGCCCGCACAGTAACGCGGATTCGCACACAACATCGGCGGTGTGCCGGGTACCAACCGGCCCGGCACACCGCTCCGACATCACAGAGGAAGTTGCCATGACCCTGCGACGGCTTGCCAACTGGTTCCTGATGAGCGTGATTTTGTTCTTCGTTATCTCCGCGCTCATTTTCGTTCTCGTCTCGTTGACACCTGGCGACGCGGCACGCGAAATCGTTGGCCCAACAGCTTCCGTCGAGCGTTACGAACAAGTCCGCACAGAACTCGGGCTCGATCTGCCGTTGTGGTCCCAGTATCTGCGCTGGCTCGGAAATGTCTTCCACGGTGATCTCGGCCGCTCAATCGTGTCGGGCGTTCCCGTCACACAGGTACTCTCCGACCGGCTCGAACCGACGCTGAGTCTCATGATTTTCGCTTTTCTCGCGGCATCCGTACTCGGCATTGTGCTCGGCGTCATCGGGGCCGCACGCCCCGGATTCGTTGGAAAGGCGGCCGACATCGGCAGTGTCGTCGGCTCAGCTGTTCCGAGTTTCTGGATCGGTCTCGTGCTCGCGACGATCTTCGGCGTGCAGCTGCGTTGGTTCCCAACCAGCGGATACTCCCCCATCGTTGACGGCATTGGCCCCTGGCTCGCTCACATGGCGCTCCCCGTGCTGACGCTCACGATCGGCGGAACCGCGCTGTTGGCAAAGCAAACGCGCGATGCCGTCGCGGAACAGCTCGCTCAGCCGTATATTCTGCTGCTGCGCGCCCACGGCGTGAGCGAACGGCGACTCCTGTGGCGCCATGCACTTCGCGGCGCAGCGGTTCCGATTGTCACGATATTGGGCATGAAGATGATCGGACTCACGAGCGGAACCGTGCTCGTCGAGAACGTCTTTGTGATCCCAGGCTTCGCCGGTTACTCGGTGCGGGCCACGCTCTTACACGACCTGCCGGTCGTCCAGGCAATCACCCTCATCTTCACAATCGTCATCATCATCACCAACCTCGTCGTTGAACTTGTCTACGCACGCCTGAACGTAAAGGAGACCGTATGACCTCCGAAGATACGGTTGCTGTCGCTACGCGGCCGCGCGATACCCGGCAAGTGCAGTCGCTCTGGGCACTGTTGCTCAAGCGACCACAGTTCGTCGTGACCTCGATCATTTTGATTCTCCTGGTGCTGGCGGTCGCCTTCGCGCCCCTGCTGGCACCACACCCACCGCTTGCCCAAGATCTCGCAAACACGCTCTCGGGCCCGACGCTCTCGCACCCCTTGGGAACCGACAATTTGGGGCGCGATGTGCTCTCCCGTCTGCTGTACGGCGGTCGCGTGACCCTCCTCGGCGTCGTGCAGGCGCTCGTTGTATTCTTGCTCGTCGGCACGACGCTGGGCCTCATCGCGGGCATGTCGCGGGGCGTGCTCGACACAATCATCGTGCGCGGAGCCGAGATCCTCTTGTCGGTGCCGTCATTCATCATCCTGCTCGTCATGCTCTCGATTGCCCCGGGAAACATGCAGATTGCCATGGTGACGCTCGGCATTCTCACGAGCCCCCTGCTCATTCGCGTCGTTCGCGGCACAACGCGCACCGTCCGCAACGAGTTGTACGTGCGCGGCGCTCGAACGATGGGGCTCACCGAGACACAAATCACAACGCGCCACGTGTTGCCCCGACTCGCCGGCCCCATCATCGTGCAAGCCACGATCTTCTGTGGCGTGGTCATCATCGCCGAAACTGGGCTCGGATACCTGGGCTTCGGTGTGCGACTCCCTGAGCCCAGCTGGGGCAACATGGTGCAGACCGCGAGCGAGAACATCGGCCGCGCACCGTGGTTGCTCATCCCAACGGGCGGCATCATTATTCTCACGATCATGACGCTCATGCTCTTGGGCGACAGCGTGCGCGATGCGGTCGCCGAACGCTGGACGGGTTCAGCCGGAAAAGCGCCACGCGTACGTCGCAAGAAGGTTGCTGCGACGCAGACGAACCTCGCTGCGACAGTGCCATCCGCACTCCTCGAAGTTGAAGAACTCACGATTGTTGTCGATACGCCAAACGGAACGACAAGGCTCGTAGAAAACGTCTCGTTCACCCTCAAGCGCGGCGAAACGCTGTGCATCGTGGGCGAGTCAGGGTCTGGAAAGTCCGTGACCTCGCTTGCGGTTCTTGGCCTGAGTCGCGGGACGCGAGTTGCCTCCGGCACCCTTCGCATCGACGGAGAGGCGATTGACACCTCGGATGCCGCGCACATGCGCCAACTTCGTATCTCGACGTTTGGCTATATCACGCAAGACCCGCAGCCCTCGCTTGACCCCTCTATGCGGGTGGGTGATCTTTTGGCTCAACTCGTGCGGCTGCATCAGGGGGTTGGGAAAGCAGCGTCACGACGCATCACAATCGAGCTGCTGGAACAGGTACAAATTCCTGACCCCGAGGCCGTCGCGCGACGCTACCCGCACCAGCTCTCCGGTGGCATGGCGCAGCGTGTTGTGATTGCTGCCGCGCTCAGTGCCCGCCCCAAGATTCTCATCGCTGACGAACCAACAACCGCTCTCGACGTGACCGTGCAAGCAGAGATTCTCGCGCTTTTGCACGACCTCTGCGACAACAATGACTCGATGTCGCTCCTGCTGGTCACACACGACTGGGGTGTCGTGGCTGACATTGCCGACCGCGTCATCGTCATGCGCGATGGCGAGATCGTCGAGGAGGCACCAGTGGGCGAAATCTTCACTGATCCGCAAGACCCGCACACACAGGCGATGCTCGCGGCGGATCCAGCACGACTCCCGATTCACGCTGTGCGAGCCGCAACCGATGAACTCCTCACAATTCGAGACCTAGAAATTGAGTACGCGGGTCGCGACGCCGAAGGTCGCCCCGTCCGCACGATGGCGGTCAAAGGGATCGATCTCGACCTTGGCCGCGGCCGAACGCTGGGGCTCATTGGGGAATCCGGCTCCGGAAAGTCGAGTGTCGGCAACGCGATTGTTGGCCTCGTTCGACCATCGGGTGGCAGCATTCTGCTCGACGGTGAAGAGATCGTTGGAGCCACGAGTAAACGACGTCGTGAGCTCAGCAGCCGGGTGCAGATCATCTTCCAGGACCCCTACGGCTCGCTCAACCCTGTACGCACAATCGGTTCAACCTTGGCAGAGCCGCTCGTGCTGGCGCACGGCATCTCTCGCGGTGACGCCAACAAGAAGGTTGCGGATGCGCTCGAACGCGTTGGTTTGCCTGCGGCCGCAGCGCAGCGCTACCCCGCGCAGTTTTCTGGCGGGCAGCGCCAGCGCGTTGCAATTGCTCGCGCGCTCGTGCTCGACCCCGACCTCATCGTGTGTGATGAGCCCGTGAGCGCGCTTGATCTCTCCATCCAAGAGCAAGTGCTTGATCTGCTCACCTCGCTGCAGAACGAACTCGGAATCGCATACCTCTTTATCTCGCACGACCTCTCGGTCGTCCGCAGCTTCTGCGACGACATCGCCGTCATGTACCGCGGCACGATCGTCGAACAGGGCACCGCACAGCAGGTCATCGGCGACCCACAACACCCATACACGCGCTCGCTGCTGGAAGCCGCACCCATTCCGGATCCGACAATTCAGCGCGGTCGGTCGCTGCAAGCGGAAAGATACGTTGCATGAGCCGTGCGATTACGATCCGTGACGTTGCGGATGAAGCATCCGTTTCTATTGCCACCGTCTCGAATGCGATCAACCGCCCGAGCCGAGTCTCAGCGCACACCCGTGCGCGCGTGCTTGAGGCGGCAGACAAGCTCGGCTATGTGCCCCACTCGGTCGCGAACCATCGCGCACCAACGGCACGAAAACGGATCGGCGTCATCGCACCATTTAGTAGTTACGCGTCGTATTCGATGCGCCTCAATGGCGTTCTCGAAGTTATCGGCACGGATCGCACCGAAACGATCGTCTATGACCACCCGTCCGCCAGCCGTTCCCCCTCGCCTCGCCTGGCAACCTTGCCATTCTCGGGGAACCTTGAAGGCCTCATCATTATGGGCGTTCCCGTCGATACCGGATTGAGTGAGCGAATCCTCGACCGTCATCTGCCGACCGTGCTCATTGATTCGGGGCACCCGCGTTTTACCTCGATCATGCTCGACGAGGCCCAAGGCACGCGACTTGCGGCAGAGCATCTCGTCGCTCGAGGGTACGAGCAGTTCGTGTACGTGACCGAAGGCCAGGTCTCGAACGACTACATTTCGCAGGGGAAGCGGCGCCTGAGTGGCTTCTTTCAGGCGCTGACCGAACTCGGCATCGACGAATCGCGGATTCACCTCGTGACAGCGCGCTCTGGCAATATTTCTGCGGGGCGTGCCGCTGCTGAATACATCGCTGAGCTCGCTCGCGGCGGTCGGGTCGGTGCCCTTGCAGGCCATGACACGCTCGCCGCCGGAGTCTTGAGCGGGTTGCGCGCGCTCAACGTCGCCGTTCCGCAGCGCGTCGGAGTCATGGGCTGGGACGGCGGAGACGTCGTCGAAGCACTCGGGCTCTCAACAATTCGGCAACCACTCACCGAATCCGGGCGAGTTGGTGCCGAACACCTCATGTCAATGGTCCGAGGAACACATCCCGCAATCGAACGAATCGTGCTGACTGCCACCCTCTCTGAGGGCGAGACAACCTGATGGAAACAGCACAGTCGCAGTTGCACGAGCTCATTGAGGCTGTCCGCGCCGACTCGCCCGCGGTTCCCGCTGTGCAGCCACCCCCTGAGCCGGCACCCGGTCAGCCCATAGTCGCCTGGCTCGCCGAAGTTGCTGATGCGCGCGCTGCAGCCGATGCGCGAGCCTTAGAGCACCGAGCACGCGTCGACGCGCTCTCACGTTCGCTTTTCGGCACAACCGCCGCAGAGCTCGTGGCAACACCTGGCGACGAACTGCATCGCGCGACGGTCGTTCTCGATGTCCCGAACGACGACGCACTCGATGGGATCCCCCTCCGGTCGCGGTCAACAGCTCTCGATGACCCCTCAACGACAAACCATCCCCTCAGAATCGTTGTGACGGCACCGCGAGCACCGACATCGGCGATCATCCGCTTGCACGGCGGGGCATTCTGGATGGGCGGCGGAACAGCGGGAGATGTCGTCGACAAACTCCTCATCGATACCCTCGCGACGCGACTCAATGCGGCCGTCTTGAATGTTGACTACCGACTCGCACCGGAGCATCCGTTCCCCGCATCGATCTGCGACACGCTCCAGGTCCTCGACGCGGTCCGCAGTGGTGCGATTCTTGAGACGACACCGTGGCAAACGATCGATCCGCGCAAAGTTGCGATTGTCGGCACGTCGTCCGGCGCGAATGTCGCAACTGCGGCCGCCCGGGCTGATGCGCTCCGCAATGGAACACCGCCGCTTGCAGCTCTCGGTCTGCTCGTACCGTCCGTGCTCATTTCGGATGCGCCCGATGACCTCCGCAGCGACGAAGCTGCCTGGGCGGTTCGTCAACGCCAGCTTCGCGGATACCTCGGCGAACAAGTGCGCGTTGAAAGCCCGTGGGTTTCGCTCGCGAATGGGCCCATCCCCGCTGGAATGCCAGCGACATTTGCCGCGATTGCTGCGCACGACGAGATTGCGATCGGAGGGCAGCAATTGTGCGGGGCAATCAACGAGGCTGGGTCGCCAGCACGGGCCGTCGAGTACACGATGACGCACACGATCGCGCCCCCGGAAGTTGAGGCGGCCATGATCGAGGATCTCATCTCGTTTTTGAGCGAGCACCTCACGAAGGCGCATGAGACTCCAACGATTCAAAGGCCGCCACACTAAGCTGAACGCATGGAAATCTTGCGTCACGTTCTCGTTTTCGTTCACCTCATTGGCTTTGCGCTGCTCTTTGGTGGGTGGGCCCAGCAGGCGTTCTCAGGCCACAAGGGCGTGACGAAGGTCATGAACATTGGCCTCGTTGTCGCAGCGGTTGCTGGCCTCGCGCTTGCAGCGCCGTTCGGTCTCGCCGAGGGGCAAGAGCTCAACCATGTCAAGATCGGCGTCAAGCTCGGCATCCTGCTCGTGATCGGTGCGTTCCTGGGCATTTCGCAGAGCAAGGCCAAGAAGCACGAGGCAATTCCGCCCGTGCTGTTCTGGGGTATCGGTGTGCTGACGGCGGCCAACGCTGCCATCGCCGTGCTCTGGTAAATCGTGCCGTCGTTGCGACGCTCGGGCCGAGAGACCCCTGAGGGGCCACGGGCGCGCTTCACACAGCTGCTGCCCTTCATTCTTGAGCACAAGAAGACGCTCGTCGCCGTTGCGATCCTCAGCTTGATCGGCGCTGGCGCGAGCCTCGCCCAGCCGCTGCTGGTCGGCCAGCTCATCGAGCGCGTGCAGCAGAGCATCCCGCTTGGGCGCCTCGTGTGGATCCTCGTCGCGCTCGTCATCGCCTCGAGCATCATTGACGGTTTCCAGCACTACCTCCTGCAACGCGCTGGTACCGCGGTCGTGTACTCGAGTCGCCGCAAACTCATCGGCCGCATTCTGCGCCTGCCGATTTCGGAGTTCGACGCTCGTCGAACGGGAGACCTCGTCTCTCGCGTTGGCACCGATACAACCCTGCTCTATGCCGTCTTGACCCAGGGGCTGGCCGACCTGCTTGGCAGCGCGCTCGTCTTTGTCGGCGCGCTCATCGCGATGCTCGTGATCGATCCCGTGCTCCTCGGCATCATTGTCGTCGTACTCGCCCTCGCCGTCCTCGCGGTCGTAGCTTTCAGCGGCCGCCTGCGTCGCGCGACCGCAGAGCAACAAGAGAAGGTCGGCGAACTCTCGAGCTCGACCGAACGCGCCATCAGTTCCATCCGCACGATCCGTGCCGCCGACGCGACCGAACGCGAGACCGAGGCCGTCACCGAAAAGGCAACCGAGGCATACGGGCTCGGTGTTCGCATCGCCAAGATCTCGGCGCTCGTGGTGCCAATCAGCGGTATCGCGATGCAGGTTTCGTTGCTCGTCGTGCTGGGTGTTGGCGGCCTGCGCGTTGCGAGCGGCGCCATCTCGATCGCACAGCTCGTGACGTTCATCATGTTCTTGTTCATGATGATCATGCCCCTCGGCCAGGCATTCGGTGCGGTCATGTCGGTCAATCAAGCACTCGGCGCCCTCGGGCGCATCCAAGAGATTCTTGACCTACCGACCGAGACCGAGAATGACGCCGCGATCGCTGCCGAAGTGCAAGCACAGAGCGCCACAGAGCAACAATCGGATGCCGCCGCGCTCACCTTCCGCGATGTGCGCTTCACGTATCCAGAGTCGGTCGTCAAAGCACGCGCCGCCGCAGCCGAAGAAGCTCGCGGCGTGCTCGAGAATGCACATCTTGCGCCCCTTGCGGCCCCGACCGCCGAGGCTCACGAGGTGCTCTCGGGCGTGACCTTCGACGTCAAACGCGGGAGCCGCACGGCGCTCGTCGGCCCGAGCGGCGCGGGCAAATCCACAATCTTCACGCTCATCGAACGTTTCTACGACCCGACAGCTGGGTCGATCTCGCTCAACGGTCGAGACATCCGCCGCATCGATCGCGACGAACTGCGACGAAACTTTGGCTATGTCGAACAGGATGCGCCCACCCTCGCGGGAACGCTCGCTGAGAACCTGCGCCTGGCCTCGTCCGACGCATCCGATGCCGACTGTGAACGTGTCTTGCGCGCGGTCAATCTCGGTGCTGTGCTCGACCGCTCCCCCGCCGGCCTCGAAACAGAGGTGGGAGAGAACGGCGTTATGCTCTCGGGCGGCGAGCGTCAACGTCTCGCAATCGCCCGGGCTCTGCTCTCGGATGCGCCGATCTTGCTGCTCGACGAGTCCACGAGCGCGCTCGATGGGGCCAACGAAAACCTCATGCGTGAGGCCATTGCACAAGCCGCAACGGGTCGGACGCTGCTCGTGATCGCCCACCGCCTCTCGACCGTCATCGATAGCGATCAGATCGTCGTGCTTGACGAGGGTGAAGTACTCGGTGTTGGCACCCACGATGAGCTTGTCGAGCGCGTGCCCCTCTACCGAGACCTCGCGCGGCACCAACTGCTCGCCTCATGAGACAGGCCCTCCGCTCGGAAGGATGAGCGAAGGGCCTGGGTCTGTGTGCGCGGTTGCTATGACGCAGCAGTCTCGTTGAGGCGGTAACGCAGCGCCGAGAGCTCTGCGCGCAGCGCCGCGGGAACCTTGTCGCCGAACTGGTTGAAGAACTCCTCGGTCAGCTCTGCCTCGGCCGCCCATGCTTCCGGGTCAACATCGAACAGCTCTTTGAGGTCTTGCTCGGGAACCTCGATGCCGTCAAGGTTGAGCGCAGCGGGAACCTTGCCAAGTGGCGTCTCAACAGCGTCGACCGTGCCGTCCAGGCGGTTGCAGATCCACTCAATGACGCGCGAGTTCTCACCAAAGCCGGGCCACAGGAATCGGCCGTCTTCACCGCGACGGAACCAGTTGACCTGGTAAATCGCCGGCAGCTTGAGGTCACGCGTGTCGTTGCCGAACGAGAGCCAGTGCGCAAAGTAATCGGCCATGTTGTAACCACAGAACGGCAACATGGCGAAGGGGTCACGGCGCAGTTCGCCGACTTTGCCTTCTGCTGCGGCCGTGCGCTCCGAAGCGATCGTCGCCCCCAGGAAGACGCCGTGTGCCCAGTCCTTTGCCTCAAGCACGAGGGGAACGTTTGTTGCCCGACGGCCACCGAAGAGGATCGCGTCGAGCGGAACAGCATCTTCCCAATCCGCTGCGATCTGTGGGCACTGTGCTGCCGAGACGGTAAAGCGCGAGTTGGGGTGCGCGGCTGGCTTGTCGGAATCCGGGGTCCAGGGGTTACCCTCCCAGTCGATGAGTTCGGCGGGGGCAGAATCCGTCAAGCCCTCCCACCAGACGTCACCGTCGGGGCGAAGCGCCACGTTTGTGAACACGACATTGCCCCACAGCGTCTCAACCGCCGTGACATTCGTCGATTCGCCCGTGCCGGGCGCAACACCAAAGAAGCCTGCTTCCGGATTGATGGCGTACAAGCGACCATCCTCGCCCGGGCGAATCCACACGATGTCGTCGCCGAGCGTCTCGACCTTCCAGCCGGGGATCGTCGGGCGCAGCATCGCGAGGTTCGTCTTGCCACATGCCGAGGGGAACGCCGCGGCCAGGTGGTACTGCTTCCCCTCGGGGGAAATGACGCGGATGAGCAACATGTGCTCAGCAAGCCACCCCTCGTCGCGTGCGATGACCGAGGCGATACGCAGGGCGAAACACTTCTTGGCGAGGATAGCGTTGCCACCGTATCCAGAACCGTACGAGTAGACCTCGAGCGTGTCCGGGAAGTGCACGATGTACTTCTGCTCGGGGTCTTCGACACACGGCCACGGAACGTCTGCCTCGCCGGGAGCGAGCGGAGCGCCAACCGAGTGCACGGTCTTGACCCACGGGGCACCCGCGGCGATCTCTGCGACAACGTCATCACCGACGCGTGTCATGAGGTCGATCGAGGTGACTGCGTACGCGCTATCGGTGACCTGCACACCGATGTGCGAAAGCGGGCCGCCGACTGACCCCATCGAGAACGGCACGACGTACATCGTGCGGCCGCGCATCGAACCATCGAAAACGTCATTGAGCGTCGCCCGCATTTCGGTGGGGTCGACCCAGTTGTTGGTGGGCCCAGCGTCTTCTTCCTTCTCGGAGGAAATGAAGGTGCGTGACTCAAGACGCGCAACGTCGCTCGGGTGCGAGCGGGCAAGGTACGAGCCGGGTCGCCACTCGGGGTTGAGCTTGATGAGCTTGCCCTCTTCGACCTGTTCGCGCAGCAGGCGGTCAATCTGTGCGGCCGAACCGTCGATCCATTCGATGCGCTCAGGCTGTGTCAGCTCAGCAATCCCAGCAACCCATGCTTTGAGCTCTTCAAGGCCTGCGCCCTCGGGGGCGCCTACTTCACGCGGGGTGGTTTGTGTAGCTGCCGACATTGTTTTCCTTCCAGAGCCGGGTGATGTTTCTATTCTGAAGTATCAATACGCACACTTTCGGTCGACCCAGGGTTTAAAAATTTGCGTTTTTTAGATACAGTCAAAACATGCCGGACCTCAATCTCAATACCCTTGGGCACCGCATCCGCCACTTCCGTACGGAGGCCGGGCTCACGCTGGAACAACTCGGCGAACGCGTTGGCATTGCCGGCAGCCAACTGAGCCTCATCGAGAACGGCAAGCGCGAACCGAAGCTCAGCCTCTTGCAGGCGATCGCGAGCCAGACGGGCGTCGACGTGAGCGACCTCATCTCCGGTGAACCACCCAACCGCCGTGCTGCGCTCGAGCTTGAACTCGCGAGGGCACAAAACTCAACACTCTTCACCCAACTCGGGATCCCCTCGATCAAGGTCACCAAGGCACTGAGCGACGAAACCCTCGAGTCGGTGCTCGCACTCCACCGAGAGCTCGAACGCCGTGAGCGCGAAGCCATAGCGACCCCTGAGGAAGCCCGGCGCGCCAACACTGAGTTGCGCTTGCGGATGCGCGAACGAAACAACTACATCCCCGAGATTGAGAAGCTCGCTGAGAAGCAGCTCGCGCTCGCGGGGCACAAGCAGGGCGCGCTCACCCACCGCACGGTCAGCATCATGGCCGAACAGCTGGGCTTCGAGCTCATCTACGCCTCCGATATGCCCCACTCGGCACGAAGTGTGACCGACCTCGAACACGGGCGCATCTACCTGCCACCCGCCTCAATTCCCGGAGGCCACGGCCTGCGCTCGATGGCCCTGCAGGCAATGGCACACCGACTCCTGGGGCATGAACGCCCCGAATCGTACGCCGACTTCTTGCAGCAACGCCTCGAGATCAACTACTACGCGGCCTGCTGCCTCATGCCCGAAACCGCGTCTGTCGCGTTCCTGCAACAGGCCAAGCGTGATCGCAACCTTGCCGTCGAAGACTTCCGCGATGCCTTCGGCGTGACCCACGAGGCAGCTGGAATGCGAATGACGAACCTTCTCACTGAGCACCTCGATATGCCCCTGCACTTCTTGCGCGTTGACTCGAATGGGGCGATCCAGCGCGTCTACGAGAACGACGGCCTGCGTCTGCCACAGGATGTCACGGGCTCAATCGAGGGCCAGCGCGTGTGCCAGCACTTCTCAGCGCGAAATGCCTTCGCGCGAGAGAACCGCACGGTTGAGTACCACCAGTACACCGACACCCCCGAGGGCACGTTCTGGTGCGCGACGCAAACGGGCGTCGCAGAGCACGTGGAATATTCCGTCACGGTCGGTGTTGGGTTTGACGACGCCCGTTGGTGGCGCGGGCGTGAGACGCCTCACCGCCGCACGAGTAGCTGCCCCGACGAGGCGTGCTGCCGCAAGCCTTCGGCAGAAGCTTCCGCTCGCTGGCAGGGCAAAGCGTGGCCCAGCGCTCGCGTGCACACGCAGATGTTCGCGCCGCTCCCCCGCGGCACGTTCCCTGGTGTCGATGACAGCGAGGTCTACGCGTTCCTCGATCGCCATTCCATCGAAGCCTCATGAATCTCTGGCAACAAAAAACGGATGCCGCGAGCTTTTCGCCCGCGGCATCCGTTTTTCTTATCTGGCTTACGCCTCGGTGTCAGCCTCACCGTGTGCCTTGCGACGAGCTGCCACTGCGATACCTACACCGAAGACGGCGAGGACTGCTGCGACAACACCGAGCCATGCAACGCTCGTTGCACCCGTGCTCGGGAGACCCGAAGCGGTCGGTGACGGAGTCGGGCTTGCCGTCGGCGAATCCGTCGGAACCGGGGTGGTGGTGTCCGTCGGGGTCGGCGTCGGCGTGACCGTGTCAGTCGGCGTCGGGGTTGGCGTCGTCGTGTCGGTCGGCGTCGGGGTCGGCGTCGGCTCAACACTCGTGTCGACGATCACGAGGGTACTTGCGTTCGTACCGCAGTACGTCACGAGCGCATAGTACGTCTGATCGGGCGCAAGGCCAGCCCACGAGACATCGAAGCTCGTCGGAACGCCCTGTTCGATCGGCACGACGCTCGGGTCGACCACGAGGTCAGCGCCCGCCGCACCAAGCGAGGTCAGTGTGAGATCCCAGTAGTAGTCGCCCGTTGTCGAGTACTCGGTGACGAGCGAGAGGTAGACGCCGCCATCCGGGTCATCAACGACAACCTCTTCAGTCGAATCGACATTGCCCGAAGAACCGACGAACTCGAAGACCTCTTCACCGGTCGGACCCATGTAGTAGAGCTCGTAGTCGAGGTCTACGTCTACGCCCGCAGCGGGCGTAGCACTCAGGTTGAACCGAGCCTGCTCGAGCCCATCAGCAACTTCGGTGAAGAACACCATCGACGGGATGGTGACCTGGTTGCCAAACGGTCCTTCGTTCGGCGGGTACCACGTCGCCTGGTCACCGGTGTGGCCATCGAAGAGGCCGTCGTCGTCGATCTCCAGCAGCTCCGGCCGCACGAGGTCGGTCTCGCAGATTTCGAGGTCACCGCTGAATGCTGGCGTGATATCGATGCCGGTCGAGCCCGTTACGCCTTCGCCGTAAACGACCTCGGGAGCCGAGACTGCCGCCGGCTTGACTGCAACGCTCGAACGGACATCGCCCGTCGGGCCGCTCCACGTCAGGTTGCCCATAGCCCACTCGTCAACGATGACGTCATCATTTGCCGTGAAGGTGATCGTGAACGACTGCTGTTCACCCGCCGAGCTGAACGTCAGCTCAGCCGGCTCAACAACCACATCTATGCCCGGCAGCGACGGCGCGGTCACCGTGTAGGTGCCCGGCGTCAACGCTGTCAGCGTACGCGTGACAGTCTGCGTGTTGATGAGTTCACCGATACCGATTGATGCGAGGTTCAAATCGCTCGGGTCGATGGGGTCAACGTCGCGGTCGTACGGCGTGCCCGTGAGGTCGTAGCCGAGACCCTTCATGTACGCGGCCCAGTCGTTTGCACCGTTGTCGTAAATGACGCCGGGGTTGAGCGCACGAGCCGGGTCGATGTTTCCCGTGCCCTGTGCGAACACGTTCGTCTCGGGGCTGCCATCGGCAAGCTTGACACCGTACGCGGTCGTCATGATGGCCGACTTGATCTCACCAGGGCCAGCGTTGGGGTTGTTCGTCAGGTACAGAGCGGCAAGACCGGCAACCTGAGGAGCAGCCATCGAGGTACCCGTGAGGAAGTCGAACGCACCGTCGGCACCAACCGGGCTCTGGATTGCCGCAAGAACGTTCGTGCCAGGGGCCGAAACGTCGGGCTTGATGACGTCGCTGCCCACCGCGAGCGCAGGGCCGCGGCTTGAGCTGTCATTGACAACCGGTGCAGCCGGGCCTTCCCAGCCGGTGTCATTCGTGTCTGCCAGCGAGACAGTCACGCCCTCGTGCGAGAGCGCCTCTACGATGCCGTCGTAGAACTCTGCCGGAACGTGAAGGTGCGGAACAGCCGTGCTCGTTGCGAAGACGGTCTGCGCGCTGCTGGGCGTGTTCATGCTGATGAAGCCGATGCCGCCAACGTTGGCAACTTCTTCACCCTTCGTGACGAAGGCGTGCACGCCGCGGTCACACACGATGATCTTCCCTGCTGCGAGTGCGGGGTCGAGCGTGCCAGGGCCACACAGTGCGGCATCCGCGGGGTCTGCATCTGCAAACGCAACGGATGCTCCCGAAACAGCCTCGCCCGAAAGCGGGCCACCGGTCGGCAGACCAATCGTCAAACCACCAGCCTTGAACTCTGCGGCAACGCCCTCGACGTCGTAGTTGAACGTCGCGGTTGCGACAGCGTCCGGCATCGTGGTGTTTGCAACCGTCGTGTACCACGGCGAAGCGTGGTCGAGCGTCGAGTCTCCGGGGCCGGAGTTACCAGCGGATGCCGAAACGAAGATGCCAGCGAGCGCTGCGTTGTAGAACGCCATGTCGAAGGCGTCAGTCACGGTCGTCGTTGCGCCGCCACCGATCGAGAAGTTGATGACGTCAACGCCGTCGGCGACTGCTGCGTTGATTGCGGCGAGCAGGTCACTCGTGGCACACATGTCGTCGTCGGTCGTCGAACGGTCTTCACCGTCGTAGCAGGCCTTGTAGTGCGCAACCTTCGCCTCGGGAGCAACACCCGAAATCTGCGCGGTCGGAACTCCGTTGACAACTGCTTCGACGCCGTTGTTACCCGCAGCGGTCGAACCCGTGTGCGAGCCGTGACCACTCCAGTCACGCGGCGAGGCGTACTCGGAACCGCCGAAGTCGAAGCCATTTGCGATGGCGCCAGTGTTGAAGTACTGCGCACCGATGAGCTTGGTCGAGTACAGCGACTCATCCCAGTCTTCGCCAGTGACACGTTCGCTACGGAACTGGCTGCCGTCTGCCTTTTGGAAGACAATCTCGTTGCCCTCGAGGTACGGCTCAGCGCCCGGCGTTGTGCCAAGTTCTTCACCAGCGAACGAGAGGTTCTCAGGAGCAACACCCGTGTCGACGATGCCGACGACGATGCCCTTTCCGGCCTCGTCAACGCCACCAAGTTGATCCCAAATGCCGCCATCGTCCGGCAGCCCAAGCCAGTCGCTGGAGACAACCGCGTCGGTGTGCAGGATCTCGTCGGGGTACACGCCGTACACCGACTTGTTGGCCGCAAGCTTCGCTGCCTGCGCTCCCGTCAGATCAGCTGCAAAACCGTTGAGCGCGACCTGGTAGGTCACGTCCGGCTGTGCACCGACCGACTCTGCGAGCGCGATCTGGTCGGCTTCGAGCTGTGCGATGTACTGCTCAGTCGCGGGATCGGTTGCGCTGAAGCCTCCGGCAGAGAAGGCCCTCGCGGTGAGGTTCTCTGCGGCCTCAGCCGTTGCAGCCGGTGCATTGAGCACAACGACGTAACGACCATCCGGCATCGCAATATCGGGCAAATCATCAATGGAAATGGCGGATGCCGCTGGTGCGACACTCGCGGCGAGCAGTGCGGCTGTGGCCGCTGCGACGCCAAGTGATGTTTTCTTCAACTTGATACTCCGAATTGTGGGGGAGTGTGCTCGCAAGCGCACAATTGCAAACCTAGCGCGAACTTTTGGCTACGTCGAGAGGGATCTTTGAAAACGCTGATACTCAACTACGAGAGTTTGGTGAGTTCTACCGCAACCTCCAACACTGAGCTGTCTGGCCCTGCGTACACGCCACGAAATGGCGTCACATCGGCGTAGTCACGCCCGTGACCGATGTAGATGTGTCGATCGGCGATCTCGCAGAGGTTCGTTGGGTCGTATGCTCGCCAGCTGCCTGAGTACCACTCGACCCAGGCGTGTGATTCACCCACGACAGGCTCACCAATGCGGGCCTGTGTGTCGTGGTACAGATACCCCGAGACGTAACGCGCGGGGATGCCGGCCGAGCGCAAGAGGGCAAGAGTAACGTGAGCGATGTCTTGGCAAACCCCCGACTTCGCATCCCACGCTTCACTTGCGGTTGAGTGCACGCCGGTTACACCACGTTGATAGGTCATGGCCTCCCCCACAGCAGCGCAGACCGCGAGCGCCGTCTGATCAATCCCCAACGCGTAGGCGCGAATGCTTGCGGCTAGCTCGTGCATTTCGTCGTTGGCGTGGGTCAGCCACGTCTCGCGGAGCGCTTCTGCGAGTGAAACGTCGCGGTCAACGCGATTGCGCACCTCATCCCATCCGATCGCTCGCCCACTTCGCGGCCGCGCGGGGTGCAGGTCAACGATGCTGGCTGCTGTTACGACGAGCTCGGTGTGCGGTGTCAGCATCTCAAAGCTCTGAACCGTTGTGCCCCAGTAGTCGGTATAGGTGTGCTGCGAGGTTGGCGGCCGCGTCTCCACGTTCGCCTGCAGAACAAACTGGCCGTCTCGTGTTCTCGGCAACATCCGCGCCTCGTTATACGACGCCGTCGCCGGTTCGGGGTACCGAAAGGTTGTCCGGTGCACGACTTGCAGTCTCGTCATCGCACTTCTCCGATCCAGACGGGCATGGCGCTTGAGGGGAAGTACTTCTCGCGCAGCACATCGGATGTCGCCGAGACCCCGGCCTGGACGTCCTCCATGCTCGCCGAGAGGTTCTGCAGCATCTCGACCATGGGCCGGTATTCAAGTTCGGCGCGTGTGCGCCCCAGTGCGCGCGATGCGTGATTGCCCGAACCGTAGGCAAGCGAGGGGTCGATCCCCCGCAGGCACTCTTCAGCTTTGATGATGCTGGCAAGTACCGAACGTGGGAAGGAGCGATCAACCAGGAGAAACTCCAGTGCACTCGCTGCCGTGAGCATTGACGGGTGCGTGCGAAGGTGCGCCTCGTACGCACCGCACGAGCGCAGGAGCGCCGTCCAACTGGGCCCGCCCGTATCGGTCAGTGATCGCGTGGCCAACAATCGCGCGGTCATATCGGCGCGTTCGAGGGCACGGCCAAGTGAGAAGAACTGCCAGGCCTCGTCTCGAGCTGTTGAAGAGTCAACGACCCCAAAAGCAAGAGCCGTGCGATCGCGTACCCAACGGAAATAGTTGTGCATCTTCTCTGTCAAGACTCGCCTCGGCAGTTGTGCGTGTGTTTCGTTGAGCGCTTCCCAGAGCTCCGTCGAAATAATCTCGCGCGCACGTCGTGCGTTCTCACGTGCCGCAACAACCGAGTGCGCGATTGAGGCGGGGTGCTCCCGATCGATCGCGAGGAGCCGCATGACATCGGTGCGGGTGAACGGCCCATCCGTTTCTGCAGGCTCCGTTCCCATAACCGCAAGCAGACCCCGGCACGCGGTATCTTCATCAACCCAGGGGTCTTCCAGCAGGAGCTGCAGATGCACATCGAGGATGCGCGCAGTTCCTTCCGCACGCTCGATATAGCGGCCAATCCAAAAGAGCGCCTCGGCGATTCGACTCAGCATGCGTGCCCCTGTTCGCTTCGCGTTTGCTGCTGCTGCTGTTGCTGTTGCTGTTGCTGGTGGTGGCGAACCTCAACATCGAGGTCGTGCGGCGACGTATGAAGCGGAGCGGATGTCGCTTGCGCGCGCGACCCAACAACGGGGATCGCCCCCGTTGCGAGACTGACCTCCTCATCCGCTGCTGCGCCGGCAATCGGCAGCGGTGCAGTAAACATGGATTCGTCAATGACCCAGGTGTCTTTTGAGCCACCACCTTGGCTTGAGTTCACGACGAGTTGCCCCTCGGGCAAGGCAACGCGTGTCAGCCCACCGGGAAGCACCCAGATTTCGTTCCCGTCATTCACGGCAAACGGTCGGAGGTCGGCGTGCCGTGGTCGAAACCCATCACTTACGAGCGTCGGGATAGTCGACAGTTGAATGACGGGTTGGGCGATCCAACCGCGCGGGTCAGCGATGAGCGTCTCGCGGAGGGCCGCGAGTTCCTCGGCGCTCGCCATGGGCCCCACAACAAGGCCTTTCCCACCGGAGCCGTCAACGGGCTTTACGACGAGCTCATCGAGACGCTCGAGCACCTCAGCGAGTGCCTCCGGTTCCTCGAGGCGCCATGTGTCGACGTTTGGCAAAATTGGTTCTTCATCGAGGTAGTACCGGATGAGATCGGGAACATAGGTGTAGACGAGCTTGTCGTCAGCGACACCATTTCCCACGGCGTTCGCGATCGTCACATTTCCGAAGCGCGCGGCCGTCATGAGCCCCGGCGCGCCGAGCACGGAATCGGGGCGGAACTGCTCGGGGTCAAGGAACTCATCGTCGACCCGACGGTAGATCACGTCGACCTGCCGCGGCCCCGCGGTTGTGTGCATGTACACGCGACCGTGCGCGCAAAAGAGGTCACGCCCTTCGACAAGTTCGACACCCATCATGCGAGCGAGCAGCGTGTGCTCGTAGTACGCAGAGTTGTAGACGCCGGGTGTCAGAACGACGATCGTCGGGTCGTCAACTCCTGCCGGCGCCGAGGCCCGAAGTGCCTCAAGGAGCCTACTGGGGTAGTCGACAACAGGGCGCACACGAAGCGAGGTGAAGATCTCAGGCAATGTCTGTGCAATGACTCGACGATTGGAGAGCACGTAACTCACGCCGCTCGGCACACGCACGTTGTCCTCCAGCACGCGCCACTGCCCCGACTCATCGCGGATCACGTCAATTCCCGCAACGTGGATGCGCACGCCATTGGCGGATTCGATGCCTGCCGCCTGCCGGTGAAAGTGGGAACTTGAGGCGACGAGTGAAGCGGGAATGATGCCGTCTCGTACCGCATGTTGTGGGCCATACACATCGGCGAGAAAGGCTTCGAGCGCGCGAACGCGCTGCTTCACGCCGCTCTCGACGTAATTCCAATCAGCAGCCGTGATCACGCGAGGAACAACATCGAGCGGGAACGGACGCTCCTCCCCCGCGAAGTCGAAGGTCACACCCTGCGCGAGGTACGAACTTGCCAGCGCATCGGTGCGTGCGCGAAGGTCGGTCTCGTCAATGGCGCTCAGCGCATGAAACACGGCACGGTACTCGGGGCGAACAGCTTCACCAACGCCCACAAACATCTCATCCCATGCCACGGATGCTGCAGTTCGTCCGCTATGTGACGGAGTTTGATAGCCAGAGAAGAGCGTTGCCATCTGTGTATCGTGCCGCGGATACATTTCGAGAACGTTTCCGCCGTTTTGCCAAGCTGTGGCGCGCACAAGCGTTCAGAGAAACTCTCAGAAAGCCTCCAGAAATGCACCGCCAGCACTACCATTGGCCGTATGAGTACACAATCAAGCGGTTCAACCAACACGCGCAACTGGGTCATCCGCCTCGTTTCGCTCTATGTCTTTAGCTACGTGGCGTTCATCGTCATGGGCCTGTTCAACAGTTCCTTCAGGGTTGGCTTCTTCCACGCCTTCTGGGCAGCGTTGATCTTCACGCTTGCAACGGTCTTTGTGAAGCCGATCGTTTCGTCGTTCGCGCAGAAGACGGCCGAGGGCCTGAAACAGGGCAAGACGAGCACCGTCGGTCGCATCATCGAGTACGTCGCTGTCTACGTCGTCGCACTCGTGATCTGGTGGATCGTTGCTGCCTTTACGGCAGCTGAGAACACCCACTGGTGGAGCATGTTTATCGCTCCCTTGTTCCTCATGGTTGCTTGGATCATTTACGACATTGTTGACGAGTCGATTGAGCGCACGGTCGCGAAGGGCTACGACGCAGCAGCTCGTAAGCTCGACGGCGGCAACTCCTAAGCTCAAAAAAATACCCCCGGCCAGCAGGTCGGGGGTATTTTTCTGCCCTGCAATCCTGCCGGGCAGTGTTGCAGTGACAAACGCAAAGAAGCCCTGACCGTCATGGTCAGGGCTTCTTTGTTTCTAAGAGAAGTTCGGCGGTGTCCTACTCTCCCACACCGTCCCCGGTGCAGTACCATCGGCGC
>CAYNTU010000028.1:0-27979 GCA_964400205.1 uncultured Microbacterium sp.
TGGATCAGTTCACCAACGGCGCGGATGCGACGGTTACCGAAGTTGTCGATGTCGTCGACCGAGACCTTGATGTCGGCCTTCTTGCCGTTGCGAACACCCTTGTAGCTCTCTTCACCTGCGTGCAGGCGAACGAGGTACTTGATCGTCGCGACGATGTCTTCGCGCGTGAGCACCGACTCGGTCAGCGGCTCGTCAAGACCAAGCTTCTGGTTGATCTTGTAACGGCCAACCTTCGCGAGGTCGTAGCGCTTCGGGTTGAAGTAGAAGTTCTCCAGCAGCGTGCGGGCAGCCTCAGCAGCAACCTGCTCGCCCGGGCGAAGCTTGCGGTAGATGTCGCGGAGTGCGTCTTCCTGCGTGACAACAGTGTCTTTCGCGAGGGTCTCGAGGATCGAGTCGTAACCCTTGAACTCGACGGCGATCTCTTCGCTCGTCATGCCAAGCGCCTTGAGGAAGACCGTGACCGACTGCTTGCGCTTGCGGTCGATACGAACACCAACCTGGTCGCGCTTGTCGATCTCGAACTCGAGCCATGCGCCACGGCTCGGGATGATGCGTGCTGAGACGATGTCTTTGTCACTCGTCTTGTCGGGCGTCGAGTCGAAGTAGACACCCGGGCTGCGCACGAGCTGCGAAACAACAACACGCTCGGTGCCGTTGATGATGAAGGTACCCTTGTCGGTCTGGAGCGGGAAATCGCCCATGAAGACCGTCTGCGTCTTGATCTCACCGGTCTGGTGGTTCATGAACTCGGCCTCGACGTAGAGGGGAGCTGCGTACGTCTTGCCACGCTCCTTGCACTCGGCAATCGAGTACTTCTCTTCTTCGAGGTAGGGGTTGGTGAAGCTCAGCTGCATTGTCTGGCTGAGGTCTTCAATGGGCGAGATCTCTTCAAAGATCTCTTCCAGACCGCTGACCTCGTTGAGGTCGTCGCGGCCGGCTTTCTTCGCCTGAGCAACGCGCGCCTTCCACGCGTCGTTGCCAACGAGCCAGTCGAACGATTCCGTCTGCACCGAAAGCAGATCGGGTACGTTCAACGTGTCGGAAATCTTGGCGAATGACAGGCGAGATGCGTCTCGGCCGGTCGTGGGGGTGGTGGATGCGTTTGAAGCAGCAGCCAAGGGAATAACCTCCGTAAGCCTGGTCAGGGCTTGTCGATTCCGTGCGTCTGTGAACGCGCATCAATAACCCAGAACCGGCCGACCACCATATGAGGGCAGGGGGATAGAAGGATGCGCAAGGTTCCACATTACGCGCACTTTCTATGAATGTCTAGTACGATTTCATCTTTTTGGGAGTTTCAGGTGGGGCGCAAGCGAGCGGGAGCTGCGGAGCATCCGATGGCGCGGTTATCGGATGGCGCAACCGCGACGATTGAGCCGAGCCAGTACGCCGCAGGCTTCGAACTCATCGTCGACGGCACCCCGCAGTCGCACGTGGATCTGGACGACCCGCGGCACGTGCACTTTGAATACATCGCTCGCATGGTGGCCGCGATTGACGCGCTGTGCGCGGATGGCCCCTTGACTGCCGTGCATCTCGGTGCCGGAGCAATGACGCTCCCCCGCTACCTCGCCGCCACCCACGCAGGTTCGCGGCAGCAGGTCATTGAACTTGAGCCGGCGCTCGTTGAGCTCGTGCGCTCGACGCTGCCCTTGCCTGCCCAGCGCGAGGGTGGCTCGATTCGTGTTCGGATCGGTGACGCGCGCGATGTTGCCACCAAACTCCCCGCCGGGTTGCAAGGCGCGTGCGACCTCGTCGTCTCGGATGTTTTCTCCGGTGCGCAAACACCCCGTCACCTCACGAGCGTCGAGCTCTATCGGGTGCTCGCGGGTCTGCTGTCGGCCCACGGCCTCCTGCTCGTCAATGTTGCTGACGGCCCCGGGCTTGCGTTCGCCCGCGGGCAGGTCGCGACGGTTGCTGCCGCGTTTGCACACGTCGCCGTGTTGGCCGACGCGCAAATGTTCAAGGGCAAGCGGTTCGGCAACCTCGTGATCGCGGCATCCGCTTCGCCCTTTCCCGAGGCTGCCCTCGCGCGCATGACTTCGGCTGGCCCGCACCCCGCAAAGGTCATGCACGGGCGGGAACTGCGTGACTTCGTCGCGGGCGCGAGCGTCGTGACTGACGCGACCGCGACGGCCTCGCCGCACCCCGACGCATCCGTTTTCGATCGCTAGGTACGTTCGGGGTCGTCCCTTCGTCTCGTCGCTTCGCTCCTCGCTCAGGAACCTCAGCTCAAGGTCCCTGAGCGAGCGAAGCGAGACGAAGGGCCGACCCCGAAATCAACCTCAGCTCGCGCCGCGGCTCGCGATGGCACCGCGGAATGCGAAGAACCCGGCGACGAGCCAGGCCGCGACAGCCGCCCACAGCGTGACGATCGCGATGACGATTGAAGCGGTCTCAGGCACGCCGAGGCGCATGAGCACCGAAGGAATCGTGCCGGGAGTATCGCCCACATCGGGCAGGGCGAGCGCAAAGACGAAGAGCGCGCCCCACATAACCCACGTGGCGACCGCGTAGCCGTGGCGCACGGCCCGGGCGGCTTTCACGTCGCGATCAAAGAGCGTGATGATGGGCAGGGCGTACAGGGCGAGCAGGATGAACGGCGAATAAACAATGATGATCAACGTCATCCAGCCGCCCGTGCCCAACAGTCCGCGACCGTAGCTGGCCCACGCGAGTAGCACGATGGGCATGATCCACTGCAGAACCCTCGTGCGGCGCGCAGTCAGTTCCATGAGCGAACCGCTAGCTTGCGATGCCGAGCTCGTTGCCGGGAATCGAGGCCAGCAACTTGCGCGTGTACGGGTCGCGCGGGTTCGTGAAGATCTCTTCGCTCGTGGCCTGCTCGACGATCTTGCCGTCTTTCATGACGCACACGTAGTCGCTAATCAACCGCACAACCGCGAGGTCGTGCGAAATGAAGAGGTAGGTGTACCCGTGTTCGGCCTGCAGCCCCGTGAGCAGCTCGAGGATCTGCGCCTGTACGAGCACGTCGAGCGCCGAAACCGGCTCGTCACACACGATGACCTCGGGCTCGAGCGCGAGCGCGCGAGCGATCGCGACGCGCTGGCGCTGCCCACCCGAAAGTTCCGAGGGGTAGCGCTTGAGCATTGATTGCGGCAGTTCCACGGAGTCCATCAGTTCGCGCACGCGCTTGCGGCGATCAGCGGCGCTCCCGCGCTTGTAGAAGTCGAGGGGCTCACGCACGAGGCGCTCGATCGTGAACATGGGGTTGAGGCTCGAGAAGGGGTCTTGGAAGATCGGCTGCACGCGCTGGCGGAACGATTTCATGTCGCCGCGGCCGAGGTGCGCGATGTTCGAGCCCTCAAAGTCGATATCGCCCGAGGTCGGTTCGATGAGCTTGAGGATCATGCGTGCCGTCGTTGTCTTCCCCGAGCCCGACTCCCCTACGATCGAGAGCGTCTTGCCGCGCGGAACATCAAAGCTCACGCTGTCGACCGCGACGAAGTCATCCTTCCCGCGGCCGCGCACGGGGTACACCTTCGTGAGGTCACGCACCTCGAGCACGTTCTTGACGGGCTTACCCGCGGCCGAAGCATCCGATTGGTCTTTTGCAACCTGGTCGGCGCGGGCCGCCGTCGTCGTCATCCGAGCGGCGGCAACGGATGGTGCAGCCGCGACCAGACGCTTCGTGTACTCGTGTTCCGGGTTCTCGAGAATCTGCTTTGAGGGGCCCTGCTCGACGATCTTGCCGCGGTGCATGACGATGACTCGCTGGGCACGCTCGGCAGCAAGCCCGAGGTCGTGCGTGATGAGGAGCACAGCGGTGCCCAGCTCATCCGTCATCTTGTCGATCTGGTCGAGAATCGTCTGCTGCACTGTGACGTCGAGCGCGCTCGTGGGCTCGTCGGCGATGAGCAGGCGCGGCTTGCACGCCAAACCAATCGCGATGAGCGCGCGCTGGCGCAGACCACCCGAGAGTTCGTGCGGGTACTGCTTCGCGCGCTCTTCAGGGTTGGGGATGCCGGCCGCCGCGAGCGCATTGTTGACCTCGGTATCAACCGTCTTGCGGTCGGCAAGATCGTGCGCAAGCAGCGTCTCACTGACCTGCGTGCCGATGCGTGTGACGGGGTTGAGGTTCGACATGGGGTCTTGCGGCACAAGCCCAATGTCGCGTCCACGAATCTTGCGCATGGTCGATTCGGGCGCGTTCGCGAGTTCTTGCCCGTCGAGTTTGACGGAACCGTTCACGATCTTCCCGCCCGAGGCCAGCAGACCAATGACGGCCATGGCCGTCGTTGACTTGCCCGAGCCCGATTCGCCCACGATCGCGACTGTCTCGCCCGGGTTGATCTCGAAACTCACATCGGTCACGGCGTGCACGACACCATCCGTCGTCGAGAAGTCGACGGCGAGATCGCTCACTGTCAGCAGTGGCGAGGTGGATGCGTTCTTGTCTGTCGTCATGTCGTTCTCGCTCAACGGGCTCGAGTTCGCGGGTCCATCGCCTCGCGCAGTGCCTCACCGAGCAGGGTGAAGCCGAGCGCTGTGATGGCGATACACGCACCGGGCAAGAAGGCGAGCTGCGGGGCAATCGCGAGCTCGTTTTGGGCGTAGGTCAGCATGCGGCCCCACTCAGCGGTCTGCGGTGTGCCACCGCCGAGGCCGAGGAACGAGAGCGCAGCGGCATCGATGACGGCAACCGCGAGGGTCAGCGTGCCCTGCACGATGACGGGCCCAATCGCGTTGGGCAGCACGTGCGACATCGTGATCTTGCCGCGCCCGAGCCCCAGGGACTGGGCCGAGAGCACGTAGTCGCTCGAGCGCTGCTGCAACATCGAGGCGCGCAGCAGACGAGCGAAGATGGGCACCTGGCTCGCACCGATTGCGATCATGATTGCGAGCGGGCCTTGGCTCAGGATCGCCGCGATCGAGACTGCGAGCAGGAGGTTCGGCACCGAAAGCACGATGTCGACGAAGCGCATAATGATCGTGTCGGTCCAGCCACCGAACATGCCCGCGATGAGGCCCAGCAGCATGCCGCCAATGAGACCGAAGATGGTCGAGATAACACCGACCATGAGCGAGGCGCGCGCACCCCAGATGAGCTTCGAGAGCACATCGCCACCGAAGCGGTCGAGGCCAAGCGGGAACTCGGGCAACTCGCCAATGCCGGGAATGCGCGTTGGCGTGATGTACTTCGCGCCCGGCAAAGCCGTCTCGGGGTACGGCGCAAGCAGTGGCGCAAAGGCTGCGATGAGCACGAAGATGAGCACGATAACCGCACCGATCCACGCGGTGGGGTTGCGGCGCAGACGCTTGAAGACTTCGCGCCAGAACCCGCCCTGGTCGAGCTCGTTCGAGGCCGTGATCTCAGCGGATGCCGCACCGCCGGGGTTCTGCGGATCGACGTCTCCCGCGGCGGGAGGAAGAACAACGCTCATTTCACCCTCACTCTCGGGTCAATGACGCTATACGAGAGGTCAACAAGCAGGTTGATCAGTGCATAAGCGATGGCGATAAAGATGATGAAGCCCTGCAGCACAGGGAAGTCCCGCGTAAAGATCGAGCTTGCCAAGAACGATCCGATTCCGGGGAACGAGAACACGGTCTCGGTCAGCACGGCGCCCGAGATGAGCAGACCCGTTTGCAGACCGATCGTTGTGATGACGGGCAGCATGGCGTTGCGCAGAATGAAGCGGTTGCGCAGGGTGTCTTTGCCGATACCTTTCGCCTTACCCGTGCGCACATAATCGGCGTGCTGCACCTCGAGCACACTCGCACGCGTAATACGCACGATGATCGCGAGGGGAATCGTGCCGAGCGCGAGGGCAGGCAAGATGAGGTGGCGAATGGCATCCCATGAGGCATCCCACTCGCCCGTTAAGAGCCCGTCGAGCACATAGAACCCCGTCGGATGCGTCGCAATCATGCGCGGGTTCTGGCGCCCCTCCGACGGGAGCCAGCCAAGCTCGACGGCAAAAATGTACTTGAGGATGAACGCCAAGAAGAAGACGGGAATAACAATGCCGACAAGGCTCGCGACAACGGCGAGGTGGTCGGACGCTTTGCCGTGGCGGCGAGCAGCCCAGTAGCCAAGCGGCACACCGATACCGACGGCGATGATGAGCGCCGTGATCGAGAGTTCGATCGTCGCGGGGAACCGGCGGAAGAACTCTTCCGTCACGGGGCGGCCGGTCTGAATGGAGTTCCCGAAGTCACCCTGGAGCAGTTGACTCATCCAGGTGAAGTACTGCTGGTAGAGCGGTTTGTTGAAGCCGTAGAGCTCGTTGATGCGCTCAATGGCCTCGGGCGTTGCGCGTTCGCCGAGCATGGCCGTCGCCGGGCCGCCGGGCAGGGCGCGTACCCACGCGAAGAGCAGAATGCTCAGGCCAATGAGCGTCGGGATGAGGAGTAACAGTCGACGAGCGATTGTTTGCAGCACAGGGGGGACTTTCTTGAGGTGACCCGGATTGTGGGCGGATGCCGAAGCATCCGCCCACAATCTTCAGGTCAGCGGCCTTACTTCGTCAGAACAATCTGGTTGAAGACCTCGTCGTTGACGGGGCTGGCCGGGAACGATTCAACACGCGAGTCGAATGCGAGGGTCGGTGCCGGGTGTGCAAGCGGCACACCGGGGATGAACTTCGCAACCTGCTCGTTGATCGCTTCGTAGAGCGCGGTCTGCTCTTCGAGGTTTGCTACACCGCGGGCGTCTTCGAGCGCCTTGAACAGCTCGGGGTTGTCGAAGCCCCACTCGCTGCTCTGCTGGCCGAAGAACACACCAACGAAGTTGTCGGTGTCGTTGTAGTCACCCGTCCACCCGAGGAGGTGGATGCCGTGGTCGCTCGTACCCGTCGTGAGGTCGAGGTAGTCGCCCCACTCGTTCGAAACAGCGTTGGTCTTGACGCCGGCTGCTTCGAGCTGGGTTGCGAGCACCGTGTAGATCTGCTCGGGGTCTGGCATGTAGGGGCGCGAAACGTTCACCGGGTAGTTGAAGGTCAGCGTGAGCGGGTTGGCCTCGGTGTAGCCGGCTTCTGCGAGCAGCGACTTTGCCTTCTCGACATCGAAGTCGTAGGTCGTGATGCCCTCGTTGTAGCCGTTGACGACGGGCGGCATGAACTGCGTTGCCTTCTGCGTACCCTCCGGCAGCACCTGGCTGATGAGTGCGTCCTTGTCGATTGCGTAGCTCAGTGCTTCGCGAACCTTGGGGTCCTGCAGCTCGGGAACAGCCTGGTTGAACGCGAGGTACAGGATCGTGAACGGCGGGCGCGAGACCATGTGGAAGCCATCTTCCTCGAGCGCGGCGGCGTCTGCCGGGCCCACGAGGTCGTAACCGTCAATCGAGCCCGACTCGAGTGCCTGGCGGCGAGCGGTCGGGTCGTCGATCGTGCGGAAGATGATCTGCTCGATCTGGCCCTTGTCGCCCCAGTAGTCAGCGTTGCTCTCGAGAACGACCTGCTCGCCCGGAGCCCACTCCTTGAACTTGAACGGGCCGGTGCCGCTCGGGTGACCCTTGGCGTACTCGCTCATCTCGGGAGCCTCGGCCGTGCCGCCGACAGCATCCGCCCCGAACTCTTCAAGTGCTGCGGGCGACTGCATTGCGAACGCCGGGAGCGAGAGCGAGGGGATGAAGCCTGCGAAGGGCTTGTTGAGCTCGATCGTGACCTCGTGGTCACCGCCCGGCGTGCACGACTTGTAGGTCGCGTTGGCCGGGTCTGAGGCGTAGCCCTTGAAAAGCTTCGTGTAATAGTACGCGAAGGCTTCGGATGCTGCGAGGCCCTCCCAGTTGTACCAACGGTCGAAGTTTGCACATACAGCTTCAGCATTGAAGTCGGTGCCGTCGTGGAACTTGACGCCCTCCTTGAGCTTGAAGGTGTGGCTCATGCCATCTTCGGATGACTCCCACGACTCAGCGAGCAGCGGGGCGGGGTCAGCGGTGCCGGGTTCGGTGCCGACAAGCCCTTCGAAGATCTGGCGCGAAACGCGGAAGGTCTCGCCGTCTTGAGCGAATGCCGGGTCGAGGCCCTGCGGGTCGCTCGATGCAGCGAAAACGAACGTCGTGTCGATGTCGCTCGCGGGGGCGGCGCTGCCATCGGTGTTGGTATCTGTGCTCGCACGATCGCTTGCACACGCCGTCAGGGCGATCGTCGCAGCAGCGAAAACTGCCGCGAACTTCGCACCCCGACGGGCTAGGGAGGTGTTCTTCATGACCGTAGTCTCCTGGTAATTCAACAGCGCCGCACGCGACGCTACGAAAGCCGCACTCGGGTGCGCGGCTCGGGGGTTGGGCGGCACAGACCGCTCAAGGTTTTTCCACAGTAGCGGCAATCGTGTTGCGCGTGCGTGTCAATTTGGTCGCGCTTGGGTAACGAAACTTGTCAGATCGCCACAAAACGGATGCCTCGTGTGGCGCCGTTTGAGGGCAATGTCAGAGCGGGCGATTAGCGTAGAAGGATGGCAGATCTGGTGCGGGTTCGCGTGTGGGCTGAGGCGCTCATCCGCTTGCATTTGCCAGCCGAGCAGCATGGTACGTGGGTCTTTGCCTTTGACAACGCAAAGAAGCGTGCGGGCGCCTGCCACTACGACACGAAGCGCATCACGTTCTCGAAGTACCTGGCCGAGCGTTGGGAAGACGACGAGATTCACCAGACGCTTCTGCACGAGGTCGCACACGCCATTGCGGGGCCCAAGGCGGGGCATTCGAAGCAGTGGCTGCAGATCGCGCGCGAGCTTGGCTACGAGGGTGGCACGACCCACAGCGGCCCGACGGCCGATGAATACGCGCGCTGGGTTGGTGAGTGCCCCGGTGGGCACGAGCACCGCAGGCACCGGCGCCCGACGCGGCCCGTGAGCTGCGCCAAGTGCTCAAAGAAGTACGACCCGCGGTATGCGATTCGCTGGCGCGAAGTCGCAACACCCGCGGGCCGCCCTTCTGGTCGTTAGTTGAGGTTCCGCCAATAGGCAGCGCCACCTCGCGACGCGCAGCAGGCGTTGCCTATTGGCGGGATTTCTTGCTTAGTCGTCGAGCACGAACGTGATCTCGAGGGTCACGTCGTAGGCCGTGATGGCGTCGTTGTCGACGATGACTTTCTGCTCCTTGACCCAGGCACCCTTGATGCCGCGAAGCGTCTCTGCTGCGCGAGCGATACCGGCGTTGACTGCGTCTTCGAAGCTCTTGTCGCTGCGTGCAGTGACGGTTGTGACGCGTGCAATTGATGCTGCCATGTTCTACCTCCCCTCATGCGAGCCAATCTGGCCCCGTGTTGGCCAGCCTAGGCAGATGTATGGGGAAGCGCTAGACCCCGTATCGCGGGAATGTCATCCCCATCACGACGCGCGTGATCCAGGGGTGCCCGTAGTCGAGGTCAACCTGGGTCATGCCGAGGTGTTCTGCCACGCGGCGGGAAGCGACGTTCTCGGGGTGAATGATCGCGACGAGCTCATTGGCGCCGAGCACGCTGCGGGCATACTCGCGGGCAGCGAGGGCCGCTTCGGTGGCGAAGCCTTGGCCCTGCGCATCCGATCGCACGTGGTAACCGACCTCGAGGCGGGGTTGCCCATTGACCTGCTGCCACGTGATGCCGAGGTCGCCGATGAAGGTTCCGTCACGCGTTTCGATGACCCACAGCCCGAAGCCGTGTTCGGCGTAGCGGCGCTGGTTGCCGAGGATCCAGTCGAGCGCCTCGGCGCGCGTTCGCGTGGCTGGGTAGTACCGCATGACCTCGGGGTCGCCCAGCATGGCGGCGATGTTGTCAAGGTCTTCTTCGACCATTTCGCGGAACCTGAGTCGCAATGTCGCACGAGGAACGCCGCGACGGGCGCGCGCGACGATGGTCGATCGCGGGGCCACGAAACTCACCATGCCCTCATGCTAACTCTGCGTCGACGCTCGCGGTTTCCTCAACGCCGCGCGGTATCTCGGCGAGAGACTGTGTGCCTCGTGGGGAAACTGCGAGGGTCGAACGCACGAAGAAAGCGGATGCTCCCCGCCCCGAATTGTGGGGAGCATCCGCTGGTTTGTGTGCCTTTGCCTTACTCGGCCCGGAGCGCTTCGACGGGCGTCACCTGCGTCGCGATGCGCGTCGGAACGACGGCCGCGAGCAGTGTCAGCGCGATTGTGACGCCGACGACCCCGAGCACGACGGTCCACGGGATCGAGGGAGCGATCCAGCCGATCGTTTCGCTCGTGACAGGGTTCACGATCGAGCCGATGAGCGACTGTGCGCCCGCCCAACCGTAGAAGGTGCCAAGCGCGAGGCCCACGACGATCGAGGTCAGCACGACGTGGAAAGCTTCCAGCAGCACCATCCGACGGATCTGCTTGTTCGTGAGGCCAACCGCGCGCAGGAGGCCAAGCTCGCGGCGACGCTGCACAACACCGAGGGTGAGCAGGTTGATGAGGCTGATGCCCGCGATCACTGCCGAGACGCCGACGAGGCCCATCATGACTGCCGAGAAGACATCCATCATCATGGTCGTCATCCGCACGACTTCGTCGAGTTGCTCGGGCGGGATGCCCGTGTCGCCCATCTCGGTCAGTTGCACGAGCATGACGTTCTTGATGACATCCATGGCAACGGCGAACATGACCACGAGCGAGACACCCATGACGACACCGATCGCCATGCGGCTCGTACGTTCGGGGGCGCGGAGGGCGTTGCCCGCGGCCATCTGTGCGGTTGCAGATTTGCCGAAGAGCTTGCCGAAACCGCGCAGGGCGGGCGGCATGATGAGCGTTGCGCCAACGACGACGCCCGTGAACGAGAAGATGCCACCAAAGAAGGCGACCAGCACGCCGAGTGGTGAGCTGAGACCCAGCACAACGCCACCCGCGAGCAGCGCGCCACCGATGACGAGCAGGGTGATGGCGCCGACGTGGCGGCTCTTCTGGCCCGTGACCTCGGCGTAGGTGCGGTCGCCCGAACCCGTGAGCGCTTCAAGCGGCGTGACGGTCAGCACGCGACGCGAGCCGACCCAGGCGGCCGCCCACGTCGTGAGAATGACGGCGATGACGGGCACGAGAAACGACCAGTGCCACAGCGAGAAGTTCTCGGGGGTTGAGGCTGCGCCATCCGTTTGTGCTTCGACGAACTTCGTGACGAAGTGCGCCCCGATGGCCGAGAGCCCGACGCCCACGAGCATGCCGATGAGCGAACCGATGATGCCCACGATGAGGCCCTGGCGCGCGACGACTTTGCGCTGCGCCTGCGAGCTTGAGCCGATGAGGCGCAGCAGAGCGATCTGCTGGACGCGCCCCGCGATGATGGTTGAGAAGGTGTTGGCGGTTGCCATCGCGCCGACGTACATCGAGAGCCCGACCATCACGAAGGTCACGATGCCGAGCGTGAAACGCACCATTGCGACCGCGCCGAGGTCGCTGCCGGCGATCCAGGCTGCGAGGTACTCGGTGACGTTGATGAGGAAGACACCGAAGGCGCTCGAGAGTGCTGCGATGACGATGCTCGCACCCATACCGCGTTCGCCGAGCCAGCTGAGCGGCTTAGCGTTGCCCGCGGGGGCTGCTTGTGGTGCGCGTTCTGCGACTGCCGTGCTCATGCTGCACCCTCTGCCTGCAGCATGAACTGCGAGATCTGCTCGGGGGTTTGCTTGGGCTTGTCGGCGACGATCTGGCCGTCGGCGAGGAAGACGACGCGGTCAGCGTGGCTCGCCGCGATGGGGTCGTGCGTGACCATGGCGATCGACTGACCGTGTTCTTTGCTCGCGGCGCTCAGGAGGCTCAACACCTCGCGGCTGGAACGCGAGTCGAGGTTTCCGGTCGGCTCATCCGCGAAGACGAGGTCGGGGTTTGTGCCGAGCGCGCGGGCGATTGCGACGCGCTGCTGCTGACCACCGCTGAGCTGGCTCGGGCGGTGCGTCAGGCGATCGTTGAGCCCGAGGCTTTCGACGAGGCCGTCAACGCGGGCGCGCTCCTCGGCCGTGGGCTTGCGACCGTCGAGGTCGAAGGGCAAGAGGATGTTGCCGAGCACATCGAGGGTTGGCACAAGATTGAAGCTCTGGAAGACGAATCCGATGCGGCGACGACGCAGAATTGTGAGGTCGGTGTCGCCGAGGCCCGTGATGTTCGTGTCGCCGATGAAGGCATTGCCGCTGCTGGCGGCATCGAGCCCGGCCATGATGTGCATGAGCGTCGACTTGCCCGAGCCGCTGGGACCCATGATGGCCGTGAACTCGCCCTGGCGGAATCCCACGGAGACACCGCGGAGGGCATGCACAATGCTGGCGCCCGAACCGTAGACCTTGCTGAGGTTCGTAACGTGCGCGGCATCTTTCGTCGCTGTGTTTTGCGCTGTGTGCTGCGTGGGAAGCGGTGGTGTGTTTGTCATACCTCCGACGCTATGCTTGGTGCCGCGGTGGGCGCGTCAATCGTGTGGCGGATGTTCGCGGCATCCGTACATCGCAAGGATGACGTTGCGTCGACCCTCGCGCTTTCCTCAGCGCCGCGCGGTTCCTCGCGAAAAACTGTGTGGCGCGAGGGAAAGTGCGAGGGTCGAGGCGAATTACTGCGCGGCGGCGGAGGCCACGAGGTCGCGGATGCGCTGCTCGACGTCGTCGTTCCAGTCGACCACGGCGAACGAGACTGGCCACATGGGGCCCTCGTCAAGAGCGGCGTCTTCCGCAAAGTTGACGGTGCCATAGCGCGTTTCGAACTTGCTCGCGGGCTGGAAGAAAACGATGTTCTTGCCGTCGCGGTGATACGTCGGGAAGCCGTACCAGGTCTTCGCGGCGAGGTCTGGTGCGACATCCGAAACGATCGCGTGCAGCCGCTCGGCAATGACCTTGTCGGTACCGGTCAGCTCGTCGATCGCCTGCAGGCAGGCTTCATACTCTTTCGCCGTCTTGGCTGAGCCTTTGACGCCCTTCATTGCCTTGAGTTCTTCGGCACGCTGCTTCATGGCTGCGCGCTCTTCGGCGCTGAATCCTGACTTCGTGTCGCTCATGATCTGTTCTCTTGGATTCGGATGAGGTTGCCCGCGGGGTCGCGGAAAGCCGCGTCGCGTACGCCATAGTCTTGCGCGATTGGTTCTTGCACGATGTCGGCACCGCGCGCTTCAATCTGCGCGAAGGTTGCGTCGAGGTTGTCGGTTGCGAGGTTCACGCCGAAGTAGCCGCCCTTCGTGACAATGCGCGTGAGAGCTTCGACATCCTCATCTGTCAGCCCGTTCCCGACCCCAGCGGGGGTCAAGACGATCGCGGTGTCGGGTTGATCCTTTGGGCCGACCGTAATCCAACGCATGTTTTGGTAGCCCACATCAAGGCGAACCTCGAAGTCAAGCACGTCACGGTAGAAGGCGAGGGAAGCGTCGGGGTCGGTGTGCGGCAGAAAGCTGGAGTGAATCGTGATGCTCATGGAAACAACGCTAGGCCGAAGCGGGCGCAGAAACTTCTTGATTCCTGATCGGTCTCGTGATTTGTCGGGCGATGCAGGGCAGCATCCGATCGTGCGGATGCGCGCCCGACTCGCGATATGTGCGCGGCGAGACGCCGACGAGCTCGGTGAAGCGCGTTGTGAAGGTGCCGAGCGATTGGCAACCGACCGCGAGCGAGATCTCGGTCACAGGCATGGTCGTTGTGCGAAGCAGCGCCATGGCGCGTTCGATGCGGCGGGTCATGAGGTAGCGGTAGGGCGGCTCGCCGAAGGTACTCGCGAACTGGCGACTGAAGTGGCCGGCCGACATGTAGGCGCCGCGGGCGAGGTCGGCGACGTCGAGTGGCTTGGCATACTCGCGGTCGATGCGATCGCGGGCGCGCCGCAGAGCCGCGAGGGTCTCAAGTTCGTTCGGCGCCACCACTCCTTGATATTCTCACGCCCTTCATCCCCTCGCCCAGGTGCGGCTATCTACCACCACGGGGCCCTCGCGACGGTAGCTAGCCGCACCTGGGTGAGAGAGGACAAGTTCAGGTGCGGCTAGCTACCGCCGACAGCAGGTCGCAACGGTAGATAGGCGCACCTGGGCGAGGGAGAGCAGTGCCCGGGTGCGGCGTTCTACCGCCGGAATGTGTGTAGGGCCGTAGTTGGCCGCACCTGGGCGGGCTAGGCGAGGCCGTTTTCGAAGGCGTAGACGACGAGCTGCACGCGGTCGCGCAGCGAGAGCTTCGCGAGAATGCGCGAGATGTGCGTCTTGACCGTCGCCTCGCTCAGGTATTCGCGCTCAGCAATCTCGGCGTTGCTGAGCCCCTGCGCCGCGAGCGCAAAAATCTGCTTCTCACGCTCGGTGAGGTCGCAGTATTCATCCGGCTCCCCCGCACGTTTCGCATCACCGCCGGCCCCGAAGTGCTCAAACAGCTGCCGCGTCGCGCTCGCCGCGATCACGGATGACCCCGAGTGCACGGTACGAATTGCCGCGAGCAAAAACTCCGGGTCGGCGTCTTTCAGCACGAACCCGCTCGCCCCGCGCTGGATCGCCCGGGCGGCCGCTTCGTCGAGATCGAACGTCGTCAGCACGATGACGCGCACGGCGTCGTTGCGCTCGAGAATGGCTTCGGTTGCTGCGAGGCCGTCGAGAATCGGCATCCGCATATCCATGAGCACAACGTCGGGTCGCTCAGCGTTCGCGAGCGAAATGGCCTCGAGCCCGTTGCCCGCCTCACCGATGACCTTCATATCGGGTTGCGAGTTGACGAGCATACGGATGCCGCTGCGAAACAGCGCCTGATCGTCAACGAGCATGACTCGGATCGTCATCGTGCCCCCTGTTGTGCGAGTGGGAATTGAGCGTACACAACGAAGACTGAACCGACCTGTTGGGCGCGCACGTCGCCGCCAACGAGGGCGACGCGCTCGCGCATGCCGATGATGCCGTGGCCGACCCCGCGCGCCGCGGCGATCGCACCCGTGCGACCCGGCTCAGCTTGCCCTGGCGCGACGGGGTTGCTGACGCTCAGTTCGAGCCGGTTTCGGTCGGCCCCGAGCCCAACACTGATGGGGCCGACTCCGTGCCGGAGCGCATTCGAGATCGCCTCTTGCAGCACGCGGTATGACGCCAGCTGCACAGCAGCCGGGATCGCCGTCAGGTCGCCCTCGGCCTCGACCGTGAGGTCGCGCCCCGTCGCCCGCACCCGCTCGAAGAGCGTGTCGATGTCACTGAGCATGGGTTGCGGCAACTCACCCTGGCGGTGGCGCAGTTGCGCCAACAACAAGCGCACGTCTTTCAGGGCGTCGCCCGCCGTCTGCGAAATCGTCGAGAGCGCAAGCTTCGTCGCCTCGGGGTCGTGATCGGCAATGTACCGCGCACCGTTGGCCTGCGCGAGCACGACCGCGAGCGAGTGCGCAACAACGTCGTGCATGTCGCGTGCGATGGCGACACGTTCGGCTTCTTCGGCGGCTCGCGCATCCGCTGTTCGGGCTTGAATGTGGCGCTCTTCACTACGGCGATACGCTCGCCAGACGAGCCCGAGCGCCCACGCGAGCAAGAAAATGATGAGGATGAAGGCTGCCGAGAACGCGCTCACGGCCCGGTCTCGTTGTGGCTCCGGCGGGAACCCGCCTCCCGCACCGGAGAAGTACAAATAGAGCCCGATGAAGATTGCGCCGACAAAGCTCGAGATCAACCCTGCCCACATGACCTGGCGCGTGCCCCACGCGGCGGTCGCGTACACAATGACGAAGATCGCGATGTCTGGGCCGATGGGCGGGAGCAGCACTGCCATCTGCAGCAACGCGCCGACCCAGGCTGCGGCCAGGGCGAGCGCTGGGCTCCAGCGCGCGATCGCGAAGGCGCCCCACAGCACCAACCCGACCAGCGCGACCCACACGACGTGCACATCGGATGCGGTGTAGCCGAGCGCCGCAATCTCGAACATGACCGTGATGAGGAACCCGATCCCGGCGACGACAGCGTCGAGAATGCGCGACTGCGGGCTGACATCGCGAATGAGCCCGCGCGCGGCGAGGCTGTTTCGGATGTCGGCGATCACGCTCTCAGCCTACGGATGCGCGCTGTGCCGCGGCATCCGCCTGCCGGATGATTTGCTCACTCGCGCCGGTACCGGCGGCTGAGTTCGGCGTAGTCGGTTTTTCCCGACGAGGTCATCGGCAAGGCCTCCGTGAGGAAGACGTGAAACGGCTTTGCGGCAGGCCCGATGTGGCTGACAGCAATGTCTCGCGCAAGGGCAAGCAAGTGCAACTCGGCGTCGAGGCAAAGATCGTCATCCGATGCCCCTGCCCGCGCGTCGATGCCCAGTGTGGCAAGCACCTCGGCGAGCGACCGAGTACCGACCGGCACCGTAACGACAGGAACCTCACCCCAGTGCTCGCTCGGGATCGCTACGGCTGCCGCGTGCTCAAGCCCGGGCACGGTGTGCAAAACGCTCTCGAGCCGATCGAGCGAAACGTTGACCCCACCGCTGATGAACACGCGATCGGTGCGACCGGAAATCGTGAGCTCGCCGTCGGGTGAAAGCACGCCCGCATCGCCCGTGCGATACCAGCGCGTACCGCCGTCATCAATGAACGCCGGGCTTTCGAGCAGTTTGCCGTCTGGGTCGACGTAACCGTCGGCAAGCGTCGCACCACTCACCTGCACCTCGCCGTTTTCGATCCGCAGCGCGACACCTTCGAGGGGGAAGCCGTCGTAGACGCATCCGCCGCTCGTCTCGGTTGAGCCGTAAGTGCGGATGAGGTTAATGCCTGCATCAGAGCACGCATCGACAAGCTCGGGCGCGACGCGTTGGCCGCCAACGAGCACAGCCGCGAAATTCGCGAGCGCAGTACGCGCCGGGGCATCGCCCAGCAGCGAACGCAGCTGCGCGGGGACGAGCGAAACGTAGCCCGGTGACGTGAGCTGCCCTGCCGCGGCGACAAACCAGGGCGTGCGGAAGGGGCCGGGCGGCATCGAAATCGGCTGCGTTCCGGCGAGAACCGACCGTACGAGCACCTGGATCCCCGCGATATACGAGGTGGGTAACGCGAGCACCCATTGCCCCTCACCGATGCGCTCGGCGGTCGCGAGTGCCGAAGCCCGCAGCGCAGCCGCTGAAACGCGAACGCGCTTGGGAATACCCGTCGAACCCGAGGTCTCCACGATGATGGACGACTCGGTTTCGAGCACGCGCTCGATGTCGGCGAGGGTGAGGTCGGTCATATCAGTAGTAGTACGGGAACGCCGACCAATCAGGGTCGCGCTTCTCGAGGAACGAATCGCGACCCTCAACGGCCTCGTCGGTTCCGTAGGCGAGCCGGGTCGTCTCACCGGCGAAAATCTGCTGTCCGACGAGCCCGTCGTCAACAGCGTTGAAAGCGAACTTCAGCATGCGAATCGCGGTCGGCGACTTGCCGAGAATCGTGCGGGCCATCGCGATGGCCTCTGTTTCCAGCGACGCGTGATCGACCACGCGATTGACCGTACCCATCTCGTAGCCGCGCTGCGCCGAGTATTCCTCGGCAAGGAAGAACACCTCGCGCGCGAACTTCTGCCCAACTTGCCGAGCCATGTACGCCGAACCGTATCCGGCGTCGAACGAGCCGACATCGGCATCCGTTTGCTTGAAACGCGCGTGCTCACGGCTCGCGATCGTGAGGTCGCACACGACGTGCAGCGAGTGCCCGCCGCCGGCCGCCCAACCCGGAACAACCGCAATAACAACCTTGGGCATAAAGCGGATGAGTCGCTGCACCTCAAGGATATGTAGGCGTCCAGCGCGCGCCGGGTCTTGCACGGTCGTCTCGTCATCACTGTACTTGTAGCCATCACGACCGCGGATGCGCTGATCGCCCCCCGAGCAGAACGCCCACACGCCGTCTTTGGGCGCCGGCCCATTGCCCGTGAGCAGCACAACACCGATCTTCGGATTCTGACGTGCGCGCTCGAGCGCGTCATACAGCTCATCAACCGTGTGGGGGCGAAACGCGTTGCGCACCTCAGGTCGGTTGAACGCGATGCGCGCGATGCCGCCATCGTTCGAGATGTGCGCCGTGATGTCGGTGTAGTTCTCCGCCCCCGGCGCCACCTGCCACACGCTCGGATCAAACAGCTCAGAAACGTCGTTTTCGCTCACGCCTCCAGCGTAGCCGCGCCGACGACCGCCACACCGCGGTCTCGTGCGGTTTGCGCGAGCCGCTCGTCGAAGGTCGCGAGGGTTGCATCGAGGCGCTCGGCAAGCATGAGCGCACAACAATCGGGCATCTTGAGCCCCGTTGCGGCGCGCAATTGCGCGAGTTCAAGCGATTCATTCGCGTGCTCCGAGAGCACCTGAATCCCAATGAGGGCGAGATGCTCCGCGAGCTGCTGTGCCTGCCCCGAGCGCGCCGGGTGCACGAGCACCTCGCCAAGGTTCAGCGCGTGGATAGCGAGTTCTTGCTCGGTATCGAGAATCTCAAGTGCGGCATCCGAAAATGGATCGTTCTGCGACAGGTGCGCGATCAGCACGCCCGCGTCAAGAACGATCATTCGGGCCACTCATCACGAAGCTCGTCGCGGTAGCCGGCCGGGTACGCGATGCTCCCCCGCAACCGCTCGAGCACCTCGCGGCGCTCACGCCGTTGCGCCTCGCGCTCGTGCGCCAACGCCTCTGCCCCCGCCGCGGCGAGGCGCGCAATGAGCTCAGAGCGCGGGGCGCCCGGCCATTCACGCTCGGCGATCGCCAGGGCATCCGTGAGCTGCTGGGTCTGCGTGACCTGAATGCGAGGCAAAACGGTGGGCATACTGCGAGTGTACCACCGCGTACTCATAGTGGTACACCGCGTGAAGGCCCAGCGAAGGTGAAAGACTGAGCACGTGACAGTGAAGTACGTAGCGATTGGCGATTCGTTTACCGAGGGCGTGGGCGACGAACTGCCCGATGGCAGCGCGCGGGGCTGGGCCGACATCACAGCGCAGGGGTGGGCGGATGCCTCGGGCGAACCTATCCAGTACGCGAACCTCGCGATCCGCGGCAAGCTTGCCTGGCCCATCGTCGATGAGCAGCTCGAGGCGGCGCTCGCGCTTAAACCCACGCATCTGTCGTTCAACGGCGGTGGCAACGACATGCTGCGGCTCGGCGCGAACGCCGAGTTCATCGTCGATGCCTTCAGCCACGTTGTGAAGCGTTGCGCCGACGAGGGGGTGCAGCTCATCGCACTCACGGGTGCGAACCCCACAAAGCATCTCCCCATGGGCAAATCAATCGGCGAGAAGGGCGACGCGATGGTCGCCTCGCTCATGCGCCGCTTGGAGGGCGAAGACCAGCTCATCCGCGCCTTCAACTGGCACGACCCCGAACTCATGCGAAAGCCGTACTGGTCGCCCGATCGCCTGCACATGAACGCATACGGGCACCATCGCGTCGCCGCTCGCGTGCTCAGTTCGCTCGGCTACGAAGCACCGACGGAGTGGTGGGGGCCGCCCGAGGAATACACGCCCGGGCCGGGCGGCATCAAGTACTACGCGGGCTTCGTCGGCCCCTGGATCGGACGCCGCTTGGCCGGCACCAGTTCAGGCGACAACCGCGTCGCGAAGTACCCCGACTGGGTGACTCTGGAGCCGCGCGCATGACGCTGCCGCCGCTCGACGGGATTCTTGGCACCGCACGGGTTGTGAGCCTGCCGATGCGGGTGAGATTCCGGGGGGTTGAGACTCGCGAGGCGTTGCTCTTCGAGGGGCCGGAAGGGTGGGCCGAGTTTTCGCCCTTCCTTGAGTACGACACCACCGAAGCGAGCACGTGGCTCGCTGGGGCAATTGCGGATGCCTACGAGCGGTGGCCAGCCGCCCGCCGTGGCGATGTCTTCGTCAACGCCACGATCCCCGCCGTCGCGGCCGACCAGGTCGAACCTGTGCTGGCCCGCTTCCCAGGTACCCGCACGGCGAAGGTCAAGGTTGCCGAACCGGGCCAAACGCTCGCCGACGACATTGCTCGCGTACGCGCCGTGCGCCAAGCGATGGGGCCGGAAGGGCGCATCCGCCTCGACGCCAACGGCGCCTGGAACGTCGATGAAGCCGAGCATGCCGTGCACGCTCTCGCCGAGTTCGACCTCGAGTACGTCGAGCAGCCGTGCGCTAGCGTGCCCGAGCTCGCCGAGCTGCGGGGGCGCATCAAGTACATCGGCATCCCCGTCGCGGCCGATGAATCGATCCGCAAAGCGAGCGACCCCTTCGCGGTCGTCGAAGCGGATGCCGCCGACCTCATCGTCGTCAAAGTACAGCCCCTCGGCGGCATCCGCCGTGCGCTCGAGATTGTTCAGCAAGTGGGGCTACCCGCGGTCGTTTCGAGCGCGCTTGATACGGCAGTCGGCTTGAGCCACGGAGCGGCATTGGCGGCCGCCCTGCCGAACCTCGAGTTTGACTGCGGGCTTGGCACAGCAGCCTTCTTTGCGGATGATGTTGCTGACTTTGTGCCACGCGACGGCAAGGTTCCGGTCGCCCGCGTGACGCCAGACCCAGCCGCGCTCGACCGGCTTGGAGCCCCCGCTGACCGCCGTGACTGGTGGTTCGAGCGAGTGCGCGCATGCTACCGCGCACTTGAGGCTTCGCAGTAGCCGCCCACGAACCGATTTACAGCCCGCTGTACGAGTGCAGGCCCTTGAAGAAAATGTTCACGATCGTGAAGTTGAAAATGACCGAGGCGTAGGCGACGATGTTGAGCCACGCCGAGGCGTTGCCGCGCCAGCCGCGCGTCGCGCGCGCGTGGATGTAGCCCGCGTAGAGCACCCAGATGATGAACGTCCAGGTCTCTTTGACATCAAAAGCCCAGTAGCGCCCCCACGCATCCTGTGCCCAGATGGCACCGCAGATGAGGGTGAAGGTCCAGAAGATGAAGCCGATGATCGTGAAGCGGTACGCCATCGATTCGAGCTGATCCGACTTTGGCAGGGTGCGCAAGAACTTCGGCCCGGTCTTGGCCTCCCCCTCAGCCGCGCGCTTCTCACGCCGAGCTTGCATAAGCTGCAGCACACTCAGCGCAAACGAGAGCGACAAGAACCCGACCGCGAGCGCCGCAACGAACACGTGCACCACGAGCCACACGCTCTTGAGTGGGTCCATGAGCGGGGCCACCCCGACATAGAACGCGAGCGTCGACCCACCCAGCAGCACAACGACGAGCCCTGTGATGAACGAGCCGAGGTAGTTGATTTTCACACGCGTGAGCGTTCCGAGATACACGGCCACAACGAGCAGCGTGCCCGTCAGCGCGAACTCATAGTTGTTGGCCCACGGCACGCGCCCCGCCGAGATACCGCGCGTGACATCGCCAGCGAGGTGAAAGAGAAACGCCAGCACCGTGAGCGAGGTGCCGATACGAGCAAACACCGTGCCAGAGGCGGTACGGATGCTCGCGGCCGGCGCCTCTACAAGCGTCGTCGTGTTGCCGCCAACGGTCGCGACCATGGGCTGTTTCGCAACGGCGCCGACGAGCTCTGAGCGTCGCGCGAGGTCGACCGCATAGGCGACGAATGCGAGGGCGTAGATGGCGATTGCCGTCCAGACAAGCGTCAGCGAGAAATTCTCGAGTGCAACGAGGTCCACATTCACACCTTACGACTCGTGGTTTTGGTTCGGCAGAACAGTTGTGTCGGCTCCCGCGTACCCCGCGACATCCGCCGCGAGCGCGTCGATCGCGCGTGCCAGCCCTGGATCGTCGCCTCGGGCGAGCCCGGCTGTTTCGACCGAGACATCCGATCCAGAGACCGTCGCCTTAACCCACATGCGGCGCCGCGGGAAGAACAACGCCGAGAGCAGGCCCGCAACTGCGAGCACCGCGAAGCCCAGCACAAAGCCCGTCGTGGGGTCGTGGCGCACCTGCAGCGAGACGAAACGTTTGACCGAGCCGAGGCTCTCCCCGGGCGGGGCCATCGAAACGAACTCAACCGTGCCGAGCCCGTTGGGCAAGGCCGCCGTGTCGCCGGGGCGCAACTCGATTGCCGCAACCCCGCTCTGCCCGCCGGCAAGCTGCTTCATGCCCGAGATATCGAGTTCGTAGACCGACATGGGAACACCCGAGTCGATCCCGAGGTCGCCCGTGTACACGTTGAAGGTCAGCACGGGCAGCTCGAGGTCGCCGAACGCCGAGGTCAGCGCACCCGTCTCGAGTCGGAACGCGGTCGGGTAGAAAAAGCCGAGCAGGCCGAGTTGTTCGTCGAGACCATCCGCAATCTTGATGACGCCCTGCGAGGTCAGGTTCGCATCTTGCGGCAGGAACGGCACCGAGTTGCGGTACACAACCTCGCCCTCGGGGTTGCGCACAACAACCGTCGGCGCGTAGCCGTTGCCCAGCAGGTACCAGTTGTCGCCATGGTCGCGCAGCGGGTGATTCAGCCGAATCGATTGCTGGCTTGTGGCACCATCGGGCTCGGTAATGGTCATGTTGGCGCTGAAGTTCTGCGCCTGCCCGCCACCGGCTTCGTCGGGGTGCACGAACTCAACGTCGAACGAATCGAGCGTGAGTTTGTAGGGCGTGAGCGATTGTTCGGTCACGAACATTCCGCGCTGGATCGACTGGTAGTCGATGAGTGAGTTGACGAAGGGCTCCCCTTCGATCGCGACGCGCTGCCCCGTGTACGAGATTGCCGCGCCGACGCCGACCGCGACGAGCACACCCAGCATGGCGATGTGAAAGAGCAGGTTACCGGTCTCTTTGATGTACCCCGACTCGGCTGAAACCGAGAATGTGCCCCGAGAGTCGTAGCGGGCAACTTTGAAGTGCTGGCGCTTGAGCTGTGCCGCGGCATCGGTGACGATGCGTTGGGCGAGGGCGGTGGCATCCGCTTCTGAATCGGTGGTGACCGAAAGCGAGACGGTGTCGTCGAGCCGCGTGAGTCGCGCGGGCGTGCGCGGCGGTTGCGAACGCATGGCTGCGACGTGGTGTTTGAGGCGCGGGATGATGCAACCGATAAGCGAGATAAACAGCAGCAGGTAGATAGCCGAGAACCACACCGAGCTGTAGACATCGAAGAGCTGGAAGGCATCCGCGATTTTGAAGCCCTCGGGGTTGTCGCGCTGCCACTTGACGACGCCGTTGGGGTCGGCGCCGCGCTGCGGGAAGAGGCTGCCGGGAATCGCGGCGATCGCGAGCGCGAGCAGCAAGAGAATTGCCGTGCGCATTGAGGTCAGTTGCGTCCAGCCCCAGCGCAACCAGCCCGTGAACCCGAGTTTGGGGTTCACAATGGGGGCCGCGGATGCCACCGAGTCGACGTGGTCGCTCGGGCGCAGGGCACCTTCTGTGTGCTGCGCGGGCTTCTTAGAGCGGGAGGTTGACACTGCCGATCAGCCCTCCCATCCACACCATGACGCGGCTCCAGAGCCCCGTGACCATGAGCACACCGAGCACGATCAATACGATGCCACCAAAGATGTTGATGGCACGGATGTGGCGGCGCAGGAACCCCGCGGCGCTTGTCGCCCAGCCGAAGCCGGCGGCGAGCAGCAAGAACGGGATGCCGAGTCCGAGCGAGTAGGCGATGCCGAGCAGGGCGGCGCGGCCGGGGTCTTGCAGGTTCCATGAGACCGACATGATGGCCGCGAGGGTCGGCCCCATGCAGGGCGCCCACCCGAGGCCGAGCGCGATGCCCAAAAGCGGTGCCCCAACGAGCCCCGCGCGCTTGGGGTGAATGGGCTTGACCTCGCGTTGTGCGAAGCCGAAGAGCCCGACAAAGACGAGCCCGAGCACGATGATGAGTACACCGAAAACGTGCGTGAGCACGTCGTTGTATTCCGTGAAAAAGACCCCGAAGGTGCTGCTGAGCACGATTGCCGTGACGAACACGAGCGTGAACCCGGCGATGAAGAGCAGCACGCCCGCGAGCAGACGGCGGCGTGCGCGTTTGGGGTCGTCGGTCGCACTCGAATCGGCCGCGATAAAGCCGAGGTACCCGGGTACGAGTGGCAAGACGCACGGCGAGGCAAACGAGATGAGCCCCGCGAGCGCGGCGAGCGGGATCGCGAGCCAGAGTGCCCCGCTCGCGATGGTCTGGTCGGGGGTCACTGCTCGGCCAGAACGGTCTTGATGAGCGCCGAGAGAATCGACGGCCCGTCGATTGCGCCGATGTAGCGGGCGGCGACGCGGCCTTCGCGGTCGAGCACGACCGTGACGGGCAGCGCTTGCAGCGGGGCGGCGGCGGCGAAGGCTTGCGAGGCTTGCTTGGCGTTCTCGGGTGCCGCGTCGAGGATCGAGGGGTAGGTGATGCCGAACTTCTTGTTGAAGGCTTTGACGTTCTCGGCTTGGTCGTAGGTGTTGATGCCGATGAACTGTACGCCCTGGTCTTTGAACTGCTGCCAGGTCTCTTCGAGCGATTCGGCTTCGGCGCGGCACGGCGGGCATTCGGCGTACCAGAAGTTCACGACGACGACGTCGCCATGGGCGGATGCGCTGTCGAACGTCTCGCCCGACTCGGTTTGCCCGCTGAACAGCACCGGCTGCGCCCGTTCAACCGCAGGAATTTCTGCCCATGTAACACTGCCCGAGCCGATGTATCCCTGGTCGACGGCCTGAGCGGATGGCTCGTTGGCACACCCCGCAAGTGCAAGCCCCGCGACGAGCGCGAGCGCAGCAAAAGCAGCCGTCTTTTTCACGCGTTCGAGTCTACGAACGGTTCCTTTGCCTGTGTTGAGCGGCGTCGAGTCAGCGTGCAAACGATCGTGTAGGAGAACGCTCTCAACACCCGCGGCCATAGAGATCGTCACGCAACCACATGTGACCATCTGAGCCACTCGACGCGTTTAGCGCACGCCCGCGCTCTACGATTTCTCGGCGCACCACCATCTGGTTCTCGTCGTTCGCGTACGCAACCAGAAAATCTCGCAGGAGCGTGTCGACCGATGCGCCCTGCACTGCGGCCCGCGCGCGTGCACGTAGAAGCACGCTGTCTTCAATCGCGATCGTGAGGCTGGCCATGAGTTCATCATAAAATCGTTCCGGCCGGGACCGGACTGAAGTTGGCACAGCCACAACGGGCAATAGCTCTTGCCCCGATGCGAACCCAGGCTTCGTCAGTCGACGAATCCAGACTTTTCAGATGCGTTCGGTGCCAGAGCGGTCCACTTCTTCCGTGCTGGCATAACTTCACCCTTCCGTGAGGTCACTGCCTCCACTAAACCCGGGGCAGTTCGCGCTCGCGGGCACCGCAACACACCGTACTGCCAACGGATACCCGCTCCATGCGCACTGCGCTCGCCATGAATGGGGAATGCTTGGAGGCTACTCAATCCACGAAACGGGCGGCAGCTGTTGGCCGCCCTCTAACTCAACACGGACCCTGAGATTCTCTGCCGCTGTCTCCACAAACTCACTTGTGGGTGGCACTATTCCAAACCATCGAGAACGTTCTTCGGGCATAAGTTTCAGCCAAATCGGTCCCTCATCTTCTGATGGCAGCGCGAGCCCAACTACCTTCGCAGTTGCGGTGTCCATCTGGGCCAACCCAATACCTACCTCTAGAACCGCTGATGCAGGAATTGTGACCAACCGTTTCGGTTCCCGGACGCCTTTCCAGAGCTCGATTCGACCCTCTCGAATGACGACGACAAGATCGAACCGAATAGTCTGCGTTGCGTACGCGGAGCGTCGTAGCACTTCGGCTGTTCCATCGACTGTGGCCATCATTGCGACATATGCCTCGGGGAATGCAGTGACTAGTGCATCAAAGCGCCGAAGTTGTGGACGAATGAACTGCAACGCAACCACAATGAGGACAACGACGAGCAGGCCCACAATCGCCCACGTGAGAATCATCATGCCCGGTGACATGCGAGTGACCGCATCGGCGGCACGTGCGAGGGCAAAGATGACCCAAACGCCACCTGCTACTACGAAGACGACGGTTGCGCCTTTAAGCGTCTTCGATAGTCTGCCACGGTCGCGGAACGTCACTCCGTCTTCGGCCGCCATGTCTCGCCCCTCACATCTGCCCTTTAGTCATGAATCCCCGATTCCGTGAAGCCTACGGCTTCTCCCGCCACACAACGGGCGGCATCTCGCGCCCAGACTCAACGCCGATCCGGTCGCTCAACCGTTGCGCAACCTCGTCGATCTTCGCTGCCTTGGTTTGCACCGCCGAGACCATGACGCCACCCATCGTCGGGAGTACCTGCAACCATCTGGTAAAAGGCTCGCTATTGGGATCCGTTTCAAGTTCTTCGATAGAAGTATCGGATGCCCGCTCCGCAGAGGCGACCGTCAGTGCGAGACAGATGACCTTCGTCACCCGAAGGCCAACCACACCAGGCCCCAAATCCACCCGATCGATCTCAGCGACCGGGACCGATGCAACCTTCCTCAAATGCGAGAACCCGGTCCAAAACTCGATGGCTCCGTCGTGAACAACGAGAACGAAGTAGTGCCCAAGACCGCTCACATCGTTCCCAAGAAAGCGCAAGTTCGGCTTCGTCCCATCCGCTCTGAACATCGACAACACCAGCGCCTGCGGAAACCGAAGACGAAGCGTCGATAGCCTCCGGTACTGCGGAACCGCCGGTCCGAAGCAAAGGGGGATCGCTATCGCGGCGACGATAATTACTGCCATCCAGAAGGTCTCGCTGGCATCGCTCCTGCTAACGCCAGCTGAGTGCCGCATTGCCATCCCAACTGTGAAGAGAACCCAGCCGGTACCGATGACGGCCCAATGCACATTGTCCTGTACGGCATGAGGATTGCGCTTATGATCTGCACCGTCGTTCTCTCCTCGATCCGGCAAACTCAAGAAGCACCTCCAATCCAGGCAGCTACCAGCGCATCGGATTTGTCAGTTGAGAGACTCGTCACACCACACTCCGTAGAAACCGGCCGCCAGCCGACCGGGAAGCCATTCTCGAAGCAACATAGTTCCGCAAATTGCTAACTGTGAACCCAACGAGCGAGAACCCGAACGATAGGCCACCAAGCGCAGTCGACCTCTTTCTGACGCAACTTTGGGGGCTTGCAATTAGTCTCGTGCGGGCGCAGGTTGCGAATTTATCGTCCTCGCATCCGCGGAAGCTCGATTCCCAGCCAGGAGTTGAGCTTCCGCGCTTGATCACGGGCGACGGAGTAGGACGTTATTGTGCCCCACATCGTCACCGATGCACCGTCGACGAGTTCGACAGACAGCTGACCAGACTGCAACCTGCCGCCTGCCGGCCAGGTCAAGAAGATTGGGCCCATGTAATCGACCGCGCGAAATCGCGCGATTTCGTCGACCTGGAACTTACGAATCGGCCGCCACCAGGATCGAAAACCCACAACTCGCTGCCCATCCCACCACAGACCAACCCACGGAAACCTGATCCACGCGGCAATAACGATCAATCCGGACGCGCCAGCGGCAACCCGTACGCCCGTGGAAATCCACGCTCCAAAAATCGCAATACCGAACAACGTGGGTAGCAGAAATACAGACGCCAACAGAAGCCTCCAGGCCCGACCAGACTGGCCTGACGGAGAGAACCTTCGCAATGAGGCAGTCACTACTTAACCCTATTCCCGAAGACCCACTGCTGAATGCCGGCCAGTTGGTAGTAAACCCTGAAGAATCCCGGGAAATTGTACTGCGAGAATACTCTCGCACGGGTCAATGCGGTGGACGCCGCATACGACGTCATTGCATCAGCGAAGTTGCTCATATACCGAGTGGGTCCAACGAGCGGCTTCAGGGTGTTGCGTGTGACCGTGTTCTGCGGCGAGGTATTTGTAATCACCTTGCGAACAACCGATCCACCTATCTTAACCGCGGCCTTCGCGACTCCACCGGTCAAGCCACTCACGACTTCGATCGCCGCGTTCCCAAAGTTGCCTTGAATAGCGTGTCCAACTGCTTGAACGAAGCCGCAAGCTGTACCTACAACTCCGAAAGCGAAGTTACACGCAGTCCCAAGCGGACCGTCGGTGATCCATTTTCCGAAGTCATCCCACCATGCGCGACCGGTGAGGTCCTTTTTCCCGATCGGATCCGTCGGCCACACGTAGTCGTTGTCCGAACCGCCTTCGACCGGGTCGACTTGCAGGAACCGGCCCAGCGCGGGCACATACAGTCGTGCGCCCATCTCGATCACGGTCACGCCGCCCGGGGTTTCGGTCAACTTCCGGGCACCCATATGCCAGCCCGTGTACTCAC